>NC_015671.1:2115864-2821152 GCF_000218545.1 Cellulomonas gilvus ATCC 13127
TGCTCGACCCGGTCGAGTACGCGTCGTGCAGGCGCACGAAGCCGAACTCCTTCGTCGCCCAGAGGATGACCTCCTCGGCCAGGCGGGACAGGTCGACCGCGAGCATCGCGGACACGAACGCGAACTCGGCCACCACGTCGCGCGACGCGGTCCCGTCGATCGAGTTCTCCACCGGCGCGTCGAAGCCGAGCTCGGCGGCGACCGCGGCCGGGTCCAGCCCCAGCGACGAGCCCGCGAGCGCTCCCGAGCCGTACGGCGACACCGCCGCGCGGCGGTCCCAGTCGACGTAACGCTCGACGTCGCGCAGCAGCGGCCACGCGTGCGCCAGCAGGCTGTGCGCGAGCAGCACGGGCTGCGCGTGCTGCAGGTGCGTGCGCCCCGGCATGGGCGCGTCGCCCGCGGCGGCCGCCTGCGCGACGAGCGCGTCGACCACGTCGAGCGCGAGCCCCGCGATGGTGCGTGCCTCGCGACGCAGGTACATGCGCACGAGCGTCGCGATCTGGTCGTTGCGGGACCGCCCCGCGCGCAGCTTGCCCCCGAGCTCGGTGCCCGCGCGCTCGATCAGGCCGCGCTCGAGCGCGGTGTGCACGTCCTCGTCGTCGGGCGTCGGGCCGAAGTCGCCCGACGCGACGTCGGTGCGCAGCCGCTCGAGCGCGTCGACCATCCCGCGCACCTCGTCGTCCGAGAGCAGCCCCGCGGCGTGCAGCACGTGCGCGTGCGCGACCGATCCCGAGATGTCGACGTCCGCCAGGCGCCAGTCGAAGTGGGTCGAACGCGACAGGTCCGCGAGCGCCGCGGCGGGCCCGGACGCGAACCGGCCGCCCCACAGGGCGAGCGGTGCGTCCGGGCCGCCGGCCTGCGCAGAGGGCTCGTCAGGCATCGATGCCGCCCTGCGACCCGAGGTCCACGCCGTTGCCGAACCGCACGTCGCGCGCGGCGGCGAGCTTGCTCGACAGGCCGTAGATCTCGATGAACCCCCGGGCCGCGGCCTGGTCGAACGTGTCGCCCGTGTCGTACGTCGCGAGGTTGAAGTCGTACAGCGAGGTGTCCGAGCGGCGCCCCGTGACCGTCGCGCGGCCGCCGTGCAGCACCAGGCGGACGTCGCCCGAGACGTACCGCTGCGTGTCGGCGATGAACGTGTCGAGCGACCGCTTGAGCGGGCTGAACCACTGGCCGTCGTAGACGAGCTCGGTCCACCGCTGCTCGACACCGCGCTTGAAGCGCGCCTGCTCACGCTCGACCGTGACGTTCTCGAGCTCCTGGTGCGCGGTGATGAGCGCGATCGCGCCCGGCGCCTCGTACACCTCGCGCGACTTGATGCCGACCAGGCGGTCCTCGACGATGTCGATCCGGCCGACGCCCTGCGCACCCGCGCGGCGGTTCATCTCCTGGATCGCCTGCAGCGGGGTCACCGGGACGCCGTCGAGCGCGACCGGGACACCCTGCTCGAAGCTGATGACCACCTCGTCGGCCACGGGCGGGAACGTCGGGTCGTCGGTGTAGGTGTAGACGTCCTTGGTCGGACCGTTCCAGATGTCCTCGAGGAAGCCGGTCTCGACCGCGCGGCCCCACACGTTCTGGTCGATCGAGAACGGGTTGTGCTTGGTGGTCGCGATGGGCAGCTGGTGCTTCTCCGCGAACTCGATGGCCTTGTCGCGGGTCAGCGCGAGGTCCCGGACCGGGGCCAGGCACGTGAGGTCGGGCGCGATCGACGTGATGCCGACCTCGAACCGCACCTGGTCGTTGCCCTTGCCCGTGCAGCCGTGCGCGACCGTCGTCGCGCCGAACTGGCGCGCGGCGCGCACCAGGTGCTTGACGATCACGGGCCGGGACAGCGCCGAGACCAGCGGGTACCGGTCCAGGTACAGGCCGTTGGCCGCGAGCGCCGGCATGCAGTACTCCTGCGCGAACTCGTCGCGCGCGTCGGCCACGTACGCCTCGACCGCACCGCAGTCGAGCGCGCGCCGACGGATCACCTCGAGGTCCTCACCGCCCTGGCCGACGTCGACGGCCACGGCGATCACCTCGGCCCCGGTGGCCTCGGCGATCCAGCCGATGCCGACGGAGGTGTCCAGGCCGCCGGAGTACGCGAGGACGACGCGCTCAGTCATGGTGCTCTTCCTTCGAGGGTTCGTGGTGCTTGGTGGGGTCGGGGGTGCGCACGTCCGTGGCCAGGGCCAGGAAGCGAGCGGCGAGCGCGGCCCCGTCGGGGTCACGCGAGACGACGAGGATGGTGTCGTCACCGGCGATCGTGCCGAGCACGGCCGGCAGGACGGAGTGGTCGATCGCGGAGGCGAGGAACTGCGCGGCACCGGGCGGGGTCCGCAGCACGACGAGGTTGCCCGACGACTCTGCGGTGAGCAGCAGCTCGCCGCACAACCGGGCCAGGCGTGCGGCCAGGTGCTCGGCGACGTCGTCGACCGCGGTGGGCAGGCCGCGGACGGCGCCCTCCGGGGGCAGCGCGTACGCGAGCGCGCCCGACGACGTGCGGACCTTGACCGCGCGCAGCTCGACGAGGTCGCGCGAGAGCGTGGCCTGCGTGACCGTGACGCCCGCGTCCGCGAGCAGCTCGGCGAGCTGCTGCTGCGAGTGCACCGAGCCGCGCGCGAGCAGCGTCACGACCAGGGCCTGCCGGGCGGCCTTGGTCTGCGGGACCGTGCCCGGCGGTGCGCCCACGGCTGCCGCGCCCACGCTCGTCGCGCCCACGTCAGGGCCGCCGCGCGTCGAGGAGGAACGCGAGCAGGGCCTTCTGCGCGTGCAGGCGGAACTCCGCCTCGTCCCATGCGACCGACTGGGGGCCGTCGAGCACGCCCGCGGTGATCTCCTTGCCGCGGTAGGCGGGCAGGCAGTGCAGCACGAGCGCGTCCGGCGCGGCGAGCGCGAGCGCGGCCTCGTCGAGCCGGAACGGGACGAACGGCGTCTCACGTGCCGTCGCCTCGGCCTCCTGGCCCATCGAGACCCACGTGTCGGTCGCGACGACGTCGGCACCGGTCACGGCCTCCGCGAGCGTGGGCACGACCGTGACCGAGCCGCCCGTGCTCGCGGCGATGCGCCGGGCGTCGGCGACGACGCGCTCGTCGGGACGGAAGCCCTCGGGACAGCCGATCCGCACGTGCAGGCCCGCGGTCGCGCCGCCCAGCACGTAGGAGTGCGCCATGTTGTTGGCGCCGTCCCCCACGTACGCGAGCGTGAGGCCCGCGAGCGCGCCGACCCCGCCGCGGTGCAGCGCGACGGTCGCGAGGTCGGCCAGGATCTGGCACGGGTGGAACTCGTCGGTGAGCGCGTTGACCACCGGGACGCCCGCACCCGCGGCCATCTCCTCGATGCGCACCTGCGCACCCGTGCGCCACACGACCGCGGCGACCTGCCGGCCGAGCACACGCGCCGTGTCGGTGATCGACTCGCGCGTCCCGATCTGGGCGAGGTTGCCGTCGACGACGAGCGGGAAGCCGCCCATCTCGGCGATGCCCGCGCAGAACGAGACCTGCGTGCGCAGCGTCGGCTTGTCGAAGATGACCGCGACCGCACGCGGGCCGGCCAGCGGCGTCCGGATGTAGCGGTCGTCGCGGAACGCGAGAGCCAGCTCGAGGACCTCGCGCTGCTCGGCGGGCGACAGGTCGTCGTCCCGCAGGAAGTGGCGCGTCACGCCGCCACCTCCGCCGGGTCGAGCTCCGCGAGGAAGTCGACGAACGTGCCCGCCTGCTCGTCGGTCAGCACGAACGGCGGGGCCAGGCGGATCGTCGTCGGGTTGACCGGGTTGACGATGAACCCGGCGGCGAGCGCACGCGACGCGAGCGCGGGCGCGACCGGCGCGCTCAGCGCGACGCCGATGAGCAGCCCCTCGCCCCGCGCGCCCTCGATCAGCGGCGTGTCCAGCGCGGCGATCCGCTCCCGCAGACGCGCGCCCAGCGCGGCGACGTGCGCGAGCAGCCCGTCCCGCTCGATCACGCCGATGGTCGCGAGCGCCGCCGCCGACGCGACGGGGTTGCCGCCGAACGTGGTGCCGTGCTGGCCCCGGCCCAGGAGCGTGGCCGCCGTGTCGCCGTACGCGAGCAGCGCACCGACGGGGAACCCGCCGCCCAGGCCCTTCGCCACCGTGACCGCGTCCGGGACGATCCCGCCGCCCAGGTGCGGCAGCTGGTGCGCGAACCACGCACCCGTGCGGCCCATGCCGGTCTGGACCTCGTCGAGGATCAGCAGCGTGCCGTGGCGCGCCGTCAGGCGCCGCGCCTCGGCCAGGTAGCCCTCGGGCAGCGCCAGGACGCCCGCCTCACCCTGGACGGGCTCGACGAACAGCGCGGCGACGTCACCCGGCGCGAGCGCGGCCTCGAGCGCGGCCGAGTCGCCGAACGGCACCCACTCGACGCCTCCCGGCAGCGGCTCGAACGGCTCGCGGTACGCGGCCTTGTGGGTCAGCGCGAGCGCGCCCATGCTGCGGCCGTGGAACGCGCCCTCGAGCGCGAGGATCCGGGGGCGGCCCGTGCGCCGCGCGAGCTTGAACGCGGCCTCGTTGGCCTCGGTGCCGGAGTTCGTGAGGAACACGCGCGACCCGGCGGGTGCGCCGGCGAGCTCGATCAGCCGTTCCGCGAACGCGATCTGGGTGGGTGACCCGAAGAAGTTCGAGACGTGCCCGAGCGTGCCGAGCTGCGCGCTGATCGCCGCGGTCAGGGTCGGGTGGGCGTGGCCCAGGCTGTTCACCGCGATGCCACCGAGCAGGTCCAGGTAGCGCGTGCCGTCCGCGTCCCACACGTAGGGGCCCTCGCCCCGCACCAGCACGCGCTGCGGCGGGCCGAAGGTGTCCATGACGGCGTGCGTGTAGCGCTGGGTCCACTGCGCGACCGAGCCGTCGGCCACCTGCACCGGCAGGCCGTCCACGGTGCTGGCGGCGCGGCGCAGCGCGCGGCGCGTCGGCTGCTCGCCCGTCGAGAGGGCGGTCGTCGGCTCGCTCATGCGGGCACCTCCGGGTGGACCAGCGGGATGGGGGCGGTGAACGGCGCGTCGGCGGGCTCCTCGTCGGGCAGCACCATGGTCCCGATGCCGTCGGACGTGAAGACCTCGACCAGGATCGAGTGGGGCGCGCGGCCGTCGATGACGTGCGCGCGGCCGACCCCGCCCTCGACGGCTCGCCAGCAGGCCTCCATCTTGGGCCGCATGCCGGCGTCGAGCGTGGGCAGGACGCCGGCGAGCTCGGTGGCGCGCAGACGGCGCACGAGCGAGGACCGGTCCGGCCAGCGCAGGTACAGGCCCTCGACGTCCGTCAGGACGATGAGCTTGCGCGCACCGAGCGCGACCGCGAGCGCCGCCGCCGCTGTGTCGGCGTTGACGTTGAGCACCTGGGTGGGGTCGTCGATGTCGGGTGCCACCGTGCTCACCACGGGGATCCGCCCCGCGTCGAGCAGGTCCTGCACCGCGCCGGGGTTGACCTGGACGACGTCACCGACCAGGCCCACGTCCACGGGCTCGCCGTCGACGATCGCCGAGCGCCGCCGGGCCTGGAACAGCCCGCCGTCCTCGCCCGAGAGCCCGACCGCGTGCGGTCCGTGCGCGTTCAGCAGCCCGACCAGCTCGCGCGAGACCTGGCCCGTGAGCACCATGCGGACGACGTCCATCGCCTCGGGCGTGGTCACGCGCAGCCCGCCCCGGAACTCCGAGGCGATGCCGAGCCGGTCGAGCATCGCGTTGATCTGCGGACCACCGCCGTGCACGACGACCGGGCGCAGGCCCACCTGGTGCAGGAACACCATGTCCTGCGCGAACGCGCGCTTGAGGTCCTCGTCGATCATGGCGTTGCCGCCGTACTTCACCACGACGAGCGCGCCGTTGAACCGCTGCAGCCACGGCAGCGCCTGGATCAGCACCTCGGCCTTCTGGTCGGGGCGCAGGTCGGTCCGGGTGTCGAAGTGGAAGTCGTCCGGCGGGGTGGTGGTCACGTCGAGTACTCGCTGTTCTCGGAGACGTAGGCGTGCGTGAGGTCGTTGGTCCACAGCGTGACCACCTCGGTGCCGGCGTGCAGGTCGATCAGCACGTGGACCTCCCGCTGGCCGGCGAGGTCCACGTCGGTGCGCGGCGCGTGCGCGCCACCCGCGCGGCAGATCATCACGCCGTTGATCGACACGTCGAGCTCGTCGGGCTCGAACGCCGCGACCTCCTGCGGCACGGTGCCGACCGAGGCCAGGATGCGGCCCCAGTTCGGGTCGTTGCCGTAGATCGCGGCCTTGAAGAGGTTGGAGCGCGCGACCGCGCGGGCCACCGCGAGCGCGGCGTCCTGGGTCTGCGCGCCGGTCACCGTGATCGCGATGTCGTGCGTGGCGCCCTCGGCGTCCGCGACGAGCTGACGCGCGAGCTGTGCGGCCACGGCGGTGATCCCCGCGACGAAGCCGGCCGGGTCGGGTGCGACGCCCGAGGCACCCGACGCGAGCAGGACGACGGTGTCCGACGTCGACATGCAGCCGTCGGAGTCGACGCGGTCGAACGTCTGGCGTGTCGCGGTGCGCAGCGCCTCGTCCGCGAGCGCCGCGTCGACCACCGCGTCGGTCGTGATCACGCACAGCATCGTGGCCAGGCCGGGTGCCAGCATCCCGGCGCCCTTGGCCATGCCACCGACCCGCCACGTGCCCTGGTCGGCCTGGACCACCAGGTCCGCTGTCTTGGGCACCGTGTCGGTGGTCATGATCGCGCCCGCGGCGGCCGGCCCACCGGTCTCCGAGAGCGCGGCGCACGCCGGGCCGACGCCCGCGAGCAGCGTGTCGATGGGCAGCCGCTCGCCGATGAGCCCGGTCGAGGCCACGACGACGTCGCCCGGTGAGATGCCGAGCGCCGCCCCGACCGTCTCCGCGGTGCGGTGCACGTCCAGGAAGCCGTCCGGGCCCGTGCACACGTTGGCGCCGCCCGAGTTGAGCACGACCGCGTGCACGACGCCGTCGGCCACGGCCTGGCGCGACCACGTCACGGGGTGACCGACCACGCGGTTGGACGTGAACACGGCCGCACCCACGTGCGACGGTCCGTCGTTCACGACGAGCGCGAGGTCCGGGCGCCCGGACGCCTTGAGACCCGCGGTGACACCGCTCGCGCGGAACCCGAGCGGTGCGGTCACGCCCGGCGAGCTCTGGGCGGTGTCCTCGGCGGTGGTCGTCGTGGTCACGGTGCGACTCCGTTCAGCGGGAGGCCGAGCGTCTCGGGCAGCCCGAGCGCGAGGTTGAGGGACTGCACGCCGCCGCCCGCGGTCCCCTTGACGAGGTTGTCGATCGCGGTGACGGTGACGACCCGGCCCGCGCGTTCGTCGACGGCGACCTGGACCAGTGCGGTGTTCGCGCCGAGCGTCGCGGCCGTGGTGGGCCACTGCCCCTGCGGGAGCAGGTGGACGAACGGCTCGTCGGCGTAGGCCCGCTCCCACGCGTCCCGCACGGCCTGGGGCGTGGTGCCGGGGACCAGGCGTGCGGTCGCGGTCGCCAGGATGCCGCGCGACATGGGCACGAGCGTCGGTGTGAACGAGAGCGTCACGTCAGGGGCGCCCGCCGCGCGCAGGTTCTGCGCGATCTCCGGGATGTGGCGGTGGGTGCCGCCGACCGCGTACGGCTGCGCCATGCCGAGCCCCTCGGACGCGAGCAGGTGCGGCTTGAGGCTCTTGCCCGCACCCGAGTAGCCGTTGGCGAGCACGGCGACGAGGTCGATCGGCTCGACGACGCCGGCGGCGACGCCCGGCTGCAGGCCCAACGTCACCGCGGTGACGTTGCAGCCCGGGACCGCGATGCGCGTGGCCCCCGCGAGCGCCGCGCGCTGCGCGACCGCGGTGCGCTCGCCCGCGTGCAGCAGCTCGGGCAGGCCGTAGGGCCACGTGCCCGCATGCTCGCTGCCGTAGTACGTGCGCCAGTCGGACGCGTCGACGAGCCGGTGGTCGGCACCCAGGTCGACGACGACCGTGCGCGGGTCGCGTGCGGCGAGCTCGGCCGCCACCGCGCCGCTCGCGCCGTGCGGGAGCGCCAGGACCACCACGTCGTGCCCGGCGAGCGTGTCGACCGTGGTGGGCGCGAGGACGCGGTCCGCGAGACCACGCAGGTGTGGCTGGTGCTCACCGAGCGTGCTGCCGGCGTTGGAGTGCGCGCTGACGGTCTCGATGCGGGCCTCGGGGTGCTGCAGGAGGACGCGGAGCATCTCGCCGCCCGCGTACCCGCTCGCACCGGCGACCGCCACGGAGAAGGACATACGCATGAACATACACTCCTGCGCGAACTGATGCACGCACATCCGGTCGCGCCGGATCACATCCTGCGCCGGGATGACGCGCGGCGTCCGCGGCGTTGCAGCACGTCATGCGCGCCGTCATCGCCTCGTCACCCGGGGGGCCCGAGGCCCTCGCCGTCGTCGACCGCCCGGACCCCGTCCCCGCGCCGGACGAGGTGCTCGTGCGCGTCGCCGCGGCGGGCGTCAACTTCATCGACACCTACCGGCGGTCGGGTGCGTACGCGATGCCGTTCCCGCACGTCGTCGGGTCCGAGGGTGCGGGCGTGGTGCAGGCGGTGGGCTCCGACGTCGCGCGGTTCGCGCCGGGCGACCGCGTCGCGTGGGCGCAGGCACCGGGCTCGTACGCCGAGCTCGTCGTGGTGCGCGAGCGCGAGCTGCTCGCGGTGCCCGACGGCGTCGACGACCGCGCCGCGGCCGCGCTGCCGCTGCAGGGCCTGACCGCGCACTACCTCGCGACGTCCTCCTACCGCGTGGCCCCCGGATCCACCGTCCTCGTGCACGCCGCGGCCGGCGGGGTCGGGCTGCTGCTGACCCAGCTCGCCGTCGCGCGCGGCGGACGCGTGCTCGCGACCGTCGGCGCGGCGCACAAGGCGGACCTGGCCCGCGCCGCCGGTGCGAGCGACGTGATCCGGTACGACGAGCTGACCGACCTGCCCACCGAGCTGCCCGCCGCCGTGCGCGCGCTGACCGACGGCCGCGGCGTCGACGCGGTCTACGACGGCGTCGGTCGGACGACGTTCGACGCCTCGCTCGCCTCGCTCGCGCGCCGCGGCACGCTCGTCCTGTTCGGCGCCGCCTCGGGACCCGTCCCACCCGTCGACCCGCAGCGGCTCAACGCCGCGGGCTCGGTGTTCCTCACCCGCCCCACGCTCGGCGACCACGTCGCCACGCGCGACGAGCTCGAGTGGCGCGCGGACGAGCTGTTCACCGCCGTCGCCGACGGCTCGCTCGACGTGCGCGTCGGCGCCACCTATCCGTTGGCCGACGCGGCCGACGCCCACCGCGCGCTCGAGGCGCGTGCCACCACCGGAAAGGTCCTCCTGCTGCCGTGACCACGCTCCCCACCGCCCCGACCCGCACGCTGACCGTCGAGGTCTGGTCCGACATCGCCTGCCCGTGGTGCTACATCGGCAAGCGCCGGTTCGCCCAGGCGCTCGAGCAGTTCGACCACCGCGACCACGTGGACGTCGTCTGGCGCTCCTACCAGCTCTCGCCCGACACGCCGCGCGGGCCCGGACGTCCCGAGGCCGAGGCCCTGGCCGAGCTCAAGGGGATCGGTCGTGACCAGGTCGACCGCATGTTCGCGCACGTCACAGCGGTCGCGGCGGAGGTCGGGCTCGCGTACGACTTCGGAACCGTGCTCGCGTTCAACTCCTACGACGCGCACCGCCTGACGCACCTCGCACGCGAGGTCGGGGGCGCGGCGCTGGCCGAGCGCACGCTCGAGGCGCTGTTCTCCGCGCACTTCGAGCGGGGTGCGGACCTGGGTACCGACGCCGGGCTCGTCACGGTCGCGCGCGAGGCGGGCTTCGGCGCCGCGGGGCTCGACGACGCGGCCGTCGCCGCGTTCCTCGCCGGGTCCGCGCAGTCCGACGCGGTCGACGAGGACCTCGCGCAGGCGCGGGCTCTCGGCGTGACCGGCGTGCCGTTCTTCGTCGTCGACCGCAGGTACGCGGTCTCCGGTGCGCAGCCGTCCGACGTGTTCACGCAGCTGCTCGAGACCGGCTGGCGCGAGGCGAACCCGCTGCAGACGATCGCGGGCGACCCCGACGCGCACGCGTGCGCCGACGACTCGTGCGCGATCTGAGTCCGACCGCGAGCACCGGAGTCGGGACTAGCCTCCTGGCGTGAGCACCGGGATCGGCGTCGTCGTCACCAGCTTCCGCCAGGCGCCGTGGCTGCGGCAGGCCGTCGCGTCGGTGCGCGCCCAGACGCTCGTCCCCGACGAGCTGGTGGTGGTCGACGACGGCTCGGACGACGACGAGTCGCTCGCCGTGCTGGACGAGCTCGACCGTGCCGGCGTGCGCGTCCTGCGGCAGGAGAACCGGGGCGTGAGCGCGGCCCGCAACGCGGGCATCCGTGCGCTGCGCGCACCGCTCGTCGCGGTGCTCGACGGCGACGACCGGTGGGCGCCCACGTTCCTGGCCCGCGCGCACGCCGCGCTGGCCGAGCGGCCCGAGATCGTCGCCGCGTCGTCGTGGCTGCTGCTGCACGGGGTGACGGACGGCCTGGTGCGCCCACCGGGTGGCACGGCCGTGGACTTCCTGCACCGCAACGCCTGCCCGGCGAGTGCTCTCCTGCGCCGCGAGCGATGGGCCGCCGCGGGCGGCTACGACGAGCAGATGCGCTCGGGTTTCGAGGACTGGGACCTGTTCCTGGCGATGCTGAGCCAGGGTGGGCGCATCGAGGTCGTGGCCGACGCGCTGGTCGAGTACCGCACCGCGCCTGCGTCCGCCAACGTCCGCAGCATGGAGCAGCGGCTCGAGCTCGTCGGGCACCTCGTCGACAAGCACCGGGCGCTGTACGAACGGCACGTCCGCGAGGCGGTGCTCGGCCTGGAGGCGACGTCGATCGCGCGTCTGGACGCCTGGGAGCGCCTGCTCGTCGCCGACCCGCACCTGCCCGTGGGTGAGCCCAGCTACGGCGACGGCGGCATGGCGGCCGCCGTCCGCATCGCGAGCCGCCGCACACCTGCTGGTCACGCGCCCGACGGCGGACCGCACCTCCCCTAGGCTCTGCGCAGCGGTCCCACGACGTCGTGGACCTGGTGACGCGCGTCGGCGGCCGCACCGCACCGCGACGCGCCCAGGGAGGCACACCCGATGACATCCCCCGACGTCCAGCCAGCGCCCGCGAGGGGCGTGCGCACCGACCCCGTCGGCACGTTCGTGCCCTCGGCCGTCCCGACGCACTGGTACAACCTGGCGGCCGACCTGCCCGAGCCGGCACCGCCCGCGCTGCACCCCGGCACGCGGGAGCCGATCGGGCCGCAGGACCTCGCACCGCTGTTCCCGATGGCGCTCATCGCGCAGGAGGTCAGCACCGAGCGGTACGTCGAGATCCCGCAGACCGTGCGGGAGATGTACGCGCTGTGGCGGCCCTCACCGCTGGTCCGGGCGCTGCGTCTCGAGCGCGCGCTCGGCACGCCCGCCAAGATCTTCTACAAGTACGAGGGCGTCTCCCCCGCCGGCTCGCACAAGCCCAACACCGCGGTGGCGCAGGCGTACTACAACGCGATCGAGGGCATCACCAAGCTCACCACGGAGACCGGCGCAGGCCAGTGGGGCGCGTCGCTGTCCATGGCGTGCGCGCTCGTCGGGATCCAGTGCGAGGTGTGGCAGGTGCGCGCGTCGTTCGACGCCAAGCCGTACCGCCGCATGCAGATGGAGACGTACGGCGGCGTGTGCCACCCGTCGCCGTCGGACCTCACGGAGGCGGGCCGCGCCATGCTGGCCGCCGACCCGGACACCACCGGCTCGCTCGGCATGGCGATCTCGGAGGCCGTCGAGGTCGCGGCGCAGGACCCGCACGCGCACTACGCGCTGGGCTCGGTGCTCAACCACGTGCTGCTCCACCAGAGCGTCATCGGGGTGGAGGCGCTGGCCCAGCTCGACGAGATCGGCGAGCAGGCCGACGTCGTGTTCGGCTGCGCGGGCGGCGGCTCCAACCTCGCCGGGCTGAGCTTCCCGTTCATCGGGCGCAACCTGCGTGACGGGACGACGACGCAGGTCGTCGCGTGCGAGCCCGCGGCGTGCCCCTCGCTCACGCAGGGCGAGTACCGGTACGACCACGGCGACGTCGCCGGCCTGACCCCGCTGCTCAAGATGCACACGCTCGGCAAGGACTTCGTCCCGCCGCCCATCCACGCCGGTGGGCTGCGCTACCACGGGATGGCGCCGATGGTCTCGCACGCGCTCGAGCTGGGGCTGCTCTCGGCGATCGCGGTGGAGCAGCAGGAGGCCTTCGCGGCCGGCATCGAGTTCGCGCGCGCCGAGGGGATCATCCCCGCGCCCGAGTCGACGCACGCCGTGGCCGGCGCGCTCGCCCGGGCCCGCGCCGCGACCACGGACGAGACGATCGTCATCGGCCTGTCCGGCAACGGCGTGCTGGACCTGCCCGCCTACCACGACTACCTCTAGCAGCACCGGACGCACGAGAGGCTCCGCACCCACCCGGGTGCGGAGCCTCTCGTCATGCGGTCAGCCGGTCACCGCACGGTCAGGCGCTTGCTCGCCGACACCGACGTGTAGCCGCCGTTGCCGGCGTACGTCGCCTTGACCGTGACGCTCGTCGTCACCTTCGGCAGCGTGAACGTCACCTGGCCACCCGACAGCGTGCCCGTGAGCGTCTTGCTCCCGACCACGAGCGTGACCTTCCCGGTCGGCACCGGTGCGTTGGCCGCGCCCGTGACCGTGACCGTGACCTTGGGCTGGCTGCCCTTCTTGACGGTCCAGCTCGCGGCGCCCAGCGTGACGGACGGCTTGGCCGCCGTCACCTTGAGCGTCGCCGTGTCAGACGAGCCCGCGACCGACGACGACCCGGCATAGACCGCCGTCAGCGTGTGCGTGCCGGTGCCCAGCGTCCGCGGCAGCACCACGGTCGCCTTGCCGACCTTGCCGGTCGCGGCCAGCGTCGCGGTCGCGAGCACCGTGCCGCCCTTGCGGATCTGCACCGTCCCCGCGGGCGCGACCGTCGCGCCCGTGACCGTGACCCGCGCCGTCACCGCTCCGCCGAACTTGACGGTGCTCGGGCTGAGCACGAGCGCCGTCGTCGTGGCCGCCTTGGCGATCGACACCGTGAGCGAACCCGTGGAGGTGCCCCACCGGCCGTCGCTCGGGCGGAACACGGCCCGCAGGTCGTGCGTGCCCGCGCTGAGCTCGACGTCGAGCGTCGCCTTGCCGTAGCGCACCGCCACGGTGTCGAGCCAGGTGGCTCCGTCGAGGAACGTGACCGTGCCGGCCACGTCCGTCAGGTCGACCTGCGCGACGAGCGTCTGCGTGGCGCCCGCGGTGCGGTCGCCCAGCACCGTGAGCGTCGTGGCGGTCGCCGTCGGCGCCTTGACCGTGAGCGGGATCGTCACGGTGGTGCCGCTCGGTGCGGCCACGAGCGTCAGCTCGTGGTCCCCCGCCGTCGTCGCCGCCGGGATGACGACCGCGATCGTCGCCGCCCCGCCGCTGACCGTGGCACCCCCGATGGACTCGTCGTCCAGGCGGACGTCGACGCTCGTGTTGAGCGGCGAGCCCAGGCTCGTCAGGTCGAGCCGGCTGACCCCGAACGTCACGGCGTCACCCGCGAAGGCCTCGGTCGGCTGGTCCGTGACGGCCACGGCGTGGCGGGCGAAGTCGGGCGCCAGGTCCTCGTTCGCCTGCAGGTACGCGATCCACGCGTCACGGTCGACCAGACCCGAGTCACGCGTGTCCGTCGCATCCTCGAACACCCGGAAGTTGTCCCCACCCGTCGCCAGGAACGAGAACGTCCCGATCCGGTACTCCGCCGACGGGTCCAGCGGCTCACCATCGACCGTCACCGACGTGATGTGCTCACCACGCGGCGCCGCCGGGTCGTACGTGTACGACACGTTGTCCGACAACCCCAGCTGCAGGTACGGCCGCGACGGGATCGACCCGTCCCGGTTCGTCTGCCACTGCTGCTCCAGCAACGTCACGAACTGCTCACCCGTCAACGTCGTCGTCCAGAGGTTGTTCACGAACGGCAGCACACCGTTCGCCTCGGCGTACGTGACGATCCCGTCCTGCGCCTCGGCGCCCGAGCGCGCGTACAGCAGCTCCCCGCGCAGGCCACCCGGGTTGACGACGCCGATCTGCGCGCCACCCCTCAGGTCGGACGACAGGGTCTCGCGCAGCGAGCTCGCGACGAGGTTGCCGAGCGTGGACTCGCTCGCCCGGTCGTCACGGCCCGTGGTGGGCAGCGGGCCGGGGCCCTGGTAGCGGCCGTCGACGTACGAGCCGCCCGCGAAGGCGGTCGTGATGTCGGCCGTGACCGACCCGACCGGCTGGCTCCCGACGACCGCCGCGTGCGCGAGCGCCGCGTCGACGATCGTCTTGACCTCGGCCACGCGCGGGTAGGCCGTCACGAGCTCGGTGTCCGCCGTGGTCGTGCGCGCCACGTTCTGCTCGGTGTGAGTCAGCACCTCGTCGGTGGCCGTGTCGTACGTGAGCACGACCTTGCCGAGGAACTCACCGTACGAACCGGTCTGCAGCACCGGACGCGTCTTGCCCTCCACGCCCGGAACCGGAGCCGCCCACGCGTACTGCTTGTGCGTGTGACCCGTGAAGATCACATCCACCTTCGCCGACGTGTCCTGCACGATCTGCGCGAACGCACCCCCCGCAGCCAGCTCCTGCACCAGCGTCGCACCGTCCGGCGTACCCGCACCCGCACCCTCGTGGTACTCGGCCACCAGCACATCGGCCTCACCGTTGGCCGCATCCCCGTCCGACAGCTGCGCCGCCACACGGTTCACCGCCTCCACCGGGTCACCGAAGTCCAGATCCGCGATCCCCGCCGGAGTCACCAGGCTCGGCGTCTCCTGCGTCACCGCACCGATCACACCGACCGTCACACCACCCATGTCCACCAGCTCGAACTCCGGCAGCACCGGGTTCTTCGTCCCCTTGGCGTAGACGTTCGCCCCCAGGTACGACCAGTCCGCCTCGTCCATGACCCGGTCGGTGAGGTCCGTGAACCCCTTGTCCAGCTCGTGGTTGGCGATCGCGGCGGCCTTGAGGTCGAGTGCGTTCAGGACGTCGATGGTCGGCTGGTCGTCCTGGGTGGCCGACGCGAACAGCGACGCACCGATGTTGTCACCGGCCGACAGGAACGCGACCGGGCCGTCGGCCGCGGCGCGCTGCTGCTCGACCGTGCCGGCGAACTTGACCGTGTTGGCGTCGATGCGCCCGTGGAAGTCGTTGATGTTGAGGAACGTCAGATCGATCGTCGACGGCGTCGCCTCCTCGACCGTGAGCGGGATCGTCACCGTCGTGCCGCTGGGAGCGGCCACGAGGGTCAGGACGTGCTCACCCGCGGTGGTCCCCGCGGGCACGGTCGAGGTGATGGTCGCCGCACCGTCCGTGACGGTCGCCGTCCCGATGGACTCGCCGTCGAGGCGGACGTCGACGCTCGTGTTGAGCGGCGAGCCGAGGCTCGTCAGGTCGAGCTTGGCCACCGCGAGGTCGAGGGCCTCACCGGCGACGACGGTCGTCGGCAGGTCCGTGACGGCCACGGCGTGACGGGCGAAGTCGGGCGCCAGGTCCTCGTTCGCCTGCAGGTACGCGATCCACGCGTCACGGTCGACCAGACCCGAGTCACGCGTGTCCGTCGCATCCTCGAACACCCGGAAGTTGTCCCCACCCGTCGCCAGGAACGAGAACGTCCCGATCCGGTACTCCGCCGACAGGTCCAGCGGCTCACCATCGACCGTCACCGACGTGATGTGCTCACCACGCGGCGCCGCCGGGTCGTACGTGTACGACACGTTGTCCGACAACCCCAGCTGCAGGTACGGCCGCGACGGGATCGACCCGTCCCGGTTCGTCTGCCACTGCTGCTCCAGCAACGTCACGAACTGCTCACCCGTCAACGTCGTCGTCCAGAGGTTGTTCACGAACGGCAGCACACCGTTCGCCTCGGCCGTCGTGATGACGCCGTCGGGCGCGTACAGCAGCTCGGCCCGCAGCCCGCCGGGGTTGACCACGCCGATCTGCGCGCCGCCTCGGGTCTCGTCGGCGAGCGACTCGCGCAGCGAGTTCGCCACCAGGTTGCCCAGCGTCGACTCGTTGGCGCGGTCGTCGCGGCCCGTCGTCGTCCCCGGGGCCGAACCCTGGTACCGGCCGTCGACGTAGCTGCCACCCGTGAACGCCGTGGTGATGTCGGCCGTCACCGAGCCGACCGGCACCGAGCCGACCGTCTGCGCGTGCGCGAGCGCCGCGTCGACGATCGTCTTGACCTCCGCGACGCGCGGGTACGCACCGACGAGCGTCGCGTCGGCCACCGTGGACCGGGCGACGTTCGACTCCGCGTGCGCGAGCACCTCGTCGGTGGTCGTGTCGTACGTCAGCACGACCTTGCCGAGGAACTCACCGTACGAACCGGTCTGCAGCACCGGACGCGTCTTGCCCTCGACACCCGGAACCGGGGCCGACCACGCGTACTGCTTGTGCGTGTGACCCGTGAAAATCACATCCACCTTCGCCGAGGTCTCCTGGACGATCTCGGCGAACGCGCCACCCGCCGCCAGCTCCTCGACGAGCGTCGCACCGTCGGGCGTACCCGCACCCGCACCGTCGTGGTACTCCGCGACCAGCACGTCGGCCTCGCCGTTGGCAGCCTCACCGTCCGACAGCTGCGCCGCCACACGGTTCACCGCCTCCACCGGGTCACCGAAGTCCAGGTCCGCGATCCCGGCCGGCGTGACCAGCGTCGGGGTCTCCTGCGTCACCGCACCGATCACACCGACCGTCACACCACCCATGTCCACCAGCTCGAACTCCGGCAGCACCGGGTTCTTCGTCCCCTTGGCGTAGACGTTCGCCCCCAGGTACGACCACGCGGCGTTCTCGTCGCCGGACGCGCCGATCACCCGGTCCGTGAGATCGGTGAACCCCTTGTCGAACTCGTGGTTGCCGACCGCGGACGCCGCGAGGTCCAGCGCGTTCAGCACGTCGATCGTCGGCTGGTCGTCCTGGGTGGCCGACGCGAACAGCGACGCGCCGATGTTGTCACCGGCCGACAGGAACGCGACCGGACCGGTCGCGTTCGCCCGCTCGGCCTCGACCGTGCCCGCGAACTTCACCGTGTTGGCGTCGATGCGCCCGTGGAAGTCGTTGATGTTGAGGAACGTCAGGTCCACCGTCTCGGCCGCGGCCGCCGCGGACAGACCCACGATCACCGGGTCGTGGTCCGAGGACCGGTACGGGTCCGCCGCGTAGAACAGCGAGCCGTGGTAGTTGTACCGGCTGTACTCGAGCGCGATCGACTCCGGCGAGTTGATCTCCCACACGTCCGCACCGGTCGCGCGGTCCAGCGCCGCCTCGTTGAGCAGGACGTGGTCGAGCGAGCCGGCCAGGCCGCTGAACGAGTAGGAGTACTCGCCGGGCGAGAGCTCCTCGGTCGCGTCCACGTAGCCCGCGTCGTAGAGGACCTCGAGGGGGTCCTCCTTGGTGTACGAGTTGAAGTCGCCCACGAGCGCGACCGCCTCGACGTCGCCCTGGATCGTCGGGACCCAGTCGCGCAGCGCGGTCGCCTGCGCCACGCGCGACGCGTTCGCGGCGCCCTGGCCGTCGCCCAGGTCGGTGTCGGGCGTGCCGAGCGGCCCTGCCGAGCCCTTGGACTTGAAGTGGTTCACGACGACGAGCACGGGCTCGCCACCGCCCACGGGCGCGAACGCCTGCGCGATCGGCTCACGCGCGTTCCCGAACGGCTCCGTGCCGGTCGAGAGCGTGCCGAGCGCACGCGCCGGACCACGGCGCACCACGGCGGCGGGCTGGTAGATCAGCGCGTTCGTGATGACGTCCATCTCGCCGACGACCGGCAGCTCGCCCGACGACGGCACGTACGCCCACTTGGTGGAGCCCGCCGCGGCGTTGAGCGCGCCGACCAGCGTGGCCAGCGCCTCGTCCGGCACGCCGTCCACCTTGAGGGAGTTCTCGATCTCCAGGAGACCGACCACGTCCGCGTCGAGCGCGTTGATCGCCGCGACGATCTTGTCCTGCTGACGCTCCAGGTCGTCCGCGTCCCACGCACCGCGCTGGTTGCAGCCCTCGTCGACCGTCACGCCGTCACCGGTGCGGTCCTTGTACGCGACGCACGACGCGGTGCTCGCACCGAGCGTCGTGAAGTAGTTGAGCACGTTGAACGACGCGACCGTGACGTCACCGCCGACCGCCTCGGGCGCGGCCGTGCGCGTGTTCTCGAACGTCGCGGGGCCGTTGGTCGACCCGACGAGCGCCTGCGTGGGGTCGAGCTTCCACGTGTTGTTGACCCAGGTGACCACGACCGGGTCGACGAACGTCACGCCCGCGCCGACGCGCACCGGGTCGGTGAGCGACACGTACGGCGGCGTGAGTCCCTGGTTGGCCGCGGACAGGTAATTGGTGGTCGCGCCGTCGTCGAGCACCACGCCCCGGGCCGCGTTGTCGGCCTTGACGTCCTGGATCGCGGCCGTGTCCTGCGGGTCCGCGACCTCGGTCCACTGCAGCAGCGGCTTCGTGCCCGTCGCCAGGCCGACCTCGCCGTACTGGTTCGTGGAGTACGTGTTCGACACCGTGAGGTCACCCGAGGGCAGGAAGAGCATCGACTCCATCGCCTCGCGGGCCGCGGCCGTGCGCGGCCAGGCGCCCGTCAGCGGCGTGACCGTGCCGGTGCCGGTCAGCACCTCGAGCCCGGCGGCGTTCGCCACCGTGAGCTGCGTCTGGCCGTTGAACTCGCTCACGACGCCGGTGACCGTGACGTTGTCACCGATCTCCACCAGGTCGTCGGTGCTCGGCGAGTACACGAACAGGCCGTCCGACGCGGTGCGCTCCCCCAGCGCCCCGCCCGTCCCGGCCGTCTGGATCACGTACCCGTTCCGGCCACCCGTCGGGTAGGCCGCGGTGACGACGCCCGACGTCGTGACGGTCGTGCCCGCGAGCGGCGACGCGTCGCCGGTGCCCTGGATCTGCGCGATCGTGACGGGCTCGGTGGGCTCCTCCGGCTGCTCGGGTGCGATGAGCCCGCCGCCGAGCGGCGACGGGGTGCCGGCCGTGAAGTCCGCCGCGTTGTCCGCGGTGTTCACGTGGCCGGTGCGTGCGACCGACTGGGTGTTGCTCGCCCCGAGCGCAGGGCCCGAGCCGGCGTACGAGGAGGCATTCGATCCGAAGCCGACGAGGTCGACGACCGCGGCCACAGTGCCGCAGTCCACGGAGCAGGAGAGGGGTGTCGTCGAGCTGACGAGTGCGACCTTGCCGGCGCTCGCGCCGAACGCAATGGCACCGTCCACGTCGACCGTGATCTCCGCACCGGTGCTGCCGCCGGCGCCGCCGACCAGGACCGAGCCACCGGCGGCGATCGAGCCGCTCAGCGGCGTGGTGTTGGTCCAGCTCGGGCCGGTCGCGGAGGTGTACTGGATCGACCAACCGGCGAGCGAGACGGGCTCGCCGCCGGGGTTGTAGAGCTCCACGAAGTCCCGCTTGAACGGGGCGCCCGCGTTGCCACCGCCCCCGTAGACCTCGTCGATGATGACCGCCGCGGTAGGCGAGACAGCAGCCGAGGCCGCTCCCGCCGTCACCACCGATCCTGTGAGTGCCACGGCGAGGGCGGCTAGCCCTCCGGTGATCGATCTGGTGCCAGCGCGCACGGCCAGGTGCTCCTTCGTCGGGGGAACGCACGAACGGCCGCGTGTCGGCGGCCGCCCTTCACCCAACCCGGTCTGTCCGTTTCGCCGCAACTACTGGGGAGTAACAATGCGGTGAACTCATGGGACGTCCGGTGACGCGCGCATGTCGGGCGCGTCCGAGCTCCCCCGACCGGCCCACACCACCCACTGCGCCGACCCGGTACCTGTCGGCCAGGTCGGCGCAGTGGGTGGTGCGGCGCGGTCAGGCGCGCAGCGTCGCGGAGAACCGCGTCGCGGCCTCGGCCACGACCGACTCACGCACCGCGGCGGTCTCCGCGGCGGTCAGCGTGCGGTCCGCCGCACGCAGCCGCAGCGCGAACGCGAGCGAGCGGTGCCCGGCCGGGACCTGGTCGCCCTCGTAGACGTCGAACAGGCGCACGTCCTCCACGACGTCGCCCGCGGCACTGGCGGCAGCACCCGCGCGCACCGCGGCGAGCACGTCGGCGGCCGGCACGTCCGCGGGGACGACGAGCGCGACGTCCTCCTTGGCGACCGGGAACGTCGAGACGGCCCGTGCCTGGAACGCGTCCCGGGGTGCCGCGGCGAGCAGCGCGTCCAGGTCGAGCTCGAACGCCGCGGCCCGCGCGGGCAGGTCGTGCGCCGCCACCACGTTCGGGTGCAGCTCACCGGCCCAGCCGACCACCACGCCCTGCGCGGTCTCGACGCGCGCGCACCGCCCCGGGTGCCAGGGCGCCCGGCCCTGGTCGGCGACGAGCCGGACGTCGACCCCGACGACCTGCGCGACGCGACGCACCGCGTCGATCGCGTCGCCGTGGTCGGCGCGACGACCGTCGCCCCACACGCCCGCGGGCTCGAGCCGCCCCGCCAGCACGCCGGCGACGTGCCGCGGCTGGTGCGGGACGGCCGCACGGAGCGCGTCGAGGTCCTCCGGGGACGGACGGACCGCACCCGGCAGCGCCGGCGCCGCACCCGCACCGGGCGTCGGCAACGTGACGAGCCCGAGCTCGAACACGCACACGTCGACGTTGCCGCGCGCCACGTTGCGGCGCGCGGTGTCGAGCAGCGTGACCAGCAGGTCGGTCCGCATGAAGGGCTGCGCGTCCGAGAGCGGGTTGAGCAGCCGCACCGCCCGGCGGCGCTCGTCGTCGGGCGGGAGCGTCAGCGCGTCCAGCTGGTCCGTACCGACGAACGGGTAGCTCAGCACCTCGACCAGCCCGTGCTCCGCGAGCGCGTCCGCGACCGCACGCCGCGCGCGCTGCCCGAACGTCAGGCCCGGTCCGGCGGGTGCAGGCGGGACGATCGACGGGATCGCGTCGTACCCGCGCAGGCGTGCGACCTCCTCGACCAGGTCGACGGGGACCGCCAGGTCGGGACGCCAGGACGGCGGGGTGACCGCCACGACTCCCGGCCGCACATCCGCGAGCGTGCAGCCGATCTCCGCGAGCACGTCCCGGACCTCGTCGTGCGTGTACGCGACGCCCACGAGACGTGCCGGCAGGTCGAGGTCCAGCTCGAACGGCGTGCGCGGCTCGCTCAGGTCGACGTCCGTGAGCGCCTCGTCGGGCGTGCCCCCGCCGTGCTCGACCAGGAGCGCGACGATGCGTGCGACCGCCACGCGCGGCAGACGCGGGTCCACGCCCCGCTCGTACCGCTTGGCGGCCTCGCTCGGGATGCGGTGCCGTCGCGCGGTCCGGGCGACCGTGACCGGGTCCCAGTGCGCGGCCTCGACCAGGACGTCGGTCGTGGCCGGACCGACCTCGCTGTCACCACCGCCCATGACCCCCGCCAGCCCGATGATGCGCGAGCCGCGCGCCCCGTCGGGACTGTCGGTCACCAGCAGGTCCTGCGGGTCCAGCGTGCGCACCTGGTCGTCCAGCGTGCGCAGCGTCTCGCCCGCGGCGGCACGGCGCACGACGATCGGCGCGGCCACCCGGGCCAGGTCGTACGCGTGCAGCGGCTGACCGAGGTCGAGCATCACGTAGTTCGTGGCGTCGACCGCGAGCGAGATCGGGCGCATGCCCGCCTGCTGCAGCCGCCGCTGCATCCACGTGGGCGACGGCGCGTCGGCGGCGACCCCGCGGACCACCTGAGCGACGAACCGGTCGACGCCCGGGACGCCGCCGATGGGCGCCTGGTCGTCGAGCTCGACCGCGAAGCCGGTCGGCCGCACGTCGGTGGGCTCGGGCAGAGCCGGGTCGGTGAACGCCGCACCCGTCGCGTGCGCGTACTCGCGAGCGACGCCGCGCATCGAGAAGCAGTAGCCGCGGTCCGGCGTCACGTTGATCTCCAGGACCTCCTCACCGAGGCCGAGCAGCTCGCGCGCGTCCGTGCCGACCGGCGCGTCCACGCCGATCTCGGACAGCACGATGATCCCCGCGTGGTCCTCGCCGAGGCCGAGCTCACGTGCCGAGCAGATCATGCCGTCGGAGACGTGCCCGTAGGTCTTGCGGGAGGCGATCGCGAACGGACCCGGGAGCACGGCCCCGGGCAGCGCGACGACGACGTGGTCACCCACGTCGAAGTTGTGCGCACCGCACACGATGCCCCGGGGACCACGCGTGCCGTCCTCGAGCCGCTCGTTGTGCGCGTCGCCCACGTCGACCCGGCACCAGTTGATCGTCTTGCCGTTCTTCTGCGGCTCGGGCGTGCGCTCGACGACGCGGCCGACGACGAGCGGGCCCGTCACGGCCGCGGCGTGGACCGCCTCCTCCTCGAGACCGACGCGGACCAGGTCCGCGGCGAGCTGGTCGGCCGTCAGGCCGACGGGGAGCTCGACGTGCTCGCCGAGCCAGGACAAGGGGATGCGAGGCATCAGATCACCGCCTGGAACTGGGTGGAGAACCGCACGTCGCCCTCGACCATGTCGTGCATCAGGGCGATGCCGTGCCGGAGCATGAGGGTGCGCTCGATGCCCATGCCGAACGCGAACCCGGAGAACTCCTCGGGGTCCACGCCGCACGCGCGCAGCACGTTCGGGTTGACCATGCCGCAGCCCCCCCACTCGATCCAGCCCGGCCCGCCCTTCTTCTGCGGGAACCACAGGTCCATCTCCGCGGACGGCTCCGTGAACGGGAAGTAGGACGGCCGCAGCCGCATGCGCGCCTCGGGGCCGAACATGGCACGGGCGAAGTGGTCGAGCGTGCCCTTGAGGTGCGCCATGGTCAGACCGCGGTCGATCGCGAGCCCCTCCACCTGGTGGAACACGGGCGTGTGCGTCGCGTCGAGCTCGTCGGTGCGGAACACCTTGCCGGGGCACGCCACATACACGGGGACGCCGCGCTCGAGGAGCGACCGCGCCTGCACGGGGCTGGTGTGCGTGCGCAGCACCAGGTTGGACGGCTCGTCCGTGCCGTCCGGGTGCGCGACGTAGAACGTGTCCTGCATCTGGCGCGCGGGGTGGTCGACGCCGAAGTTGAGCGCGTCGAAGTTGAACCACTCGGCCTCGAGCTCGGGCCCCTCGGCGATCGCCCAGCCCATCGAGACGAACACGTCCGCGACGCTCTGCTGCAGCGTCTCGAGCGGGTGCCGCGCACCACGCGGGCGCCGGTCGACGGGCAGCGTGACGTCGACCGTCTCCTCGACGAGCACGCGCGCGTCACGCTCGGCCTCGAGCGTCGTCTGGCGCGCGGCGATCGCCGCCGTGAGCCGGCCGCGTGCCTGGCCGACGAGCCGGCCCGCCGCGCCCTTGTCGGCGGGGGCCAGCCCACCGATCGCGCGGTTCGCGAGCGCGAGCGGGCTGCGGTCGCCCGCGTGCGCGAGGCGCACGGACTTCAGCTCGTCAAGGTCACGTGCGGCCTCGACCGCGGCGAGCGCCGCCTCGAGCGCGGCGTGGACACCCGGCTCGTCGAGCGGCGAGAGGGTGGGGCCGCCGTCGGCGGCGGGGGTGACTGGGGTCTCGGACATCCGAACCTTCCGGGGATGGACGGTCGGCCGGGCGGCGCGTGGGGCGGCACCCGGCCGTGGTCCGCGCGCGTGCGCGCCGACCAGCGGGCAAGTCTAGGGCGCCCGGTCCGGGGCCGTCCGGGAGGTCCACCGCGGCTCACGACGAGCGTCGTGCGCGGGTGTGGCTCGCGTGCGCGTCAGCGCGGCCCGGGAACGGGCCGCGGAAATCGGCGGCCGACGGCCGCGGTTCGCAGGAGCACGCGCCCAGCATGCCATGGTCCCGGCGGCGTGGGCCGCATCCCGCGCGTCCGGGGCCTCATCCCCGCAGCGGCACGCGCGCCACCGGCGTGTACAGCGGTCCGCCGCCGCGTCCCTCTCCGGGCCGCGAGCTGACCAGCAGCACGTCCTCGACGGTCCACGTCGGGCCCTCGTAGACCGCCAGCGCACGTGCGAGAGCAGCGGCCGGGTCGTCCTGGAGCCGGTCGGTCGAGGATCCGGGGCGCCCGCCGCGGTGCGGCCGCGAGCCGCCGCGCCGCGGCGGCCCCTGGCCCGGGCGGACGCGCGCCACGGTGAGGTGCGCCCGCTCGCGGACCCGGGTGTCGGGCGGGGCCGCGACGTCGGCGCCGGCGTCCACGCACGCGCGGGTCAGCTCGCGGTGCCGCTCGACGTCCCCGCCCACCCCGATCCACACGGTGCGCCGCGCGAACACCCCGGCGCCGCGCAGCCGCAGGTCGTAGGGCGCGAGCCCCACGAGTGCGCGCGCGAGCGTGTCCACGAGCCCGCCCGGTGCGTCCGCCGGACGGCCTGACGGGCTTCCCGCGGCGTCCGCCAGGCCGTCCGGCACGGAACCGTAGAAGGCCGTGGTGAGGTGCCACGTCTCACGCGCGGACCAGCGCAGCTCACCGCCCGCGCTCGCGGGCCGCCCGCGCACCCCGGCGAGCGCGAGATCCAGGTGGTCGAGCACGTGGGGCGGCGGCCAGAGCGCGGTGAACACCCTCATGGGCCCAGCCTGGCAGGTGCCAGGGCCGCGGCGCGTCTCAGCGCTGGGCGCGGCTGCTCGCGTACAGGCAGACCGTCGCCGCCGTCGCCAGGTTGAGCGACTCGGCCCGACCCCGCAGCGGGACGCGCACCACCGCGTCCGCGAGGCCCCGGTCCGTCGCCGGCAGGCCCCACGCCTCGTTGCCGAACACCCACGCCGTGGGCCGAGCGAGATCCGGGACGCCCGCGGGCGGCGCACCGGCCACGTCGAGCAGGTCGTCGAGGTCGTGCTCGCCGGCACCGTCGGCCGCGAGCACCTGCAGCCCCGACGCGCGCAACGCGGTCACGACGTCGGTCAGCGGTGCGTCGTGCACCACCGGCAGGTGGAACAACGAGCCCGCCGTGGAGCGGACGACCTTGGGGTTGTGCACGTCGACGCTGTCACGCGTGAGCACCACCCCCGCGGCTCCCGCCGCATCCGCTGCCCGGATCACGGCCCCCGCGTTGCCGGGGTCGCGCACCTGGGCGAGCACGGCCACCAGCCGCGGCGGCGCGGCGCGGTCGAGGAGCTCGTCGAGCCCGCCGCCCAGCAGGTCTGCCACCGCGACCACGCCCTGACCGTCCGGGCTCATCGCGGACAGGACCTCGTCGTCGCCGTACGTGGTCCGGATGGCACGCGCGGCGGCCGCCGCCAGGATCTCCGGGTAGCGCGCGGCCGCACCGGGCGTCACGTAGAGGTCGCGGACGCGGACCCGGGGGCCGCCCACCGCCTCGCGCACCGACTGCGGCCCCTCCACCAGGAACCGACCCTGACGGCGGCGCACCGCACGCCCGGCCAGCGCGCGCACCGCTCTGACGCGGTCGCTGCGAGGGTTGGTCAGCACAGAGCTCTCGTCCACCGCCCCATCATCCCGGTCGCGCGGGTGCTCCCGTCCCGCCCGCCCCCGGACGCGCCGGAGCCCCGGCGGACCGTGGTCCACCGGGGCTCCGGACGAGCTCAGGCGCGAACGCCCGGGTGCTGGTGCCTCACGCAGCCTTGGGCGCGTTGATGTCCGCCGGGAGGGCGTCCTTCGCAGCCTTGACCAGCGTGTTGAACGCCGCGACGTCGTTGACGGCGAGGTCGGCCAGCACGCGGCGGTCCACCTCGATGCCCGCGAGCTTGAGGCCCTGGATGAGGCGGTTGTACGTCATGCCCTCCGCACGGGCCGCAGCGTTGATGCGCTGGATCCACAGCTTGCGGAAGTCGGACTTGCGCGCCTTGCGGTCGCGGTACGAGTAGACGAGGGAGTGGGTGACCTGCTCCTTCGCCTTGCGGTACAGGCGCGAGCGCTGGCCGCGGTAACCGCTGGCCCGCTCGAGGGTCGAACGACGCTTCTTCTGGGCGTTGACTGCCCGCTTCACGCGTGCCACGTGATGCTCCTTGCTGGTCTAGGGCCGGCGTGGACCCCGGGTGCCGAGGGCACCCGGTGGGTCACTTGCCGAGCAGCTTCTTGATCTTGGGGGTGTCAGCGGCGGAGACGACCACGTCGCCGGCGATGCGGCGGGTGCGGCGGCTCGACTTGTGCTCGAGCAGGTGACGGCCGTTGGCCTGCTCGCGCATGACCTTGCCGGTTCCCGTCACGCGGAAGCGCTTCTTGGCACCGGAGTGCGTCTTGTTCTTCGGCATGGCTGCCGTGTCTCCTTGTCGTTCGCATCACGCGGGTTCGCGCGACTCGTCGTGGGCCGGTCCGGGGGGCCGGACAGGCCGTCGTGCTGGTCAGTCGGTGCTGCGGGGTGCGCTCGGGCGCGGTGCCGGACGCGGCGCGGCGGGCTTGGCCGCCCCGGGCTTCGGCGCCGCCACCGGCTTGGGCGTCGCAGCCGGCTTCGGCGCTGCCGCAGCAGGCTTGGGCGCGGCAGCGGGCTTGGGCGCGGCAGCGGGCTGGGCCGCAGCCGGCCGGGCCGCGGGGGCCGGTCGGGATGCGGGGGCCGGTCGGGACGCGGCCGCGGGCCGGGACGTCGCGGCCGGCTTGGACGCCGCCGGCCGCGCGGCGGCGGGACGCGGCGCTGCCGGTGCCTTCTCGGCCGCGGGCGCCGGAGCAGCCTCGACCTTCTCGGCGACGGGCGCGGGTGCACCCTCGACCTTCTCGGCGACCGGCGCCGCAGCGGCCTCGACGACCGCCGGCTCGGCAGCAGCCTGCTCGGCAGCAGCCTGCTCGGCCTCGGCCGAGCGCTCGGCGGCAGCCTTGGCGTTCGCCTCACGGGACGCAGCGGCCTGCTCCTTGCGGCGCTGCTCCTGACGCTGCTCGGCCTTCTTCTTGTTGGGCCCGATCACCATGATCATGTTGCGCCCGTCCTGCTTCGGCGCGCTCTCGACGAAGCCGAGCTCGGCGACGTCGGCGGCGAGACGCTGCAGCAGACGGATGCCCATCTCCGGGCGCGACTGCTCGCGGCCGCGGAACATGATCATGACCTTGACCTTGTCGCCGGCCGTGAGGAACCGCTCGACGTGGCCCTTCTTGGTGCCGTAGTCGTGCGGGTCGATCTTGAGCCGGAAGCGGATCTCCTTGAGGACCGTGTTGGCCTGGTTCCGCCGTGCCTCGCGGGCCTTCATGTCGGCTTCGTACTTGTACTTGCCGTAATCCATGATCTTGCAGACCGGCGGACGGGCGTCGGGAGCGACCTCGACCAGGTCGAGGTCTGCGTCCTGGGCCAGGCGCAGTGCGTCTTCCACGCGGACGATGCCGACCTGCTCGCCGTTGGGGCCGACCAGGCGGACCTCGGCTACGCGGATCCGATCGTTGATGCGGGGCTCGCTGATGGGTGCTCCTCCAGGTTCGTGGTGACACCGTCGGGAACGAAGAAGGCCTCCGTCCCGAGCACAGGAGGAGGCCACCAGCACATGCCGCACGGCAGCACCTGACCGGGCACGGTTCTCACCGCGCCGACGACGTGCTGCCCTGCAGACTGTGGACCCGGCCCCTGTCTCCGGCGCGAGCCGGACGTCGGGACCCAGGTGGGAGGAACTCCGCTTGTGCACCCGCGCCGCCACCCCGGTGACGAGGAGGTGGCGCAGGTCAGTCGATCGACAAGGCTACCAGACGATCGCGCACGGTCTCGCGCGGCCCGACAGCACCATCACTGGAGCGGCTCCAATACTTGAATGATTCCAGATTGTGTGATGGGGTGGCGGACATGCCCGTCACCGACACCGACCTGCTCCGCTCACGCGGCCTGCGGGTCACCGCACCCCGCCTCGCGGTGCTCGACGCCCTGGCGGGCGACCCGCACGCCGACGCGGACACGGTGCTGCGCGGCGTCCGCTCACGCATGCCGTCGGTCTCCGTCCAGGCGATCTACGACGTGCTCGCGGCCCTCACGCAGGCGGGCCTGATCCGGCGGATCGAGCCCGCGGGTCACCCCGCGCGCTACGAGCGCCGTGTCGAGGACAACCACCACCACGTGGTCTGCCGCGGGTGCGGCGCGATCGACGACGTCGACTGCGTCGTCGGCCACGCGCCGTGCCTGGTGCCGAGCTCGACCTCGGGCTTTGCGGTCGAGATGGCCGAGGTGACGTTCTGGGGCCTGTGCCCCGCGTGCCGGACCGCCGGCGACTGACGGCGGACCCCACTTCCGACCCACGCCGACCGGCGTCCGCCGGCGCGCGCCACCCCAGATCACCCGACGAGAGGACACCCATGTCACACGTGCCCCCGCCCGCCCCCGCCACGACGACGAACGCGGGCGCCCCGGTCGCCTCCGACGCCCATGCGCTGTCGGTCGGCCCCGACGGCCCGATCGTCCTGCACGACCACTACCTCGTCGAGAAGCTCGCGCAGTTCAACCGCGAGCGGGTCCCCGAGCGCGTCGTGCACGCCAAGGGCGGCGGTGCGTTCGGCACGTTCCGCACCACGCACGACGTGTCCGCGTACACGCGCGCGGCGCTGTTCCAGCCGGGCGTCGAGACGTCGATGCTCGCGCGCTTCTCGTCGGTGGCCGGCGAGCTCGGGTCGCCCGACACGTGGCGCGACCCGCGCGGCTTCGCGCTGAAGTTCTACACGAGCGAGGGCAACTACGACCTCGTCGGGAACAACACCCCGGTGTTCTTCCTGCGGGACGGGATCAAGTTCCCCGACTTCATCCGCTCGCAGAAGCGCCTGCCGGGATCGCACCTGCGTGACAACGACATGCAGTGGGACTTCTGGACCCTCTCGCCCGAGTCCGCGCACCAGGTCACGTGGCTCATGGGCGACCGTGGGCTGCCGGCGTCGTGGCGGCACATGGACGGCTTCGGCTCGCACACGTACCAGTGGATCAACGCGTCGGGCGAGCGGTTCTGGGTCAAGTACCACTTCAGGACGCAGCAGGGCATCAAGAACCTCACGGCCGACGAGGCCTCGCAGCTGGCCGGCTCCGACGCGGACGTGCACATCCGCGACCTGTACGAGCACATCGAGGCGGGCGACTTCCCGCGCTGGACGCTGTCGGTCCAGGTCATGCCGTACGCGGACGCGCGGACCTATCGCTTCAACCCGTTCGACCTGACGAAGGTGTGGCCGCACGCCGACTACCCGCTCATCGAGGTGGGCGTCATGGAGCTCAACCGCAACCCCGAGAACTACTTCGCGCAGATCGAGCAGGCCACGTTCGCGCCGAGCAACTTCGTGCCCGGGATCGCGGCGAGCCCGGACAAGATGCTGCTCGCGCGGATCTTCTCCTACGCCGACGCGCACCGGTACCGCGTGGGCACCAACCACGCGCAGATCCCGGTCAACGCACCCGTGTCCCCCGTGCACTCCTACTCCAAGGACGGCGCCGCCCGGCACGCGTTCGCGCCGGCGGACGCCCCCGTCTACGCGCCCAACTCGCGCGGTGGTGCGGCGGCCGACCCGGCCCGCGCGACCGACGGGGGGTGGGAGCACGACGGCGAGATGACGCGCGCCGCCGCGACGCTGCACGCCGAGGACGACGACTGGGGCCAGGCGGGCACGCTGTACCGCGACGTGTTCGACGACGCCGCGCGCGCCCGGTTCCTCGAGACGATCACAGGCCACGTGGGCGGGGTCCGTGATGCCGACATCCGCGCCCGCGCCATCCAGTACTGGACGAACGTCGACGCGGGCCTGGGGGCCGCGCTGCGCGCTGCGCTCCCCGACGTCCCCGTCGAGACCGGAACGCCCGCGACCGCCGCGCTGCCCGTGGCCTGACCGCGCCTGCCCGACGGCCCTCGCTCCCCTCGGGACGGGGGCCGTCGGCGTGCCGCCCCCGGCGCCCGGGTGGCGCCGAGCGGTGCGAGGATGACCGCCATGAGCGAGCAGCCCACGGACCAGGCCGGCACCACACGGGATGCGACGCGTGACATCGCGGACGTCGCGGCGGTCGAGGTCATCGTCACCGCGGCCGTGCACCTGATGAGCGCGGCCGCGGTCAAGTGCGGGCTCGCCGAGGACGGCCCGCAGGGCGCGGGAGCGGACTACCTGGACCTCGACGAGGCGCGCAAGCTCATCACGGCACTCGCGGCGCTGGTCACGGCGTCCGCACCGGACATCGGCAACCAGCACGCGCGGTCGTTGCGCGACGGGCTGCGCTCGCTGCAGCTCGCGTTCCTCGAGGCCTCGCCCTTCCCCGACGCGCCGGGCGAGGGCCCCGGGGAGAAGTTCACCGGCCCCGTGCGCTGACCGTCACCGGCACGTCGCGGCGCGCGCGTCCTCGTCGGCGCCTGCCGCGCGGGGCGTCGGGAGCACGGGCGGGGCGGTCCCGTCGACGACGGCCGCCCGCACGTCACTGACAGGCGGACGCACGCGCGCGCGACGGCCGCGCACCCAGGCCTGCGCCCCCAGTCCCCCGAGCGCGATCGCGCCTCCCACGGCCGCGGCCGTGAGGAAGCCGGCGCCCGGGTGCGAGCGGTCGATGACCCAGCCGCACAGCGGCGCACCGAGCGCATTGCCGACCGTCGACATCGTGCCGCTCCACCCCATGACCTCACCGCGGCGCTCCTCGGGCACCAGCCGCACCAGGGTCGCGTTGATCGCCGAGAGCGCCGGCGCGCACGGCAGGCCGGCGACGAACACCGCGACCGCGAGCCACCACGGCGCGGGCGCGAACGCCGCCGGGACGGTCGCGAGCGCGAGCGCGAGGACCAGCAGCAGCGGCGACGGCGTCCCCGTGCGCGCGCCGTGGACCAGCCCGCCGACGACCGATCCGGCCGCCCACAGCGCGATCATCCAGCCGACGTCGCCCTCCCGGCCGCGCTCCGTGAGCGCCGCCACCAGGGCGACGTCCGTCCCGATCAGCACGAACGACGCGCCGACCGCGGCCAGGAGCACGACGAGCAGCCGGGGCTGCAGCACACGCCCGGTCCCCGCAGCCGCGGGCGGCGCCGCATGGCCGGCGGCGGACCTGGTCGGTGGGTTCGCGACCATCAGGAGCGCACCCGAGAGCACGGTGGCCGCACCGACCACGGTGAGCGCGACCGTCGTCGAGGCCTGCGTGGCCAGCAGCACGCCCACGACGGGTGCGAGCATGAACGTGAGCTCGACGAAGACCGAGTCGAGCGCGAACGCCGCACGCTGGTGCTGCAGCGGCACCAGGACCGCGAGCGACTGACGCGCCACCGAGAACACCGGCACCAGGAACAGGCCCCCGACGAACGCCGCGCCGAGGAGCGCGTGGTACCCGAGGTGCGGCGCCGCGAGCCACACCGCGGACTCGACGACGACCGAGGGCGCGATCGCGCGGCGCAGGCCCCACCGGTCCACGAGCCGTCCGCGCCAGGGCGCCCCGATCGCGATGCCGATCGTCGACGCCCCCGCGACGAGCCCGGCCTGCCCGTACCCGCGGTCGAGCGCCGTCACCACGTGCAGCGTCAGCACGACGCCCGTCATCGCGGCGGGGATGCGGGCCACGAACGCGACCGCGAACAGGCGGGCGACACCGGGCAGGCGCAGCAGGGCGCCGTAGGTCGAGCGGGGCATCCGTCCATTGTCACGCCCGCACCCGCGTGGTCCGACCGCCCCGCCTATCCTGGGCGGGTGCCGCTCGAGGACACCCGTGCCGACCCGTCGCCGCAGGACGCCGGCCGCCGCGGCACGCCCGTATGGGTTCCGCACGGCGCTCCCGAGGCCCCGCTGAACGCGCCCGGCGCGCACGAGGCCCTGACCCCCGCGACGCACCGGCCCGTCCCCCACGGCCCGGTCCCCTCCGCGCCCGTGCCGCCGCCCCCGCACCCCGGTGCGGCCGTGGCCGCGAGCGCGTCCCAAGCACCGCGCCCGGCTGCCGCACCTCGTCGCGGCCGGCGTGCCGTGCGCGTGCTGGCGGTCCTGCTCGTGCTCGTCGTGCTCGTCGCGGGTGGCCTGGTGACGTACCTGTGGCGCACCACCGACGCGTGGCGCAGCACCAGCGGCGACTGGGAGCACCTCGCGCGGCAGGCCGCGACGGATCTGGCGACGACGCGCGCGGACCTGGACACCGCACGCGACGACCTCGCCGAGACACGCGAGCAGCTGACGACCGCACAGGCCCGCATCACCGAGCTCGCCGACGAGAAGGCCCAGCTCGGCGACGACTCCGCGGCGCAGCAGCAGCTCGCCGACTACCAGGCGCGCGTCTCGCAGGCCGCGGGCCAGGTGGCGACCGCGCTCGCGACCTGCATCGACTCTCAGCAGCAGCTCATCGGGTACATGGAGGACGCCGAGCAGTACGAGCCCGCGGACCTCGAGCGGTTCCGGACCGACGTCGACGGCCTGTGCGCGCAGGCGACCGCGGCCAACGCCCAGCTCCAGGACGAGCTCGAGCCGTGAGCGCACCGCCGTACCGACGGACCCGGCACCGGGCGCCCGCGCTGCTCCTGGCCGGTGCTCTCGTGACGTCCTGCTCGGTGCTGCCGCCCCTGCCCGACCCCGCGCCGACCGCGCTGACGGCCGAGCCCGCACCCGGCGCACCCGCACCGGACGCGTCGTCCGGCCCGACGGCGACGCTGTCCCCCGACGGCTTCGACGCGGCCGAGCGCATGGCGGTCCGCATCCGCAACGTGGGGTGCGGCTCGCTGTCCACGGGATCGGGCTTCGCGATCGACGACCACACGCTCGTGACCAACCGCCACGTCGTCGCCGACTCGGCCACGCTCGAGATCAGCACGTACGACGGCCGTGACGTGCGGGCGCAGGCGGCGTCCACCGCGGACCTCGCGGACCTCGCGCTGGTGCGGACGGTCGACCCGCTGCCCGCATCCGCGGGCCTGGCCCCGATCGACCCGCAGCGCGGCTCGTCGGTCACCGTGGTCGGCTACCCGCTCGGCAGCCGGCTCACGCTCACGCACGGCAACGTCATCGGCGCGACCACCGACCCGCTCAACGCGAACCTGGGCGAGGTGCTGGTGACCGACGCGGAGGTCGAGCCCGGGTCGTCGGGCTCGGCCGTGCTCGACGCGCGCGGCCGGGTCGTCGGAGTCGTCTACGCCAAGGGTGAGGACGGCACGAGCTTCGTGGTGCCCGTCAGCACGTTGCGGGAGATGCTGGACGACGACGCACCGGTCACCGCGGCACCGACCTGCTCGCCCTGACAGCGGCGGCCTGACAGCGGGCCTCGCACGCGCACGCGGGTCGGCCGCGCCCGATGACGACGCGGCCCCGGACGGCGGCTATGGCGGTGGGCATGGCGGGGGCGGTGGGCATGGCGGCTGCGGCGGGTTCGGCGTGCGGGTCAAGGCCGTGGGCGTCTACGTGATCGATGAACGCGGCGTGCACTGGCGGCCCGCGATCGACCTCAACCGCATCGTGCTCGGCGGCCAGATCGTGGGTGCCACGGCCGTGACGGCCGTCGCGGCGGCGTTCGCCGTGAAGGCGGTCGCCACCGCGATCGCGGGCGCCGCGCGGCGCTGAACCGCGTCAACCTGCGCGGCGCAGCCGGAGCTCGAGCGAGTCGACGCGCGCGGCCACGACCTCGTCGGCCGCGAGCGCGGCGTTGACCCGCTCGACCGTCCGGTCCAGCAGCGTCCGGTCGAGCCCGTCGACGAGCGTCACCACCACGGCCACCTCGGCGCGGCTCCCGGGCAGCGCGTCGGCCTCGATCACCGCGCCCACGGGTGCCAGCGCACGGCGCACCGCCGCGACGACGTCCGGGTCGACCCCGTCGGGCCCGACCGCCGGGCGCCACGGCTCCTGCTGCGCGAGCGCCCACACCGCAGGCCGCGGCAGCAGCGCGGTGACCGGACCGCCGGGGTCGACGACCACGACCTCCCAGCCTTCCTGGACGGCGGACAGCGCAGCGCACGGGACGTCGGACGGCACCGGACGCGCGTCCAGCCGCCACGCCGTCATCGCGGCCATCGACGTGAACACCGGGAGCGCCGTGCGCCCGTCGGGCGCGCGCAGCGCCACGATGCCCGCCGAGGCCTCCTTGTCCACCGTGTGCGTGTGCCCGTCGTGCTCGACCTGGCCCGCGAGCTCGAGCTCGGCGAGCACCGGGACCAGCACGCGCGTGCCGGCGAGGGCGGCGACCACGTCGCCGAGCGTCGCGGCGCCCGCGGCGTACTCCCGCAGCACGGCCGCGAGGCCCGGATCGGCCGAGCCGTCGTCGTCCGCGAACGGCGAGGACGGCGGCAGCTCGCGACCGGCCACGATCAGAGGGTCGCGTCGCCGGGTCGCCCCGCGACGTCGAGGGCCTCGGGCAGCGTGAACGCCCCGGCGTACAGGGCCTTGCCGACGATCGCCCCCTCCACCCCTGTCTCGACGAGCGTGCGCAGCACCCGCAGGTCGTCCAGGCTCGAGATGCCGCCCGACGCCACCACAGGTGCGTCCGTGCGCGAGCACACGTCGCGCAGGAGCTCGACGTTGGGGCCGCGCAGCGTGCCGTCCTTCGTCACGTCCGTGACCACGTAGCGCGCGCAGCCGGCCTCGTCCAGGCGCGCGAGCACCTCCCACAGGTCGCCGCCCTCCTGGGTCCAGCCGCGCGCCGCGAGCGTCGTGCCCCGCACGTCGAGCCCGACCGCGATCTGGTCGCCGTGGCTCGCGATGACGCGCGCGGTCCACTCGGGGTCCTCGAGCGCGGCGGTCCCCAGGTTGACGCGCGTCGCACCCGTCGCCAGGGTGCGGCGCAGCGACTCGTCGTCGCGGATGCCGCCCGACAGCTCGACCTTCACGCCCTTGCCCGCGAGCTCCGCCGTGACCTCGGCGAGGAGGCCGGCGTTCGAGCCGCGCCCGAACGCCGCGTCGAGGTCCACCAGGTGGATCCACTCGGCACCGCCGGCGTGCCAGTCGAGCGCGGCGGACAGCGGGTCGCCGTAGGACGTCTCCGAGCCGGCCTCGCCCTGGACCAGGCGCACGGCCTGCCCGTCGGCGACGTCGACCGCGGGCAGCAGCTCGAGGCGGGGTGCGGACATGCGGATGGTCCTCCGGGGATCGGGTGCGTGAAGAGTGACGCTCAGGCGAGCGTGCCGAGCCAGTTGCGCAGCAGCTGCGCGCCGGCGTCGCCGGACTTCTCGGGGTGGAACTGCGCGGCGCTCAGCGGGCCGTTCTCGACCGCGGCGACGAACCGGTCGCCGTGCTCGGCCCACGTCACCACGGGCGGCGTGAGGCGCTCCGCGGGTGCGTCGTGCAGCGGGAACGAGCGCGCGGCGTAGGAGTGGACGAAGTAGAACCGCTCGTCGTGCAGGCCCTGGAACAGCACCGAGGCGGGGTCGGCCTCGATCGTCGCCCAGCCCATGTGCGGCACGACGTCGGCCTCGAGCCGGTCCACGACGCCGGGCCACTGGCCGAGCCCCTCGGCGCGTCGCCCGTGCTCGACGCCCTCGGCGAACATCACCTGCATCCCGACGCAGATGCCCAGCACGGGCCGCCCGCCCGCGAGCCGCCGGTCCACGACCTGGTCGCCCCCGACCGCACGCAAACCGGTCATCACCGCGGCGAACGCCCCGACACCGGGCACGACGAGGCCGTCGGCGGCCATCGCGGCTGACTTGTCTGCCGTGAGCTCGACCTGGGCGCCGACGCGCTCGAGCGCACGCACGGCCGAGCGCACGTTGCCGAAGCCGTAGTCGAGCACGACCACGCGGGGGGAGGACACCCGGCCAGGCTACCCAAGAAGGACCGACCGACCGGGTGTCCGGTCACCACGCGAGACCCCCGCACGCGCCGCGGCGGCGACGCGTCACGCCCCCTCGTCCTCGATCGCCACCCGGAGCCGACCCCGCGCGCGGGCGAGCCGTTGGCGCGCGGCCGCAGGGCTGATCTGCAGGACGTGGGCGACCTGCTCGCCCGTCAGGCCGTCCCACGCGTCGAGCCGCAGGATCTCCTGATCGGCCGGTGACAACCGGGCGAGCGCCGCCCGGACGCGCGCGCCCACCTCGCCTCCGGGGTGCTGCGCGCTACGCACGAGGATCTCGTCCCGGAGCCGGCGCACGAGGGCGTCGCGCCGGATCGAGGCACGCAGCCCGTTCGCCAGAGTGAGCCGGGCGACCCCGATCATCCACGCGAGCGCCTCGTCGTCGTCGTCCGGCAGGTCGGCACGCCGCCGCCACACCGTCGCGAGAGTCTGGGAGAACAGGTCCGCGGCCTCCTCCCGGTGCCGCACCCGCCGCGCGAGGTAGCCGAGCACGCGTGGCCCGAACCTGCGGACCAGCACAGTGACGCGCTCGGCGTCACGCGTCTGCACGGTCACGATCCCACGCTCGGCGCATCCGGTCCGGGCAGCTCGGACGTCGCGGGGTCGCCGTCGACGCCGATCCGGTCGAGGAAGTCGTCGGGCGCCCCGATCTCCAGGTCGCGCAGCATGGCCTCGGAGTCGCCGGCACGGACGTCCTGGACGAGCCCCTGCACCCGCTGCCACGACTCCGGCGCCCAGACCGGCTCGGTGGCGGCCAGCGCGCCGGCCCACTCGTCCAGCGCCCGGTCGGCCGCGGCCTGGTCCCCTGCCGCACGCGCCTCGAACCACGCGGTCTGCCAGGCCGCTGCAGCGATCCCCACCATGCCCGCCCGCACGCCGTCGGCCGAGGCCACACCCGCATCGGCACCGAGCCCGGACGTGGCGCGCGCCACCACGTCGTCCCACGTCAACCACGGGGGCAACGGCCGGTCGCGCGGCGCGAGCGAAGCCACCACCGCGGCGGCACCCGGGTGCTCGAGGTCGACGAGCTCGGACGTGTCCGTGCCCCACGCGTCCTCGACCGGGGCACCGTCGGCGGTGGTGAGGGGGCGGCCCGAGTCGTCCAGGGCCCGACCGTCGGACGTGCCGCCTGCGCGGTCCCCCGTCCAGGCGCCGGACGCGACGCCTGCGGCCGTCAACGCGAGCGCGGCCGCTGCACCCACACCCGCGACCACCCATGGGCGACGACGACCGCGCAGGGCGGTCACCCCGTGGTCGGCGGACGTGACGTGCCGCGCGACGAGCGGGGCGAGCACGTCGCCCAGGTCGGGCTCGGACCACGGGTCGGCCGCGGCCAGCCGCGCTCGCAGGTCGTCGTCTGTCAGGCTGTTCATCGGTGCTCCTGTCGTCGGGGTGGTCGACAAGGAGATGTCCGGCCCCAGCCCGGATGTGACAGGCGGGTCAGCGCCGCCGACCGCGGGCCAGCGCGCGCATGGCGCGCCACCGCGTCATGCCGACGCTGGTCACGACGCCCGGGACACCCGCGACGTCGGTCGAGCCCAGGAGGAGGGCCTCGAGCACCGCGGGCGCGTCCGAGAGCACGAGCCCCGCGGGCAGGTCCTCGTCGTGCGTGCCGCCCGTCCAGCGCGCGGCGGCGATCTGCCCCTCGCGGCGCGTCAGCACGACCACCGGGAGCTGGCGCAGGAGCTTCGAGATCGCCGCGGCGCCGTCCGCGACGGCCGCCGGGTCGCGCAGGACCGCGACCGCACCGACCTCGGTGGGCACCGCGTCGATCTCCACACCCGCGAGCGCGCACGCGGCCGCGAGCGGCTCGGGGGCGGCCACCTGCGTCACGACGATCGCGACGCTCGGCGTCTCGGCTGGCGCGTCGAGCAGCCCGGACAGGTCGTCGGGCACGACGACGCCGAGCTCGTCGTCCGGCTCGTCGGCGGGGCTCGTCACAGCGCACCCTTGGTGGACGGGACGCCCTCGACCCGGGGGTCGCGCGCGACCGCGAAGCGCAGCGCGCGGGCCAGCGCCTTGAACTGCGCCTCGACGATGTGGTGCGGGTCGCGGCCCTCGAGCACGCGCACGTGGATCGAGAACGCGGCGTGGTGCGCGATCGACTCGAGCACGTGCCGCGTCAGCGAACCCGTGAAGTGCCCGCCGATCAGGTGGTACTCCTGCCCGGGCGGCTCGCCGGTGTGCACCAGGTACGGCCGGCCGGACACGTCCACGACCGCCTGCGCGAGCGCCTCGTCGAGCGGGACCAGCGCGTCCCCGAACCGCGAGATCCCGCGCTTGTCCCCCAGCGCCTCGCGCAGCGCCTCGCCCAGGCAGATCGCGACGTCCTCGACCGTGTGGTGCGCGTCGATGTGCGTGTCCCCCGTGGCGCGCACCGTGAGGTCGATCAGCGAGTGCTTGCCCAGCGCGGTGAGCATGTGGTCGTAGAACGGGACGGTCGTCGAGATGTCGGTGCGACCCGTGCCGTCCAGGTCGATCTCCACCACCACGCTCGACTCGCTCGTCGTGCGCTCGATGCGCGCCGTGCGTCCCGCGGTCGTCGACGCTGCGTTCACAGTCCCGCCACCTCCACCAGGGCGTCCTGGAACGCCCGCGTCTCCTGCGGAGTGCCGACCGACACCCGCAACCATCCCGGCGGGCCCACCTCACGGATGAGCACCCCCCGGTCGAGCAGACCCTGCCACACCGCGTGGCGGTCCTCGAACAGGCCGAACAGCACGAAGTTCGCATCCGAGTCCGCGACCTGCAGACCCCGCTCCCGCAGCCACCGCACGAGCGCGTCACGCTCGTCCCGCAGCGACCCGACCTGCGCCATGAGCTCGGCGCTGTGCGCGAGCGCGGCCCGCGCGACGGCCTGCGTCACGGCCGACAGGTGGTACGGCAGGCGCACGACGCGCAGCGTGTCGACGAGCGCACGCGACGCGGCGAGGTAGCCGACGCGCGCACCCGCCAGGCCGAACGCCTTGGACATGGTCCGGCTCACCGCCAGGTGCGGGTGGTCGGCCAGCAGCTCGAGCGCGCTGGGCGTCCCGCGACGCCGGAACTCGCCGTACGCCTCGTCGACCACCACGACGCACCCGCCCGGCACGGCCGCCGCGGCGTCGAGCACGGCGCGCACGGTCGCCGCCGGGAGCGCGGTGCCGGTGGGGTTGTTGGGGCTCGCCAGCAGCACGACCGACGGCCGGTGCTCGGCGATCGCGGCACACGCGACGTCCACGTCCAGGCTGAAGTCGTCCTCGCGCCGACCGGCCACCCACGCCGTGCTCGTGTCCCGCGCGTACTCGGGGTACATCGAGTACGTGGGCGCGAACGACAGCGCGGTGCGGCCCGGTCCGCCGAACGCCTGGAGCAGGTGCAGCATGACCTCGTTCGAGCCGTTCGCCGCCCACAGCTGCTCGACGCCGAGCGCGACGCCCGACTCGGCGAGCAGGTAGGCCGCGAGGTCCGCGCGCAGCGCCTCGAAGTCGCGGTCGGGGTAGCGGTTGAGGCCCCGGGTCGCCTGCGCCACCGCGGCCGCGACGTCCGCGACCACGGCCTCCGACGGCGCGTACGGGTTCTCGTTGACGTTGAGCAGCACCGGCACGTCGAGCTGCGGCGCGCCGTAGGGCTCGAGGCCCGCGAGCTCGGGCCGCAGGGGCAGCGTCGGGCCGGCTGTCGCGGGGCTGGCGGGGACGGTCACGTGGGTGAGTGTAGGGAGCGCACCAGGCGCGGCGGCGTCCCGGTCCGTGGGCGCCATTCAGAACCGCGCGCGGACCGCGTCGCCGTGCGCGGGCAGTCCCTCGGCGTCCGCGAGCGCGACGATCCGGTCCGCGACCGTCGCCAGCGCGTCCGCGTCGTACTCGATCACCTGGACCGCGCGTACGAACGAGTGCACCCCGAGACCGCTCGTGAAGTGCGCGCAGCCGCCCGTCGGCAGCACGTGGTTCGAACCCGCCATGTAGTCACCGAGCGACACGGGCGAGTACGGCCCGACGAAGATCGCACCCGCGCTCGTCACGCGCTCCGCGAGCTCGGCCGCGCCCCGCGCCTGGATCTCCAGGTGCTCCGCGCCGTACGCGTCGACCACCGCGAGCCCGGCGTCGAGGTCGTCGACCAGCACGATCGCCGACTGCGTGCCGCCCAGCGCGGTCGCGACACGTGCACGGTGCAGCGTCGTCGCGGCCAGGTCGACGAGCTTGGCCTCGACCGCGCCGGCGAGCTCGACGCTCGGGGTGACCAGCACCGAGGCCGCGAGCGGGTCGTGCTCGGCCTGTGAGATGAGGTCGGCCGCGACGTGCACCGGGTCGGCGGTCTCGTCGGCCAGGACGGCGATCTCCGTCGGGCCCGCCTCGGAGTCGATCCCGACGACGCCGCGCACGAGCCGCTTGGCTGCCGCGACGTACACGTTTCCCGGGCCGGTGACCACGTCGACGGGCTCGCACAGCGTGGCGCCGTCCTCGTCGGTCTGCCCCGCGGCACCGTAGGCGAACATCGCGACCGCCTGCGCGCCGCCCACCGCGTACACCTCGTCCACGCCGAGCAGCGCGCACGTGGCCAGCACGGTCGCATCCGGGAGCCCGTCACGGTCCTTCTGGGGCGGGCTCGCCACCGCGAGCGAGCCGACGCCGGCCTCCTGCGCGGCGACCACGTTCATGATCACCGACGACGGGTAGACCGCGAGGCCGCCCGGGACGTACAGCCCGACACGACGCACGGGGACCCACCGCTGGCGGACCTGCGCACCCGGCGCCACGTCGACCGTGAAGTCGGTGGGCCGCTGCGCCGCGTGCACGCGCCGCACCCGCAGGATCGTCTCCTCGAGCGCCGCACGGACCGTCGGCTCGAGCTCGGCGACCGCGTCCTGGAGCGTCTGCGCGGGCACGCGCAGGAGCGCCGGGCGCACGCCGTCGAACCGCTCGGCCAGATCCCGCAGCGCGGCCGCGCCGCGCGTGCGCACGTCGTCCAGGATCGGGGCGACCGCCGCACCCGCGTGCTCCACGTCGACCTCCGCGCGGGGCAGCTCGGCGAGCAGCTCACGGCGGGACAGCGTGCGACCGCGCAGGTCGATGCGGGAGATCATGCGCCCGAGTCTAGGTCGCGCCCGACCGCGTGCCCGTGCGGTTTCCCGCCATGCGGGACACTGGGCGCATGCCCACGACGCACGCCCCCGAGGTCCCGATCCGTGACGACGTCATCCGCCTCGGCCAGTTCCTCAAGCTCGCCGGGCTCGCGGAGTCGGGCGCGGACGCCCGTGCGCTCGTCGAGGACGGCGCCGTGACGGTCAACGGCACGTCCGAGGACCGCCGGGGCCGTCAGCTGGTGCGCGGCGACGTCGTCGCGGTCTCGCTGCCGCAGGGCGTGCAGGCCGCCACCGTCGGCTGAGCGCCCTCGGCCGAGCACCGTCGGCGCGGCGCGCCCTCACCCGGCCAGGCAGCTCGGTCCCAGCAGCGCCTTGAGGTCACCGAACAGCGACGGGCTGCGGGACACGCGCAGGCCGTCGTCGAGCCGCATGACCGTGGCGCGGCCCGGCTGCGTCAGGCGCAGGTGGACCTCCGTGATCCCCGGATGCGTCGAGAGCACCTCCTTGAGTCGCTCGACCACGGGTGCGGTGCACCGCGCGACCGGCAGCGTGACGACCACGGGTGAGTCGGCGGTCACGCTCACATCCGGGAGCGTGACCTCCATCGCCTGCAGCTGCATCGTCTCGTCGCGCCGCCGCACGCGACCCTTGACGACGACCACGGCGTCCTCGGCCAGCACGGTCGAGTAGGCGACGTACGTCTCGCCGAAGAACAGGACCTCGACGCCGCCCTCCATGTCCTCGAGCGTGACCGACGCCCAGGCGTTGCCCTGCTTCGACATCTTGCGCTGCAGCCCCGTGACCAGGCCCGCGACCACGACGGTCGACCCGTCGGGGCGCTGCTCGTCGGCGTTGAGCGTGGCGATCGAGACGTCGGCGGCGGCCGCGAGCACGTGCTCGAGGCCGGACAGCGGGTGGTCGGAGACGTACAGGCCGAGCATCTCGCGCTCGAACGCGAGCCGCTGCTTCTTGTCCCAGTCCGGCAGGTCGGGGATGGTGACCGCGAACCCCGGGTCGTCGTCACCGCCGAAGACGTCGGCGAACAGGTCGAACTGCCCCTCGGCCTCCTTGCGCTTGACGCCGATCACCGCGTCGACGGCCTGCTCGTGCACCAGCAGCAGGGCCTTGCGGGCATGACCGAGCGAGTCGAACGCACCGGCCTTGATGAGCGACTCGATGGTGCGCTTGTTGCACACCACCGCGGGCACCTTGTCCAGGAAGTCGGTGAACGACGTGAAGTCGCCCTTCTCCTCACGCGTGCGCACGATCGCGTCCACCACGTTGGCGCCCACGTTACGGATCGCCGTGAGCCCGAACCGGATGTCCACGCCGACCGCGGTGAAGTTGGCCGACGACGAGTTCACGTCGGGCGGCAGCACCGTGATGCCCATGCGGCGGCACTCACCCAGGTACAGCGCCGACTTGTCCTTGTCGTCGCGCACGCTCGTGAGCAGCGCGGCCATGTACTCGCCCGGGTAGTGGGCCTTGAGGTACGCGGTCCAGTAGGAGACGAGCCCGTACGCCGCGGTGTGCGCCTTGTTGAACGCGTAGTCGGCGAACGACTCGAGCACGTTCCACAGCGCGAGCTGCGCCTCCTTCGAGAAGCCGCGCTCGGTCATGCCGCCGAAGAAGTCGGCCTGCTGCTTGTCGAGCTCCGACTTCTTCTTCTTGCCCATCGCGCGGCGCAGCACGTCGGCCTGGCCGAGCGTGAACCCGGCGACCTTCTGCGCGGTGGCCATGACCTGCTCCTGGTACACGATCAGGCCGTACGTGGTGCCCAGGATCTCCGCGAGCGGCTCGGCCAGCTCGGGGTGGATGGGCGTGATCTCCTGCTGCCCGTTCTTGCGCAGCGCGTAGTTGGTGTGCGAGTTCACGCCCATGGGGCCCGGGCGGTACAGCGCCAGGACCGCGGAGATGTCCTCGAAGTTGTCCGGCTTCATCAGGCGCAGGAGCGAGCGCATGGGTCCGCCGTCGAGCTGGAACACCCCGAGCGTGTCGCCGCGTGCGAGCAGCTGGTAGCTCGCGGGGTCGGTCAGCTCGAGGTCCTCCAGGACCAGCGGGTCCTTGCCGTTCATCACGATGTTCTCGAGCGCGTCGTCGAGGATCGTCAGGTTCCGGAGCCCGAGGAAGTCCATCTTGATCAGGCCGAGGCCCTCACACGTGGGGTAGTCGAACTGCGTGATGACCGCGCCGTCCTGCGGCCGGCGCATGATCGGGATGATCTCGATCAGCGGGTGGCTCGACATGATGACGCCCGCGGCGTGCACGCCCCACTGCCGCTTCAGCCCCTCGATGCCCTTGGCGAGCTCGACCACGCGCTGCGCGTCCGGGTCGGCCGCATGGACCTGGCGGAACTCCTCCGCCTCGGGGTAGCGCGGGTCCTTCGGGTCGAAGATCCCGGTCAGGCCGATGTCCTTGCCCATGATCGCGGGCGGCATCGCCTTGGTGAGCTTCTCCCCCATCGCGAACGGGAAGCCCAGCAGCCGAGACGAGTCCTTGAGCGCCTGCTTGGCCTTGATGGTGCCGTACGTGACGATCTGCGCGACGCGGTCCTCGCCGTACTTGTCGGTCACGTACCGGATGACCTCACCGCGCCTGCGCTCGTCGAAGTCGACGTCGAAGTCGGGCATCGAGACGCGGTCCGGGTTGAGGAAGCGCTCGAAGATCAGGCCGTGCTGCAGCGGGTCGAGGTCCGTGATCCGCATCGCGTACGCCGCCATCGAGCCCGCACCCGAGCCACGGCCCGGCCCCACGCGGATCCCGTTGTCCTTGGCCCAGTTGATGAAGTCGGCGACCACCAGGAAGTACCCGGGGAAGCCCATCTGCGTGATGACGCCGGTCTCGTACTCCGCCTGCCGGCGCACGTCGTCCGGGATGCCGCCCGGGTAGCGGTGCCGCAGCCCGGTCTCGACCTCCTTGATGAACCAGCTGGTCTCGTCCTCCCCCTCCGGCACGGGGAAGTTGGGCATGTAGTTGGCCTTGGTGTTGAACGAGACCTCGCACTGCTCCGCGATCCGCAGCGTGTTGTCGCACGCCTCGGGCAGCTCCGCCCAGGTCCGGCGCATCTCGGCCGCGGACTTCACGTAGTAGCCGCTGCCCTCGAACGCGAAGCGGTTGCCACCCTGCTCGTACGTCGGCTCCGTCAGCGCCGAGCCGGAGTTGATCGCCAGCAGCGCCTCCTGCGACCCGGCGTCCTCCGCGGTGACGTAGTGCAGGTCGTTCGTCGCGACGAGCGGGGCGCCGATCGTCTCGGCGAGCCGCAGCAGGTCCTTGAAGACGCGGGTCTCGATGTCGAGCCCGTGGTCCATCAGCTCGACGTAGAAGTAGTCCTTGCCGTAGATGTCCTGCAGCTCGCCCGCGGCACGCACGGCCTCGTCCCACTGGCCGAGGCGCAGACGCGTCTGCACCTCACCCGACGGGCACCCCGTCGTCGCGATCATGCCGCCCGAGTACGTCTCGAGGAGCTCGCGGTCCATGCGCGGCCACTTGCCCATCTGCCCCTCGAGCGAGGCCAGCGAGCTCGCCCGGAACAGGTTGTGCAGGCCCTCGTTGTTGCGCGCGAGCAGCGTCATGTGGGTGTACGAGCCGCGCGCGGACACGTCGTCGCGCTCCTGGCCCTGCTCGCCGAACCGCACGCGCGTCTGGTCGAACCGGCTGGTGCCCGGCGTGACGTACGCCTCGACGCCGATGATCGGCTTGATGCCCGCGGCGGTGGCCTTGGACCAGAAGTCGAAGGCCCCGAACAGGTAGCCGTGGTCGGTCGTGGCGATCGCCGTCTGGCCCAGGCGCTGCACCTCGGCGAACAGCTGCGTCAGGCGCGCCGCGCCGTCGAGCATCGAGTACTCGGTGTGCGCGTGGAGATGGACGAACGACGAGTCCTGAGCTGCCGGTGATGCCACGCGCCGAGTCTAGGTGGCCCCAGGGACACCTCCGTGTGCCCGCGGCGTCGGTCAGCGGTAGCCGGCGGAGATCACGTCGAGCGCGTGCTGCAGGTCCTGCGGGTAGGCGCTCGAGACCTCGAGCCACTGCCCCGTGCCGGGGTGCTCGAAGCCCAGCCGCATCGCGTGCAGCCACTGCCGCGACAGCCCGACGCGCTGCGCGAGCGCGGGGTCGGCACCGTAGGTGAGGTCGCCCACGCACGGGTGCCGCAGCGCCGAGAAGTGCACGCGGATCTGGTGCGTGCGCCCGGTCTCGAGGTGGACCTCGACGAGCGAGGCCGCGGGGAACGCCTCGAGCAGCTCGTAGTGCGTGACCGACGGCTTGCCGTTCGCCGTGACGGCGAACTTCCAGTCGTGGTGCGGGTGCCGCCCGATCGGGGCGTCGATCGTGCCCGTCGTGGGCTCCGGGTGCCCCTGCACGAGCGCGTGGTAGACCTTCTCGACCGTGCGCTCCTTGAACGCGCGCTTGAGCGCGGTGTAGGCGTGCTCGCTCTTGGCGACGACCATGAGCCCGCTGGTGCCGACGTCCAGCCGGTGCACGACGCCCTGCCGCTCGGCGGCGCCCGACGTCGAGATGCGGTACCCGCTGGCGGCGAGCGCGCCGACGACCGTGGGGCCGGTCCAGCCCGGTGACGGGTGCGCCGCGACCCCCACGGGCTTGTCGACGACGACCACGTCGTCGTCGTCGTGCACGATCACCATGCCGGGCACCGGCTCCGCGACGACCTCGACCGCGGCGGGGGCCGCATCCGGGATCTCCACCTCGAGCCACGCGCCCGCGACCAGCCGCTCCGACTTGCCCACGGGCCGACCGTCCAGGTGGACCCCGCCGTCCTCGGCGATCTGACCCGCACGCGTGCGCGACAGGCCCAGCAGGCGCGCGATGCCGGCGTCGACCCGGTCGCCCGCGAGCCCGTCCGGGACGGGCAGGCTCCGCGTCTCAGGCATCGGACGCACCGCCCCTCGGGGCCGCCGCCGGGGTCGCGGCGGCGTCGCCGGAGTCCTCCGTCTCGCGCGTGCCGTCGATCCGGACGCCGCGCAGCACCGTCAGCACGATCAGGCCCGCGGCGACGACGATCGCGATGTCGGCCACGTTGCCCACGAACCAGTCCGCGTACGCGATGAAGTCGATGACGTGGCCCCGGGCCACACCGGGCGACCGGAACAGGCGGTCCACCAGGTTGCCGAGCGCTCCGCCCAGCAGCAGGCCGAGCGCGACCGCCCACATCGTCGAGCCGATGCGACGCGCGGCGCGGGCGACGACCACGACCACGCCGATCGCGACGAGCGTGAGGACCCAGGTCATCCCGGTCGCGATGGACAGCGCGGCCCCGGGGTTGAACACCAGCTGCAGGCCCAACCAGTCGCCCAGCACCTCGCGGCGCGCGCCGTCCAGGGACGTCAGCGCCCACGCCTTGGTCGCCTGGTCGAGCACGAGCACCACGGCGGTCAGCCCGACGAGGATCGTCAGCAGCCGCCGACGGCGTGTCGCGGGGACGTCGCTCCCGGCGGCCGCGTCTCGGTGCTTGACGGCCGCATCCTCGGGCGACTCGGGCGAGCCCGTCGTGGCGGGCAGGGGCGACTCGTCGGGCGTGGGCACCGGTGGAGTCTACGGGCGCGTCAGCGCCGCTCCTCGCGCTGCTTGCACTCGACGCACAGCGTCGCGCGCGGGAAGGCCTGCAGCCGCGCCTTGCCGATCGCCTTGCCGCACGACTCGCACGTCGCGAACGTCCCCGCGCTGATGCGCGCGAGCGCGTGCTGCGTCTGGGCCAGCATGTCGCGCGTGTTGTTGACCAGCGTGAGCTCCTGCTCGCGCTCGAGCGCCGAGGAGCCCGAGTCCGCCTGGTCGTCACCGGCGCCGTCGCCCGAGTTGCGCAGCAGGTCGGAGAGCTCGGCATCGGCCGACGCGAGCTCCGCGGTGAGCCGGTCGATGTCGGCGACCAGCTCGTCCGCGACGTCGCGGACGTCGCGCGCCGTCCAGGCCTTCTCGCCGTCACGGACCGGGAACTGCTTGGCCAGCCGCGCGAGCTCCTTGGCGTCCTGCGTCGGCGCGACGGTCGTGGTGCTGATCGAGTCGTTGGTCACCGCGGTGCCCCCTGTCTGTGAGGTGACGAGACTGTAGACGTGTGTACGGCACCGCACAACACGACACGCCAGGGTTCACCCGGCGTGTCGCGTTGCTGACCTGGGACGACGGACCGCCGGTACCCCTGCCGGCGGTCCGTCGGTCCGCTCAGAGGTTGTGGCCGTCGCCGACCGCCTGGGGCTGCGCCCGCGGCGGCAGCGCGCTCCCGCGGTTGTCGAGGTCGCCCAGGAGGTTCTCGAGGTAGCTCTTGAGGCGCGTCCGGTAGTCGCGCTCGAAGACCCGCAGCTCGTCGATCTTGCGCTCGAGGAGCGAACGCTCCTGCTCGAGCTGGCCGAGCGTGCGCTGCGACGTCTCCTCGGCCTCGCGCACGATGCGGGTCGCCTGCGTCTTCGCCTCGGAGACGAGCCGCTCGGACTCCTCCTGGCCGCTGCGCACGTAGTCGTCGTGCAGCTTCTGCGCGAGCTGCAGCATGCCGGTCGCGGACTCGGGCTCGTTCGACTGGGCCGGCGCGACGGGCGCGGACACCTGGACCGGTGCGGGCGTCGGGGCGGGCAGCACGGGCGCGGGCGCGGGCTCCGGCGTCGGCTCGGGCTTGGGCAGCGCGACCGGTGCGGCCTGCTGCGCACCCGCGCGGCTCAGCTCGGCGATGCGGCGCTCGGCCGCCGCGAGCTTGGTCTTGAGGTCCTCGTTCTCGCCCTGCAGGTCCCGCAGGGTGTTGACCACCTCGTCCAGGAAGTCGTCGACCTCGTCCTGGTCATAGCCCTCGCGGAACTTCGTGGCCTGGAACTTCTTGTTCAGGACGTCGTCTGCGGTCAGCAGTGCCATCGTCGTCACCTCTTCGGTCGAACGGGGTAGGTCGAGCTGGTCGAGCCGTGCTGGGGCCGTGCCGGCCGCCCGGTCCCGGACACGCAGAGCGTGTCGCCTGGGGCCGCCGGCGGCCACTTCACCTCACCGTAGCGGACATTGCCCGGGCGCCGTCGCCGCCGGTGGGACACGCGTCCCGTATGTCCCACATGCCCGTTTTCGTGCCGCACAGCCGGCTGGGCGCGCGACACGGGGCGGGTCACGCCAGTGCAGGCAGGAGCGACAGGAGCAGGCTGCACAGCAGCATGAGCACCAGGAACGCGAGGTCGAGCCGGAAGCTCCCGATGGTCAGCGGCGGCAGCACCTTGCGCAGCGCGCGCAGCGGCGGGTCGGTCACGGTGTACGTGATCTCCGCGAGCACCAGCGCGACGCCGCGCGGCCGCCACTCCCGCGCGAAGAACATCACCCAGTCGATCACCAGCCGGGCGATCAGGAGCAGCATGAAGACGAAGACGACCACGGAGGCCAGGTCGACGACCAGACGCATGCGTCAGCTCTGGTTGTAGAACGCCGCGCGCGGGGCCGAGCCGGACGGCGTCTCACCCGAGACCTCGACGTGCGCGGGCGACAGCAGGAACACCTTGTTGGTGACGCGCTCGATCGCGCCGTGCAGGCCGAAGATCAGGCCCGCCGAGAAGTCGACCAGCCGCTTGGCGTCGGCGTCGTCCATGTCGGTGAGGTTCATGATCACCGGCGTGCCCTCGCGGAACGCCTCGCCGATCTTGCGCGCGTCGTTGTACGAGCGCGGGTGGATCGTCGTGATGCGCCGCAGGTCGTGCGCCGGTGCCGGCTGCTCGACCGCGCTCACCCGCGTCGGGCGGAACGGCGTCACCTGCGCCTCGTGCTGCTCCTCGAGCTCCATGGGCTCGTCCGTCCCCTCGTAGTCGTCGAGGTACTCGCCGTGCTCGCCCCGGTCATCGGCCAGGCCCAGGTACAGCATCGTCTTGCGCAGCGCTCCGGCCATGGCCCCGCTCCTCCCCCGGACAGCGTCCGGACCTGCTCGTTCGGACCGATCTCACCGGGCCGCCGTGCGGCCGACCGCGGGTCGGTCCCGTCCGCTCGTCACGCTAGCAACGGGTTCTGCGGGTTGCCCGGCGCGACACGCCGCGCCGACGCGCGCACCACGCCGGCGAACCGGCCCGTGCGGCCGGCCCGACGGAAGGAGAACAGCCGGGGGTCCGACCACGTGTCGCGCGGGGAGACCTCGACGTGCGCGACACCCGCCGCGAGCAGCACCGCGCGCGCCCCTGCGCGCAGGTCGAGCGCCGGGGTGCCCCAGGCGGTGGTCGCGGCGACCTCCGGTACCGTCGCGGCCACCTCGTCGCGCAGGTCCGCGGGGACCTCGTACGACGGACCCGCGATGGCCGGGCCGAGGGCCGCGCGCATGCGGTCCGGCCGCGCCCCCAGCTCCCGCATCGCCGCCACGGTCGCCTGCAGGACGCCGTCCGCCAGACCCCGCCGGCCCGCGTGCGCGGCGCCGACCACGCCGGCCTCCGGGTCGGCCAGCAGCACGGGCACGCAGTCGGCGACGAGCACCGCGAGAGCGACGCCGGGATGCGCTGTCACCAGCGCGTCACCCGTGCCGACGGGCTGCAGCGGGTCGACCGGCACGTCCTGCGGACCCGCGACCACCAGCACGTCCGTGCCGTGCACCTGGTCGACGAACGCCACGGGGCAGCCCGCCCACGCCGACAGCCGCGCGCGGTTCTGCGCCACGGCCGACGGATCGTCTCCGACGTGCGCGCCGAGGTCGAGCGCGTCGTACGGCGGGCGGCTCACACCGCCGCGCCGGTCGGTGAAGCCGGCACGCACACCCGGCCCCAGGTCGACCTCGTCGACCGGGACCGGGGGCGCGGGCGCGGCGGTCATCCGGCCCGACCGACCGCGGACGCGGCCCTCACTTGAGGAAGTCGGGGACGTCGAGCTCGTGCTCGCGCTCCCGACGGTGCTCCTCCTCGGAGAAGATGCGCGGCACCTCGAGCGCGGCCGTGGTGGGCGCGGGCTCGCTCTCGGCGGACAGGAACGCGGGGACCTCGTGCGCGGGAGCGGCGGGGGCCGGCACTGCCGCGAACGCCGGAACCGCCTCGGGCGCGTCCTGACGCGGCGCGGGCACGTGCGGCACCTGACGCGGTGCCTGGCCGCTCACCTGGCCGAGCGCGCGCGCGTCACGCCGGACCACCGGCGAACCACCGTCGAACCCGGCCGCGATGACGGTGACCCGCACCTCGTCGCCGAGCGCGTCGTCGATCACCGCACCGAAGATGATGTTCGCCTCGGGGTGCGCCGCCTCCTGCACCAGACGGGCGGCCTCGTTGATCTCGAAGAGGCCGAGGTCGGAACCACCCTGGATGGACAGGAGCACGCCGTGGGCCCCGTCGATGCTGGCCTCGAGCAGCGGCGAGCTGATCGCCATCTCGGCAGCCTGCACCGCGCGGTCGTCGCCGCGCGCGAAGCCGATCCCCATGAGCGCGGACCCCGCACCCTGCATGACTGACTTGACGTCGGCGAAGTCGAGGTTGATGAGGCCGGGCGTCGTGATCAGGTCGGTGATGCCCTGGACACCCGAGAGCAGCACCTGGTCCGCCGAGTGGAACGCGTCGAGCACCGAGACGCCGCGGTCGGAGATCTGCAGCAGGCGGTCGTTCGGGATGACGATGAGCGTGTCGACCTCGGCACGCAGCGCGTCGATCCCGGCGTCGGCCTGCACCGAGCGCCGGCGACCCTCGAACGTGAACGGCCGCGTGACGACGCCGATCGTGAGCGCGCCGAGCGAGCGGGCGATCCGCGCGACGACGGGCGCGCCGCCCGTGCCGGTGCCGCCGCCCTCGCCCGCGGTCACGAACACCATGTCCGCGCCGCGCAGGACGTCCTCGATCTCCTCCGCGTGGTCCTCGGCGGCCTTCTTGCCGACCTCGGGGTCCGCGCCCGCGCCGAGACCGCGCGTGAGCTCGCGGCCCACGTCGAGCTTGACGTCGGCGTCGGACATGAGCAGGGCCTGCGCGTCGGTGTTGACGGCGATGAACTCGACACCCTTGAGGCCGACCTCGATCATGCGGTTCACGGCGTTCACGCCGCCGCCGCCGATACCGACGACCTTGATGACCGCCAGGTAGTTCTGCGGAGCTGCCACGGTGGGTGCCTCTCGTTTCGTGCGGGTCCGTCCTGCGGCCGGCTCGCGCCGGTCCCGGGACCGTCGTCCGCGACACGCGAGCGACGGGCTGCAACCTTCACCCTCTAGTTGAGGGTTATAGTTATGTCAGGTGATGCTGTCAGGGCGTGACGCTAGGTCGCGCCCCGCCCTCGATCAACGACCACGCGCGCGTGTCGCGCGCGAGTTCGCCCGCGCCCGGACGGACGTCACTTGATGATCGGCATGCGGGGCGCGGACACGTCGATCACCTTGGCCTTGCGGCCCTGCTCCGACTCGAGCAGCGCGGTCAGGACCGCCGCCTTGAGGTGCGTCTCGGCTGCGCTCCCCCACGCGATCCGCGCGCCCTTGCGCAGCTTCATCGAGATCGTGTCCTGCGTGCGCGCGGACACGCCCCCCACCTGCGCGAGCAGGTCCGGGTCGAGCTGCTCCACGACCGTCAGGACACCGCGCAGCGTGCGGCGGTCCCCCACCGGCACGTCCACGACGGGCAGCTCGGCGGGCGCCTTCGCGACGTGGCCGACCTGCACCCCGTCCTGGTCCAGCAGCGAGTATCCCGAGCGCCCGTCGGCCGGGACGGCCGCGACGGGCTCGCGCGCCACGAGCGTCACCGTGAGCCCGTGCGGCCAGTCGCGCGTGACCGTCGCCTCCCGCACCCCGGGCACGTCGAGCAGGTCGGCCCGCAGCGCACCCGTGTCCAGGCGCGGGAGCGGTGTGCCGTCCCGCTCGTCGACGACGGCCCGCACCGCGTCCACCGCGACGACCGTCCCCGCGCCGTCGACCCGCACGGTCGCGGCGTCGAGCGCCAGGACGGGCGAGCCGAGCAGCAGCCAGCCGATGCCGGCCACCAGGGCCGCGCACACCGAGAGACCGATCACCTGGCGACGCGCGAGCGTCCGGCGGGCGCGCGCACGTTCGGCGAACCGCGCGGCCGACGTCGGCGAGACCACCGGCGCGGTCCGGATCGAGCCGCGGACCGCGGGCGGCGCGACGTCGTCGGGAGCGACCACGCGCGCCGGGGCGAAGGACCGGGGCGCCCCGCCGGCCGTGGGCGGACCCGGCGGCGGCAGGATCTCGGGGCTGATCTCGGCCCGCGCGGCGACACGCGGGACGTCGTCCTTCCCGTCCCCGGGGGCCGGTGTGCCGCGTTCCTGCGGTCCTGCTGCACCCCGCTCGGCAGGGCGCGACGAGGCGGACCGCCGCGGCCGGGCGGGCCGGGCCGCCTCCGGACGCGGCGCGGGAGGGCGCGGCGGCCGGGAGGAGGTCACGCCTGCTCCTGCTCGCGCCGTGTCAGCTCGTCGAGGATCTGCGGCCCGAGCGCGGTCACGTCGCCCGCACCGACCGTGAGGACCAGGTCCCCGGGCCGCGCCTGGGCCGCGAGCGTCGCGGCCGCCTCGTTCCGGTCGGCCACGAACGTGGCGCGCCCCGGCGTCGGGACCCGGTCGACGATCGTCGCGCCCGACACGGTCGGGTCCGGGTCCTCGCGGGCCGCGTACACGTCCGTCACGACGACGAGGTCCGCCTGGTCGAGCGCGGCGCCGAACTCGGCCGCGAACGTCCGGGTGCGTGAGTACAGGTGGGGCTGGAAGAGCACCAGCACGCGGCCGTCCCCGACCACGGCACGAGCGCCGTCGAGCAGCGCCCGCACCTCCGTCGGGTGGTGGGAGTAGTCGTCGACCACGCGCACGCCCGCGGCGGTGCCGCGCAGCTCGAACCGTCGACCCGTGCCGCGGAACGTCCCGATCGCCTCGGCCGCCTGTGCCGGCGCGACGCCCAGCCGCACGCACGCGATCCACGCGGCGGTCGCGTTGAGCGCGTTGTGCGCGCCCGGGAACGCGAGCCCGATGGTCTGCGGGCCCGCCTCGTCCCGCGTCGTGACGTCGACGTCCCAGCCGCCCTCGGTGGGGCGCATCTCGCCGACGCGCACGTCGGCGTCCGGCGTCCGGCCGTACGTGCGGACGGCCACGTCCCGCGCCGCGAGCTCGTCGCGCACGCCCGCCACCAGGCGCGCCGCACCCTCGTCGTCCGCGCACGCGACGAGCAGGCCGCCCGGACGGATGCGCCGTGCGAAGGCCACGAACGCCGCCTCGAAGGCCTCGCGCGTGCCGTAGTGGTCCAGGTGGTCGGGCTCGACGTTCGTCACCACGGCCACGAGCGGCGCGTACGCGAGGAACGAGCCGTCGGACTCGTCGGCCTCGGCGACGAATGCGCGCCCCGCTCCGTCGCGCGCACCGCCGGCCGGCCCGCGCTCGGTGAGCACGGTGCCGCCGATCGCGTACGACGGGTCCGCTCCCGCGGCCAGCAGGCCCGTCGCCGTCATGGCCGACGTCGTCGTCTTGCCGTGCGCGCCCGCGACCGCGACCGCGTCACGGTCCGCCATGAGCGCCGCGAGCGCCTGCGACCGGTGCAGCACGCGCAGGCCCGCCGCTCGCGCGGCCGCGAGCTCGGGGTTGGTCTCGCGCACGGCCGACGAGACGACCACGGTGTCGACGCCCTCGACGAGCGCGGCGTCGTGACCGACGGTCACGGTCACGCCCGCCTCGACCAGGCCGGGCAGCGCCGGGCCCTGCGCCGCGTCCGAGCCGCTCACGTCGAGGCCGCGCGCCGCGAGCAGCAGCGCGACCGCGGACATGCCCGCACCGCCCACCCCGATCAGGTGCACCCGCCCGAGCGACGCCACGGCGGGCGGCTCGTCGGGCGTGCCGGCCGGCGCGTGCGCGTCGGGGCGTCGCTCGTCGGACGACGGCGCGGACGCGGCCGGGACGTCGGCGACGACCGCGCGCGGCCCGGCGGGGGCCGGAGGTCTGCCGGGCAGCTGCGCGAGCACGAGGTCCGCGACGCGAGCCGCCGCGTCCGGAACCCCGACCGACGCGGCTGCCGCGGCCATGCGGGAACGCGTGACCGCGGCCTCCGCGCCCACCAGCAGGGGCAGCACGTGCGAGCGCAGCCACGCCGCGTCGAACGCCGAGTCGGCCACCAGCAGCGCACCCCCGGCCTCGACGACGCCTGCCGCGTTGCGCCGCTGCTCGCCGTTGCCGACGGGCAGCGGCACGTACACCGCGGGCAGCCCGAGCGCGGCGACCTCGCACACCGTCCCCGCACCGGCTCGGCCGAGCACCAGGTCCGCCGCGGCGAGCGCGAGGTGCATGTCGTCCAGGTACTCCCGCACGTGGTACCGCGCGGCCAGGCCGCGGTCCAGGCGACCGACGGCCGCGAGCACGGGCGTCGACTTGTCCCGTCCCGTGAGGTGCAGGACCTGCACGCCCTCGGCCATGAGCTCCGGCGCGGCGGCGGTCACCGCCGTGTTGATGCTGACCGCTCCGAGCGACCCTCCGGTCACCAGCAGCGTGGGCAGCGCGGGGTCGAGGCCGAGCGCCGCGGCGGCGCGGGTGCGCGCCCCGGCGGCGTCGCGCCGACGTTCGGCGACCAGGTCCGCGACCGCACCCCGCAGCGGCAGCCCGGTGAGCTGTGCGCCGCGCAGTCCCGAGCCGGGGAACGTCACCGCGACCGCACGTGCCCAGCGTGCGCCCAGCCGGTTGGCGAGCCCCGGACGCGCGTTCTGCTCGTGCACCACCACGGGCACACCCCGGCGCCGAGCCGCGAGGTACGCGGGCGTGGCGACGTAGCCGCCGAACCCGACGACCACCTGGGCCCCCGACTCGTCGATCGCGCGGCCCGCGGCCTCGACGGCCGCGCGCAGCCGACCCGGCAGGCGCAGCAGGTCCAGCGAGGGCCGGCGCGGCAGCGGGACGCGCGGCACGAGCGCGAGCGGGAGCCCGTGCTCCGGCACGAGACGTGACTCGAGGCCCTGCGCCGTGCCCAGCACCGTGAGCGTCGCGTCGGGGTGCACGTCGCGCAGCGCGTCCGCGACCGCGAGGAGCGGGTTGACGTGGCCGGCCGTCCCGCCGCCCGCGAGCAGGAACGACGGCGGACGGGTCTGGTCAGGCACGTGCTGCTCCTCGACGTGGGGTGCGATCGGCCCGCCGGGCCGACCGGGTCAGGCCGACGACGGCCAACGAACGGCGGACGACGCTCGGCCGCGTGGCGAGCGCCTGTGCGGCTCCCGGCTCGTCGCGCGCGAACGCGACGACGACGCCGAGCGCGGCCAACGTCATGATGAGCGCGGAGCCGCCCGCGGACACCAGCGGCAGCGGCACCCCGATCACCGGGGCGAAGCCGATCACCACGGCGATGTTGATGAGCGCCTGCCCGATGATCCAGGCGACGATCCCCGCGGTCGTGACCTTGACGAACGGGTTCGGGTGGCGCCGGATCACGCGCAGCATCGCGACCGCGAGCAGCCCGAACAGGCCGAGCACGACGAGCGTGCCGACCAGCCCGAGCTCCTCGCCGAGGATCGCGAAGATGAAGTCGTTGTGCGCGGCCGGCAGGTAGGACCACTTCTCACGGCTCTGGCCGAGCCCGAGACCGCCCAGCCCTCCGCTCGCGAGCCCGTACGTGCCGTGCAGCGTCTGGTAGCAGTCCGACGACGCGTTGCAGTCGTCCGACAGCCAGCTGGTGATGCGGTCCATGCGGTTGCTCGAGGTGAGCGCGAGCGTCGCGGCCGCGCCGACAGCCATCGCCGCGGCCACCGCGAACATCCGCAGCGGGACGCCCGCCACGAACAGCGCGCCCGCGACCAGGAGCAGCAGCACCATCGCCGTCCCCAGGTCGTGGCCGATCAGGACCACCCCGACCGCGAGCCCGGCGACCGGGACGGCCGGGATGAACACGTGCTTCCACGACTGCAGGTACGCCTGCTTGCGTGCCAGCACGGCGCCCAGCCACACCGCGAGCGCGAGCTTGACCACCTCCGACGGCTGGGCCGTGAGCGGCCCGAGCCGCACCCAGTTGCGGTTGCCACCGACCTCGATGCCGAGCCCGGGGACGAACACCATGAGCTGCAGCACGACGGCCGCGCCGAGCATCGGCCACGCGAGCCGGACGTAGGTGCGCACGGGCAGGCGCGAGAGCAGGATCGCGACCGGCACGCCGATGAGCGCGAACTTGGCCTGGTCCAGGAACACCGCGAACGCCGACCCGTTGGCGTCGATCGACTCGACGCTCGAGCTCGACAGCACCATGACGAGCCCGATGACGAGCAGGAGCGCGGTCGCCCCGATCACCACGTAGTAGCTCGCGACGACGCTGTTCCAGTGTCCGAGCCGCTGCTGCTCGACCTCGGGCTCGGCGGTCTCGGTGCTCACGGCGCGGGCCTCACGCGGGGCCGCCGGCGCCGCCCGTCACCGCGCGCACGGCCGCCGCGAACGCGTCACCACGCGCGGCGTAGGAGGCGAACTGGTCCATCGACGCGCACGCGGGCGCGAGCAGCACCGTGACGGGTCCGCCCGGCACGGCGCCCGGCACGGCACCCGGCGCGCCGCCGAGCGCACCGCCCGGCGCCTGCGCGAGCGCACGCGCTGCAGCCACCGCCGACGTCATCACGTCCTCAGTCTCACCGGGGACGATCTCCACGGCCGGGACATCCGGCGCGTGTCGGGCGAGCGCGTCCCGCAGGGGTGCGCGGTCCACGCCGACGAGCACCACGCCGCGCAGCCGGTCCCGGCGTGCCTGGACGAGCTCGTCGAACCGCGCGCCCTTGGCGAGCCCACCGGCCACCCAGACCACCGAGCCGGGCGCGAACGCACCCAACGACGCGGCCGCCGCATGCGCGTTGGTCGCCTTGGAGTCGTCGACCCAGCTGATGCCGTCGGCCACCGCGACGGTCTCGATCCGGTGCCGGCCGGGCGTGTACGCGCGCAGCCCGTCCCGCACCGCGACCGGCTCGACGCCGTGCGCGAGCGCGAGCGCGGCCGCGGCGAGCGCGTCCGCGACCACGTGGCGCGGCACCGTGCCGTCGGGTCCCGCGAGCCCGCGCAGGTCGTCGAGCGTGCCGAGCTCGGCGGCGTGCGTGTGCCGCAGGCGGGCGAAGCCACGGTCCACGAGCACGTCCTCGACCAGGCCGACCTGTCCGACCAGCGGCGTGCCCGTGGTGAAGCCGACCGCGACCGCACCGTCGGCCACGTCGGCATCGCGCACCATCTGCTCGGTGCGCGGGTCCGCCAGGTTGTAGACGCACGCGAGCTCGGTGCGCTCGTAGACGCGGGCCTTGTCGGCCGCGTACGCCTCGAGCGAGCCGTGCCAGTCGAGGTGGTCCGGGGCGACGTTGAGCACGGCCGACGCCTGCGCGGCCATGGTGTGCGTGAAGTGCAGCTGGAAGCTCGACAGCTCGACCGCGAGGACGTCCAGCGTGGGGTCCGTCGCGGCGTGCACGATCGGTGCGCCGACGTTGCCCACCGCGAGCGCGCTGCGGCCCGCCGCCGTGAGGATCGACTCGAGCATGCCCACGGTGGTGGTCTTGCCGTTGGTCCCGGTCAGGGCGAGCCAGGGCGCCGGTGCACCCGACGGGCCGGGCACCCGCACCCGCCAGGCCAGCTCGACCTCGCTCCACACGGGCAGGCCGCGCGCGGCCGCGGCCGCGAGCAGCGCGTGGTGCGGGGGCAGCCCGGGCGACGCGACGACGAGGTCGACGCGGTCCAGGCCGTCGCCCGCGAGGTACTCCGAGGTCGGGACCGCCTCGTCGGACGCGTCGTCGACGGGGACGACACGCGCGCCGCGGGACGCGAGCACCTCGGCGGCCGCGCGTCCCGAGACGCCCAGGCCGGCGACGACGACCCGTGCGCCCTCGAGGTCGGCCGAGACGGTCGAGCCGGACGTCGCCACCTAGCCGGCCACCCACTCGGCGTAGAACACCCCGACGCCGAGCGCGACGAACAGGCCCGCGATGATCCAGAACCGGATCACGATGGTCACCTCGCCCCAGCCCTGCAGCTCGAAGTGGTGGTGCAGCGGCGCCATCTTGAACACGCGTCTGCCGGTCAGCTTGAACGAGCCGATCTGGATCACGTCGGACACGACCTCGAGCACGAACAGGCCGCCGATGATCGCGGCCAGGATCTCGGTGCGCGTGAGGATCGACAGGCCCGCGAGCGCGCCGCCGAGCGCGAGCGACCCGGTGTCGCCCATGAAGATCTTGGCGGGGCTCGCGTTCCACCACAGGAAGCCGAAGCAGGCGCCCGTGATCGCCGCGGCCACGACCGCGAGCGCGAGCGGGTCACGCGTCTCGTAGCAGCGCGGGCCCGCCGACGTGAGGATCTGGCACGACTGGTTGAACTGCCAGACGCACACCACGACGTACGCACCGAACACGATCAGCGAGACGCCCGTGGCCAGGCCGTCCAGGCCGTCGGTCAGGTTGACGGCGTTGGACCAGGCCGTGATGAGGAAGTTCGCCCAGATCACGAACGCGACCAGGCCGATGGCCGCGCCCGCGAACGCGAGGTCGATGTTCGTGTCGCGGATGAAGGAGATCCGGGTGGAGGCCGGGGTGCGGAACATCTCGTTCGGGAACTGCAGCGCCGCGACCGCGAACACCACGCCGACCAGGCCCTGCCCGACGATCTTCCACCGCGCCCGCAGGCCGAGCGACCGTTGCCGGCTGATCTTGATGTAGTCGTCGAGGAACCCGACCAGGCCGAGCCCGGTCATGAGGAACAGCACCAGGACCTCGGACACCGAGGGCTGGGTGCCCGTGAGCAGCAGCGCCGCGCCCCACCCGAGCAGCGTGGCCCCGATGATCACGACGCCGCCCATGGTGGGCGTGCCGCGCTTGGTGAAGTGCGCGGTCGGTCCGTCCTGGCGGATGAACTGGCCGTACTGCTTGCGGACCAGCAGCCGGATGAACAGCGGCGTGCCGAGCAGCGCGACGAGCATCGCGACGCCGCCGGAGATCAGGACGGCCCTCACGACGCGGCCCCGTCCGTGGTGGCGGTGAGCGCGTCGCCGAGCTGCCACAGCCCCGAGCCGTACGAGGACTTCACGAGCACGACGTCGCCCGCGCGCAGCTCGTCGGCCAAGAATGCCTCCGCCGTCGCCACGTCGTCCACCAGCACGACCTCGTCGCCCCAGCTGCCCTCGTGGTTGGCGCCGTCGCGGATCGCGCGCGCGCCGTCGCCCACCACGACCGTCAGGTCGATGTTGAGCCGCACCACGAGCCGGCCGATCGCGTCGTGCGCCTCACGCGCGTCCGCGCCGAGCTCGAGCATCTCCCCCAGCACCGCGACCGAGCGCCGGTCGCGGCCCGCGAGCACCGCGAGCGCCTTGAGCGCCGCGCGCATCGAGTCGGGGTTGGCGTTGTAGGAGTCGTCGACCACCGTGACGCCGTCCGCGCGGTCGACGACGTGCATCCGGTGGGGCGAGAGCGCGTCGGCGGCGGACAGCCCCGCGGCCACGTCGTCGAGCGTGAGCCCCACCGCGAGCGCGGCCGCAGCGGCGGCGAGCGCGTTGTGCACGTGGTGCTCGCCCACGAGGCGCAGCGCGACGGGCGCGCGCCGCTCGTCGGCCGTGCCCTCGCCGACCACGAGCGTGAACGACCCGCGGCCGGCCCGGTCGAGCGTCACGTCGACGGCGCGCACACCCGCGCCGCGCGCGGCGCCGAACGTCACGACGTCGCCGGGCGCGAGCGCGGACATGGCCAGCACGCGCTGGTCGTCGGCGTTGAGCACGGCCACGCCGTCGGGCAGCAGACCCTGCACGATCTCGGACTTCGCGCGCGCGACCGCGTCCACGCCGCCGCCGAAGCCGCCCAGGTGCGCCTGACCCACCACGAGCACGACCGCGACGTCGGGCGGCGCGATGCGCGTGAGGTACTCCAGGTGGCCGGGGCCGGACGCGCCCATCTCGAGCACCAGGAACCGGGTCTGCTCGTCGGCGCGCAGCACCGTCAGCGGCAGCCCGATCTCGTTGTTGAACGACCGCACGGGTGCGACGGTCGGCCCGGCCGCACCGCACAGCTGCGCGAGCAGGTCCTTGGTCGTGGTCTTGCCGACCGAGCCCGTCACGCCCACCACCCGCAGGCCGCTGCCGCCGGGCTCGAGCGCGGCCAGCCGCAGCCGCGCGAGGACCGCACGCGCGAGCTCGCCGAGCGCGACCTCGACGTCGGGGACCACGACGCACGGGAGCGGGGCGCCCGCGTCGTCGACGAGCGGCCGTGCGCACAGCACCGCGGCCGCACCCGCACCCACCGCACGTGCGGCGTAGTCGTGGCCGTCCACGTGCTCGCCGCCCAGCGCGACGAACAGCCCGCCGGGCTCGACGTCGCGCGAGTCGGTGACGACCGCACCCGCGATCACGGCGTGCGGGGCGATGCCCTCGAGCGCACCCCCGGTCGCCTCCGCGACCTCGGTCGCCGTGAGCGCGATCACGCGTGCCCTCCGGCGGACTCGTCGCGCACGGCGAGCAGGACGTCACGGTCGTTGTACCGGTGGAACACTCCGGCGATCTCCTGGGTCGGTTCGTGGCCCTTGCCCGTCACGATGACGGTGTCGCCCTCGCGCGCGAGCGCGACGCCGCGGCGGACCGCCTCGGCACGCGGCTCGACCTCGAGGACGTCGGTCAGGTCGGGGCGCACGGTGCGCACCCCGTCGAGGATCGCCGCGCGGATGCTCGCGGGGTCCTCCGAGCGCGGGTTCTCGTCGGTCACGACGAGGACGTCGGCGAGCCGCGCCGCGATCTCGCCCATGATCGGCCGCTTGCCGCGGTCGCGGTCACCGTCCGAGCCGAACACGATGACGAGCCGGCCGGGCGTGATGGGCCGCACCGCCTCGAGCGCGAGCACGAGCGCGTCGGGCGTGTGCGCGTAGTCGACGAGCGCGAGCGCACGCCCGGGCGCGCGCTCGATGACGCGCTCCATGCGGCCCGGGATCGCGTGCGCGGTCGCGACCGCGCCGATCGCCACCTGCAGGTCCACACCCGCGGCGTGCGCCAGCACGATCGCGAGCGCCGCGTTGGAGACGTTGACCAGGCCCGGCAGCGGGCTCACGGCGTCGTGCCGGGCCCCGTCGGGGCCGCGCAGCACGAACGTCGAACCGACGCCGTCGAGCCCGACGTCCGCCGAGACGACGGCCCAGTCCGCATCCGCCGCCGCGGGGTCGCCGACGTGCGTCGCGACCGACTCGACCGGGATCTGTGCCTCGCGCGCGAGCCGGGCGCCCCACTCGTCGTCCACGACGACGACGCCACGCCGGGCCTGACCCGGCGCGAACAGGCGCGCCTTGTCCCGGAAGTAGCCCTCCATGTCGCCGTGGAAGTCCAGGTGGTCGCGCTGCAGGTTGGTGAAGCCCACCACGTCGAACGTGGTGCCCGCGACGCGGTGCAGCGCGAGCGCGTGCGACGAGACCTCCATCGCGACCGCGGTCGCACCGCGCTCGAGCGCGAGCGCGAGCACGCCGTGCAGCACCGGGGCCTCGACCGTGGTGCGCGGGCTCTCGATCGCGTCCTCGCCGATCCGCAGCTCGACCGTGCCGAGCACCGCGGTGCTCGCGTGCGCGGCGCGCAGCGCGGCGTCCACGAAGTACGTCGTCGTCGTCTTGCCGTTCGTCCCGGTCACGCCGACCGTGGTCAGGCGCTCGGCCGGGCGGCCCAGCACGTGGGCCGCGAGCGGGCCCGCGAGCGCGCGGGGGTCGTCGGCCACGAGCACCGGCACGCGACGCACCAGGTCACCGAGGACCGCGACGCCCGCGGCGTCGGTCACGACCGCGGCCGCACCCGCGCCGACCGCGTCGGCCGCGAAGCGCGCACCGTGCACGCGTGCCCCCGGCACGGCCACGAACAGGTCGCCCGGCTGCACGTCGTCGCTCGCCATGCTCACGCCGCGCACGGTGGCGTCGGCCGAGACCGGCGACGCCCCCTCGACGTCCGAGGTGACCAGCGAGAACGTCGCCGCGATCGTCGCGAGCGACCGGTCGACGGCATGCCGAGGCCGCATGGAAGCCGTCGAGGTCATGGGGAGGAATCTACCCCGGCCGGGTCGCTCGGCAGCGCGCGTGGCCGCGGTCACCACGTCGTGGGGAACAGGTGCGCGCGCGTGCCGGACGGCGCGATCCCGAGCTCGCTGAGCGCGTAGGACGCGACGTCCCGGAACACCGGGGCCGCGACCACGCCGCCGTACTCCGACGACCGCGGGTTGTGCAGGATCACGCTCACCGCGAGGCGCGGCTCGTCGGCCGGGACGACGCCGATGAACGACGCGGTGATGCCCTGCTTGCCGTCGACCCAGTTCTGCGCCGTACCGGTCTTGCCCGCGACGCGGTAGCCCGGGATCGCGGCGTTCGACCCGGTGCCGTCGTCGACGACGCTCTCCATCATCGTCATGAGCGTGTCCGCGGTCTTCTCCGAGATGATCCGCGTGCGGGGTGCGGGATCCTGCGCGGTGAACGTGCCGGACGCGTCCGTCCACCCCTTGACGACGTGCGGCTGGACCCGCACGCCGCCGTTGGCCACGGTCGCGAACACCTGCGTGGCCTGCAGCGCGGTCACGGACACGGACTGCCCGAACAGCACCGCCCACTGCGAGCGCGGGTCGTTGAGGTCGGGCTCGTTGAGCCGGCCCGCGGACTCCCCCGCGACGTCGATGCCCGTACGGGTGCCGAAGCCGAACCTCTTGAGCCAGTCGTACCGCTGGTCGACGCTCAGCTTGGCGCCGATCTGCACCGTGCCCGTGTTGGAGGACTCCGCGAGCACCCCGGTGGTGGTCAGGTGCAGCGTGCCGTGCTCGTGCGAGTCCTTGAAGACCTGACCGTTCGGCACCTCGTAGGTGTACGGCACGGTCCACTCGTCGGTGGGTGTGACGAGGCCCTCCTCGAGCACCGCGGCCATCGTGATGACCTTGCCGGTCGAGCCAGGCTCGAAGATGTCCGAGACCGACGACGACAGCGAGCCGCCGGCCGAGTCGCCGGGGTGGTTCGGGTCCGTCGCACCCGAGTCCGCGAGTGCGAGCACCTCACCCGTCTCCACGTCGTACACGACGACGGAGCCGGACTTCGAGCCCGTCGCCTCGACCTGCGCGTCCAGGAGGCTCTGGGCCTTCCACTGGATGTCCGCGTCGATGGTCAGCGTCACCGAGTCGCCCGTGCGGGCCGGCGACTCCTCGACGTGCCCACCCGGCACCTGCTGACCCTTGCGGCCGCCCTCGTAGACCTCGTAGCCCGGCGTGCCCTTGAGCCGGTCGTCGAGCGAGAGCTCGAGACCGTCCAGCCCCTGACCGTTGGAGTTCACGAACCCGATGAGGTTCCCCGCGAGCGCGCCGTTCGGGTAGACGCGGTCGGCCACCTTGTCCACGTTGATGCCGGGCAGCCGCAGCGCGAACACCTCACGCGCGACCTGCGGCAGCACGCCCTTGCGGACGTACTTGAACTCGCGGTCCCCCACGAGCTCGCCGCCCAGCTCGGCGGCGTCCATGTCGAGCAGCACCGCGAGCTTGCGCGCCACGCCCAGCGCACCGTCCGGGTCCTGCGCGGTCCCGTCACCCCGGTACTCGCGCACCAGCAGCTGGTTGACCGACACGTCGTACCGCTCGACCGACGTCGCGAGCGCCACGCCGTCGCGGTCCAGGATCTGCCCGCGGGTCCCGATGAGGTCGACGCTCAGCAGGCGCTTGGCCTGCGCCTCGGCCGCGATCGCGGGTCCGGCGAGCGCCTGCACGTACACGAGCCGTCCGGCGAACACCGTGAGCACGACGATCACGACGACCGTCAGCACGGAGGGTCGACGACGACCCGGCGGGCCGGGCCGCTTCGGGCGTCCGGACGGTGCGCGGCCGGTCCGTCCTGCGCCGGTCCGTCCTGCACCGGTCCGTCCGGAGCCGCTCCGTCCACCCGCCGGCCGCACGCCGCCGTCGACGAGCGTCCGCGGGGTGGTGCCGGGCGTCGCCGGCCCACGCGCTGCGGCGCCTCGGGTCGCGGGTGCACGGGTCACGGAGCCACTGTGCCCCGCGCGGGGGCGCACGGTGCGCTCCCCGCGCGGCGGGTCGGTCAGATCGGTCACTCAGAGCCCTTCGCCGCGGGAGCGCCCTGCACCACCCCGTCGGGCAGCCGGATCCATCCGGTCCGGACGGCGGGCACCATGCCCAGCTCGTCGGCGGCGCGCGCGAGCTCGTGCGGGGACGCCTTCTCGTCGAGCGCCGCGACCAGGTCCTGCGCGTCCTGGTCGAGCCGGCCGAGCTCGTTCGACAGGTCGTACTTCTCGTACGAGCTCGCCGCCATCTGCGTGTTGAGGAGCAGCGCGCTGACCAGGGCAGCGGCCAGGACCGCCATGCACGTCAGCACGAACGGGACGCGCGTGCGGGTGTGCGCCGGGGCGCGCACCACGCGCAGCCGCGGCGTCGGTGCGGACGCGGGCGACGTCGGACGCAGCGGCCGCGCCGGTGCAGCCGTGCTCTGGGCGGGCGCGTAGGCACGCGCGGCCGTGCTGGCGCTCATGCCGTCCTCCGGTTCGTGCGCAGGTGGTCAGGGGTGGGACGCAGCCGTTCGGCCGCCCGCAGGCGGACGGACTGGGAGCGCGGGTTGCGGGCGAGCTCGGCCTCGTCGGCCTCCTCCGCGCCGCGCGTGACGAGCCGCAGGTAGGGCTGGTGCGTGTCGGGCACCACGGGGAGCCCGGGCGGTGCGCTCGTGGTGGCGCCGGCCGCGAGCGCGTGCTTGACCAGCCGGTCCTCGAGGGACTGGTAGGCCTCCACGACGATCCGGCCGCCGACCGCGAGCGCCTCGATCGACTCCGGGAGGGCGTGCTGCAGCGCCTCGAGCTCGCCGTTCACCTCGATCCGGAGCGCCTGGAACGTGCGCTTGGCCGGGTGCCCGCCCGTCTGCCGTGCCGCCATCGGGATGCTCGAGCGGATGAGGTCGACCAGCTCGCCCGTGCGGGCCAGCGGCGCGACGGCGCGTGCCCGGACCACCGACCGTGCGATGCGCGGCGCGAACCGCTCCTCGCCGTACGTGCGCAGCACGCGCACCAGGTCGCGCTCGTCGTACGTGTTGAGCACGTCGGCCGCGGTCAGGCCGGCGGTGGCGTCCATGCGCATGTCCAGCGGCGCGTCCTTGGCGTAGGAGAAGCCGCGCTCGGCCTCGTCGAGCTGGAGCGACGAGACCCCGAGGTCCATGAGCACGCCCTGCACCGCGGGGATGCCCAGGTCGGCCAGGACGTCGCGGATCTCGTCGTACACCGCGTGCACCCCGGTGAAGCGGTCGCCGAACGGCGCGAGCCGCTCGCCCGCGAGCTCGAGCGCCTGCGTGTCCCGGTCGAGGCCCACCACCCGGACGTGCGGGAAGCGGCGCAGCACGCCCTCGGTGTGCCCGCCCATGCCGAGCGTGCAGTCGACCATCACCGCACCGGGCTCCGCGAGCGCCGGGGCCAGCAGCTCCAGGCAGCGCTCCAGGAGGACCGGCACGTGCCGCTCGGCGGCGCCTCGGACGTCGTCGCCGTGCTCGCCCATGCCGGTCCTCCTCTCGCGCGTCGTGGTTGCTGGTCGGTCAGCCCCTCCGCCGTCCGACCAGATCCCCCACCGGCCCTCTGCCGCGGGGAAGTGCGGCAGAGCGGTCGGGAGGAGGTCTCGTCGGGCGGGAGCAGGGCCGGGTCGTGCTCGTCGTGATGGGTCTCGGGGTGTCGTCGGTGGCGTCGCGCGGTCACCAGCGGCCCTGCGGGAAGACCTCCTCGGTGGCGTCGGCGTAGCCGGACTCCTGCTCCGCGAGGTACGTCTCCCAGGCCGCGAGGTCCCAGATCTCGACGCGCGTGCCGGCGCCGATCACGGCGACGTCCCGGTCGAGGCCCGCGTACTGACGCAGCACGGGCGGGATCGAGACGCGCCCCTGCTTGTCCGGCAGCTCGTCGCTCGCGCCGGACAGGAACACGCGCAGGTAGTCGCGCGCCTGCTTGCTCGTCACGGGCGCCTGCCGGAGCTGGTCGTGGTACCGGCGGAACTCGTCGAGCGGGAGCAGGAACAGGCAGCGCTCCTGACCGCGCGTCATGACGAGCCCCTGGGCCAGCTGGGGGCGGAACTTGGCCGGGAGGATGAGCCGGCCCTTGTCGTCCAGGCGCGGTGTGTAGGTGCCCAGGAAGGGCAGGCCGGAGCCGAGCATGCCGACGCTCTCATGCGACACCGCCCCTCCCTCCTGCGCAGCGACCGACCTGTCACTCGCGGGCGTTCCCTCACGGCCACCCGCACGTTGGCCGTGGCGGGCGGACGACGTCCGGAATGCCGTTCAGGTCCCTGCCGGACCCGTCCGCTCCCCGCCTCACCACGTGCCTCCACGGTACTCCACTTCCCTCCACTCACAACCGGACACGCTCCCGTTTTCACCCGATCGGCGCGCGTTTCCGCAGGTCAGACGGGGTGGAGTGAAGTGGGGGGCCGGCGGGGCCGTCGTCCGGGTTGCCCTGGTTCGTCCCGCGCGTCGCTGCGCCGGGCGTGCCGCACACGCCCCGGGTGCCGTGGTCCGTGCCGCAGGCCCCGCCGTGACCTGAAAGGCCAGGTCACCGCGTCGCCGCGGCCTGGCGACCCCGCGGCGACGCCCTGTCCACCGCCGGGGGCGCCGCGACCGGGCGCCGCGCGGGCGTCGCTCGCCGGGTGCGTGGTGGAGCGAAGTGGGGGGCGCTCGACAACGGGCCGGGACGACCGGCGTGGCGATCACCCCCGGAGCCACCGGGTCGCGCCGTAGGCTCTCCCCGACCGCCGAAGGAGGCACCCGTGCAGCAGGCAGCACCCCCGCGCGACCAGCTCGACGAGCTCGTCGCGGTGACCGACCGGATGCGTGCGGCGATCGAGCGGGTGGTCACGGGCCGCACCGAGCTCGTCCGCACCACGCTCGCCGTCCTGCTCGCCGAGGGGCACCTGCTGCTCGAGGACGTCCCCGGGGTCGGCAAGACCACGCTCGCCAAGGCGCTCGCGCGCACGATCGACTGCAGCGTCGGACGCATCCAGTTCACGCCCGACCTGCTGCCGAGCGACCTGACCGGCGTCAACATCTACCGGGCCCAGACCAACGAGTTCGAGTTCCGGCCCGGCCCGGTGTTCGCGCACGTCGTCATCGGCGACGAGATCAACCGCGCATCGCCGAAGACCCAGTCCGCCCTGCTCGAGTGCATGCAGGAGGCGCAGGCGACCGTCGATGGCCGCACGTACCGCCTGCCGCGGCCGTTCTTCGTCGTCGCGACGCAGAACCCGGTCGAGATGGAGGGCACGTACCCGCTGCCCGAGGCGCAGCGCGACCGTTTCATGGCCCGGCTCACGGTGGGGTACCCGAGCATCGAGTCGGAGCTCGACATGCTCGACCTGCAGGAGTCGGCCGACCCGCTCGCGCAGCTGCAGGCGGTGACGGACGCCGCGCAGATCGGGCGGCTGATCGACATCAGCCGCAGGCTGTATGCCGCCCCCGCGGTGAAGCGGTACGTCGTCGACCTGGTCACCGCGACGCGGCACGACAACGGGCTGCGCCTGGGCGCCTCGCCCCGCGCCGCGATCCAGCTCCTGCGCGCCGCGAAGGGCGTCGCGGCCATGGCCGGCCGGGACCACGTGCTGCCCGACGACGTGCAGGGCCTCGCGCCCGCAGTCCTGGCGCACCGTCTGCTGCCGAGCACCGAGTCCCGGCTGGCGGGACGCAGCACCGAGGCGATCGTGTCCGACCTGGTCGCCGCCGTCCCGGTGCCCGCGACCGCCGGGGACGGCGCCGCGCGGCGGGCCTTCGGCTGATGAACCTCCGACCGACGCTGCGCGGCTGGGGACTGGCAGGCGTCGGGCTCGCCCTGGTGCTGCTGGCGGTCGCGCTCGGCTCGGTCGACCTCGCGCGGATCGGTGCGGTCGGCGTGGTCCTGGTCGCCGCGAGCGCGGCCGTGGTCGCGTGGCTCGACGCGGGTCACGTCCGGCGCCCGCTCACCGTCCAGCGCCTCGTGGTGCCCAACCCGGTCCACGCGGGGCAGCGCACGGCCGTGGAGGTCCGCATCACGTCCACCGACCCGGCGGGGCGGGCACGGCTGGCGGGCCTCAGGTTCGCCGAGCAGGCCGCCACCGAGCTGTCCGCAGGACGCCCGCTGCGGGCGCGCGTGCACCGCTCCCCCGGCATCGTGGTCGTCTCCTACGGCGTGCACGCCGCACGCCGCGGACGCTGGCCGCTCGGGCCGCTCGTCGTGACGCGCACCGACCTGTTCGGGACGGTCGCGAGCACGTCCACGCTGGGCGGCCAGGCGAGCGTGACCGTGTGGCCCGCGGTGAGCACGCTGCCCGCACCGAGCGACGTGCTCGTCGGCGAGCCGGACCGCGTCGCGCTCGGTGCGCGCTCGCCGTCGACGGACGACTCGTCGCTGCGGGACTACCGCGAGGGCGACGACCTGCGCCGCGTGCACTGGCGCAGCAGCGCGCGGCGCGGCGAGCTGCTGGTCCGCTCCGACGAGCGTGCCGGGCTGCGACCCGTCTCGGTGCTGCTGGACCTGCCGCACCGCCCGGCGCACGTCGAGTGGACCGTCTCGCTCGCCGCCTCGGTCGCGCTCGCGATGCTCGACGCGGGGCACCCGGTCCGCCTGCTCGACGGCGTGCGGGGCCACGCCACGCCCACCGGGGTGCCGTTCCTGCACACGCGCAACGACGGCGCGCGCGCGGCGATCCTCGACCAGACGGTGGATCTCGAGGGGCCGCGCGGTGCGACCGAGGCCCAGGCACGCGTGATCGCGGGCGCGCACCTGCTCGAGACCACCGGCGCCGACGGCGAGATCGTCCTGGGGGTGCTGGGCCCGTTGGGCGCCGGCGCGCGCGCCGCGCTCGCGCACGTCGTCGACTCCGCACAGGGCTGGGCCATGGTGCTCAGCGACCCGCAGCACGCCGCGGGCCAGCGCGACGCGCGGCACACCGTCGACGCGCTGCGCCGCGCGGGATGGCGCGCGTGCGAGGTCACGCCCGGCGAGCCCGCGCTCGACTGCTGGCTGCGACTGCTCGGGAGCGCACGATGAGCCCGCAGGCCGGATCGCCGCGCGGGTGGCGCGGCGCGCTCACCACGGCCCTGTGCGCGCTCGGCACCGTCGCGTCGCTGCACGCCCTCACGAACCTCCTGGGCCTCGGGCCCTGGCGCAACCCGGTGGTCCTGCTGGTCCTGGTGGTCGCGGCCGTCACCGCGGTCGTGCGCGCCGTGACCAGGTCGGCGTGGGCGCCGAGCGTCCTCGGGCTCGTCGCGGCCGTGGCCGCCGTGCTGCTGCGGTACGGCGCACCGCCCGGGCGCGTCCAGCTGGTGCCCGACCTGAGCTCGTGGGACCGCACCTCCGCGCTGTGGGGTGAGGCGCTGCGCGTCGTCGACGTCTCGACCGTCCCCGTCGACGTCACGCGCCCGCTCGAGCTGCTGCTCGCCGCCGGTGCGCTCGCGGTCTTCCTGGCCGCGGACCTGCTCGCCGCGGGGCTCGGCATGACGGCCTGGACCGGTCTCGCGTTCGCCGCGATGTGGACGCCGACGATCGCGCTCGGGTTCCCGGCGCGCGGCTCCGCCCTGTTCTGGACCGGCCTGGTCTACCTGCTGCTGCTCGCGCTGAGCGCCGCACCCCAGGCCGGTACGCAGGACGACCGTGTGCGGCGCTCGGGCCTCGCGTCGGTCGCCTCGCTCGGCGTCGTCGCGGTCGCGCTCGTGGCGGGCCCGCCGCTCGCCGCGCTCCCCGGATGGAGCTCGTGGGGCCTGCCCGACCTCGGCCGCGGCGGGACCGGGGCGGTCAACCTGTCCTCCGACCTCGACGTCCGCTCGAGCCTCGGCGAGCGCAGCGGCGACACCGTGCTGCGCTACACCACCGAGGTGCTGGCGCCGTCCGACACCGGGGACGACCCGGCGCCGACGGCGAGCCCCACGAGCGCACCCAACGTGAGCGCCGCGACGATCGGCCCGCTGCGCTCGTTCACGCTGCTCCAGTTCGACGGCCGCTCGTGGCGCGCCGACGAGCCCCGCCCGAGCATCGACGCGCCGTTCGACGGCCTGCTCGCGACCGACCCCGACCTCCTCGGCCGCAGTCCCAGCACGGCACGCGGCACGCTCGCGGCCGTGCACCTCGAGGTCGGTGCGCTGCGCGACCGGGAGCTGCCGATCGCGACGTTCCCCCGCACGCTCCAGATCGACGGCCGCTGGTCGTGGGACGCCGCACGCGACTCCATCACCGGCACGCGCCCCACGGACGCCGGCATGACGTACGACATGGTCGTCGAGATCCCCACGCTCACGTCCGACGACCTCGAGGACGCTCGCGTCGGCGACCCCGGAGACGCCCGCGCGCTCGAGGTCCCGCCGACGTCGCACGCGGCCGACATCGCCGCCCTCGCCGCCGACCTCACGGCCGAGGCCGAGACGCCGTACGAGCAGGCGATGGCCCTGCAGAGCTACCTGCGCTCGGCCGCGAACTTCACCTACGACACGCGCGTGGATCCCGCGCGGACCGACGACGCCGTGTGGGACTTCCTCGAGTCGCGCAAGGGCTACTGCGTGCAGTTCGCCACCGCGATGACGGTGATGTCCCGCTCGCTGGGCATCCCCGCCCGCGTGGGTGTCGGCTTCCTGCCCGGCCAGGTGGACGGCGACGAGTACGTGGTCACCGGGCGCCAGGCGCACGCGTGGCCCGAGCTGTACTTCGAGGGCCAGGGCTGGGTGCGCTTCGAACCGACGCCCGCCGTGCAGACCGGGGCCCCGCCCCGGTGGAGCGACCCGTTCGCCAACGTGCCGAACGCCGGGCCGACCCAGGAGGTCGTCCCGACCGGCCGCCCCGGCGCCGTCCCGACGGGCCGCCCGAACTCCCCCACGGCCCCGGGCGAGATCGCGGAGCAGGGCACCGACTGGGTGCCCGCCGCGCTCACCTCGGCGCTCGTCCTGGCCCTGGGCGCGGTCGGGGCCACCGTGCTGGTCCGGCGCCGCGGCCGACTCCTGGCCGACCTGACCCCGGAGCAGGCGTGGGCGCGGCTGCGTCGCGTCCTGGCCCGTCACGGGGTCCGCTGGAGCAGCGCCACCACGCCACGAGCCGCGGCCGCCCTGGTCCCCGAGCGCGTCGCCGACCTGGGCGGGAGCCTGGACGCACCCGCGCTCGAGGCGCTCATCGGGCTCGCCCGTGCGGTCGAGCAGGCCCGCTACGCCCCCGAGGCCGCGAACCCGGAGCCGGGCCGGCTGGCCGCGTGGATCGACGACGTGCACCGCTCCGCGCGCCGGACGCTCGGCCGTCGCACGATCGGGCGCCCGCGTCGCGCGCGCCCCGGTCCGGCCGCCACCGGGAGCCGGCCGGACGACCGCGCGGCACGAGGGGCGAGCAGCTCGCGCTGAGCACAGCCGCACGCGCCCACCGGGCTGCGGGCTGCGCGCGTCACGCCGGTCGGGTGGCGCACCGGAAGCGGGTCGCCGAGCAGGAGTCGGCTCGAGCACACGACGGAGCCGGCGTGCCGCCACGACCGGCGACGGCGGTCAGGGAGACCGGTGCCTGCGCGTGGGCAAGGCGCGTGGGCAAGATCCGTCCGGACGTCGTGCGGTCAGCGGCCGTCCGAGCCGCGGCGCCGCTCCCAGCGCTCCTCGAACCGCGCCATCATGCCGGGCTTCGACGTCCGCCCCGTGGGCCGTGCGCCGCGCGGGTTCCCGGGGCGCGCCCGCACGGTGCCGTCGGCACCGACGGTGCCCTGGGGGCCCGACTCGCGGCGAGGGCTCGCGAACGCGAACGCGACCGCGGCGAACATCACGACGAAGCCGACCACGCCGAGCAGGGCCAGGTCCCCGGCGACGCCGAACACGAGCAGCAGCAGCCCGACGACGGCGCCGATGCCGGCGACGACGTAGCGTCCGACGGTGCGACGAGCGCCGCGCTGGGTCAGCGTGTTCGCAAGCCGCGGGTCGTCAGTAGCGAGCTGGCGCTCCATCTGCTCGAGGACGCGCTGCTCGTACTCGGAGAGAGGCATCCCGACCCCCGGTGGTCCGTTTGATGGGCGTAACAAGGGTCAGGATAGATCGGCCACCTGGAAGGTGGTAGTCGAGCGGTCCCCGGTGGACACCGTGAGTGCGGCTGCCGGACGGATGGCGGCTCCGCCGAACCGGTCCCGGACCTGGTCCATGGCCCGCTCCGCCTCGCGCCGGTCGGCACGCGGGCCGTCACCTTCACCCGCGGCGTCGTCCAGCGTGAGCTGACGCACCGCTCCGTGCGCCGGCTCCAGGCCTTCGACCCGCACGCCCACGAGGCGCACCGGCAGGCCGCGCAGTTCCACGCCCGCGAGCAACGTGCGCGCCTCCAGGTACAGCTCACGGCCCACGTCGGTCGGTGCCGCGAGGGTGCGTGATCGCGTGAGCGTCCGGAAGTCGCTCGTCCGGACCTTGACGCTCACCGTCCGGCCGACGAGCCCACGCTGACGGAGCCGGCGCGCGCAGCGGTCCGCGAGCTCGAGGGCCTTGGCCTGGACCACGCCGAGGTCGCCCTCGTCCACCGCGAACGTCTCCTCCGCGCCGATCGACTTCTCGTCACGGCCCGGCTCGACGGGCCGTGGGTCCCTCCCCCAGGCCAGGTCGTGCAGGTGGGCGCCGGCGACCTTGCCGACGGCCCGCTGGACGGTCGCCACCTCGGTGTCGGCGAGCTCGGCCACCGTGGTGATGCCCCATCGGTGCAGCGCCGCCGCGGTCCGCTCCCCCACGCCCCACAGCGCGCCGACGGGCAGCGCGTGCAGGTAGTCGACGGTCGCGGCGCGCGGCACCAGGAGGACGCCGTCGGGCTTGGCGTGCCCCGACGCGAGCTTTGCCACGAACTTGGTCGACGCGATGCCCACCGAGCACGTGATGCCGTACCGCGCGCGCACCTGGGCGCGGATGTGCGCCGCGATCGCGGTGGGGGGACCCATCCGGCGCCGTGCGCCCGCCACGTCGAGGAAGGCCTCGTCGATGCTCACCTGCTCGACGAGAGCCGTGACGTCGGAGAGGACCTCCATCACGCCGACGGAGACCTCGTGGTAGCTGCGGTGGTCGGGCGGGACCACCACCGCGTTGGGGCACAGCCGGAGGGCCGCCTGCATCGGCATGGCCGCGTGCACACCGAACGCCCTCGCCTCGTACGTCGCCGCGAGGACCACGCCACGCGCCGCCCCGCCGACGATCACGGGCCGGCCGCGCAGCTGCGGACGCCGCGCGAGCTCGACCGAGGCGAAGAACGCGTCCATGTCGACGTGCAGGATCGAGCAGCCGTCCTCGCTGGTCCCCCAGTCCCGGCGGACGTCCGGCCGCGGACCGCGGCTCACGGCGTGCTCACGAGGCACGCACCGCGAGCATGCGGGGAGCGCCCGCACGCGCGGCCGAGCGGGCCTGTTCCAGTGCGGCGTCCTCCGCGGCGATGAGCGTCCGTGCGGCGTCGACGAGGTCCTCGGCGCGGCACAGCGTGCGCTCGGCCTGGTCCTCGTCCACGCGGTCGAACCGGCCGGCGTCCACCGCCGAGCGCAGCGGCGCGCCCTCCGCGAACGACGACGCGAGGTCCGCGAGCTCGGGTGCCACGTCCGCGAGCATGCCCCACACCGTGCGCGGCGCACCGCGCCGCGCCGGGGCTCCGCGCCGCGCGACCACGGCCGCACCCGCGCGCAGGCCCGCCAGGTGGGCGTGGCTGAACCGCTCCCACGGCTCCGAGGAGAACTGCGCAGCGAGCAGCTCGGCATCGGCACGTGCCAGCAGCTCCTGCGGGTGACCCGTCGTCCGGACCGCCATCTCGACCACCTCCCTGTCCAGTATCGAACGCGTGTTCGATCCCGTCAACCCGTCGGCCGCGCCCCGCACTACAGTGGGCGGCACCGCCGCACGCCTGCCCGCCCTGACCCGAAGCCGAGGCCCCGAGACCATGCCCCCCGACCGGTCAGCGGGCCGACGACGTGCAGGCTCCCACCGACCACCCACAGGCACCGGCCCCACCGGGCGCGCGGCGGGGCGGTCCGGGTCCGGCGCGGCGGCCGACCTGCGCGCCGCGTGGCCGCACGGACCCGTGGAGGTGCCCACGGGGACGGTCGAGCTCGTGCCCGACCCCGATCACGCGGCCGGCGTCACGCTCCTGGTCAACGGCGTGCCCAGCTCCTACGTCGACCTGGACGACCCCGGGGTCCTCGCGTTCGAGTACATGCAGCAGATGGCGCTCGTGATCGACACGCTGCGGCCCGGCACGCCGCTCGACGTCGTGCACCTGGGTGCGGGCGGGTGCGCGCTCGCACGCGCGCTCGACGTCCTGCGGCCCGGCTCACGGCAGCTGGCGGTCGAGCTCGACACGCGGCTGCCGGAGCTGGCCCGGCTGTGGTTCGGCCTGCCACGCGCGCCCGCGCTGCGCATCCGTGCGGGCGACGCGCGTGCCGAGCTCGAGCGGCTCGGCACGGCCACGACGGACGTCGTCGTGCGTGACGTGTTCGCGGGCGACCGCACCCCCGCGCATCTCACGACGATCGAGGCGGCCCGTGCGGCGGCTCGCGTGCTGCGCCCCGGCGGCGTGTACCTGGTCAACTGCGCGGACCGGCCGCCGCTCGCGCTCGCGCGCAGCGAGGCGGCCACCCTCGGCCGGGTCTTCGCCGACGTCGTCGTGATCGCCGAGCCGGCGCTCCTGCGCGGGCGCGGCTACGGCAACCTGGTGCTCGCGGCGACCGACGACCCCGCGCTGCTCGCGGTCGCGGGTCTCGCACGCGCCGTGCGCACGCTGCCGGCACCTGCGCGTCTGCTGCGCGGCGAGGAGGTCGCGGCGTTCGCGGCGGGTGCGCCCGTGCTGCACGACCCCGTCACCGGGGACGGCACGCGCGACGCGGCGCCCTGACCCGTCCCGACGCACGGCAGGAGGGGCACCCCCCGCGGGGGCGCCCCTCCTGCCGACGACGCCATGCGGGCGATCAGACCGGGCGGACGTGCTCCGCCTGCGGGCCCTTGGCGCCCTGCGTGATGTCGAACTCCACGCGCTGACCCTCCTCGAGCGTCCGGTACCCCTGGACGTCGATCGCCGAGTAGTGCACGAAGACGTCGGCACCGCCGCCGTCCTGCGCGATGAAGCCGAAGCCCTTCTCGGCGTTGAACCACTTGACTGCACCCTGCGCCATGCTCGTTCCCTGTCTTCCACTCGGTGACGGCCGTGGAGTGCTCCCGCGGCCGTGCCGCAATGTCCTCCGCCTGCACCGGTGGGCCCAGCCTCACGGCTGGTGGGACGACGCCCGACGCTCCGGGGAGACGTCCGGCGGGGCTCCGGTCACACGATCACGCCACTGCAACGCCAGCGATCCTTGCACCGGCGATGTGTCCTGCGCCACGTCTCGAGTCACTGGTTCGCCCCATTTCGGCAACGATTGGGTTAAGGCTGCGCCGGAAGGGTGACGGTGCGCAGCCTCAGGAGTCGTCAGCCTGCGACGCGAGGAACCGCTCGAACTCCGCACCCAGCTCGTCGGCGGTCGGCAGGTCCGAGGTCGGCGCGAGCAGGCTCGTGCGGCCGATGCTCCGGCTGAACGCGTCGTACTGCTCCTCGAGCGCGTGCACGAGCGACCGCACCTCGTCGGACTCCGCCACCTGACGCTCGATCTCGAGCGTCGCCGCGGTCGCGGCGGCGTCGAGCTCACCCGTGCGCAGCTCGAGACCGGTCGCACGCTCGACGGCACGCAGCGCGGCGATGCTCGCCTGCGGGTACTGCGACTGCGCGAGGTAGTGCGGCACGTGCACCGCGAAGCCCATCGCGTCGTGCCCGGCCTCGCCCAGGCGCAGCTCCAGCAGCGCACCCACGCTCGCGGGGACCTGGACCGTCCCGAACCAGGACGGGTGGTCCGCGACGAGCTCGGGCCGCGTGGCGTGCGCCGTGAGCGACGTGGGACGCGTGTGCGGCAGGCCCATCGGGATGCCGTGCACACCGACGGTGAGCGGCACGTCGAAGCGCTCGACGATCTGCTGCACCGCGGCCACGTACCGCTCCCACTGCACGTCCGGCTCGCTGCCGTGCATCAGGAGGAACGGCACGCCGTCCGCGTCGCGCACCATGTCGACGACCAGGCGCGGCTCGTCATAGCTGGCCCACGTGTGGCCGTCGAACGTCATGGTCGGCCGCCGCGAGCGGTAGTCGACCAGCTGGTCGGCGTCGAACGTCGCCAGCCGCTGCGCGTCCAGCTCGGTGACCAGGTGGTCGACGGCGAGCTGACCCGCCGATCCCGCGTCGACGAAGCCACGCACCGCGTGCACCAGCACGGGGCCGGAGCCCTGCGCGGCCGCGCGCGCGTCGACCTCGGCGGCCACGACCGCGTCCAGCTCGTAGATCTCGCTCGGCTCCAGCATGCTCACGCGCTCCTCGTCTGCGGGGGGCGACACGCGTCGCCTCGTCGGACGTGCGGCACAACGCGCAGCGAGCGCGGCCGATTCCCGACCCCGGGACCGCCGGGGTCGGGCGCGCCGGCGTCAGCGCTGCGGGAGCCGCACGACCTCGACGAAGAACTCGTCGATCTGCCGCACCACGGTGATGAACGCGTCGAAGTCGACGGGCTTGGTCACGTACGCGTTGGCGTGCAGCGCGTAGCTGCGCACCACGTCCTCCTCGGCCTCGGACGTGGTGAGCACGACGACCGGGATCATCCGCAGCCGCTCGTCGGCCTTGAGGGCCTCGAGGACCTCGCGGCCGTCCATGCGCGGCAGGTTGAGGTCCAGCAGGATCAGGTCCGGCGTGGGGGCGTCCGCGTGCTCGCCCTCCTTGCGCAGGTACTCGAGCGCGCTCACGCCGTCGGCCATCACGGTGAGCGTGTTGCGCACCTTGTTGTGCTCGAACGCCTCACGCGTCATGAGGACGTCACCCGGGTCGTCCTCGACCAGGAGGACCTCGATGGGCTTGCGCAGCGTGCTCATGGTGTGGCTCCGTCCTGGGCGCGCGGTGCGCCGGTGGGGTCCTGCGGTGCGCCGGGCTGGTCGCCCGTCGGGGAGGGCTGCTCGGGGCGCTCGTCGGGGATCGTCCAGCAGATGCGCGTGCCGACGCCGTCGGCGGGCTGCTCGATCCAGATCGTGCCCCGGTGGAACTCGACGATCTTCTTGCACAGCGCCAGGCCGATGCCCGTGCCGTCGTACACGTCCTTGGCGTGCAGGCGCTGGAAGATCACGAACACGCGCTCGGCGTACTGCTCGTCGATGCCGATGCCGTTGTCGGCGCAGACGAGCTCCCACGCGTCCGTCACGCGGCGCGCGCTCACGTGCACGAGCGGGGTGCGGTCGGGAGAGCGGAACTTCACGGCGTTCCCGACGAGGTTCTGGAACAGCTGGACGAGCAGCGGCTGCTCGCCGCGGACGGTGGGCAGCGGGTCGTGCGTGACGACCGCACCCGTCTCGGCGATCACCTCCGAGAGCTGGTCGGTCGCGGTCGCGAGCGCCGCCGCGAGGTCCACGTCGACGACCTCGGTGCCCGTGCGCCCGACGCGCGAGAAGCCCAGCAGGTCCTGGATCAGGCGCTGCATGCGCTTGGCCCCGTCGACCGCGAACTCGATGTACTGGTCCGCGCGCTCGTCGAGCTGGCCGCCGTACCTCTTCTGGAGCAGCTGGGTGAAGCTCGCGACCTTGCGCAGCGGCTCCTGGAGGTCGTGCGACGCGACGTACGCGAACTGCTCGAGGTCGCGGTTGGAGCGGTGCAGCTCCTCGGCGCGCTCCGCGAGCCGGGCGTGCGCGTCCTCGACCTCGGCGCGCGCGCTCTCGACCGAACGCACCTGGTCGACGAGCGCGACGCGCATGAGCTCGACGTCGCGCGCCATCGCGACGACCTCGTCGGGGCCCTCGGCCCGGACCGCGTGGCCCAGCTCGCCCGACGCGACCTGCCGCACGTCGTGCGCGACGGACTCGAGCGGCTCGACCACCCAGCGGCGCAGCGCGAACCACAGCACCACGCCCACGGTCACGGCGACGACCGCCAGGACGCCCACCACGGTCGACGCGGCACGGGTCCAGGACGTGAGCTCGGCCGAGATCCCCTCGCGCATCTCCCGCAGCTGGTCCACGAACGCGGCGACGTCGAGCCGGACCTGGTCGAACTGCTCCTGACCGCGGTCGACCTGGCCGGGCTGGACCGACTGCGGGCCGTCCGCCTCGATCTGCGCGACGAGCGGCGCGGCGTAGTCCTCGAGCCAGGCCCGCGCCGAGCGGTCGGCCCGGCTCGCGGCCTCGAGCACCGACGGCGCGACGCCCACGCGGTCGATCCCGTCGGCGATCGCGTCGAACGAGATGCCCGACGCGACCGCGTCCTCGTAGGGGGCCAGCGATGCGCGCTCCCCGGTGATCGCGTACCCGCGCAGGCCCGTCTCGGCGTCGATCAGGCGGATGTACGCACCGTCGGACGCGACGATCGCGTTGAACAGGTCCTGCGTGACAGCGTCCTGACGCTGCACCTGCTGCGCGAACGCGACCGCGGCGAGCGCGACGAGGACGGCCAGGAACGTGCCCGTGCCGACGAGCAGCCGGCGCAGGCGGTGGCGCAGCGACGTCGACTGCGGGTGGGCCGCCGTCACGCGCGGCTGCCGATCAGGACGACCGCGGCGTCGTCGACCAGCGGGCCGCCGTGCAGCGCGCGGACGCGCTCGATGACGACGTCCACGAGGTTCGTCGCGGTGGGATCGGCCTGCTCGGCCGCGAGCGCGGCGTCGATCACGTCCCGCAGGCCCGGCTTGCCGAGACGATCGGTGGAGTCGGCGAGCGTCGCCTCCATCAGGCCGTCGGTGTGCAGCAGCAGCCGCCACGCGTCGCCGAGCGCGAGGTGCAGCGGCTGCCACCCGCCCGCGACCGGGATGCCGAGCGCACGTCCGCGGCGGTCGGCGGGGACCAGCGTGGTCGGGGGGCCGAGGAGGAACGGGACCGGGTGCCCCGCCAGGTACAGGTCGGCCGAGCGACGGTCCGGGGCGACCTCGACCATCGCGACGGTCGTGAACACCTCGGTGCGCGCGCGTTCTGCCTCCAGCACGCGCTCGAGGAGCCCGAGCACGTCCCCGGTGGGCGTCCCCGCGATCACGAGCGTGCGCCACGCGGTGCGCAGCGTGGCGCCGAGCGCCGCCTCGTCGGGACCGTGCCCGCACACGTCGCCGACCATGACGAGGACAGAGCCGTCGGGCCGTTCGACCGCGTCGTAGAAGTCCCCGCCGAGCAGGCCGTCCCGGCCGGCGCGGTAGCCCACGCGCAGCTCGACCGACGCGTCCCGCACGGCGGGGCGCGGCAGGAGCGCCTGCTCGAGACGCGTCGTCTCCTGCTCCCGCACACGGCTGCGGTACAGCTCGCGGTCGGCCACCTCGAGCCGGCGGCGCTGGATGGCGTAGCGCACCGACCGGCCCAGACGCTCGCCGTCCACGTCACCCTTGACCAGGTAGTCCTGCGCGCCCGCCGCGACCGCGGCCAGGCCCGTGCGCGTGTCCGCGAGGCCGGTGAGCACCACCACGGCGGGCGCACCGGCCTCGAGCAGCCGCCCGAGCGCGGGCAGGCCCGTCGCGTCGGGCAGGCCCAGGTCGAGCAGGACGCAGTCCACGTCGAGCATGCCGACCGCCTCGTCCAGCGTTCTGGCCCGCGTCAGGTGCGCCTCCAGGCCCGCGTCCTCGAGGTGCTCGGCGACCAGGACCCAGTCGCCCTCGTCGTCCTCGACCACCAGCACGCTCGGCACGGGCTCCGGGGTGGGCACGTCGTCGCCGGTCAGGAGCGGGTCGCGGTCGTCGTCGCGAGGTGACGCCGCGCTCTCGAGATCGATCAACGTCGTCCTCTCTCGCGGCTCGTCCCCAGGGCATTGACGAGCCCGGCGCACCGCAGGATACGACCCCACGCGCGCGCGGGCCCAGCCGGACCGGCGCGTGGCGCCCGCAGGTGCCCTGGTGGTGGAAGAATGGTCGGCCGCTCGCGCCCGTGCGTGGGCGACACCGCGCGCGCGGCCCGGCCGGCCCGTCGACGCCCACGATGCCCAGGAGGACGCCCACGTGACCGCGAGCGGCAACGACCACGAGATCGCGCTCGAGCAGGACCAGGTCGACGTCGTCTACGGCCGCCTGGACGAGCTGCGCGCGCAGACGCGCGGACGGCTCGCGGACGTGCGCCGGCAGGGGCCGTCGGGCTCGCCGCAGAACCGCAGCGAGCGCGACGCGTTCGCGACGCTCTACGAGGACCGGCTCGCGCAGCTCGAGGCGGTCGAGGAGCGCCTGGTGTTCGGCCGGCTCGACCTCGACGACGACTCCCGCCGGTACGTGGGGCGCATCGGGCTCACCGACGCCGAGCAGACCCCGCTGCTCACCGACTGGCGCGCACCCGCGGCGCAGGCGTTCTACCGCGCCACCGCGGCCCACCCGGACGGCGTGCGCCGGCGCCGCCACGTGGTCACGCGGGGCCGCACCGTCACGGGCGTCGAGGACGAGGTCCTGGACCTGGACCTCCTGGACGGCGACGACGACGCGCTCGCCGGGCTCTCGGGCGAGGGCGCGCTGCTCGCCGGGCTGCGGGCCGGGCGCACGGGCCGCATGGGTGACATCGTCGCGACGATCCAGGCGGAGCAGGACACGATCATCCGGTCGTCGCTCACGGGTGCGCTCGTCGTGCAGGGCGGTCCGGGCACGGGCAAGACCGCGGTCGCGCTGCACCGCGCCGCGTACCTCCTGTACGCGCACCGTCGCGTGCTCGAGCGCTCGGGCGTCCTGCTCGTCGGACCCTCGCGCACGTTCCTGCGGTACATCGACCAGGTGCTCCCCTCGCTCGGCGAGACGGGCGTGGTCACCACGACGATCTCCGAGCTCGTGCCGGGCGTGCTCGCGGACGGCACCGAGCCCGACGCGGTCGCACGGCTCAAGGGCCGGGCCGCGATGGCGCAGGTGGTCGCGCGCGCCGTGCGGGCGCGCCAGCGCGTCCCCGCCGAGCCGGTCACGGTGCGCATCGACGGACGCACCGTCGTGGTCCGGCCGAACGACGTCGCGCAGGCGATCGCGCGCGCGCGGCGTCTGCACCGCCCGCACAACCTGGCGCGCGTCGCGTTCGTGCGGGACATGCTGGGCCGGCTCGCCGCGCAGTACGTCGCCCAGCTCGCGTTCGAGGTCCCGCCCGACGAGCGTGCGGAGATCGTCGAGGAGCTCCGCACCACGCGGGAGATCCGAGTCGCGCTCAACCTCGCCTGGATGCCGCTGACCCCCGAGAAGCTGCTGAGCGACCTGTGGAGCAAGCCGTGGCGGCTCGAGCAGGCGGCCCCGCACCTGTCCGCGCGTGAGCGCGCGCTGCTCGCCCGGCCCGCCGACGCACCGTGGACCCCCGCCGACGTGCCGCTGCTCGACGAGGCCGCCGAGCTGCTCGGCGAGGACGACCAGGCCAGTCGTGCGCAGGCCCGCGCAGCGGCCGACGCGCGCCAGAAGGAGGTCGCCTACGCACGGCAGGTGCTCGAGCAGACCGGGGGCGGCGCGTTCGTCTCGGCCGAGCTGCTCGCGGACCGGTTCTCCTCGGGCGGCCCAGCCCTGACCACGGCCGAGCGGGCGGCGGCCGACCGCAGCTGGACGTACGGGCACGTCGTCGTCGACGAGGCGCAGGAGCTGTCCGCGATGGCCTGGCGCGTCCTGCTGCGCCGGGTGCCGACCCGGAGCCTGACGATCGTCGGCGACGTCGCGCAGACCACGTCGAGCGCGGGTGCCCGCAGCTGGGCGGCCATGCTCGACCCGCTGCTGCCGGGCCAGTGGCGGCAGGCGGACCTCACCGTCAACTACAGGACGCCCGCGCAGGTCGCGGACGCCGCGGTACGCGTCGCCGACGCGGCCCGTCTGCCGCGCTCACCGCTCACGTCGGCGCGCGACGTGCCCGGGTCGCTCGTCGTGACGCGCACCGACGCGCACGCGCTCACGGACGCCGCCGTGGACGCCGCGCGCGCCGCGCTGGCCACGGTGCTCGACGAGACGGGCGCCGGGCGGGTCGCGGTCATCGCCTCAGGTGCGCGGCGCGACGACCTGCGCACCGCCGCCGCGGCCGGCGGGCTCCCCGTGGCGGGTGGGACGGGTGCGCCGGACCTGGACGCGCCCGTCGTCGTGCTCACGCCGCTCGAGGCCAAGGGGCTCGAGTTCGACGTCGTGGTGCTCGTCGAGCCGGCGGAGGTGCTCGCGGGATCGGCCGGCGACCTGTACGTGGCGATGACCCGACCCACGCGGGCGCTGCACGTGCTGCACGCGCGGGAGCTGCCCGCGGGCCTGTGACCGGGCCGCTTCCTGACCTGCGCGCACGTCGTGCAGGTGCGTGGTGCCACCGTGTCCGTTGGGCGGACACCGACCCGCCCAGCACCCGGACAGGCGCACGATAGGCCCGTGCCCAAGGCCCTGTTGCTCGAGAACCTCCACCCGCAGGCCCGCGCGATCCTCGAGACCGCGGGCTTCGACGTCGTCACCCGTACCGGTGCACTCGACGAGTCCGAGCTCGTCGACGCGCTCGACGGGGTCCACCTGCTCGGCATCCGGTCCAAGACCCACGTGACCGCCGACGTCCTGGCGCACGCCCCCGACCTCGTCGCGATCGGCGCGTACTGCATCGGCACCAACCAGATCGACCTGCGCGCCGCGGCCTCGCTGGGCGTCGCGGCGTTCAACGCGCCGTTCTCCAACACGCGCTCCGTGGTCGAGATCGCGATCGCCGACATCATCGCGCTGACCCGCCGCCTGACCGTCTTCGACAAGGAGATGCACGCGGGCACGTGGAACAAGTCCGCGACGGGCGCGCACGAGGTGCGCGGGCGCACGCTCGGGATCATCGGCTACGGCAACATCGGCACGCAGCTGTCGGTCCTCGCCGAGAACCTCGGCATGTCGGTCGTGTTCTACGACGCGGCCGAGAAGCTCGCGCTCGGCAACGCGCGCCGCGCCGCGACGCTCGAGGAGCTGCTCGCGGTCTCCGACGTCGTGACGCTGCACGTCGACGGGCGGCCCGGAAACGCCGGCTTCTTCGGGGCGCCCCAGATCGCCGCCATGAAGCCCGGGTCGATCCTGCTCAACCTGTCGCGCGGGTTCGTCGTCGACCCGGCCGCGGTGCGTGACGCGATCGTCTCCGGCCACCTGTCGGGTGCGGCGATCGACGTGTTCCCCGTGGAGCCCAAGCGCAAGGGCGACCCGTTCGAGTCCGAGCTGTGCGGGCTGCCGAACGTCATCCTCACGCCCCACACGGGCGGCTCGACCGAGGAGGCGCAGGAGTCGATCGGCCAGTTCGTCTCGAACAAGGTGCGCGACTACCTGTCGACCGGCTCGACGACGCTGTCCGTCAACCTGCCCAACGTCGCGCTCGACCAGCCGCCGGGCGTGCACCGCCTCGCGTTCCTGCACCGCAACGTCCCGGGGGTCCTGGCCGACGTCAACGCCACGCTCGCCGAGCACGGCGTGAACATCGAGGGTCAGCTGCTCGCGACGCGCGGCGAGCTCGGGTACGTGGTCACCGACGCGGGCTCGCCCGTGTCCGACGACGTGGTCGAGGCGCTGCGCGCGCAGCCCGAGGCCGTGCGCCTGCGCCTGCTGTCCTGACCGCCGGCACCGCCGACGACGACGAGGCCCGCGCCCGGATCACCCGGGGGCGGGCCTCGTCGTCGGTCCCGGGCGGTGACCCGGTCAGAGCGCGTCGGTCACGACGCGCCGGACTTGCGCTGGAAGCGCCGCTGCGCGGGGCCGGAGGTCTCCGAGCCGTGCACGGCGCCCGTGTTCGTGGAGCCGTCGGCCACGCGGTGACCGCCGGCCTTCTTGCGCTCGAGCGCCTCGCGGAACTTCGCCTTCTGGTCCTCGATCGAATCGCCTGCCTGGCGCTGGTCGTCCGTCATCGGCCGTCCTTCCCTCCGCGTTGGTCGTCCCAGCCTGTCCGAGACCGGCGCCGCGCGCCAACTCGATTCGTCACGCGTCGGCCGTGACCCGCGCGGCTCCGACCGGCAGGTGACGCGCCCACCACCGCAGCACGTGCTCGAACCGCGCGACGCGGTGCGACGGCAGCCCGGACCGGGACAGCTCGTGCCCCTCGCCCGGGAACAGGAGCAGCTCGGCCGGCACGCCGCGCAGCCGCAGCTCGGTGAACCAGCGCTGCCCCTGCTCGACAGGGCACCGCCAGTCCTGCTCCGAGTGGATGACGAGCGTCGGTGTGCGGACCGCGCCCACATGGGCCATGGGCGACTGCGCGGCGACCAGCTCGGGTTCGACCGCCGGGTCCCCCACGTTCTCCTGCCCGAAGAACCAGCCGATGTCGCTCGACCCGACGAAGCTGACCGGGTCGAGGAAGCCACGCTCCACGATCGCCGCCGTGAACCGCTCGGTCCGCGTGGTCAGCCACGCCGTCAGGTAGCCGCCGTAGGACCCGCCCATCACGCCCGTGCGCGTCGCGTCCAGGCGCTCGTCCGCGAGCACGTGGTCGAGCAGCGCGAGCACGTCGTCCGCGTCGACCGTGCCGAACGCGTGCCGGATCGCCCGTCCGTGCGCACGTCCCCGGCCCGCCGAGCCGCGCGGGTTGCCGTGCACCACCGCGTACCCGGCCGCCGCGAGCACCTGCACCTCGTCGAACAGGGCGTGCGTGTACTGCGCGAACGGCCCGCCGTGGATCATCAGGATCGTGGGGTGCGGACCCGCACCGAAGCGTTCCGGGTCCGGCGTCGTGAGCCATCCCTCGACGCGGTAGCCGTCGGGTGCCAGGGCCGTGACCGGCTGCGGCCTGCGCAGGCGCCCGGTCGCCCGCAGCCGCGCCGACAGGTCCGTGAGAGCGCGCGCGCCGCCGTCCGTCACGACGACCAGGTCGCCCGCGCTGTCGGGCGTCGCCCGGACCGCGACGGTCCGCCCCGCCGCGTGCGTGGCCGACGTGACGACGTCGGTGCCGCCGAGCAGCTCGGCCACCGTCGCGTCGGGCTCGACCCGGACCAGGTGCACGGCACCCTCCCGCAGCGGCGCGACGAGCACGCCGCCATCCGCGGCGACGAGCACACCGGGGTCGAGGTCCACCCTCTCCGGGTCGGTCAGCCGGACGGGCGCGCCGACGGGCGTGCCGTCCGCGGCGACCTCGAGCACGAACAGCCCGGTGAGCGCCGCGACGCAGTCCCGCCCGGACGCGCCCATGTCGGCGGCGAGCAGCCACACGCGCGCGCCGTCCGGGTCCGGGAGCACCGCCCCGACCGCGAGCGTCGAACCGGCGTCCGCGTCCGTGACGGGCCGCACGGCGCCGAGCACGGGCGCGGCCTGGTCCTCGGCCGCGACGTCCGGTGCGGGCGACGGCGGGACCGGGAGGACCACGGCGTCGCGCCGCAGGTCCACCTCGCGCGCGCCGTGCCGGGCGGCGACCACCGTCACCCCCGAACCGTCCGGCAGCCACCGGGGGCCGTTCACGTCGAGCCCCGCGGGCGAGATGCGGACGGGCTCGGGGGCGTCCTGGGGCACCCCCGCCCCCGGCGACGCGAGCGGTGGCAGGTCCACCACGAACACCGCACGCTCGCGGTCGCGCACGTAGCCGAGCCCGTCGGCCCGGTAGCGCAGCTCGGTCACCAGGCGCGGCGGCTCAGCACCCGGCTTGCCCCCGCGCTCGTACCGGCCGGGCTCGGGCACGCGGGCCACGTAGGCGACACGGCGCGAGTCGGGCGAGACCACGGGCTGCTGCGCGCCCAGCGGCGCGTCGGTCAGCGCGACGGGCTCACCGCCCGCCGCCTCGACCACGTGCACCTGACCCGGACCGTCGGCCGTGCGACGGATGAACACCACCCATCTGCCGTCCGCCGACACCTGCGGTGCGGAGTCGGCGAAGCCACGGGTGAGCACGCGCGGTGCGCCGCCGTTCAGCGGGACGAGCCACAGCCCGCCCGTGACGGCGTCCGCCGCCGCATCCGGCCCGTGCACGGCGATCACCGCCGCCGATCCGTCGGGCAGCAGCGCGGGCGCCCCCGGGGCGCACCACAGGTACAGGTCGTCAGGGAGCATGACGCGACGCTATCGCGCAGCCCTGACCGCGACGGACGCGCGCCGCCGGTCCCGATCAGTCGTCGACGTGGGTGGCGGCGGCGGGCTCGTCGCCCCGCGCCGCGGCACGCTCGGCGCGCTCGGCGCGCAGCACCGTGATCGCGGCCTCGAAGTCCTCGAGCGAGTCGAACGCCTGGTAGACGCTCGCGAACCGCAGGTACGCGACCTCGTCGAGCTCACGCAGCGGCCCCAGGATCGCCAGCCCGATCTCGTAGGCGTCGATCTCCGCCGAGCCCGACGAGCGCAGCGTCTCCTCGACCTTCTGCGCGAGCAGCGCCAGGTCGTCCTCGCTGACCGGGCGCCCCTGGCACGCCTTGCGCACGCCGCCCGTGATCTTGTCGCGGCTGAACGGCTCGGTCGCCCCCGAGCGCTTGACCACCGAGAGGCTCGTGGTCTCGACCGTGGTGAACCGTCGGTTGCAGGACGGGCACTGCCGGCGGCGCCGGATCGAGGCGCCGTCGTCCGACGTGCGCGAGTCGACGACGCGCGAGTCCGGATGACGGCAGAACGGGCAGTGCACCTGGGCCTCCGGTGATCGGGCGAGACCTGGCGGCCTCCGAGCGGGGCGCGGGCCGGGCTCCGCCCCGTCACGCGCCCCCGCGACGCTAGGCCACACGCCCGCGGCATCGCAAGGCGGCCACCGCCGGACGGCTGAGGGGCGGCCACCCGCAGGTGACCGCCCCTCCGGGACGCCCCGTCCCGGGCCGCGGGCCGACTCGCCTCGGCTGCGCGGTGTGCTGCGGGTCCGCGCGGGACCGGGTCCCGCCGATGGCGGCGCCGAGCGCCACCCCGCCCCTCGCCTCTGAGCCCCCCAGCTCTCGAAGTGAGGTGTGCCTAACCTAACGGACCGCTTGCGCGTGCACAAGGCCAGGTACGCCCCGGCGCGGACGCGCGCCGGGGGGCGTCCCCGTCAGCCCCGCGGCACCACCAGCTCCTGCCCCGCCGTCAGGTGCGCGCCCGACAGCCCGTTGACCCGGACGAGCTCGCGCACCTGGTCCTGCACGGACTCGCCCGCACCCCGCGACGACTCGGCGATCGACCACATGGTCTCGCCCGGTTGCACGACGTGCCGGTCGATCCGCACGTCGCCGTCGCCCGCCGCGACCGCCGCCCGCGCACCCAGGGCGACCGCGAACGCGACGAGCACGAGCGCCAGCCCCACGAGGACGGCACGCCCGCGACGCGTCAGGTGCAGCGCGGGCTGCGAGGAGGTGCGCCGCGCACGAGCCGGCCGCACGAGGACGGGCATGGCAGCACCGCCGCCGCGCACTGCTCCACCGATCACCATCGCGCTCATGCCGACTCCTCTCCGCGGCGTCCGTGTCCGAACACCCGTTCGTCATACACCTGTTCGTCGTACGTCTGTACGATGTCTACCAGAGCCGTCCGACACGCGTCCACAGATGTCGAACAGATGTTTGAGATCCCTGTCCGCGCTGCGTAGGCTCACCGACGAGGAACAGCGCACCATCGACCACCGACACGCCCCGGTCCCGGCCACCGGAACCACCGGGCGCGGGCGGTGGGCCGTCGCAGGGGACGGCGCGGTGGGCGCTCGGACAGGAGGGCTGGACGTGACGGACGCAGTGGGAGCCACGCAGGACGAGCGAGCGACGGTGCACGAGCTGCCGGAGACCCCGGCGGGCCCCGACGGCCTGACCGCGCGCCAGCGCCTGGTGCTCGAGACCATCCGCGCGTCGGTCGAGTCCCGCGGCTATCCGCCGAGCATGCGGGAGATCGGCGAGGCCGTCGGGCTGACCAGCCCGTCGAGCGTCAAGCACCAGCTCACCGCGCTCGAGCGCAAGGGCTACCTGCGCCGTGACCCCAAGCGGCCGCGCGCGATCGAGGTCGTGCACCCGGACGACTCGCGCAGCGTCGCGGGATGGGCCACGGCGGGGGCGGACACGCAGGTGGACCTCGTCGGCGGCGCGGGTGCCGAGCGCGTACCCGCACCCTCCTACGTGCCCGTCGTCGGGCGCATCGCCGCTGGCGGGCCGATCCTCGCGGAGCAGGTCGTCGAGGACGTGTTCCCGCTCCCCCGACAGCTCGTGGGCGACGGCGACCTGTTCCTGCTCAAGGTCAGCGGTGACTCGATGGTGGACGCGGCGATCTGCGACGGCGACTGGGTCGTCGTCCGGCGCCAGCCGGTCGCCGAGAACGGCGAGATCGTCGCCGCGATGATCGACGGCGAGGCCACGGTCAAGACGCTGCGGCGCGCCGAGGGTCACGTCTGGCTGATGCCGCACAACACCGCCTACGCACCGATCCCGGGCGACGACGCGACGATCCTCGGCCGGGTCGTCAGCGTGCTGCGCAGCCTCTGAGCCATGCCCGGCCGCCGCCCCGACCCGCCGCGCGACCTCGCGCGCCGGCTCGCGGAGCGGCTCGGCCGGCCGGCGGGCGCGCGTCGTGACGACGAGCCGCCCACCCAGGACGCCCGGGCGGACACGGCACCGGCCGCCTCAGAGGAGGATCCCCGAGGCGGCCGGTCCGGCGGACGTCAGTAGCCGAAGCGCTTGGCGACCTCACGCACCGCGGTGGCCGACGCGCGCATGCCCGAGAGCTCGTCGACCGACATCGGGATCGGCAGCTGCTCGAGCACCCCGGCCGAGCCGACGATGCTGGGCACCGAGAGGCACACGTCGCTGATCCCGTGGTAGTCGGTCAGCAGCGAGGACACCGGCAGCACGCGCCGCTCGTCCTTGATGATCGCCTCGATGATGCGCGACCCGGCGAGCGCCACCGCGTAGTTCGTGGCGCCCTTGCCCTCGATGATCCGGTACGCCGACTCGACCACCTCGCGCGCGATCTGGTCCCGGACGGCTCCCGTCAGCGACGCGCCCTCGCCCACGCCCTGCCACTCGAGCAGCGGGATGGAGCCGATCGACGCCGAGCTCCACAGCGGCAGCTCCGTGTCGCCGTGCTCGCCCGCGATGTACGCGTGCACGTTCTGCACGGCCACGCCGGTGTGCCGCGCCAGGAGGTAGCGCAGGCGGGACGAGTCGAGCACCGTGCCCGAGCCGAACAGCTGCTGGGGCGGCAGGCCCGAGATCTTCAGGGCGGCGTACGTCACCACGTCGACCGGGTTCGTCACCATGACGTACACCGCGTGCGGCGCGACCTCGACGATCGAGGGCAGCACCTTGGAGACGAGGTTGATGGTCGCCTCGGCCAGGTCCGTGCGGGTCTGCCCGGGCTTCTGCTTGGCACCCGCGGTGAACATCACGACGTCCGCGTCCGCGCACACCGCGATGTCGTCGGAGCCGACGACCTCGGCCATCGACATGAACTGGATGCCGTGGCCCAGGTCGAGCGCCTCGGCCTCGACCTTGGCCTTGTTGATGTCGAACAGCGCCACGTGCCGCGCGGCGCCGCGCATGAGCGCCGCGTACGCCATGGTCGAGCCGACGGCGCCCGCGCCCACGATCGCGAGCTTCGACGTACGCCGCTGGGCGGGTCCGGCGTGCGCCGGCACCTCTCCGCTGGCGGCGGGTGCGATGTCCTGGTCAGGCATGATGCCTCCTTCTGGGCCGACGGTCCGGTCGAAGGCTATCGGCTCACGCGTCACGCAGCCGTGACAGCGCGGCGATCACCACGTCCCGGTCGTCGGTCCGCCAGAACGGCGGCATCGAGCGCGCCAGGTACTCGCCGTACCGCGCGGTGGCCAGCCGTGGGTCGAGCACCGCGACCACGCCGCGGTCCTGCGGCCCACGGATCAGGCGTCCCGCGCCCTGTGCCAGCAGGAGCGCGGCGTGCGTCGCCGAGACCGCCATGAACCCGTTGCCGCCCGCACGGGCCACGACGTCCGCACGCGCCGACCGGACCGGGTCGTCGGGACGCGGGAACGGGATCCGGTCGATGAGCACCAGACGGCAGGAGCGACCCGGGACGTCGACGCCCTGCCAGAGCGCGAGCGTCCCGAACAGGCATGTCGGCTCGTCGGCGGCGAACCGCGCCACGAGCGTCGGGAGCTGGTCGTCGCCCTGCAGCAGCACGGGCACGTCGAGCCGCTCGCGCATCGCCTCGGCCGCCGCGGTGGCCGCGCGTCGCGACGAGAACAGCCCGAGCGTGGCACCGCCCGACGCGCGCACGAGCGCCTCGATCTCGTCGAGCTGCGCATCGGTCGCGGGTTCGCGACCGGGTGGCGGCAGGCGGCGCGCGACGTAGCAGATGCCCTGGCGCGGGTAGTCGAACGGGCTGCCGACGTCGAGCCCGGTCCAGCGCAGGGGCCCCTGGGGCGCCGCGGGGGCCGGGTCCGCCCCGGGGACGGTCGTCGGGCCCACGGGCTCGGCGTCGGGCCGCAGCTCGAGACCCACGGACCGGGCGGTGGGTTCGAACGTGCCCCCGAGCGCGAGCGTCGCCGAGGTCAGCACACCCGTGCGACCCGCGAGCAGCTGCGTGCGGATCAGTCCGTTGACCGCGAGCGGAGCGGCGTGCAGGCGCGTCGTGATCGCGCCGGACCGGTCCTCACCGCGCGCGCACCACAGCACGGTCCGCGCGGCGTCCTCGGGTTCCGCGGTCATCCGCTCGGCGGTCTCGAACAGCGTCAGCACCGCGGACTGCGCCATCTTGCGGCCGCCCTCGGCCGCGCCGGGCGCGGTGCCTCCCCCGCCCGCCTCGGGGCGCAGGAGCGAGAGCAGCGTGCGCGCGGCGTCACGCACGGTCGCGACCGCGTCGAACACCGCGGGCGGCAGACCGTCGGGGAACCGGCCCTCGGGCAGCGCGACGAGCACGCCCGCGAGCGCCTCACCCGCGGCCTCGAGGTCCGTCGGCGGCACACCGCCGTGCCGGCGCGCGACCCGGGCGGCGTGCTGGACCACGGGGAGCGAGATCTCCGCGGTCGCCTGCGCCGTGACGCGGTCGGCGAGCTCGTGCGCCTCGTCGACCACCAGGACCTGGTGCTCCGGCAGCACGTGCGGCGACCCCGACGCCGCGATGCCGAGCATCGCGTGGTTCGTCACCACCACGTCCGCTTCGCGGGCCAGGGCCCGCGCACGTTCGGGGAAGCACTCCTCGAGGCGCGGGCAGTGCGAGCCCATGCACTCGAGCGACGTCACCGACACCTGGCGCCACGCACGGTCCGTGACGCCCGGGACCAGGTCGTCGCGGTCGCCCGTCTCGGTGGTCGCCGCCCACTCGCGCAGGCGCACCACCTGGGCACCCAGCGCCTCGCGTCCCTCGCCCGCCGCGGCGCTCGTCGCGGGGTGCTCGGCCGCGCCGCCGCGCTCCGGCAGGTCGAACAGCGCGCCCTGGTCGTCCTCCGGGTAGCCGCCCTCGAGCTTGTGCAGGCACGTGTAGTTGTGCCAGCCCTTGAGCAGCGCGATCCGGGGCCGTCGCGGCAGGTGCGGCTCGAGCGCATCGGCGACCAGCGGGAGGTCGCGTGTCAGCACCTGGCGCTGCAGCGCGAGCGTCGCGGTCGAGACGACGACGCGCTCGTCGGCGTGCACGGCGTGCCGGACGGCCGGCACCAGGTAGCCGAGCGACTTCCCGGTGCCCGTGCCGGCCTGGACCAGCAGGTGCTCGCCGGTCGCGAGCGAGGCCGCCACCGCGCGCGCCATGAGGTGCTGACCCTCGCGGCGTCCGCCGCCCAGCACGCCCACCGCGACGTCCAGCAGCTCGTCGACCTGACGGTCGCGCTCCTGGTCCCTGCCGCGCTCGTCCGTCTCGGACGCCGCGCGGGCCGTCTCGTCGGACGACTCGGGGGCGGCGGGCATCGGGCAAGCCTAGTGCCGCCCGGCGCGCGCCGACCGCACGCGCACCCGGGTGGTGGGCGAGGTGTCAGGCGCGCCGGGCCGCCGACGTCTCGAGCTCGGCCGCGAGCGTCTCGTCGACGCGCGCGCGCAGGTGCGTGCCGTCGGGCGTGTGCTCCTCGAGCTCGATGTCGCCGTGCTCGTGCACGCGGCTGACGAGGTCGCCGCGTCCGTACGGCACGACGAGGTCGACCGCGACACCCGGGCGCGGGAGCTGGTCGGCGATGAGGTCCTGCAGCTCCTCGATGCCTTCGCCGCTGTGCGCGGAGACGACGATCGAGTGCAGCTCACGCGAGCGCAGGCGCGCGATCGCCTCGGGGGTCGCCAGGTCCGCCTTGTTGAGCACGATGATCTCGGGCACGTCCATGGCCCCCGGGATGTCCGCGAAGACGTGCCGGACCGCGGCGATCTGACCCTCGGGGTCGGGGTGCGACGCGTCGACGACGTGCAGGATGAGGTCCGCGTCCGCGACCTCCTCGAGCGTCGAGCGGAACGCCTCGACCAGCTGGTGCGGCAGTGCTCGCACGAAGCCGACGGTGTCCGCGAGCGTGTAGACCCGCCCGTCGACCGTCTCCGCGCGACGCACGGTGGGGTCGAGCGTGGCGAACAGCGCGTTCTCGACGAGCACGCCCGCGTGCGTCAGGCGGTTCAGCAGCGAGGACTTGCCCGCGTTGGTGTACCCCGCGATGGCGACCGACGGGATCGCGTTCCGCTTGCGCGACGCACGCTTGGTCAGGCGCGCGGGCTCCATCGCGGCGATCTCCCGGCGCAGCTTGGCCATGCGGTTGCGGATGCGCCGGCGGTCGAGCTCGATCTTGGTCTCACCCGGGCCACGCGAGCCCATGCCCGCACCCGCGCCGCCGACCTGACCACCCGCCTGCCGCGACATCGACTCGCCCCAGCCACGCAGGCGCGGCAGGAGGTACTCGAGCTGCGCGAGCTCGACCTGCGCCTTGCCCTCACGCGACTTGGCGTGCTGCGCGAAGATGTCCAGGATCAGCGCGGTGCGGTCGACCACCTTGACGCGCACGACGTCCTCGAGCGCGCGGCGCTGCGACGGCGCGAGCTCGCCGTCGACGACCACCGTGTCGGCGCCGACCGCGGCCACGACCGTGGCGAGCTCGGCGGCCTTGCCCGAGCCGAGGTAGGTGCTCGGGTCCGGCTTGGCGCGACGCTGCAGGACGCCCTCGAGCACGCGCGAACCCGCGGTCTCGGCGAGCGCGGCGAGCTCGCGCAGCGACACCTCGGCGTCCTGCACGGTGCCCTGGCCCCACACGCCCACCAGGACCACGTTCTCGAGCCGCAGCTCGCGGTACTCGACCTCGGTGACGTCCTGCAGCTCGGTGGACAGGCCCGCGACGCGGCGCAGCGACGTGCGCTCCTCGAGGTCGAGCTGCTGCCCGTCGTACGACGAGTGCACGGTGCCGCCGGCCTGCAGCGCGGTCCCCGCCCGTGCGAGCACCCGCGCCACCACGTCGTCGGCCACCTGCTGCGGCGAGCGGGGCTCGTCCGGGGTGCGGCTGGGGGTGGTGGTGTGGTGCGTCTCGCTCACGCGGCTCCTCGCGTCGTTCGTGCGGCGCGCGGGAGCACGCCTGCTTCCAGGGTCGCACGCGCACGGGAGGCGGTCGAGGCGTTTCGCTGCGGGCCGACGCCGCTGGGTAGGGTCGGCGCGTGGCTGGGGACGGGACGACGCACGACGAGGGCGAGCACTACTTCACGGCACGACCCGCCTCGCCCGACGAGCGCCGCACGCTCGTGGTGCACCTGGCCGGGCGCGACGTCGAGGTCGAGACGGCGGGCGGTGTGTTCTCCCCCGACCACGTCGACCACGCGACGCGGATCCTGCTCGACCACGTGCCCGAGCCGCCGACCGCGGGAGACCTGCTGGACCTGGGCTGCGGGTGGGGACCGATCACGCTCGACCTCGCGCTGCGCTCGCCCGACGCGCGCGTGTGGGCCGTCGACGTCAACGAGCGCGCGCTCGACCTGGTCCGGCGCAACGCCGAGCGCGCCGGGGCCACGCACGTGCGGGCGGTCGCGCCCGACGACGTCCCGGCGGACGTGCGGTTCACGGCGATCTGGTCCAACCCGCCCATCCGGGTGGGCAAGCCGGCGCTGCACGCGCTGCTCGCGCACTGGCTGCCGCGTCTGGTCCCGGGCGGGGCGGCGCACCTCGTCGTCGGCAAGAACCTGGGCGCGGACTCGCTGCAGCGGTGGCTGGCCGACGAGCTCGCGGGACGCGCGGACGTCGAACGGGTCGCGACCGCCAAGGGCTTCCGGGTGCTGCGCGTGACGGCACGCACGCCGGCGGACGGTGTCGGCGCCCCCGGCTAGTGTGCTGCGGTGCCTCCCGCCGTCGCCGCCGTCCTGACCGGCGAGGAGGCCGCCGCCGCGTGGCGCCGGCTGCGCGCGACGACGTGGGCGCTGTGCGCGCTCGTGTTCCTGGCCGCGTTCGAGAGCCTCGCGGTGACCACGGTCATGCCCACGGTGTCCGAGGCGCTCGACGGCGCCTCGCTGTACGCGCTCGCATTCGCCGCGCCGCTCGCGACCGGCGTGGTCGGGATGGTGGTCGCGGGCGCCTGGGCGGACCGGGCCGGGCCCGCGCGGCCGCTCGCGGCCGCGGCCGGCCTGTTCGTCGCCGGGCTCGTCGTCGCGGGCACCGCGGTCTCCATGGAGCAGCTCGCCGCCGGGCGCCTGCTCCAGGGCCTCGGCGGCGGCTCGTTGACCGTGGTGGCGTACGTCGTCGTCGCGCGGCTGTACCCGGGGTCGCTCCACCCGCGGGTGTTCGCCGGCTTCTCGGCGGCGTGGGTGGTGCCGTCGCTCGTCGGTCCGCCCGTCGCGGGGTTCGTCGCCGAGCACCTGCACTGGCGGTGGGTGTTCCTGGCGGTCGCGGTGCTGGTGCCCGCGGTCGCGGCGGTCGCGCTGCACCGCGTCCGGACCCTGGGTGCGCCCGACGCGCCCGCCCAGGAGGAGGACGCCGTACGGCGCGTCGAGCCGCCGGCGACCGGGCGGCGGATCGCATGGGCGTCACTCGCGGCCGTCGCGGTCCTCGCGCTCGGGCTCGGCGCCGAGGTCGAGGGACGCGCGGCGTTCGTCGTGGCGGCGCTGGGCGTCACGTGCGCGCTCGTGGCGCTGCGTCCCCTGGTCCCGCACGGCACGCTGCACGCGGCGCGCGGCCTGCCCGCGGTCGTGGCCACGCGCGCGCTGCTCGCCGGTGGGTTCTTCGCCGCCGAGGTCTACCTGCCCTACCTCCTGACGCGGCGCTACGGCATCGCCGCGTCGCTCGCGGGCGTCACGCTGACCGCCGCCGCCATCGCGTGGGCCGGCGCGTCGTGGCTGCAGGGGCGGCTGGGCGACCGCCTGCCCCACACGCGCGCGATCCGCATCGGCACCGCGACCGTCGCGCTCGCGATCGCGGCGACCGCTGCGGGGGCCGCGACGCATGCCCCCGTCGTCGTGCTCGTGGTCGCGTGGGCGACGGCGGGGTTCGGGATGGGTCTGACGTACGCGCGTCAGACGGTGCTGGTGCTGCGCTACTCCGCGGCGGGTGCCGAGGGCGCCAACAGCTCGGCGCTGTCGGTCGCCGACTCGCTCGGCGCGGCCCTCGCGCTGTCCGTGACGGGGGTGCTGTTCGGCGCGGCGGCCGACCGCGGCGGCGACGTCCCGTACGCGGTGTGCCTCACGCTCACCGCGGTCCTCGCGCTCGCGGCGGCGCTCGTCGCACCCCGCGTCGCACCGCGTGCCGGCTACGGGCCGGGTGCCGTCGCGGACCCGAGCACGTCCGCGAGCACCGCACGCACCTGAGCCAGCCGGGGCACGCCGGTCATCCGGTGCCGCACCGCACCACGTGCGTCGAGCACCAGCACCGTGGGCGTCGACAGCACGCGCAGGCGCTCGCCCAGCGCCAGGTGGTCGGCGACGTCGAGCACGACGACCCGCACCCCGGGCTGGGTCGAGGCCGCGTGCTCGAGCACGAGGCGCGCGGCCCGGCACGGCTGGCAGAACGCGCTCGCGATCTCGACGAGCGTCGCGCCCTCGCCCAGATCGGCACCCAGCTCCCGGGCGGTGAGCCGCTCCACGGGCGCCACGGTCTCGCTCACGCCGTGAGGAGCGCAGCCACGTCGACGTCCAGCTCGGCCACGAGCACGGCGGGCCCCGCGAGCTCGGCGTGGTCGGCACCGAGGGCACGGACGCGCACGGTGCCGCCGGGGACCTCGACGAACCAGTCGTCGGGCGCGGTCGCGCCCGCCCAGGACCGCACCGCCATCGCGGCGGCCACCGCACCCGTGCCGCACGACCGCGTCTCCCCCACGCCACGCTCGTGCACGCGCATCCGGAGCCGACCCGTGGGCCGGCCGTCGACGACGCTCTCGCCCAGCGGGACCACGATCTCGACGTTGGTGCCGTGCGGGGGCGTCGGCGTGACGCGCGGCGCGCGCGCCAGGTCCGCGAGCGCGAGCTCGGCCTCGTCCCGCAGCGCCAGCACGCTGTGCGGGTTGCCGACGTCCACGGACAGCGCGGGCCGGTCGACCGCGAGACCCGCGACCTCGACCTCGGCGTCGAAGCCCGCCTCCACGGCCGCGGCGCCTCCGGGCAGGTGCCAGCGGCCGATGTCGAACGCGAACCACTGCGCGTCGTCGACCCCGTCGGGCACGGGCTCGCGCCGCACGCGCATGGCGCCGGCGCGCGTCCCGACCACCAGGTCGCCCTCGGCGGGCCACAGCCCGAGCCGGTCCAGGTACAGCGCGAAGACCCGGACGCCGTTGCCGCACATCTCCGCGATCGACCCGTCGGCGTTGCGGTAGTCCATGAACCACTGCGCGGCGGGCTCGTCGACCAGCAGCGGAGCACCCTCGGGCACGTGCTGCGTCGCCACCAACCGGATGACGCCGTCCGCACCGACGCCCGCGCGGCGGTCGGCCAGGGCACGGACCAGGGGCGCACCGAGCTCGAGCGTGCCTGCGCGGTCGTCGACCAGCACGAAGTCGTTCTGCGTCCCGTGACCCTTCGTCACGTGCAGCACACCCGCCGCGGCGGCCGTGCTCGTGATCGAGGACGTGGTCGAGGGGGCCGTCATGAGCCCAGGGTACGGCGCGTGCTCGGTGCGTCCGTGGCGGGTCCGAGGCTGCCAGCATCGGCCTGCGCCACCAGGTCGAGCGCGCGTGGCACCAGCTCGGGGTCCTGCGCGTCGAGCCAGTGCACGCGCGGGTCCCGCCCGAACCAGCCCATCTGCTTGCGCGCGAGGCGTCGCGTCCCCGCGCTGATCGCCGCGCGTGCCTCGTCGGACGAGAACTCACCCGCGAGCAGCGACACGACCTGCGCGTAGCCGACCGCGCGCGCCGCCGTGCGGCCCAGGCCGTGCTCCAGCAGGCGCTCGACCTCCTCGACCAGGCCCTGGTCGAACATGCGCGCGGTGCGGGACTCGATGCGCGCGTCGAGCACCGCACGGTCGCAGTCCAGCCCGATCTGCACGGCCGGGACCTCGTACACGTGCTGCGGCAGCGACGACGAGTAGCGGCGCCCCGTGAGCTCGATGACCTCGAGCGCGCGCACGATGCGGCGTGCGTTGCGCGGGCCGATCGCGGCGGCCGCGACCGGGTCCACGCGGTCCAGCTCGGCGTGCAGCGCGCGGGCGCCCTCCGCCTCGACCCGCTGCTCGAGCCGTTCACGCACCGCGGCGTCCGTGCCGGGGAACTCCATGTGGTCGAGCAGCGCGCGGACGTACAGCCCCGAGCCACCCGCGGCGACGGCACGCGCCCCCCGGCGGTCGATGTCCTCGAGCGCCGCACGCGCGAGGCGCTGGTAGTCCGCGACCGAGGCCTCCTCGCGCGGGTCGAGCACGTCGAGCAGGTGGTGCGGGACGCCGCGGCGTTCGGCGGGCGTGAGCTTGGCGGTCCCGACGTCCATGCCCCGGTACAGCTGCAGCGCATCCGCGTTCACGACCTCGCCGCCCAGCGCGATCGCGAGCTCGAGCGCGAGGTCCGACTTCCCCGTGGCGGTGGGCCCGACCACCGTGACGACGAGGCCGCTCACGTCCGGTCCGCCGCGTCGTGCGTGCGCCAGGTGCCGACGACGTGCTGCGCACCGAGCAGCACGGGTGCGGCGACCTCGGCACGCAGCGGCACGTCTCCGACCGCGCCCACGAGCACCTGCCAGCACGGTCGGCCGGACACGGCGAGCGTCGACGCCGTCCCCGCGTCCAGTGCCGCGACCTCGTCCAGCGACCGTGCCGTCGGCGCGGCGAGCGCGGACGTGAGCATCGCGTCCACGTCGAGGGCCGCCGGGTCGTCCGCGAGCGGAGCGTCGGGTCCGTGGCGGCCCGAACCGGACCCGACCACCACGAGCGCGACGCGTCCGGCACCCGCGACCACGTCTGCCCCGAGCGCGCGCAGGGCCGCGGGGTCCGGCTCGGGCGCGCCGCGCGTGACCTCGAGCGCGTGCACCGGTCCCGGCCACACGGGTGCCAGCAGGTGCAGCGCGACCGACGTGGCCACACCGGGCACGACCGCCGCGTGCGGGTCGACCCCGGAGCCCCCGGGCGCGTCGTCGGGCCCGACGAGGCGCACGGTCGGGAGGACCCCGGCGAGCATCGCATCGGGCACGCCGACCGCTGCGAGGGTCGCGTGCGCCACACCGATCAGCCAGGACGCGCCGCCACCCGTCCCCGCGGGGACACGCCCCGCCGGCCGCGCTGACGTCGTCGACCGGACGGCGTCGGCCGGCGCCACGACGACCACGCGGTCGGCATCCGTGAGCGCGTCACGGACGGCGTCGCGCGCGGCGGCACGCAGCTGCGCGGCCGCGTCGCGCGCACCGGACGCACCGGGCACCACGAGCGCGGTGTCCGGGACGAGCGCGGCTGCGACGAACATGCGGCCGACGCTAGCCGAGGTCGCGCGCGAGCTCGTCGGCCTGGTCACCGCGGCCGAGCTCGCGCAGCAGCGCGATCAGGTCACCCGCCGCGCCCGCGCGCCGCGCACGGTCGCGCGCGATGCCGAACCCCTCGACCGCGGACTCCAGGCTCCACACGGCGTCCTGCGCACGACCCTCCCCGCGCTGCAGCCGCCCTGCGAGCCAGAACGCGTCCGCGGCCTCGGCCGGCAGACCGGCACCCGCGAGCTCCTGCGCCGCGGCCGTGGCCACGTCGATCGCCGCGGCCACCTGACCGACCGTCGCGAGCGTGCGCGCACGCACGTCCTCGAGCCGCGCCGCCTCGGCACGCCGGGCGCGGAGCACGCGTTCGGCGCTCGCCTGCTCGTCGTCGGCGGGCGCGGCCGTCAGGTCGGCCGTGAGCGCGTCGAGCTCGGCGAGCAGCGCCGGCGAGCGCTCGTGCTCGGCCGCGACGGGCGCCCACGCGCGCACCACGTGCGCGCGCACGAGGGGGTCGGCACCCCCCGCGCGCAGCAGCGCGACCGCCTCCTCGTACGCCCAGCCCGCGCTGCGCTCGTCATGCAGCTCCTGCGCGCACCGCGCGGCCTCGGCGTGCGCCATGCCCGCGTCGACGAGCAGACCCGCCTCCCGGGCCGCCGCCGCGAGCTCGAGGTAGGCGGCGGCTGCGTCGGCCAGGTCGCCTGCGCCGCGTGCGCGCTCGGCACGGTCGGCCAGCGCGGGCAGCCCGCCCGCGTCCGGCGCCGTGCCCGGTCGCACCGCCGGCGCAGCGGCCGGTCCGGTGCCGTCGGCCGGCCGCGGGATCACGGCGAGGTCGAGGGGCTCGTCGACCACCCGCAGCGCGAGGGCCGCCGCGAGGCTGCGCGCCGCGCCGTCGGACCCGTCGCGCGCGTCGAACTGCGCGCCCAGCGCCTGCGCCTCACGCAGGACCCAGTCGTCGAGGTCCGCGATCGTCGCGGCGGGCACGCCCGGGACGTCGGCGGGTGCGCCCGGGTCCGCGGTGCGCAGCAGGCGGGTCACGCCTGCGACCTGCTGGAGGAAGCCGAGCCGCTGGAACGGGGTCGGCGCCTCGCGCAGCAGGTGCGCCTCGGCCCGCAGCCGCGCGAGCGCCTCCTGCGGGTGCCCCGCCCGGGCCAGGAACACGACGTGCCGCGCCCGCGCACCCGTCATGCCGCCCGTCGCCGCGTCCAGGGCCGCGAGCGCGCGACGGTGCGTCCGCGCGGCCTGCGCGTGCCGTCCCGCATCGAGGTAGCCGAGCTGCAGCCGCGCGAGCATGTCCGCCGGCTCGGTCGCGCACGTCGGGTCCTGCTCGAGCGCGGCCTCGACGATGCGGATGCCCTCCTCGGTGCGACCCACGTCGAACAGGTACGCGGCCCGGTCCCCCGGCTCGCACGCCTCGCACTGCGAGTAGTCGTCCCGCGGCGTGGTGACCCACGCGTCGTACGCCGCGCCGGTGTCCGGGTGGTCCTGCGCCCACGCCCACAGGAAGTGCTGGTGGCGCACGGCGTTCATGCCGTTGCCCGCGAGCGCGTACCGGCGCTCCATGTCCGCGAGCGTCCGCTCGATCTGGTCGCGCGAGACCGTGGGGTAGTCCATCAGGTCGGCGACCATCCACTTGAACGACCAGAACAGCAGGTGCCAGTCGTCGTCGTCGAGGTGCTCGGGGTGCTCGTCGGCCCACCGCATCCAGCGCGTGAACGGCACGAAGGCCTTCTCGACCTCCTGCCCCCACACGAGCGACTCGACCAGGCCCGCGTACGCGTAGGCGCGCGCCGGGTCGGGGCCCTCGGCCTCGATCCGCGCCACGAGCTGCTCGAACGCGGCCGTGCGCGCGACGCCGTAGGGCAGGTCGCGCAGGCGGCTGATCTCGCGGTTGGTGCTCTCGAGCGAGGGGGTCACCGTGGTCCTCCGGTCTCGTCGGGGTCGGGGACGCCGGACGCGTCCGTGCCGGGCGCGTGCGGATCGCCCGCGGGCGGAACCGCGCCGTCCGCGACCGAGGCCTGCGCGACGCCGGCCCGCAGCAGCACGGCGAGCGCCGAGGTCATCAGCTCGGCGTCCCGCGCACGCAGCGGCTCGCCCGCCAGGAGAGTCGCGGACACGTACAACGAACGGACTCCCGCGTCACGCACGTCACCCGCGGGCGCGTCCACGAGGTCCGCGACCACGGGGTTGGCGCAGTTGAGGACCAGACGGCGGGGCTGGGCGTCCCGTGCGAAGCCGGTGAGCAGCTCGCCCCACAGGTCGTCACCCTCCGCGACCGTGCGTGCGAGGTTGCGCTGGTGGTCGCCCTCGCGGTCCTGCAGCAGCAGCGCCGGCAGCGAGGTCGGCTCGAACTCGCGCAGCTGCAGCTCGCACTCGAGCGGCTCGAGCAGCGCGTTGGCCGCGGTCACGAACCCGGCCAGCTCGATCTCGCGCACGGGTGGGAGCAGGCCGAGCACCTGCGCGACGTCGCTCGTGCTCAGGGGGCGCACACCCCACGACGGGTGACGCGCGGCCAGGCGCTCGAGGATGTCGGAGTCGTAGGCGTAGCCGCCGTTGACCACCACGAGGCCCTCGGCGCGCGCGACGGGCGCGATGCGGCGGTACTCCTCGACCGTGGCCGCGTAGACGATCGAGCCGGTCGCCTGCCGCACCTCCTCGAGCGTGTGCGTGCCGTCCGTCGTCTCGTACGGGAGCACCTGCGCGGTGAGGTCGAGCACGTCGTCGTCGCTCGTCGCGAGCGCACGCAGCGCCAGGTGGTGCGCCTCGACGAACCGGCGCCGCAACCCCGACGACGAGCGCAGCGTCTCGATGGTCCACGTGCGGACCGCGGCGCCGAGCGCGTCCCGGGTGGCCAGCAGGACCTCGTCCTCGTACAAGGCCTCGCGCGAGGCCGTGGGCCGCAGCGCGCTCGCATCCAGCACGCACCGGGCGAAGAACGCCCAGTCCGGCAGCACGGTGGGTACGCGCGTGCCCAGCAGCATGCGCTTGAGGTACACGCGGTGCACCGCGGCCGAGGCCGGCGCGCTGCTCGGCAGGATGAACGCGACACCGTCGACCCCCGCGACCGGGACGTCCAGGTCGAGGTGCGCGAGCGGTCGGAAGCCGAACGTGCGCTCGCAGTAGTCCGCGAGCTCGGCATCGCGCTGCTCACCCGTGCGGCCCGTGCGCCACGGGAGCGCGGGTGCGCTCGTCCTGCGCCACACGCGCTCGGCGCCCTCCGGCGCCCCGTCGTCCGGTCCGCCCACGGCGACCAGCGGGACCTGCACCGCGACGTCGACCGGCAGGAGGCCGCCGAACTCCTCGGCGAGCGCGACCACCGTCGTGGGCTCGAGCCAGTGCTCGGCGTCCCGCCGCGGGAGCAGCCGGACCGTCGACCCGACGTCCTGCCGCGCCGCGTCGGCGCCCGTCAGCTCCTCCAGCGTGTAGCTGCCGTCGTCGTAGCCGCACCAGCGCACCACGGGCGCGTCCGGGTGCACCGCCGAGCGCGAGACCAGCTCGATGCGTTCGGCGACCATGAACGCCGAGAGCAGCCCGATGCCGAACTGCCCGAGGAACTCGTCCCGGCCGACGCCCAGGTCCAGGTCCCGCTTCGAGGACCGGCCGATCGTGGCGAGCAGCTCGCGCGCCTCGTCGGGCGTGAGCCCCACCCCGGTGTCCGTGACCTCGAGCCCGCCGCCGTCGAACGGTCGCAGCCGCACCCGTGCGGGTGCCGCCGGATCGACCGCGCGGCGCGCGGTGATCGCGTCCACGCCGTTCTGCAGCAGCTCACGCAGGTAGACGCGCGGACCCGAGTACAGGTGCCGGGCCAGCAGGTCGACGACGCCGCGGAGGTCGACCTGGAAGTTCGTCGCGTCCGGGCCGTTCACTCCTGCTCTCGCCGCGCCGCGTCCATCGCCCGGAACTGCTCGACCGCCTCGGGGAACCGCTCGTCGAGCAGACCGAAGAACGACAGCGCGGTCGAGACGCCGCACGCGAGGTGCTGGTCGAGCTGCTCGTCCGTCAGACCGGGCTCGTAGTCCACGGTGTGCTCGGCGTACACGCCCAGGTCGCCGTCCTCGACGCGCACGTACGTCTTGGGGAACAGCTTGTTGATGTTCCACTCGTTGGCGAGCTCGAGCACCGCCGTGTAGTGCGCGGCCGAGAGCGGGCGCGACCAGCGGCCGCGCACCTGCAGGTGCTCCTGCTCGCTGCCGATCCGCAGGAAGTAGAACAGGTGGTCGTCCCAGATGCCCCCGATGTCGCCGTCGCCGTCGACCCCGTAGTTGTAGCCGCGCGCGTCGAGGACCGCCTTGATCCGCGCGTCGCTGAGCGGTGCGAGCCCGCTCGGCTCGGCCGGCAGGGCGTCGGGCTTGTTGAAGAACCCCATCAGGTCACCGTCTTCCTCGTCGTCGTGCACCGCCATGACCGGCCGGGCGCCGCAGCGACCTTAGCCGTCCTCGCTCGCAGCCGGGTGTCTCGCCCCGGTCTCGGCGGAAGCGTCCCAGTTCCTGGACGCCGCCCGGGGCATGTGTCAGCGGGCGCGGGTAGGGTCCACCTCATGGCAGGGCTTCCCGAACCGCACCGGCCCTGGTGGCGCCGGGCGGGTCGTCGCGCCACCTCGTCGTCGCCCGCCCCGCAGCGGCCCGAGCCGTCCGACGACGAGCTGCAGGACAGCGTGGCGCGCCTGCTGGCGCGTGAGCTGGGCGCGGTCGAGGTCGCGGGCGACAACCCGACGCCGCTGTCACCCGCGCGCATCGCGGCGTGGATGGCGCAGAACGACTTCAGCTACTTCATCGACAACGACGGCGACCTGGGCGGCCTGTGGCGCGGCCGCCTGTTCTACTTCTTCCTGTTCGGCGAGCAGTCCGAGATCCTGCAGGTGCGCGGGCAGTGGCACCGCGAGATCGCGATCGAGCGCCTCGAGGAGGTGCTCGACGTGTGCAACGAGTGGAACGCCGACCGCATCTGGCCCAAGGCGTACGTGCGGGTGCGGGACAACGGCCGCGTGCACGTCGTCTCGGAGGTCGCGACCGACCTGGAGCACGGCGCGACCGACGAGCAGCTCTCGCAGCTGCTGTTCTGCGGCCTGTCCACCGGCAGCATGTTCTTCGACGCGCTCGACGAGCTGTACCCCGACCCGGCCGGGACGGCGCCGTGAACGGCCCCGGGTGGCTGCTGCGGGCGCTGGGCGGACTGCCCACGCCCGCCAAGCGCGCGCCCTCGGACGATCAGGTGCCGCGTCCCGTCACACGTGACCGCGTGGGCGACTACCTCCTGGCGCGGGGCTACCGGTTCGTGGTGGACGACGACGGCGACCTCACGGGGACCTGGGACGGCAGCCGCTTCTGGTTCCTGCTGCTGGGCGAGAACGCCGAGATCATCCAGATCCGGGGCCGCTGGCACCGCCAGCTGCCGCTCGAGCAGCGCGCCGCGGTCTCGCTCGCGCTCAACGACTGGAACCGCGAGCGCATCTGGCCCAAGGCGTACCTCCGCGAGGAGGAGGGCATGCTCGCGCTGTACAGCGAGGTCTCCGCGGACCTCGAGCCGGGGGCCACGGACAACCAGCTCGAGCAGATCCTCGCGTGCGGGCTCGGCACGGGTGTGCAGCTGTTCGCCGCGCTGGAGTCGACGCTGCCCGCCGGGGGCGGCCCCCCGCCGGACGTCCCGGACAACTGACGGGCCACGGCGTGGGGCGTCCGGACGCCCCACGCCGTGATCCTGCACCATCAGGGTGCGGTGACCGTCCCCGTGAGCGGGATGCTGCCCGGCTCGAACGGCTCGGTGACCACCTGGAGCGCGACCGCGCGCGTGCCGCTGAACGACACGTCACGACGCACCGGGATCTCGAGCAGCGCGCTCGTCGCGTACGGCGGGATCGTCACCATGAGCTCGAGGCCCGCCTCCGACAGCGTCGCCTCGGGCCGACCTACGACGCCCACCGACGTCAGCCACCCCGTGGGCAGGTCGCCGAGCGTCAGCTCGCCCCCACCTGGCGCGGTCGCGCGCACCTGCAGGTAGATCTCCTGCGCCGAGGGTTCGGTGAGCCGCAAACGCCAGCTGAGGTTCTCACCGGGCACCGCGGCAGCGGCGGCGTCGTCGACCGACAGCTCCGGACGCGGCGTGCGCGAGAGCGTGCGCACGGCACCCGCGTACGAGTCGACGACCGCGTTGCGCTCGGCCCGGACCGCGAGCTGGTAGCCGAGGAACGGGCTGTCGGGGTCGGCGTACCCGTCGTCGCCCGAGAAGCGGATCGGGATCCGCACGGAGTCCTGCCCGGGCCGGATCACCACCTCGCGGACCTCGGGCAGCGCGCTGCGGCCGGACTGGTCGATCACGACGACCTGCACCCGCGACGACTCGGTGCGCGTCCCGGCGACGGGGATCACCACGTAGCCGGTCTGCGTGCCGTCCGTGGTCGCGCGGAGCACGGTCGACTCGGGGACGTCCAGACGCGCGACCGTCCGGACGCTCGCGGTCGACGTCGCGAGGCCGCTCGACGCGGCGCTCGCGTCGAGCAGGTACACCGTCCCGCGTGGGCTCAGCGCGCGGAGCGTCACCGAGGCGATCGCGCTCCGGTCGAGCCCTGCCGGGAACGGGACGCGGACGTTCTGCGCCCACAGGTGGCCCGCCATGGTCAGCGGCAGGACGCCCGCCTGCCGCACCGGGGCCGAGGCCAGACGCCGCCCCGCGTCGTCCCGGAACACGACCTCGACGCGCGGCGTGCCCTGCTGCGGCGGTGCGATCAGCCGCAGGTCCAGGTAGCGCCGCGACGTCAGGTCGGCGTCCGCGACGCCGATCCGCGCCGTGGCCCCCGCCGACGTCCAGCGCAGCCGGTAGAGCTGCACGTCCTCCGACAGCCACGACTGCGCCTGCGGCGACCAGTGGGGTGAGCCGTGGTCCCGTCCGCACCGGTTCGCGGCCGTGCCACCCGTGCCGAGGCACAGCGTCGAGGTCATGTCCCCCGACGCGGTGACCTTGCCGACCTCGCCCGGCACGACGAGCGCCGTGCGGCGCCCCCCGACCGCGTGCGAGAGCACGACCGCCGGACCCGCGGACGCGGCGCGGACGGGCGTGCCGTCCAGCAGCGGGAGCGCGGACGTGCTCGTCGTGAGGTAGGTCCGGGCGGCGGCGGCGACGTACGTGGCGCCCACCGACCGCTGCTGGGCCGCGGTGAGGCGCTGCGGCGCGGACGTGCCGCACACCTTGTCGCTCGGCTCGTACCAGTCGTCCCACGCCGGTGCGGCCGCGACACCCGGGGTCCACTCGGAGTTGAAGTAGTTGTGGTTCGCGCCCATCACCAGGACCGCCGACCGCGTCGCGCGGTCGCCCGCCGTCGCGCGGGAGGCCTGGTCCACGTACATCTGGCCCTGCAGGTCGGAGACGTCGCCGTCGCAGTAAGGCAGCAGGGTGGTCGTCGGCACGCCCACCGCGACCTGCTGGCCGAAGTCGGTCGGTGCGACGAGCACCTGGCCCACGATGCGGAACCGGTCGGACGCCTGCGCCTGGATCGCGGCGCGCTGCACGCCCTCACCACCGCGCGAGTGGCCGACGGTCATGACCTTGCGCAGCGCCAGCCGGTCCTTGAGCGTGGTGCGCTTCGCGGGGCCCGCGCCGGTCCCGGCGTCCCAGTCCGCGAGGACGTCCAGGTGCGCACGCACGAGCTTCGCACGGGCGTCGGCGCCCGCGTCGAGCAGGTCGCCGTCCTGACCGTTGATGCCGTTCGCGGCCACCGAGACCGTGACGTAGCCCTGGCTCGCGAGCAGCTTCTGCGTCTGCGTGTACCCGCGGTGGCTCGGGATGGGGCGCAGTGCCGGCGGGCACGGCCAGTCGATCGACAGCTCCTCGCCGCCGGGCGCGTAGCACGTGGTGTGCCGCCCGTGCAGGAAGAGCACCACGGGTCGGCGGCCGGTGGCGCCGACGGGCGCGACGACCTGCCCCACCATCTCGACCTTGGCCGGCAGCCCGTCGAGCCGGATGGACGGCAGCCGGTAGGACCACGTGGTGGTGGCGTACGTGCCCGCGCGGCCCGGGTCCTGCGGCAGGAGCGCCGTGACCGGTGGCACCCGCGGGCTGGTCGCGGCGGGGGCCTCAGCCCCCGTGCCCGGTCCGGCCAGGACGCGCCCGCCGAGCGTCACCTGGACGTCGGCACGCGCGACGTCGGTGCGGCCCGGGACCCGGAGCACGTACGCCGCGCCGACGCTCGTCGGGACACCCAGCAGGCCGTCCTGCGTGCGGAACTCGACGCGCGCGTCCCCGTACGCCCGCAGGTCGCGCGGCGACCAGCTGATCGTGCTGCCCTCGTCGTCCGTGGCGACGCGGACGTCGCCCGGTGACGTGACAGCGGCCGCGACGTCGCCCGTGCCGCTCGTCGACGTCCCCGCGGGGTCGTCCTGCGCGGAGGCGGGCCATGCGGCCCCCCACGCGAGCCCGCCCGCGAGCACCGCGACGAGCGCGGTCCGTCCTGTCCATGCACGCATGCGTGCTCCCCTGTTCGCACGGCCGCGACGGCGCGGCTCCCGGTCACGACCAGACGCCGCGACGCGTTCGACCCTAGCGGCCCGCTCCGGCACCGCGGGCGGGTTTCCCCGCTGGTCAGCGTGTCGCGAGGACCGGGATGCCGAGGCTCACGGGACCCGCGGGCGCGGTGCCGCAGCCGTCGCCGTGCGCATGCGCGTCGTCGCCCGCCTGCCGTGCCTGCCATGCCTGCGACGCGCGTGTGCTGCGCACCTCGAACGTCCCGCCGAGCGCACCCGAGTCCGCGACCAGGTGGTGCGGTGCGGCCTGCGTGACCTCGACCGTCACCATGTCCCCCGGTCGCGGCGGCTGGGCCCAGCCGTCCGGCAGCGCGAGGTGCACGAGCCGGTTGTCGGGCGCACGCCCGGACAGCCGGCGCGTCTCGGCGTCCTTGCGGCCGTCCCCGTGCGAGACGAGCACCTCGATGCGACGGCCGACCTGCGCCTGGTTCTCCTCGAGCGAGATGCGCTCCTGGAGGGCGACGAGCCGCTCGTACCGCTCCTGGACCACGGCCTTGGGCAGCTGGCCGGGCAGGTCGGCGGCGGGCGTGCCCGGGCGCGGCGAGTACTGGAACGTGAACGCGGACGCGAACCGCGACGCCTCGACCACCTCGAGCGTCGCGGCGAAGTCCTCCTCGGTCTCGCCCGGGAAGCCGACGATGATGTCCGACGTGATCGCGGCGTGCGGGATCGCGTCCCGGACGCGGTCCAGGATCCCGAGGAACCGCTCGGCGCGGTAGGACCGGCGCATCGCGCGCAGCACCCGGTCAGAACCGGACTGCAACGGCATGTGCAGCTGCGGCATCACGGTCGGCGTCGCGGCCATCGCGGCGATCACGTCGTCGGTGAACGCCGCGGGGTGCGGCGACGTGAACCGCACGCGCTCGAGCCCGTCGACCGCACCGACCGCACGCAGCAGCTTGGCGAACGCGCCCCGGTCACCGAAGCCGACGCCGTAGGAGTTGACGTTCTGTCCCAGCAGCGTCACCTCGATCGCACCCGTCGCGACGAGGGCCTCGACCTCGGCGAGCACCTCGCCCGGCCGCCGGTCGCGCTCCTTGCCGCGCAGGTGCGGCACGATGCAGAACGTGCACGTGTTGTTGCAGCCCACGCTGATGGACACCCAGCCCGCGTAGGCGGACTCACGCCGGGTCGGCAGCGTCGAGGGGAAGACCTTGAGCGACTCCTCGATCTCGACCTGGGCCGCCGCGTTGTGGCGTGCGCGCTCGAGCAGCGCGGGCAGCACGTCGAGGTTGTGCGTCCCGAACACCACGTCGACCCACGGCGCCCGCTCGACGATGCCCGAGCGGTCCTTCTGGGCCAGGCACCCGCCCACCGCGATCTGCATGCCGCCGGGCCTGCTCCGCTTGGTGCCCGCGAGCCTGCCCAGGTTGCCGTACAGCTTGTCCGCGGCGTTCTCGCGCACCGCGCACGTGTTGATCACGATGACGTCGGCGTCCTCGGCCGCGGCCTGCTCGGGGCTCGCCGCGACGTAGCCGGCCGCCTCGAGCATGCCGGCCATGTGCTCCGAGTCGTGCACGTTCATCTGGCACCCGAGCGTCTTGACGAGGTACGTCCGTCGGGGCGTCTGCGGGGTCGACGCGGTCGTGCTGGCGTCGGTCAGGGTCGTGGACATCACCGTCCAGGGTAGGCCCGGCCCGGGTGTGCGACGTCACCCGCCGCGGGGCTCTCGCCCGCCCCGGAGCCGGTCCGCCTCGGCCGCCTCGCACCGCAGTGGATGCGAGGTCGGACATTTCACCCTACGTTCGTCGGATGGTGGACGCGGCGACGGCACGGCACCCCGGGGGCCCGGCGGAGCAGACGAGGACGGGCACGCCCCTCGTCGAGCTCAGGGGCGTCGACAAGCACTTCGGCGACCTGCACGTCCTGCGGTCGATCGACCTGACGGTGGACCGCGGCGAGGTCGTCGTCATCATCGGCCCGTCCGGCAGCGGCAAGTCGACGCTCTGCCGCACGATCAACCGCCTCGAGACGTTCGACCACGGCACGATCCGCATCGACGGCCGGGAGCTGCCCGACGAGGGGCGCGAGCTCGCGCGGCTGCGCGCCGAGGTCGGCATGGTGTTCCAGTCGTTCAACCTGTTCGCGCACAAGACCGTGCTGGAGAACGTCACGCTCGGACCCGTCAAGGCCAAGGGCGTCAAGAAGGCCGTGGCCCGCGCCCGTGCGGTCGAGCTGCTCGAGCGCGTCGGCGTCGCGAACCAGGCGGACAAGCTGCCCGCACAGCTGTCCGGAGGTCAGCAGCAGCGCGTGGCGATCGCGCGTGCACTGGCCATGGACCCCAAGGTCATGCTGTTCGACGAGCCGACGTCCGCGCTCGACCCGGAGATGATCAACGAGGTCCTCGACGTCATGGTCGGCCTCGCACGCGACGGCATGACGATGCTCGTGGTCACGCACGAGATGGGCTTCGCGCGCCGCGCGGCCAACCGCGTCGTCTTCATGGACGCGGGCGAGATCGTCGAGGAGGCCGATCCCGAGACCTTCTTCACCGCGCCGACGAGCGCGCGCGCCCGCGACTTCCTGTCCAAGATCCTCACCCACTGACCCGACCCGGCCCGACCCGACCGCTCCCGCACGACACCCGCGACACCCGACACGAAGGGACTGCTCATGCGCACGAGACACCGGACCAGGACGCTCACCGCACTGACGCTCGCCGGAGCGCTCGCGCTCGCCGCGTGCTCGTCGGACTCCCCCGACGACGACGACGCGACCGGAGGCACCGGCGGCGACACCATCCGGATCGGCATCAAGTTCGACCAGCCCGGCCTCGGGTTCAAGGACGGCGACACCTACACCGGCTTCGACGTCGCGGTCGCGACGTACGTCGCGGACAAGCTCGGGTTCAGCGAGGACCAGATCGAGTTCGTCGAGTCCCCGTCCGCGCAGCGCGAGACCATGCTGCAGAACGGCCAGGTCGACATGATCTTCGCGACCTACTCGATCACCGACGAGCGCAAGGAGGTCGTGTCCTTCGCGGGGCCGTACTTCGTCGCCGGTCAGGACCTGCTGGTCGCGGCGGACGACAGCTCGATCAGCGGCCCCGAGGACCTCGAGGGCAAGAACCTGTGCTCCGTCACCGGCTCGACCTCGGCGCAGCGCATCAAGGACGAGTACGCCGCCGGGACCCAGCTCCTCGAGCAGCCGGGCTACAGCGAGTGCGTGACCGCGCTCACGGCCGGCACGGTGGACGCCGTGACGACCGACGACATCATCCTCGCCGGGCTCGCGTCGATCGCCGCGAACGAGGGCAAGGTCAAGGTCGTCGGCAACCCGTTCTCCGAGGAGAACTACGGCGTCGGCCTGCCCAAGGACTCCGACCGGTGCCAGGCCGTGACCGACGCGATCTCCGCGATGATCGAGGACGGGTCCTGGCAGAGCGCGCTCGACGAGAACGTGGGCGCCTCCGGGTACGTGCCCTCCGACGCGAACCCGCCGACGCCCGCGGCCTGCGGCTGACGCCTCCCCCGTGGTGCGCGCGCCGCCGCGCGCGCACCACGGGGCTGCTGCACCCAGCACCCGCGCCGGGCGGGACCCGACCCCGCGCGTCCCCACCAGACGGAAGGAGAGCCCGTGGACGACCTGACGTCGCTGTTCCGTGAGTTCGACGTGCTCGGCGCGTTCTGGGTGAACCTGCAGCTGACGTTCTGGGCGGCGATCTTCGCGCTGGTCATCGGGACGGTGCTCGCGCTCATGCGCATCTCCCCCGTGCCGAGCCTGCGGTTCGCGGGCACCACCTACGTCACGTTGCTCCGCAACACCCCGCTGACCGTCATCATCGTCTTCTGCGTGCTCGGGCTGTGGGGGCAGCTCGGCATCACGCTGTCCGGCGACTTCCAGCAGAACTTCTTCTGGCTCGCCGTGCTCGGCCTGACGGTCTACCACGCGGCGTTCGTGTGCGAGGCGCTGCGCTCGGGCGTCAACACCGTCCCGGTGGGTCAGGCCGAGGCCGCTCGCGCGATCGGGCTGGGGTTCGCGGCGAGCGCGCGGCTGGTCATCCTGCCCCAGGCGTTCCGGGGGGCCGTCGCCCCGCTCGGCAACGTGCTCATCGCGCTCACCAAGAACTCGACCGTCGCGGCCGCCGGGTCGGTCGTCGAGACGTCCAGCCTCATGCGCACCATGATCGAGGCCCGGGGCGACGTGACCGTCCTCGTGTTCCTCGTGTTCGCCGTCGGGTTCGTCCTGATCGTGGTGCCGATCGGGCTCGTGACCACCGCCCTGTCCCGGCGCTGGGCGGTGGCCCGGTGAGCGGCTCGGTGCTGTTCGACTCCCCCGGTCCGCGCGCCCGTCGGCGGATGGTCTGGATCAACGTCGTCGCGACGCTCGTCGTCGCCGGGATCGGCGCCTATGCGCTCGTCCTCCTGGACCGCAAGGGACAGCTCGCGGGCGCGTTGTGGCAGCCGCTGCTGACCGCGAACGCGTGGGAGAACTTCCTGCTCCCCGGGCTGCGGCAGACCCTCGTCGCGGCAGGGCTGTCGATCGTCACCGCCGGTGCCTTCGGCCTGGTGTTCGGGCTCGGCCGGCTGTCGGCGTCGCGTGCGGTGCGCTGGGTCAGCGGCGGGGTCGTGGAGTTCTTCCGCGCCGTGCCCGTGCTCCTCATGATGGTCTTCTTCTACCTGTTCCTTCCGCAGCTGGACGTCGTCGACCCCGTGGACCTCCCGCTCGTCGCGGTCGTGCTCGGGCTCACGCTGTACAACGGCGCGGTGTTCGCCGAGCTGGTGCGGTCGGGCGTGCACAACCTGCCCAAGGGTCAGCGGGAGGCGGCGCTGGCCACGGGCCTGACGCGTGGGCAGTCGTTGCGCCTGGTCGAGGTCCCGCAGGCGGTGATCGCGATGCTCCCCGCGATCGCGAGCCAGCTCGTGGTCATCCTCAAGGACACCGCGCTGGGCGCGATCATCACGTATCCCGAGCTGCTCGCCGCGGCCCGCCGCTTCGGGTCCGGCAACGGCAACATCCTGCAGTCGCTGGTCGTCGCGGCCGTCGTGTTCATCGTCATCAACTGGCTGCTCACCCGGCTCGCGGAGGTTCTCGCGGGGCGGGTCGGGCGCCGGACCGCGGGCCGCGCGCGCGCCGAGGCACCGAGCCTGGCGGCCACGGGCCGCGACGCGTCCTGACCGCGACCGGTCAGCCGGCCGTCGCGCTCGCCCTGATCTCCCGCACCACGGTCACCTTGATCTCACCCGGGTACGTCAGGTCCGCCTCGATGTGCCGCGCGATCGCGACCGCGAGCTGCGGCAGCGCGTAGTCGTCCACCTCGGTCGGCTCCACGACGACACGCACCTCGCGACCCGCCGACATCGCCAGAGCGCGCCGCACCCCCGCGTGCGCGGCGACGAGCGCCTCGAGCTTGTCCATGCGCTCGACGTACTGGTCGAGCTCCTGCCGCCGCGCGCCCGGGCGGGAGGCGGAGATCGCGTCCGCGACCTGCACCAGGACGCCCTCGACCGTCTCGACCGGGACCTCGTCATGGTGCGCCGCGATCGCGTTGACGATCTCCTCGGGCTCGCCGTGCCGGCGCGCCAGGTCGGCTCCGATCGTCGCGTGCGTCCCGGCGACCTCCTGCGTCAGCGCCTTGCCGATGTCGTGCAGGAACGCCCCGCGTCGCGCGACCACCGGGTTGGCGCCCACCTCGGCCGCGAGCGACGCCGCGAGCAGCGCCGTCTCCACGAGGTGCTCGAGCACGTTCTGCCCGTAGGAGGTCCGCAGCCGCAGCCGGCCCAGCGTCCGGATCAGCGTGGGGTGCAGCCCCTCGACGCCCGCACGCTCAGCCGCGTCGTGGCCTGCCGCGACCGCGCGCTCGTCCGCACCGGCGAGCGCCTCGGCGTACGCGGCCTCGATCCGCTGCGGATGGATCCGCCCGTCGGCCATGAGCGCCTCGAGCGTGATCTGCGCGACCTCGCGGCGCTCGGCGTCGAACGAGGAGAGCACCACCGAGTCCGGCTGCTCGTCGACGAGCACGTTCACACCCGTCAGCGCCTCGAAGTGCCGGATGTTGCGGCCCTCCTTGCCGATGATCCGGCCCTTCATCTCGTCCGACGGGAGGGCCAGGACCGTGATGGCCGACTGCGCGCTGGTCGCGACCGCGGTGCGCTGCACCGCCGTGGCCACGATCCGACGCGCCCGGGCCTCCGCGGTCCGGCGCGCCTGTGCCTCCGCGCGGCGCACCTGCGACGCCGCGTCGTTCTGCGCCTGCTCGGTGATGCGCCGGGTGAGCTCGAGGCGTGCGTCCTGCGCGGTGAGGCCGGACGCCTGCTCGAGATCCGTGAGCGCCTTCGCCTCGGCGTCGGCGAGCAGCCGGCGGGCCGCGTCCTCCGCGCGCGCGACCTGCGCGGCAGCGCGCCGCTCGGCGGCGGCGAGCTCGCGCTCGGCCACGCGCTCCGCCTCCGCCGCCGCCCTTTCGTGCTCACGCGCGCGCTTCTCGTGCTCGGCGGCCTGCGCCTGCTCGGCGACCGCGGCGAGCTCGCGCTCGCGTGCGCGCTCCTCCCGCCGTGCGGCGGCCTTGAGGTGGTTGCGCGCCTCCTCCTTGATGCCCGCGACGTCCTGGGCCGCCTGGGAACGCTGCGCGGCGGCCTCCCGGCGCGCCAGCAGCACCAGCAGCAGCGCGACCAGGCACGCGCCGAGCAGGCCGACGATCAACGCGATGTCGCTCTCCTGCACGCACTCCTCCGATCGCCCGTGGCTGGTCCGGTCGTCCGTCGGGGACGCGGATGCCGGTCGCGCGCCACGTCTGCGGCGCCCCCGCCGCGACCGGTGGCACGGCCATTCTCACGCACGCGACGCGCGCACGGGGGCAGCGGGGCCGCGCCGCGCCGGTCGGGCCTGCGCCGATCCGGTCCGTCGGCCCGTCGGACCGCGGGACCGCGATCGACCCGGGCGCGGCGGGACGTCCCTCGGCCGGCCTCCGCTCGGTCATCGACGCGCGCACCGCCCCGGACCCCGACGGCGGGCGTCAGTCGTCGAGCTCGAGCACGGTGGCGTCCGGGCTCGGGCGACCGCCCGGCTCGTCGCCGGCGGCCGCGAGCTCCTCCGCGACCACCCGGAACACCACGCCCGCGGGGTAGCCCTTGCGCCCGAGCACGCCCTGCAGCCGGCGGGCCTGCACCTCGGGCGCGAGCCCCCGCATGCCGCGCAGCTTGCGCCGCACGACGTCACGCGCGGCCGACTCCTCGTCGTCGGCGTCGATCTGACCGAGCGCCTCGACCGCGGTCTCGTCGTCGACGCCGCGCCGACGCAGCTCGAGCGCGATGGCCCGGCGCGACATGCCCCGCTCGGCGTGCCGTGTCCGCACGAGCATCTGCGCGTACTGCGCATCGTCGACCAGCCCGACCTCGGTGAACCGGTCGAGCACGCGCTCGGCGACCTCCTGGGGCACGTCGCGGCGCGCCATCGCCTCGGCGAGCTGCGCACGGCTGCGGGGCGCCGCCGTCAGCTGCCGCAGCGCGATGGCGCGTGCGACGGACTCCTGGTCGGGCTCGGCCTCCACGGCGGCGCTCCCCGTCGTCGGCGGCTCGCCAGCCGGCCGACGACGGGGACGCCCACCCGCCGCGCGCGAGCTCAGAAGTCGACCGCCGCGGCGGCGTCGGCCGGTGCGTCGATGCGCGCACCGATGCCCAGCTTCTCCTTGATCTTCTTGTCGAGCTCCTCGGCCAGGTCCGGGTTGTCGCGCAGGAACTTGCGCGCGTTCTCCTTGCCCTGTCCCAGCTGGTCGCCCTCGTAGGTGAACCACGCGCCCGACTTGCGGACGAACCCGTGCTCGACGCCCATGTCGATGAGCGAGCCCTCACGCGAGATGCCGACCCCGTACAGGATGTCGAACTCGGCCTGCTTGAACGGCGGCGCCATCTTGTTCTTGACGACCTTGACGCGCGTGCGGTTGCCGACGGCCTCGGTGCCCTCCTTGAGGGTCTCGATGCGGCGGATGTCCATGCGGACCGATGCGTAGAACTTCAGCGCCTTGCCACCCGTGGTCGTCTCCGGGGAACCGAAGAAGACGCCGATCTTCTCGCGCAGCTGGTTGATGAAGATCGCGGTGGTGCCCGACGAGTTGAGCGCGCCGGTGATCTTGCGGAGCGCCTGCGACATCAGGCGCGCCTGCAGACCGACGTGGCTGTCCCCCATCTCGCCCTCGATCTCGGCCTTGGGCACGAGCGCCGCGACCGAGTCGATGACGATGATGTCGATCGCGCCCGAGCGGATCAGCATGTCCATGATCTCGAGCGCCTGCTCACCGGTGTCCGGCTGCGACACGAGCAGCGCGTCGGTGTCGACGCCCAGCTTCTTCGCGTACTCCGGGTCGAGCGCGTGCTCGGCGTCGATGAACGCGGCGATGCCGCCCGCGCGCTGCGCGTTGGCGACCGCGTGCAGCGCGACCGTCGTCTTGCCCGAGGACTCCGGGCCGTAGATCTCGATGATGCGGCCCCGAGGCAGGCCGCCGATGCCGAGCGCGACGTCCAGCGCGATCGAGCCGGTGGGGATCACCTCGACGGGGGCACGGCCCTCGTCGCCGAGGCGCATGATCGACCCCTTGCCGAACTGGCGGTCGATCTGGGACAGGGCGGCCTCGAGGGCCTTCTCGCGGTCCTGCGGTGCGGGCATGGTGCTCCACCTTCGTCTCGGGCAGCTCTCGTGCTGCGCCTACGGGGGCTGGTCTCGTCGTCGCGGGTGACGCTATGCCCGACCACCGACATGCCGACCGCCCGGCCCGGCCCGCTGTGGACGGCTGCGCTCGCACGCGGCCTGGGGACGGGGTGCGACGCGGTCGTCCTCACCCACGGCACACCATAACCGAACAGACGTTCGACCGCGCCCGACACGCCGTCCGGCTACGCGACGCCCAGCCGGAGCTCGTCCCCGGGGTCGAGCACGTGCACCGCGCACCCGGGCGCGACGCGGCCCGCAGCCGCAGCGAACGCGGGGCCCGCCTCGTCCATCCAGCCCGGCGGCAGCCGCCGGGACACGGGCGCGTGCAGCGTGCCCCAGTGCACGGGGACCGCCGCGCGCGCCCCCACAGCCGCCACGGCGTGCGCGGCCTGCACGGGGTCCATGTGCCCGCCCGACAGCCGCGGACCCCAGCCGCCGACCGGGACGAGCGCGAGGTCGACGGTCCCGCCGAGCAGCGCCGGGACCTCGGACATCGCCGGGTGCGGTGCGGTGTCCCCCGCGAACCAGACCCGCACGTCCCCGCACCGCAGCACGAACCCGACCGCCGCGTTGGGCCGGTGCGGCATGGGACGGTGGCCGTGCTCGGCCGGGACGGGCATCACGCGCACGGACGTGCCGGGCACGTGCCACCACCGTCCCTCGGGCACTCCGATCCCGGCGAAGCCGTGGGCACGCAGCCAGCGCGCGTTCGCGGGCGCCGCGACCACGGGGACGTCCCCGAGCAGCTCGAGCGAGCCGATCTCGGCGTGGTCGTGGTGCAGGTGCGAGACGAGCGCGGCGTCGGCACCGCCCCAGTGCGCGGGCCGTGGAGCGCCACCCCGCCGACGCAGGAGGCCCGCGTGCCGGCGCAGGAGCGGGTCGGTGAGCACGCGGACCCGCCGCGGCGCTCCGTCCGCGTCATGACCCGGCAGGTCGAGGACCACGCTCGCGTGGCCCAACCAACGCACCACCAGGTCGGCCGGCGCGTCCGTCACGGCGAGACCTCCTCGAGCGGTGCGGCCGGCGCGTCGTCCAACCCGTCGCGCAGGCCGTGCCGTCGCGCCCACCGCACGAGCTGCTCGTGCACGGCCTCGGCGCCGACCAGCAGCCGCTCGTCGCCCACGCGCGTGCGCAGGTCGTCGTCGACCGGCCACTCCGTGGGGTGCAGCAGCATCGCGCGGTTCTGCGCGCCACCGATCCCGCCGTGCGAGCCGACCTGGCCCTCGAACGCGTGCACGTGCCCGCGCTCGGTGACCCTCGAGACCAGCAGCAGGTCACCCGTGTGCGGCAGCCGTGCGGCACGCGCCAGGTCCGCACGCCCGCGGGGCCCGTAGCCCGCGAGCGGGTCCTCACCCTCGCCGTCGCCGTCGGAGTCCTCGAGCGTCACGAACCCCCGTGCGCCGAACGCGACGAGCCCGCGCGCGGCGGTGTCGACGACCACCGCGCCGATCGCGGGCCGCGACGCGAGCCCGGCGACGAGGCCGGGCCACCGCTCCTCGAGCTCCTCGAGCACCAGCCGGTGGTCCGCGCGCGGGAACCAGATCAGGCCCAGGTTGCCCGAGCCCACCACGACCACGTCCGGCGTGCCCGCGGGCTCCCGGCCCGATCGCTCGCGCGCGTCGGGTCCTACCGCGCTGCTGCCGGCCGACCCGGTCACGCTCGTCACCAGGGCGTTCAGCGGACCCCAGTCCTCGCCGGTGCCGCTCTCCAGCCCCGCCGCGTCGGGCTCGGCCATGAGCGCGCGCACCGTCTCGAGCAGGCTGCACCCCTCGACCTGCTCGAAGGTCGCGCCGAGTGCCTGACCGTGGTCGGACAGGACCACGACGCGGTACGCACGCGGCGCGACCGCGAGCGCGTGCTCGAGCGTGCGGAGCACCCGGTCGAGCCCTTCGAGCGCGCGCATCGACTCCGGCCGCGTGGGGCCGGCGTGGTGCGCGATCTCGTCGTAGTCCACGAGGTCGACGAAGACCGCAGGGTCTCCGCGGACCACCGCCTCGGCCACGAGAGACGTGGCGAGGTCACGCATCAGCACGTTGGTCACGGCCCGCAGCAGGACGTACCAGCCGCCGCGCGAGATGCGCGGCTCGACCCCACGCACGTGCTGGCGACGGGCCTGGTACAGCTCCTTGACCATCTCGCCGACCGTGAGCGAGACCGCGCGCGCCAGCACGAACGGGCTCGCGAAGAACCGCACGAAGTCGGCTCCGGGCCCCAGCCCCGCACCGCTGCCGTCGGGCCCGCGCGTGCGGGCGCGGCTCATCACCGCGTAGCTGCGGGCCGCGTCGCCCGTGAACATCGTCTGCACGGCCGTGCCCCCGCCCGCGAGCAGGCCCCGGCCGGACGTGAGCCGCTCCTCGACCAGCGCGGCGTCGGCCGGGTGGTTGGTCACGACCAGGCGACCGAGCCCGCGGTCCCACCAGCGGAACGCGGGGACGGGTGTCGAGTCGCCGTGCAGCAGCCCCGCCTGGCTCGCGGGCGTCGTCGAGGGCACGCGCGCCCACCACGTCTCGAGCCGATGGGTGCCCTCGGTCAGCCACCGCTGCATGGTCGGGGCGAGACCCGCCTCGACCGCCTCCCGCAGCACGGGTTCGGAGACGCCGTCGAGCTGCACGACGAGCAGCCCGGGCGGACGGTCGGGATGCGGCACGGCGCCCGCACGGCGCGCCTTGTTGCGGGCACGCCGCAGCACGTCGCCGATCACGTAGTCCGAGTCGTTGGCGCCGATCAGCCAGCGGCCCGCCGCCATCACGACGGCGGACAGCACGATCACGACGGGCACGGCACCCGCACCCGTGACCTCGATCCCGGGCACGAGCATCAGCGCCGCCCACGCGATCGCCACCTGTCCGACCAGCCCGAGCAGAAGCGCACCCATCGCACCGAGCACGCGCGCGAGCGCACGCAGCGGCGCACGCACCACGAGGTCGCCCGCGGAGACGAGCACGGCCGCGAGCAGCACGCCCGCCGGGCCGGGTGCCGCGATGCCGTCCACCAGGGAGATCGCGGCGCCCAGGCCGAGCGCGGTGGTGACCAGGCCGAGCGTCGCGTCCGCGAGGTCGCCGAGCGTCGGGTGCCAGCGCGACCGGGTCCGCGGGCCGGCGGCCGGCGAGCCACCGGCACGGTCCGGGCCGACCTCGTCCGGCGCCCGGCTGGTGGTCATCGCCGTGGTGGCGCAACCCGACGCAGGTCCGCGCCCCAGCGTTCGCTCTCGGGGATGTCGAGCTCGTCGCACAGCGCGTGCCAGACGGTCCGCGGCTCGGCGCCGTCCTCCAGCGCCGCCGCCGCCGTCCGGTTCTCGAGCCCGCCCACCACGAGGTTCGCGACGATCTCCCGGCCGGGCGCGCTGCCCAGCACCTCCTCGACCAGCTCCCAGAACTCGCTGTACCTCACCCGGACAGCCTCGCACGTGGCGCCCACGATCGACGAGCGTGCGGGCACGTGACGCGCAGCGGGACGGCACGTGTGGGCGCCGGCTGACACCATGGCGCCGTGGTGCTGACCAGGTTCTCCGAGCCGACACGTGCGTGGTTCACGGGCGCGTTCGCCGAGCCGACGGCCGCCCAGGCCGGTGCATGGGAGGCGGTCGCGGGTGGCAGCCACGCGCTCGTGGTCGCACCCACCGGCTCGGGCAAGACGCTCGCGGCGTTCCTGTGGGCGCTCGACGGCCTGCTCACCGCCGAGCCGCCGCAGGACGCCGCCCACCGGTGCCGCGTGCTGTACGTCTCGCCGCTCAAGGCGCTCGCCGCCGACGTCGAGCGGAACCTGCGCTCGCCGCTCGTCGGGATCCGGCAGGCGGCGACTCGCCTGGGCCGCACGCTGCCGGACGTCAGGGTGGGTATCCGCACGGGTGACACGCCCCCGGCCGAGCGCCGGTCGTTCGCGACGACGCCGCCCGACATCCTCATCACCACGCCGGAGTCGCTGTACCTGGTGCTCACGTCGGGTGCGCGCGCGGGCCTGGCGGGCGTGCGCACCGTGGTGCTCGACGAGATCCACGCGGTCGCGGGGACCAAGCGCGGCGCTCATCTGGCGCTGTCGCTCGAACGCCTCGACGCGCTGCTCGAGGCCGGTCCGGGACCGGCGCAGCGCATCGGCCTGTCGGCCACCGTGCGACCGGTCGACGCGGTGGCCTCGTTCCTGGCGGGTGCGCGCCCGCCCGCCGAGGGCGGACGTGACACCGTCGTCGTGCAGCCGCCGTCGACCAAGGAGATCCGGGTCGACGTCGTCGTCCCGGTGCCGGACCTGACCGACCTGGCGGGCGTCGTGGCCGCGGCCGACCCCGTGTCCGAGCCCGACCTGACCGGTGCCGCCGCGGCGCCCGCGCGGCGCGCGTCGGTGTGGCCCCACGTCGAAGAACGCGTCGTCGACCTGGTCGCGGCGCACCGCTCGACGCTCGTGTTCACCAACTCGCGGCGCGGTGCCGAGCGGCTCACGTCACGCATCAACGAGGTGTGGGCGGGCCGCCAGGGGCTCGACGTCCCGGACGTGGGTGCCGCCCAGCCCGCGCTGGCGCCCGGTCAGTCGGGTGCGGCCGCAGGCATCGACACGCGGGAGGCGTCGGCGATCCTCGCGCGCGCGCACCACGGCTCCATGAGCCGCGCCGAGCGCACCCGCACGGAGAGCGAGCTCAAGGCGGGCGACCTGCCGGCGGTCGTCGCGACGTCCTCGCTCGAGCTGGGCATCGACATGGGCGCGGTCGACCTGGTGGTCCAGGTGGGCGCGCCGCCGTCGGTCGCGAGCGGGCTCCAGCGCATCGGGCGCGCGGGTCACCAGGTGGGCGCGGTCTCGCACGGCGTGGTGTTCCCCACCTACCGCGCCGAGCTGGTCGCGGCCGCCGTCACCGCGCAGCGCATGCGCATGGGCGACCTCGAGCCGTTGCACGTGCCCGCGAACCCGCTGGACGTGCTCGCGCAGCAGGTGGTCGCCATGGTCGCGGTCGAGGACTGGTCCGTGACCGACCTCGCGCGCGTGGTGCGGCGGGCGGCGCCGTTCACCCAGCTCGGCGACGCGACGCTGCGCGCGGTGCTCGACATGCTGGCGGGCCGCTACCCGAGCGAGGAGTTCGCCGAGCTGCGTCCGCGGGTGGTGTGGGACCGGGTGACCGACGTGCTCACGGGCCGGCCGGGTGCGCTGCGGCTCGCGGTCACCAGCGGGGGGACCATCCCGGACCGCGGCCTGTTCGGCGTGTTCCTGGCCACCGAGAGCTCGGGCGGCGTGCCCGTGGACCCGGAGACGAGCGGCGGCCGGGTGCGCGGCGGCAAGCGGGTGGGCGAGCTCGACGAGGAGATGGTCTACGAGTCGCGCGCCGGTGACACGTTCACGCTCGGGTCGAGCACCTGGCGCATCGAGCAGATCACCACCGACCGCGTCCTGGTGTCGCCCGCGCCCGGCGTGCCGGGTCGCCTGCCGTTCTGGAAGGGCGACTCACCCGGGCGGCCCGCGGAGCTGGGCCGCGCGATGGGCGCGTGGGTCCGCGAGCTCGCCACGGCGCCGGACGACGCGGCTCTCGCCACGGTCCAGGCGGCCGGGCTCGACCCGTGGGCGTCGGACAACCTGCTGGCCTACCTGCGGGAGCAGGTCGCCGCGACGGGTGTGGTGCCGAGCGACACCGCGCTGGTCCTGGAGCGGTTCCGCGACGAGCTGGGCGACTGGCGCATCGTGCTGCACTCGCCGTACGGGGCGCGCGTGCACGCACCGTGGGCCGTGGTCCTGGGCGCCCGGATGCGCGAGCGGTACGGCACCGATGCGGCGGTGATGCACTCCGACGACGGCATCGTGCTGCGCCTGCCCGACTCCGTCGACGCCGCGCTGGACGCCTGGTCGCTGGACTCCACCGCGCCCGTCACCGATGCGGGCGGGCCGGGCATCGAGCTGTCCGACCTGCTCCTGGACGCCGACGACGTGGTCGCGCAGGTCCGCGCCGAGCTCGGGTCGTCGGCGCTGTTCGGCGCGCGCTTCCGCGAGGCGGCGGGCCGGGCGCTGCTGCTCCCCCGCCGCCGGCCCGACCGCCGCCAGCCGCTGTGGCAGCAGCGCCAGCGCTCCGCGCAGCTGCTCGCCGTCGCGGCCCAGCACCCCGACTTCCCGATCCTGCTCGAGGCCGTGCGGGAGTGCCTGCAGGACGACTTCGACACGGCCTCCCTCGCGGCGCTCATGCGGGACGTGGCCGCGGGGCGCGTGCGCGTGGTGGAGGTCACCACGCCGTCGCCGTCGCCGTTCGCGCAGTCGTTGCTGTTCGGGTACACCGCGCAGTTCCTGTACGACGGGGACGCACCGCTCGCGGAACGCCGTGCCGCCGCCCTCACGCTCGACCCGACGCTGCTCGCGGAGCTGCTGGGCCAGGCCGGGCAGTCCGCGCTCGCCGACCTGCTGGACCCGCGCGCGGTCCTGGAGACCGAGGCCGAGCTCACCGGACGCGCACCCGAGCGCCAGGCGACGACGCTCGAGCAGCTCGCGGACGCCATCCGCCGGCACGGCCCGCTGCCCGCCGCGGAGCTCGCGGAGCGCGTGCGCCCCGAGGTGCGCGACCACGTGCCGACCTGGCTCGACGAGCTCGCGGCGGCACGGCGCGTGATCGCCGTCCGCGTCGGGGGCGTCGACCCCGCGCGTGCCGAGCAGTGGGCGGCCGTCGAGGACGCGGGCCGTCTGCGGGACGCGCTCGGCGTCGCGCTGCCCGTCGGCGTGCCCGAGGCCTTCACCGAGGTCCTGCCGGACCCGATCGGGGACCTGGTCCGGCGCCACGCGCGCACGCACGGCCCCTTCACGGCGACCGCGCTGGCCGAGCGGTACGGCTGGGGGGTGGCAGTCGCGGCGTCCGCGCTCGCACGGCTCGAGACCGCGGGCGCCGTGGTCCGGGGTCGCCTGCGTCCCGACGAGCTGGGCGGCACGGGCGACGAGTACTGCGACGCGGAGGTGCTGCGCACGCTGCGTCGCCGGTCGCTGGCCGCGCTGCGCTCGCAGGTCGAGCCCGTGGACCCGCGGGCGCTCGGGGTGTTCCTGCCGCGGTGGCAGTCGGTCGCACCCGTGCTCGGGTCGTCCGGCAGCGGGGTGCGGGGCGTGGACGGGCTGGCCCGCGTCGTCGAGCAGCTCGCGGGCTTCGCGGTGCCCGCCTCCGCTCTCGAGACGCACGTCCTGCCGGCCCGCGTCGTCGACTACCGACCCGAGATGCTCGACGAGCTCACGGCGGCCGGCGAGGTGCTCTGGGCGGGGCACGCCGCACTGTCCGGCCATGACGGCCTCGTCTCGTTGCACCCCACCGCGGTCGCCGATCTGACGCTGCCGCGGCTCCCCGCCCCGGGTCCCGACGAGCCGGACGTCGCGGCAGGTCCTGTGCACGCGGCCGTGCTCGCCGCGCTCGCGGGCGGTGGCGCCTGGTTCGCGGGCCCGCTCGCCGCCCGTGTGCGCGAGCTCCTCGGCTCCGACGCGGAGGCCGCGCAGATCGCGGACGGGACGGCACCCGGTGCCGGTCTGACGAGCGAGGCCGATGTCGTCGCCGCGCTGTGGGACCTGGTGTGGGCCGGCCGGGTGACCAATGACGGCCTGGCCCCGCTGCGGGCCTGGCTCGGCACGGGATCGACCGCGCACCGCACGCGCGCACCCGCGCCGCGCGGACGCACGATGCGACCGCGCCTCGGGCTGCGCGGTGCGCTCGCCGCCGGCCGGCCCGCGGGTCCACGTCCCGGTGCCGGCCCTGCCGCCGGTCGCTGGTCGCTCCTGCCGCAGCGCGAGCCGGACCCGACGCTGCGGGCGCACGCCCTGACCGCGCAGCTGCTGGACCGCCACGGAGTGCTCACCCGGACGGTCGCGCCGCTCGAGGGCATCGGCGGGACGTTCGCCGACGTCTACCGCGTCCTCGGGACGCTTGAGCAGGGCGGCCAGGTGCGGCGCGGCTACTTCGTGGAGCGGCTGGGGGGCTCGCAGTTCGCGCTGCCCGGTGCGGTCGACCAGCTCCGGACGGACGCGTCCGTCGTCACGCTCGCGCTGGAGCGCGCCGCGCAGCGCGCGGACGACTCCGCACCCGCCGCGCACGCGAGCGCCTCCCCGACCGTCGTGGTGCTCGCCGCGACCGACCCGGCCAACCCGTACGGCGCCGCGCTGCCGTGGCCCGCACCCCCCGCCGCACGCGAGGGGACGGATGCGGCCGCACGCCACCGCCCCGGGCGCAAGGCCGGCTCGCTCGTCGTGCTCGTCGACGGCGCACTGGTGCTGTACCTCGAGCGCGGGGGGCGGACCGTGCTCACGTTCGACGACGACACGCCGACCCTGGAGGCCGCGGCACGAGGTCTGGCCGCGGTCGCCCGCCGCACGGGACGTCTGACGGTGTCCCGCATCGACGGCGCCGGTGTGCTCGCCGACGGCGCGGCGCGCTCGGCCGCCGGTCGGGCGCTGGTCGCGGCCGGCTTCGCGACGACCCCGCGCGGGCTGCGCGTGGACGGTCCGCGGTGACGGGCACCGTGCGGGGCGGCCGTGCCCGAGGGTGACATCCTGCGCCGGGCGGCGGCGGGCCTCGACCGCGCGCTGGCCGGTCAGGTCCTGGTCCGAGCGGAGCTGCGCTGGCCGTCGGCCGCGGGTGTCGACCTGGTGGGACGCACGGTCCTCGGCACCACGCCGTACGGCAAGCACCTGCTGACGCGGTTCGACGACGGCCGCACGCTCCACACGCACCTGCGCATGGACGGGCACTGGCGGTTGGCGCGGACGGGCTCGTCGGAGGCCGCCGCGCGCGGCGGCGACGTGCGCGCGGTCCTGGCGTCCGCGACCTGGACCGCGGTAGGCCGGTCGCTCGGCATGCTCGACGTCGTGCGCACGCGCGACGAGTCGAGCCTGATCGGGCACCTGGGGCCGGACGTCCTGGCGGACGAGCTCGACCTCCCGGAGATCGGGCGCCGATGGACCGCCGCGGGCCGGACGCCGGCGGCCGAGGTGCTGCTGGACCAGCGTGTCGCGGCCGGCATCGGCACGATCTACTGCGCGGAGTCGCTGTTCGCGGAGCGGCTGTGGCCGTGGACACCGGCCAGCGAGGTCCCGGCGCCCGCGCGCCTGTACGTCGTGGCGCGACGGCAGATGCAGCGCTCGGTGGTGACGGGTGACGCCCCCGGCCAGGTCCACGGACGCGTGCGTCAGCCGTGCCGGCGCTGCGGGACGCCGATCGCGGTCGCACCGGCACGCCGCCCACCCATGGAACGTCCGGTGTTCTACTGCCCGTCGTGCCAGCGACCGCCGAGCACCTGACCCCGTCTGCGCCGCAGCCTGCACGCCGCACCGCGCGGGACCGCACGGACGTGCGACGAGGCGCCGGTGAGACGGACCCACCGGCGCCTGGTGCGCGACGACCCGCGGCCGGAGGCCGCGGGTCGGTCAGGCCACGGGTCGATCAGCCGACCGGTGCCAGCACCGGGCTGATCTCGGCGCGCGTGCGCGCCCAGCCGCCCTCGGTGCACCCCATGGACGCTGCGAGGTCCGCGGGGACGGTGTCGGGGATCAGGAGACCCTCGGCGACGGCGACGCGATCGCTGACCTCGCGCAGCACCAGGGACATCGGCACGTCGAGCGCCTCACAGATGCTGTGCAGAAGCTCGGACGACGCCTCCTTCTGCCCCCGCTCCACCTCGCTGAGGTAGCCCAGGGACACCCGCGCAGCCGACGAGACCTCACGAAGGGTCCGACCCTGGCGCTGACGCGCGTCCCGCAGCACGTCGCCGATCTCGCGACGGAGTACGACCATCGGGGCTCCCCCTCTCGTCTCGTCCCTCCGCTCGACGGTCCGGCCGTCGACGCGGTGTGCCGTCTGGTTCGGCACCTGGCCACCGTACCGCGCACCACCCGCACGTGCGGTCGGGCGACGCAGGGGCGGTCGAGTGTTCATCACGCCTGCTCCAACGTCGTCGCACGTCCCGGTGTTCCCCGCCCCGGCCGGGACGTCGGCGGCCGGCGTCCACGATTCACCCGGCCGTGTCTCGAGCGGTGGTCACCGCGCCGCCCGGTCGGGGGTCCAGGACGCTGCGCAGCAGGCCGAGCGCCGCATCCGCTGCGGCGTCGCGCACCTGCTCGCGGCTCCCCGGGAGCAGCAGCGAACGCACGACGCGCTCGTCCGGCGTGGCCACCGCGACGTGCACGGTGCCGACCGGTGCGTCTCCCTGCGGCTCGGGGCCCGCCACGCCCGTCGTGGCGACGCCGACGTCCGCCGCGAGCGTCCGCCGCGCACCCTCGGCCATCTGCGCGGCCACGTCGGGATCCACCGGGCCACGTGCGGCCAGCAGGTCCGCGTCGACGTGCAGCACGCGCGCCTTGAGGTCCGTCGCGTACGCGACGACCCCCCCGCGCAGCACCGCGGACGCCCCCGGGACCGCGACGAGCCGCGCGCACACGAGTCCCCCGGTCAGCGACTCGGCGACGCCGAGGGTCCAGCCGCGAGCGCCGAGCGCAGCCAGCACCGCGACCGCAGGGTCGCGCGACGTGCCGGCGGCACCGGTCACGGCAGCGCCCTCACACGCCCGGTCCGACGGTCGCCGTCCGGCGGACGCGCACCGCGGTGCGCACGTAGTCCATGCCGGTGACCACGGTCACCACGACCGCGCCCGCCATGACCACGCCGGCGAGCACCTCGACCGCGGCGGGCAGCGAGTCCAGCGGGAGCAGGTAGAGGCCGATCGCCACGGACTGCAGCACGGTCTTGAGCTTGCCGCCGCGCGAGGCGGGCAGCACCACGTAGCGCAGCAGGAACAGCCGCAGCACGGTGATCCCGAGCTCACGGACCAGGATGACGACCGTGACCCACCAGGGCAGGTCGCCCAGCGCGGACAGCAGCACCAGCGCGGTGCCGATCAGGAGCTTGTCGGCGATCGGGTCGAGCAGCTTGCCGAAGTCGGTGACCTGGCCGGTGCGGCGCGCGTACCAGCCGTCGATGCGGTCGGTCACCGCGGCGACCGCGAAGATCGCCGTCGCGAGCAGCCGGAAGCGGACGTCGTCACCCGCCAGGAGCGCCCACGCGAACACGGGCACCAGGAGGACGCGCAGGACCGTCAGCGCGTTGGCCAGGTTCCACGTCGGCGCAGGTGCGGGGCTCACCCGCACAGACTAGGTCGTGGCGCGCGTGCCCCTGCCGACCGGTGCGTGCGCGCGGCGCGTCCGCCCACCGGTCCCGACCCGGCCCCGCGACGGGCGGCTAGGGTCCCGGTGTGACACGACACGCCCGCGCGCACACCCGATCACCGCTGCTCGCGGGGCTGCTCACGCTGGTCCTGATCCTGGCGTGCGTGGGCGGTGCGGTCGCAGCGCTGCGGCCGTGGGAGCGGGATGCGGCGACGCCGCCGGACGCCGCGCCCACCACACCCGCGCGCTCGACGAGCCCCACCCCGACCCCCTCGCCGACGCCGGACCCCGACGCCGAGATGACGATCGTCGCGGCGGGGGACGTGCTGCCGCACCTGCCGGTCATCGCGTCCGCGACCCGCGGTGGCCGCGTCGACTTCGGCCCGCTGCTGGCGCCGATGGCGCCCTGGGTCGAGGGTGCGGACCTGGCGCTGTGCCACCTGGAGGTGCCCGTCGCGCCCCCGGGCTCGAGGCCGAGCGGCTACCCCGTGTTCGCCTCCCCCGTCGAGATCGCGCAGGGCCTGGCGGACAACGGCTGGGACGGCTGCTCGACCGCCTCCAACCACTCGGTCGACAAGGGCTTCGCGGGTGTCGCCGCGACGCTCGACGCGCTCGACGCGGCGGGGCTCGGGCACGTCGGCACCGCGCGGACCGAGCAGGAGGCCGCCCGGCCGCAGCTGTACCGGCTCGAGCGCGCGGGCCAGGAGGTCACGGTGGCCCACATCGCGGCGACGTACGGCACCAACGGCATGCCGGTGGACGCCGACAAGCCGTGGTCGGTCACGCGCATCGACGTGCCCGCGATGGTCGCGCAGGCCAAGCAGGCACGCGCCGACGGTGCGGACGTCGTCGTCGCGAGCGTGCACTGCTGCACCGAGTACCAGACCCCGCCCACGGCCGAGCAGGAGCAGGTGGCTCAGCAGCTGGCGGACTCGGGCGAGATCGACCTGTACATCGGCCACCACGCGCACGTGCCGCAGCCGATCGTGCACCTGGACGGCGGACCCGACGGGTCGGGCATGTGGGTCGCGTACGGGCTGGGCAACTTCCTGTCCAACCAGGACGGCGACTGCTGCACGCCCAAGACCGACTCGGGCGTGCTGCTGACCGCGCACCTGAGCAGTCCGGGCGCGTTCGCCGCCGACGGACGCGAGGCCGGGCCGGTCCGCGTCACGGGCGTCGAGTGGACCCCCATCACGGTCGACCGCCTGGGTGGGCACGTCGTGCACGCGCTCACGGACGTCGTCGACGGCGCCGGCACGCTGTCGGCGCGCGACGCCGAGCAGCGCACGGGCCGCGTCACCGAGGCGGTGGGCACCGCGGCCCCGCTGCGCCGCACCCCCGGTGAGCCGACGGGCCCCGCACCCGAGGTCGTCGGGCGGCCGAACGGCTGAGACGCGGCGCGTCAGGCCGAGCGGGGCGCGAGACCGGTGGCCGGGGGCGCGGCCCCGAGCGTCGCCGACGCGGGCTGCGCTCCCCCGTACAACCAGCCCTGCCCGTACCGCCACCCGTTGCGGTGCAGGTACTCGGCCTGCTCGGCGTGCTCGATGCCCTCGGCGATCGTGACCATCGCGAGCTCCCGCGCGAGCGCACCCAGGGCACGCACCACCTTGCCCGCCGTGGGGTCGTCGGGGATCCCGGACGTGAACGACATGTCCAGCTTGACGCCCGCGACGGGCAGGTCGCGCAGGTAGGACAGCGGCGAGACGCCCGTGCCGAAGTCGTCGAGAAGGATCGGCACACCCGCGGCGGAGAGCTGCGTGAGCTCGTGGCGGATGCGCGTGCCCGACGCCACGAGCGAGGACTCGGTCAGCTCGACGACGATGCGGCCCGCCATGAGCCGGTGCCGGGAGATCTCCGCGAGCAGCGTCGTGGCGAACTCCCCGTCCCCGAGCTGGTCGGCGGACACGTTGACCGACACCCAGGTGGTGCGGTCGGGGGACGACGCGACGAACTCGGCGACCTTCGTCGCGACGAACTGCCCGAGCGGCACCGCGAGCCCGGCCTCCTGCGCGAGCGGCAGGAACGCCGCGGGCAGCAGGAGCCCGCGGTACGGGTGCTGCCAGCGCACGAGCGCCTCGTACCCGACGACGCGCGTGTCGGCCAGGTCGACGATCGGCTGGTAGTGCACCACGAGCTCGTCGGCGTCGAGCGCCTCGCTCAGCTCGCGCAGCAGGTCGACGCTCGAGGACTTCGCCATGGACTGGTCGTAGACCTCGGTCCGCCCGCGCCCGGCGGCCTTGGCCTTGTAGAGCGCGGCGTCGGCCGCCGCGAGCAGCGTGGGTGCACCGCCCTGGATCGTGTCCGGCTCCGCGAGCGCGATGCCGATGCTCGCGGCCACGGGCAGGCGGCGCCGCGCCACGCGCACGGGCTCGGCCAGGCCCGCGTGGATCGCCGCCGCGACCTCGAAGACCGCCTTGGGTCCGTCGATGTCCTGCACCACGACCACGAACTCGTCGCCGCCGAGCCGCGCGACGGTGCCGCGCCGCGCGGTCGCCGCGCGCAGCACGCCCGCGACGTGCACGAGCACCTCGTCGCCCGCGGCGTGCCCGTACCGGTCGTTGATCTCCTTGAAGCCGTCCAGGTCGCACGCGAGCACCGCGACGCGGTCCACCACGCCCGGCTGCTCGAGCACCGACTGCAGCACCTCCTGCAGGAGCGTGCGGTTCGCCAGCCCCGTGAGCGGGTCGTGCATCGCGCGGTGCGTCAGCATCTCCGCCTGCAGCCGCGACTCGGTCGAGTCACGGACCTGGACGACGAAGTGGTCGGGCTCGCCCGACGCGGTCCGCACCAGCGCCGCGTCCAGCACCACCCACACCAGGTGGTCGTCGGCGCGCTGGTAGCGCTTCTCGATCGAGAACCGGTGCTGCCCGCCGCCCAGGAGCCGGTCCACCTCGAGGCGCTCGCTCGCACGCGACTCCGGAGTGCCGAGCGCCTCCATCGGGTACCCGCGCAGCGCCTCGACCGTGGTGCCCAGGAGCTCGGCGAGCGCGGCGTTCGCCTCGACCACGTGCCAGTCGAGGTCCACGAGGGCCATGCCGATCGGCGCGTTCTCCATCGCGACCCGGAACTGCATCTCCGAGCGCGAGAGCGCCGCCTCCACCTGCCTGCTGCCCGTGACGTCCACGAGCGTCGTCAGCACCGCGGGAGCGTCACCGTCCGCGGCCGCGACGAGCTGGCTCGCGACCTGCACCATGCGCGCCTGCGACCCGCCGCCCGGCGCCCCCGGCAGCAGGACCCCGACGAGCTGGGAGTCGACCGTGTAGCCCGCGCGGCCCGTGCGGTACCCGAGCACCGCCGCCGGGTTCATGGACAGGCCCTGCTCGTTGACCAGCACCACCGGCAGGTCGGTCAGGTGCCGGCCCACCGACGCGTCGTGCTCGACGCCGAGGATCGCCGCCGCACGCTCCGAGATGTCGAGCACCGAGCCGCCCAGCGAGACGACCAGCACGCCCTCCTTGGTCACGGCCTGCAGCGCGTCGTACCGGTGGCGGAGCTCACGCGACAGGTCGAGCAGGTCGTTGGCGCGCCGCACCTCCCGACGCTGCCGACCGAGCAGCACCAGGACCGCGATCAGCGCGAGGATCGCGATGACGGCGATCACCAGGGAGACCAGCCCGAACGTCGCGTCGGCGGTCGTCACCGCGTCGACGACGCCCGCCCACGACGGGGTGCGCGAACCGGGCGGGGCCGCCGGCGCGGTCACCGGCGGCCGCCGGACCAGTCCTGGTCCTCGTCCTCGAGGTCGTCGTGGTAGTCGGTCGCGACCGGCGGGCCGCCAGGCCCCGGCTCGTCGAGCTCGCCGCCCGGGTCGCCGCGCAGCATCGCGAGCGTGCCGGGCAGGTCGTCGGGCTGCACCAGGACCTCGCGGGCCTTGGAGCCCTCGGACGGGCCGACGATCTCGCGCGACTCGAGCAGGTCCATGAGGCGGCCGGCCTTGGCGAAGCCGACGCGCAGCTTGCGCTGCAGCATCGACGTCGAGCCGAACTGGCTCGTCACGACGAGCTCGGCGGCCTGCAGCAGCAGGTCGAGGTCGTCGCCGATGTCGTCGTCGACCTGCTTCTTGGCGGGGGCGACCGTGACGTCCTGCCGGTAGGACGGCTTGAGCTGCTTCTTGACGTGCGCGACGACCGCGTGGATCTCGGACTCCGCGACCCAGGCGCCCTGCGTGCGCATGGGCTTGGCCGCACCCATCGGCAGGAACAGCGCATCACCCTGGCCGATGAGCTTCTCGGCCCCGGGCTGGTCGAGCACCACGCGCGAGTCGGTCAACGAGCTCGTCGCGAACGCCAGCCGGGACGGCACGTTCGCCTTGATCAGACCCGTCACGACGTCCACCGACGGACGCTGCGTCGCCAGCACCAGGTGGATGCCCGCGGCACGTGCGAGCTGCGTGATGCGCTGGATCGACGCCTCGACGTCGCGCGGCGCGACCATCATCAGGTCGGCGAGCTCGTCGACGATGACCAGCAGGTACGGGTACGTCGCGATCTTGCGCTCCGAGCCCGGCAGTGGCTTGACCTTGCCCGCGCGGACGGCGGCGTTGAAGTCGTCGACGTGCTTGAACCCGAACATCGCGAGGTCGTCGTACCGCGCCTCCATCTCCCGCACCACCCACTCGAGGGCCTCCGCGGCCTTCTTCGGGTTGGTGATGATCGGGGTGATGAGGTGCGGGATGCCCTCGTAGATCGTCAGCTCGACGCGCTTGGGGTCGACCAGGACCATGCGCACCTGGTCGGGCGTCGAGCGCATGAGGATCGAGACGATCATCGAGTTCACGAAGCTCGACTTGCCCGCACCCGTGGCCCCGGCCACGAGCAGGTGCGGCATCTTGGCGAGGTTCGCCGTGACGTACCCGCCCTCGACGTCCTTGCCGACGCCGATCACCATCGGGTGGTCCGAGCGCTTGGCGGCGGCCGACCTCAGCACGTCACCCAGCGAGACCGTCTCGCGGTCCGTGTTGGGGATCTCGATGCCGATCGCGGACTTGCCCGGGATGGGAGACAGGATCCGCACGTCCGCCGATGCGACCGCGTACGCGATGTTCTTGGACAGCGCGGTGACGCGCTCGACCTTGATGCCCGGCCCGAGCTCGACCTCGTACCGCGTCACCGTCGGGCCGCGCGTGAACCCCGTGACCTTGGCGTCGATCTCGAACTGGTCGAGCACGCTCGTGAGCGACTCGACGACGCGGTCGTTCGCGGCCGAGCGGACCTTGTGCGGCGCACCCTTCGCGAGCGAGTCCTCCGAGGGCAGCGTGTACAGCACGTCGCCCTCGAGCATCGGCTGCTCACCCCGCGGCACACCCGCGGTCACCGGGGGCGTCAGCGTGTCGTCCGTCGCGGAGTCCCGCCCCGGCGCGACCGCCGTCGTGGCCTCGACCACGGCCGTCGGCTCCGTCGCGGGCTCGGCGTCCAGGATCTGCGTCGCGCCGTCGACGGGCGCACCCGCCCGGCTGCGGCGCGCGACCACGGCCGCACGCTCGAACGCCTCGTCACCCGCGTACGCGTCGAGCGCGTCCTCGTCGGGCTCGGCCGGCGCTTCGGCACGTCGTCGGCCCAGGAGCCCGCGACGACGACGCGGTGCCTCCTCGGGCTCGTCGAACGCGGTGTGCCCCGCGTTGATGACCAGCGGCGCGTCGTCGTCCGGCTCGTCCTGCTCGCCGTCCTTCTGGCCCGTGAGCCGCTGGTACACCGAGCGCAGGCGCGGCACGATCTGGTGCACGGGCGTCGCCGTCACGACGAGCACGCCGAAGAACGCCAGCAGCAGCAGCAGGATCACCGCGACCGCCGACGTCACGAGCGTCGCCAACGGCGTCCCGACGATGTACCCCAGCACACCGCCCGCGCCACGCAGCGCCTCGAAGTCGTCCGTCCCCGGTAGACCACGCCCGACCTGGACCAGCCCGCAGACCGCCAGCAGGATCGCCGTCAGCCCGATGCCCATCCGGCCGTTCGCCCGCGTGCGCTCCGGGTGCCGCATGAGCCGCACCGCGAACGCGAGCAGCAGGAGCGGGACCACCACGCCCACCACGCCGAACGTGCCGGCGACCACGTTGTGCACCACGTCACCGGCGCTGCCGGACAGCGACCACCACTCGCGGGCCGCCACCACGATCGCCAGGCCCAGGAGCGTGAACGCCAGGCCGTCCCGGCGGTGCGCCGGGTCCAGGTCCCGCGCGTCGCTGCCGACCCGCCGCGCCGCGCCGCCCACCAGGTGGGCGCCGCCCATCCACATGCCCTTGACGATGCGCAACGGCAGCGCGGGACGACGAGGGGCCGGTGCCGGGGCACGGCCCGACGGCCGCGATCCGGCCGGGCGCGCACGGCCCGACGACCCGGCCGCGGATGTGCCGGCGCTGCGCGCAGCGGGAGCGCCCGCGCGCGACCGGGGAGTCGTACGGGTCGCCATGCTCCTCACGTTAGCGGCGCGCAGCCCCGAGACGGCGTCGCGACGGGCCGTGTCGGCCTGCGGCTGCACTCCGCTGCAGCCGGGAGCCGCCTCAGGCCTCGATGACGACGGGGATGATCATCGGGCGGCGGCGCAGCCTGCCCGAGACCCAGCGGCCCACGATGCGGCGCATGACCTGCTGGAGCTGATGCGTGTCCGTGGCGCCCTGCGCGATCGCGGCCTCGAGCGCGCTCGTGAGCTCGGGCAGGATCGCCTCGAACACGTCGTCCTGCTCCGCGAAGCCGCGCGCGTGGATCTGCGGACCCGCGAGCACCTTGCCGTCGGCCGAGGACACCACGGCGAAGATCGAGATGAAGCCCTCGTCGCCCAGGATCCGCCGGTCCTTGAGCTCGGCCTCGGTGATGCCGCCGACGCTGGACCCGTCCACGTACACGTACCCGCAGGGCACGGCACCGACGACGGACGCGCGTCCGTCGACCAGGTCGATGACCACGCCGTCCTCGGCGAGCACCACGCGGTCGGCGGGCACACCGGTCTGCACCGCGAGCGCGGCGTTCGCCACCAGGTGACGCACCTCGCCGTGCACGGGCATGACGTTGCGCGGGCGCAGGATGTTGTAGCAGTACAGGAGCTCGCCGGCCGACGCGTGCCCCGAGACGTGCACCTTGGCGTTGCCGGAGTGCACCACGCGCGCACCGAGGCGCGTCAGGCCGTTGATCACGCGGAACACCGCGTTCTCGTTCCCCGGGATGAGCGACGAGGCCAGGATCACGGTGTCGCCGTGCCCGACCGAGACCTTGTGGTCGTTGTTCGCCATGCGGGACAGCGCGGCCATCGGCTCGCCCTGCGAGCCGGTGCACATGAGGACGACCTCGTCGTCGGGCAGGCCCTCGACCTGCTTGAGGTCGACGAGCACGTCGGCCGGCACCTTGAGGTAGCCCAGGTCCGCGGCGATCGCCATGTTGCGGACCATCGAGCGGCCGACCAGCGCCACCCGTCGCCCGTGCGCGGCGGCCGCGTCGAGGACCTGCTGCACGCGGTGCACGTGGGACGCGAACGACGCGACGATGATCCGCTTCTGGGAGTCGGCGAACACGCCGTCGAGCACGGGCCCGATACCGCGCTCGGGTGCGACGAAGCCCGGCACCTCGGCGTTCGTGGAGTCGACCATGAACAGGTCGACGCCCTTCTCCCCGAGGCGGGCGAACGCGCGCAGGTCGGTGATGCGCCCGTCGAGCGGCAGCTGGTCCATCTTGAAGTCACCCGTGTGCAGCACGGTCCCGGCACCCGTGGTCACGGCGACCGCGAGCGCGTCCGGGATCGAGTGGTTCACGGCGACGAACTCGCACTCGAACACCCCGAGCCGCTCGGTCTGCCCCTCCTTGACGGCGAGCGTCACGGGCGCGATGCGGTGCTCCTTGAGCTTGGCCTCGACGAACGCGAGCGTGAGCTGCGAGCCGATCAGCGGGATGTCCGCGCGCAGGCGCAGCAGGTACGGCACCGCACCGATGTGGTCCTCGTGCCCGTGCGTCAGGACGATCGCCTCGATGTCGTCCAGACGGTCCCGGATGTAGTCGAAGTCCGGCAGGATCAGGTCGACGCCCGGCTGGTGGTCCTCGGGGAACAGGACCCCGCAGTCGATGACGAGCAGGCGGCCGGCGTACTCGAGCACGGCCATGTTGCGGCCGACCTCGCCGAGCCCGCCGAGGGCGACGACGCGCAGCGCCCCCTCGGGCAGCGGCGGCGGGGTGGTCAGCTCGGGGTGCGGGTGGCTCAAGGCTCTCCCTCGGACGAGCGGGCCGGCCGGTGGCGCGGCCCGCGGCGGTCCCGGTGGTGCGGTCCGGGTGGACGTGGTCGCCGCGAACGGGTCGCGGTGGCGCTCAGGTGAGCGCGGGGTCGAGCAGGCCGGCCGTGCGCAGCACCCCGCGCAGGCCGGCGACCTCCTCGTCGGAGGCGGGGACGTAGGGCAGGCGGACGGTGCGTCGCGGCAGCATGCCGAGCGCCTCGAGAGCCGCCTTGGCGTACACGGCCTGGAAGCCCGGGCCGTTGAGGGCGGTGACGACGGGAAGGATGGCGCGGTACCCCGCGAGCACCGCGGCGGTGTCGCCCCGGTCCCACGCCGCGACGAGGCGTGCGACGTGCGGGCCGACGACGTGGGTCGCGACCCCGACGACGCCCGTGGCGCCGACGGACAGGAACTGCGGCAGCAGACCGTCGTCGCCGCAGTACCAGGCCAGGCCCGTGCGCTCGATCAGGCGTGCGGCGTTCACCGAGTCACCCGTGGCGTCCTTGACGGCCACGACGCGCTCGTCGGACGCGAGCTCCTCGACCGTGGCGTCCGCCAGGCGCACGCCCGCGCGGCCCGGGACGTCGTACAGCATCGTCGGCAGCTCGGTCGCGTCCAGCACCGCGCGCACGTGCGCGACGATCCCGGGCTGCGACGGCCGCGAGTAGTAGGGGCTGACGACGAGCAGGCCGTGCGCACCGGCCTCCGCGGCCTGCTCGGCCATGCGCACCGCGTGCAGCGTGTCGTTGGACCCGGCGCCGGCCACGACGAACGCGCGGTCGCCCACGGCCTCGACGACGGCCGCGATGAGCTCGGCCTTCTCGGGTGCGTGCGTGGTGGGCGCCTCACCCGTGGTGCCGTTCAGGACGATGCCGTCATGGCCGTGGTCCACGAGGTGACGGGCCAGCGCGACCGCGGTCTCGAGGTCGAGCCCGCCGTCGGGCGTGAAGGGCGTGACCATCGCGGACAGCACGGCCCCGAACGGTCGCGTGCTGGACGTCACCTGCGGCATGGCGCCCACCGTACCGCCCGGAACCGGTCGACGGGCCGCGCGATCCGGCCCGTGGGCACGCGATCCGGCCCGTGGGCACGCGATCCGGCCCGTGGGCACGCCGGGGCCCGACGGGACTCGCGGCGTCAGCGGCGGCGGTAGGACTGGAACCGGTAGCGCGCGCCACGCGTGGAGGTGTGCCAGCCGGCGGCCGGGTCGACCGCGGTCAGGCGCCACTGCGCGGGCGGCAGGTGCGGCGCGCACGTGTCCCCGTCGACGTCGTCGTCGACCACGGTGACCTCGATGCGGTCCGCGCGCGGCAGGGCGAGCGCGTAGACCGCTCCCCCGCCGACCACCCAGATCTCGTCGCCCCCGGCTGCCGCGGCCGCGAGCGCGAGCGCGTCGTCCAGGCCCGTCGCGACGCTCGCGCCGGGCAGCTCGAGCCCCGCGGTGCGCGAGAGCACGACGTTCGTGCGTCCGGGCAACGGACGCGACCGCGGGGGCAGCGACTCCCACGTGGCTCGTCCCATCACCACGGGGTGACCCGCCGTGAGCGCCTTGAAGTGCGCCAGGTCCTCGGGTATGTGCCACGGGAGCGCGCCGTCGCGCCCGATCACGCCCCGCGGGCTCTGCGCCCACACGAGCGCGACGCGGGGCGCTGCGGCCGGCACGGCGGTCATACGGCGATCGGCGCCTTGATCGTGGGGTGGTGCTGGTAGCCGACGACCTCGACGTCCTCGAACGTGTAGTCGAACAGCGACGCCGCTCGGCGCAGCCGCAGCGTGGGCGCGGGGTACGGCGTGCGCGTGAGCTGCTCGCGCACCTGGTCGACGTGGTTGTCGTAGATGTGGCAGTCACCGCCCGTCCACACGAAGTCCCCCACGTCGAGCCCCACCTGCTGGGCCACCATGTGGGTGAGCAGCGCGTACGACGCGACGTTGAACGGCACGCCCAGGAACAGGTCCGCCGAGCGCTGGTACAGCTGGCAGGAGAGCCGGCCGTCCGCGACGTAGAACTGGAACAGCGCGTGGCACGGCATGAGCGCCATCGCGTCGAGCTCGGCGACGTTCCAGGCCGACACGACGTGGCGCCGCGAGTCGGGGTCGGTGCGCAGGTTCTCGACGAGCTGCGCGAGCTGGTCGACGTGGCCGCCGTCCGGCGTGGGCCACGAGCGCCACTGCACGCCGTACACGGGGCCGAGCTCGCCGTCCGCGTCGGCCCACTCGTCCCAGATCCGCACGCCGTGCTCCTGCAGCCACCGGACGTTGGAGTCGCCGCGCAGGAACCACAGGAGCTCGTGGACCACGGACCTCAGGTGCACGCGCTTGGTGGTGACGAGCGGGAAGCCCGCGGACAGGTCGAACCGCATCTGGTGCCCGAACACCGAGCGCGTCCCCGTGCCCGTGCGGTCCGACTTCGCCGTCCCGGTCTCGAGCACCAGCCGCAGCAGGTCCTCGTACGGGGTCGCGACGGGTGCCGCGGGCGCGGCGGAGGGGGTGGTCATGCGCGCCACCGTACGTTCGCGCGCGCCTCGTGTCATGCACCGCTCACGGGCCGGTCGCGCGGCGTGCATGCGACCGGCCGCCCGCAGCGGAGGTGCGACGGGTCGGGCCGTCCGACACTGGGTTGATGAGCACCGACGACGCCGTCCCCCTGCCGCCCACGGTCGCCGCGCACGTCCCGACGGGGCTGCTGATCGGTGGCCGCTGGCGGCCGTCGACGAGCGCACGGACGTTCGAGGTGCGGGACCCCGCGACCACGGACGTGCTGTTCGACGTCGCGGACGCGACGCCGCAGGACGCGCTCGCCGCGCTCGAGGCCGCGAGCGACGCGTCCGACGAGTGGCGCGACGTGGCCCCGCGGGACCGCTCCGAGCTGCTGCGCGCGGTGTTCGAGACGATGACCGCGCGCGCGGGCGACCTCGCGGCACTCATCACCGCCGAGGGCGGCAAGCCCCTGGCCGAGGCGCGCGCCGAGGTCGCCTACGGCGCCGACTACGTGCGCTGGTACGCCGAGCAGGCCGTGCGGGCCGACGGGCTCGCACGGCGCGCGCCCGCGGGCGGCGGTCACCAGCTGGTGCTGACCCGCCCGGTGGGACCCGCGCTCCTGGTCACGCCGTGGAACTTCCCGCTGGCCATGGTCGCGCGCAAGCTCGCGCCCGCGCTCGCGGCGGGGTGCAGCGTCGTCGTGAAGCCCGCGCAGCTGGCCCCGCTGACCACCGCGTACCTCGCCGAGATCGTCCGCGCGGAGCTCGCCGAACGGGGGTTGCCGACGGGCGTGGTCAACGTGATCCCGTCGAGCGACGCGCGTGCGGTCACCGAGCCGCTGCTCGCGGACCCGCGGCTGCGCAAGCTGTCGTTCACGGGGTCGACGCAGGTCGGCGTCACGCTGCTGCGCGGGGCGGCCCAGCACGTGCTGCGCACGTCGATGGAGCTCGGGGGCAACGCCCCGTTCCTGGTGTTCGACGACGCGGACCTCGACGCGGCCGTCGCGGGTGCGGTGCAGGCCAAGATGCGCAACGCGGGCCAGACGTGCGTCGCGGCGAACCGGTTCCTGGTGCAGCGGGGCGTCGCCGAGGAGTTCACCCGGCGGCTCGTCGCGGCGTTCGACGGGCTCGTCGTGGGGCACGGCGCCGCGCGGGGCACGAGCGTCGGCCCGCTGATCGAGTCCGCGGCGGTGGACCGGGTCGAGCACGCGGTGTCCGCCGCGCACGACGCGGGGGCGCGCATCCGGCTCGGGGGCGAGCGCCCGCGGCGGCGCGGGCACTTCTACGCGCCCACCGTGCTGGACCGCGTCGCGCCCGACGACCCGCTGGTCACCGAGGAGGTGTTCGGACCCGTCGCCCCCGTGCTGACGTTCGACGACGAGGCGGACGCCGTTCGTCAGGCGAACGCGACGCCGTACGGGCTGGTGGCCTACGCGTTCACGCGGGACGTGGACCGCGTCCTGCGGCTGGCCGAGCACCTCGAGGCGGGCATGGTCGGGATCAACCGCGGCATCGTCTCGGACGCGAGCGCACCGTTCGGCGGCGTGAAGCACTCGGGGCTGGGGCGCGAGGGCGGCGAGGCGGGCCTCGAGGAGTACGTCGAGCGCGTCTACGTCGCGCTCTGACGCGGCACCGCGTCCGGGCGGACGGCGCACGGGGCGCGGGCGACGCTGTGCGAGAGTGACGCGGTGACGGACGACGAGCGGCGCGACGTGCGCGCGGCCCGCCGCCAGGCGCTCTCGGTCGCGCTGGCCACCGGCCTGTACGGCGTGTCCTTCGGCGCGCTCTCGGTGACCGCGGGCCTGGACCTCGCGCAGACCATGGCGCTGTCGCTCCTCATGTTCTCGGGCGGCTCGCAGTTCGCGTTCATCGGCGTGGTCGGTGCGGGCGGCACGGCCGGCGCGGCCGTCGCGACCGCCGGGCTGCTGGGCGTGCGCAACGGCCTGTACGGGCCGCAGGTCGCACCCCTGCTCGCGGTGCGCGGGCCCCGCCGTCTGCTGGCCGCGCAGCTCACGATCGACGAGTCGACCGCCGTCGGGACGGCGCACCCGCCCGGGCCAGCCGCGCGGGCCGGGTTCTGGTGGACCGGGGTCGGCGTGTTCGTGCTGTGGAACCTGTGCACGCTCGGGGGCGCGATGCTCGGCGACGCGCTGGGCGATCCGCGGCGGTACGGGCTCGACGCCGCCGCGGCCGCCGCGTTCCTCGCGCTCGTGTGGCCGCGTCTGTCGGGTGAGCACGCGCGGCTCGCGCGCGTCGTCGCGGGTGCCGCCGTGGTGGCCGCGCTGATGACCACGCCCGTGCTGCCCGCTGGCGTCCCCGTGCTCCTGGCCGCCGCGGTCGCGATCGGCGTCGGCATGCTCGCGCCCACCGACGCCCGGGGCGAGGCATGAGCCCGGCCGCGGTGTGGCTCGCCGTGGTCGCCGGTGCGGCCGTCGTGCTCGCGATCAAGCTCGTCGGCCACCTGGTGCCCGAGCACTGGCTCGCGCAGCCCCGCGTCGCGCGCACGGCCGCGCTCGTCACCGTGGCGCTGCTGTCCGCGCTGGTCGCCGTGCAGGCGGTCGCACAGGGGCAGGACCTGGTCGCCGACGCGCGCCTGCCCGCGCTCGCGGTCGCCGCCGTCGCCCTCGCGCTGCGCGCGCCCTTCGTCGTCGTCGTGCTGCTCGCCGCGGGGACGGCTGCGCTGCTGCGCGCGCTGGGCATGCCCTGACCCGGCGGGGACGGCGCCGTCGCGTTGTACCCTCGCCCGACCACGCCGCACCCCGCGGCCCGTCATCCGGAGGACCGATGGCCCAGGCCACCCCGTTGACCCGTCGCGCGCACCGGCCGGTGGGCACGCCGTGACGCTCTTCCGGGAGACCGCCGACGTCTCGGTGCGGCCCGCGGTGCCGGGCGACGAGGCGGCGATCGTCGCGATCCAGGTCGGGGCGTGGCGTCGCGCGCACGGCGACCTCCTGGGCGGCGCGCTCGACGCGCTGGACCTCGACGCGATGACGCGCCAGTGGGAGGCCGCGGTGCTGGCACCGCCGGCCGGGCACCGGGTGCTCGTCGCGTGCGACGGCGCGACCGTTGTCGGGTTCGCCTCGGTCGCACCGGTGCCCTCGGCCGACCCGGCGGGCGCGCCGGGCGGGCTGCTGCACGCGCTCGAGGTCGACCCCGAGCACCAGCGGGGCGGCCACGGGTCGCGGCTGCTCGCGGCGTGCGTGGACCTGCTGCGGCAGGACGGCGCGGACCAGATCCTCACGTGGGTGCTCGACGGCGACACCGCGCGCGCACAGTTCCTGCAGGGCGCGGGCCTCGGCCCCGACGAGACCGTGCGTGAGCTCGCATCCGGGCCGCTGCCCGACGGCGGCGAGCGCACGGTCCGCGAGCACCGGTGGTGGGCGACCATCTGAGCCGCGTGCCCCGCGGGGCCCTGCCGAGAACGCCGAGGCCGGGGTGGTCAGCGCGCGCGGAACAACGCGCGGGCGGTGCGCAGCGACTCGCGCGCGCGGCGGCGGTCACCCGCCGCGTCGTACGCGAACGCCAGGTGGTACCACGAGCGCCAGTCGTCGGGTGCGGCGTGCGTCGCCGCGCGGACCTCGTCGAACGCGGCGCGCGCCGCGGCACGGTCGACGCGGCCCCCGGGCGAGCGCGGCAGGTCGTCCACGGGCAGCTCGTCGGCGGCCGCGAGCGCGTCGGCCATGCGCTGCACGTCGAGCGCGAGCGACCACTCACGCCAGACGAACCACACGACCACGGGCGGCAGCCCCCACAGCGCGATGCCCATGACCACGCCGACCGGCTCGCCGCTGGTCAGCAGCGCGGTCGCGCGTGTCGCGACGAGCACCACGTACAGCGCGAGCAGCCCCGTGAGCGCGACCGCCGCGGCGATCGCGACGACGCGTGCGCGTGAGGGAGCCGTCGCCATCTCAGGCCAGGTCGAGCAGGTGCTCGAGCCCCACGGTCAGGCCGGGACGCCCGACGACCCTGCGCACGCCCAGCAGCACGCCCGGCATGAACGAGACCCGGTCGAACGAGTCGTGCCGGATGGTCAGCTGCTCACCCGCGTTGCCGAGCAGCACCTCCTCGTGCGCGACGAGGCCGCGCAGCCGGACGGCGTGCACGCGCACGCCGTCCACGTCGGCACCGCGCGCACCGTCGAGCGACTGCGTGGTCGCGTCGGGCACGGGCCCCAGGCCCGCGGCCCGCCGCGCCTCGGCGATCCCCTGCGCGGTGTGCCGCGCGGTGCCCGACGGCGCGTCGACCTTCTCCGGGTGGTGCAGCTCGACCACCTCGACGGACTCGAACCACCGCGCGGCCTGCCGCGCGAAGTGCATGGTGAGCACGGCGCCCAGGGCGAAGTTCGGGGCTACCAGCACACCGACTCCCGGCCGGTCGGCCAGGTGGTCACGCACGCGCGCCAGGGCCGCCTCGTCCCACCCCGTGGTGCCGACCACCGCGTGCACACCGGCGTCCACGAGCGCGTGCACGTTGCCCTCGGTCACCGACGGGACGGTGAAGTCGATCGCGACCTGGGCACCCGCCGCGGCCACGCGTGCGAGGTCGGCGTCGGCGTCGAGCGCCGCGACCAGCTCGAGGTCCGGCGCCTCCTGGACGGCTCGCACCGTCGTCGCACCCATGCGTCCCGCCGCGCCCAGCACGGCCACCCGGATCTGCTCACCCACGCGTGCACCCTATCCGCGTCCGCGCAGCCGTCCTCACCCGGCGGCGACGGCCGGCGGCTCCCCCGTCAGCGCGACCACGCGCTCCTCGAGCCGGTGCAGCTCCACGGGCGTCAGGCCCGTGAACCGCTCGACCTCACGCGGCGCCTGACCCGCGCGGGCGTACCACCGCAGCGCGGCGACGACGTCCGCCGGTGCGACGGGCCCGGGTCCAACCGCCTCGCGCACGAACCCCGTGAACCGGACCGCCGCGAGGTAGGCCGCGGGAGGTGCACCGAGGTGCCGGACGGACCAGCGGTGCACGTCGCTCACGGTGACCTCGAGCGCGCGTGCCAGGTCCGTCACCGTCACCAGCCCACGGCGCTCGTCGGCCAGCGCGAGCGCTTCCGCGAGCCGGTCGACCTCGTCGTCGACGGGCACGGCCGCGGCGCGCACGGCGAGCCCGTCCTCGAGCGCTCGCGCGGCGGCTGTGGCGTCCCCCGCGAGGAGCGCGGTCCGGGCGGCCGCCACGACGCCCGCGGGCAGCACGTCGGTCAGCGGGAGCCAGGTGTCGACCGCGCCGGTCACGCCCAGACGTGCGAGCGCGAGCGGGTGAAGTTGCAGCCCGAGGCGCACACCGCCGGCCCCGCCACGACGCACCACGGGGCGCGTGCCCAGGCCGCGCACGCCGTCCTCGTCGCGCGTCGTCGCTCCCGTGCGCGCGTCGGCCCGCGTGCCGGGCGGCCCGTCGGTGACCTGCAGCAACCCCCGTCCGTCCGGCAGCAGGAGCTCGCACTCCCCCTCCTGGTCCGTCACCACCCAGGCGTGCTCGACGAGCTCGGGGTGGGTCCCGGACAGGCGCCGGTACACGGTCGCGGTGGCCATGCGTCCATCATCGCGCGCCCGGCCGCTCCGGGAGCCCTGCCGCCGCGATGTCCGGATCCGCCCGGTTCGTGCTCCTGACCCGTACAGCGCGCTCGCCGTGCCCGCGTCGTCGCGGGGTCAGGGACCGGCGGACGCGGCATCGAGCCGAAGGAGTGCACGATGAGCATGCGCTCACGCGTGACGAACGACCCGGAGGGCCGCACTGCGGCCCCTCCCCCTGCGGTCCGCGGTCGTGCGGGCCGGACCCGCCGACGCAGCACCGGCCACGCCGTCGCGGCCTGTACGGCCGCGTTGGCGCTCGTGGTCGCGGGCGGCGTCCAGGCCACCGCGGCGGTCACGGCTGCTCCCGACGGCTCGTCGGTCCAGTCCGGACCTGCGCGCGCCGAGTTCGAGGGGTACGTCGGCTACGGGAAGGACCTCGGCGTGACCGCCGCGGTCGACACCCCGAAGGCCACCGGGCTCGGCCCGGTCGGCACGCCGGGGCACGACACGCCGGACGTCCCGGGGACGACCACGCCGACGCGCCGCGCGCTCCCGTCGGTCGCGCCGCTGCCGTCCGCACCGGACGCCGACGCGGTGGCCGCGGTGCGCGCGCGGATCGCACGGGACGGCGAGGCGCGCGTCACGGTGACCGCCGCGGGCTCGCTCCGCCGCGACCTCGGCCGCACGGCCGCATCCCTGTCCGCGCAGCACGAGCTCACCGACCAGGCGCAGGCCGGCCTCGACGCGACGCTGCGCGGCACGGGCGCACGTCTCGAGGGACTCGACCCGCTGCTGCCCGCGGGGGTCTGGACCATCACGCGCGAGGGCCTCGACGCGCTCCTGGCAGACGCGCGCGTCGGCTCGGTGTCGCTGGACGGGCACGCCGAGGCGAACCTCGCCTCGAGCACGGGCGTCATCGACTCCGACCTGCTCAACGCCGCCGGGATGCTGGGCAACGACTTCGACGGAGCCACGGGCGGGGCGTACCAGGTCGCCGTCATCGACTCGGGCGTGGACGGCGGGCACGCCGCGTTCACGGGCCGCATCGTCTCGCAGGCGTGCTACGTCACGGACTCGTCGTGCCCCGGCGGCACCAACGCGTCCACGGCCGTCGGCAGCGGCGAGGAGTGCACGCACTCCACCGACTGCGACCACGGCACGCACGTCGCGAGCATCGCGGCGGGCCAGTCGTTCACGGGCGGCCACGAGGGCGTCGCCCGCGGCGCCGGGATCGTGGCGGTCAAGGTCGCGCAGGACAACCCGTCGAGCGCGCGCTGGACGGCCCAGTTCTCGTCGATCAACAACGCGCTCGCCCGCGTGTGGACGCTCAAGACGTCGACGAACCCGAAGATCGTCTCGGTCAACCTGAGCATCGGCACCGACACCGTGTTCGCCCCGGGGGACGCGGCCTGCGCCGCGGTCTCGCCGACGACGAACACGTGGTTCTCGCTGCTGCAGGGCCAGGGCGTGGCCGTGGTGGTCGCGGCCGGCAACAACGGGAGCAGCACCGGGATGAGCTTCCCGGGCTGCCTCACCACGGCCTTCGCGGTCGGCGCGACGAGCGACACGGACGTCCCCGCGTCGTTCACCAACTCGACGTCCGACCTGCGGTGGTGGGCGCCGGGAGTCGGTATCGACGCGGCGGTCCCCACCGGGACCAACCACGCGTCCAAGAACGGCACCTCCATGGCCGCGCCGCACGTCACGGGTGCGTTCGCGCTCCTGCGCGAGTGTGTCGACGGCAACGGCGTGCCCCTCACCAACGCCGCGGCGGCCGCGAACCTGGACGCGACCGGCGTGGACGTCACGCGTGCGGGCGTGACCAGGAAGCGGATCAACGTGCTCGACGCGGCGACCCGCACCGTCAACAACAACGACTTCGCCGCCGCCGAGGTGCTCACGGGCAACGGCCCGTTGAACGACTTCGACTTCACGGTCTGCTCCGACGCGGAGCCCGGCGAACCGGGACCGTTCAGCGTCGACAACGGCGTCTGGTGGCGGTGGACGCCGGCCACCACCGGCACGGCGACGATCTCCACCGAGGACAACGGCACGAACGTCACGACGTTCGACACGACGCTCACGGTGTACACGGGCGCCACGCTCGCCACGCTCACGCCCGTGGCGTGGGACGACGACTCCGGGACGGGCGCACGCAGCCTGGTGCAGCTGCCGGTCAACGGCGGGACCACCTACCGCATCAAGGTGGACGGGTTCGCGGCGACCAACGGCCTGCTCAACCTGCACGTCGAGAACGGACCGCCGCCGCTGTGCTTCGGCGTCGCGGCGACACTCGTCGGGACTCCGGGTGCCGACGTGCTCACGGGCACCGCGGGCGACGACGTCGTCGTGGCCGGCGCGGGCGACGACCGCATCCGGGGCCTGGCGGGCAACGACCGGATCTGCGGCGACGCGGGTGACGACACCGTGCTGGGCGGCGACGGCACCGACCTGGTCCTCGGCGGCTCGGGGGCGGACACGATCCGTGGCGAGGCGGGCGACGACACGCTCGTCGGCAACCCCGGCTCAGGCTCGACCGACGACGTCGGCGACCTCATCGAGGGCGGCCCGGGGAACGACTTCCTGGACGGCTGGACCGGCGACGACACCCTGGCCGGAGGCCCGGGTGACGACCAGATCCGCGGCGAGGCGGGCACCGACACGGTGACGTACGCGGCCTCGACCACGGCGGTGCAGATCGACCTGGCGATCAAGGTGGCGACCGGCGAGGGCTCCGACACGTTCGTCGGCGTCGAGAACGCGACCGGCTCGTCGTTCGGCGACCGGGTGCGGGGCAGCAACCTGCCCAACGTCCTGCGCGGCGGTCCCGGTCACGACAAGGTCGGCGGCGTGGGCGGTCCGGACGTGCTGTACGGCGGCCCGGGCAACGACCAGGTCCGCGGCGGGCTCGGGATGGACCGGCTCTACGGCGAGGACGGCAACGACTCGCTGTACGCGGAGGACGGCGAGGACTCCGCGGACGGCGGGCCCGGCAAGGACGTCGTCGACGGCGGCACGGACACCGACGTCGTGCACGGCGGCACCGGTGACGACACGGTGCGCGGCGGCACGGGTGACGACCGGGTCTACGGCGACGACGGCCACGACAAGGCCTTCGGCGACGCGGGCCGCGACAAGGTCTACGGCGGCAACGGGAACGACGGCCTCACCGGCGGCAACGGCGTCGACTCGTGCTCCGGCGGCGCCGGGACCGATACGGGCGCCTCGTGCGAGTCGATCACGGGCATCCCGTGACCCGACCGGCCTGACGTCCGGCACGACGACAGCGGGACCGGTCGAGGACCGGTCCCGCTGCCGTGCGTCGTCCGGCCGTCAGTCCCCGAAGGGGCCGACGCGCACGATGGAACGGGGTCGCGACGCGAGCTCGGCGGCGAGCTCCTGCACGTCCGCGACCGTGACCGCACGCACGCGTTCGAGCGACTCGTCGATGCTGAGCAGCTCGCCGTGCACCAGCTCGGCCTTGCCGAGCCGGCTCATCCGCGAACCGGAGTCCTCCATGCCGAGCACGAGCCCGCCCGAGAGCTGACCGACCGAGCGGGCGAGCTCGGCCGGGCTGATGGGCTCGGCCGCGAGCCGCTCCCACTCGGCGACCATGAGCGCGACGACCTCGTCGACCTTGCCCGGCGTGCAGCCCGCGTACAGGCCGAACACCCCGGTGTCGGAGTGGCCGGATGCGAACGAGTACGTCGAGTACGCCAGGCCCCGCTTCTCGCGCACCTCCTGGAACAGGCGCGACGACATGCCGCCGCCGAGCACGGCGTTGAGCACCGAGAGCGTGAACCGTCGGTCGTCCGTCGCGGTGAGCGACGTGCAGCCGACGATGACGTTCGCCTGCTCGGTCGGGCGACGCACCGAGCGCTCGACGCCGCTCGCGGGCAGCCCTTCGGCGCCGGCGACGATACCCGCGGCCGGTGCACGACGGCCGCGCGGCTCGGCCTGCGCGGCGAGGTCCCAGCCACCCGCGGCGAGCGCCTCGGCGACCTGCGCGCACAGCGCGTCGTGGTCGACGCCACCGGCCGCGCTCACGACGAGCGAGGACGGCTGGTAGTGCCACCGGTAGTGCTCCCACACCGCGTCACGCGGGACCGCGCGGATGGTGTCCGGGGTTCCGCCGATGGGCCGGCCGAGCGGGTGCTCACCCAGCACGACGGACGCGAACTGCTCGTGCACGACGTCGCTCGGGTCGTCGTCGTTCATGGCGAGCTCTTCGAGGATCACGCCGCGCTCGGTCTCGAGCTCGTCGGCCTCGAGCCGTGCCGAGGTCACCATGTCGGTGATCACGTCGACCGCCATGGGCAGGTCGGTGTCGAGCACGCGCGCGTAGTAGCACGTGTGCTCCTTGCCGGTCGCGGCGTTCGCCTCGCCGCCGACGGCGTCGAACGCCTCGGCGATGTCCATCGCGGACCGGCGCGCGGTGCCCTTGAACAGCAGGTGCTCGAGGAAGTGCGTCGAGCCGAAGTGGCCCGACTCCTCGTCACGCGAGCCCACGCCGACCCAGGCACCCACCGTGGCGGAGCGCAGACCCGGCATGTGCTCGGTCAGGACCCGGACCCCGCCGGGCAGGACCGAACGACGCACGTGGGCGTCGCCGTCCTGCCCGGCGGCCTGCTCGGCGTCCGGGTGACCCGGACGCACGAGCGGAAGGTCGAGCGGCACGTCAGGCGTCGGCCTTCTCGGCGTCGTCGGCACCGGCCTGCTCGGCCGCCTCGTCGATCACGGCGTGCAGCGAGAGCTTGCCGCGGGGGTCGATCTCACCGATCTCGACCTGGACCTTCTGGCCGACGGCCAGGACGTCCTCGACGTTCTCGACGCGCTTGCCGCCCACGAGCTTGCGGATCTGGCTGATGTGCAGCAGACCGTCCTTGCCCGGCGAGAGCGAGATGAACGCGCCGAACGTCGTGGTCTTGACGACCGTGCCGACGAAGCGCTCCCCGATCTCCGGCATGTGCGGGTTGGCGATCGCGTTGATCGCCGCGCGCGCGGCCTCCGCCGACGGACCGTCGGTGGCGCCGATGTAGACCGTGCCGTCGTCCTCGATCGAGATGTCGGCGCCGGTCTCCTCCTGGATCTGGTTGATCATCTTGCCCTTCGGGCCGATGACCTCGCCGATCTTGTCGACCGGGACCTTCACCGTGATGACGCGCGGCGCGAACGGGCTCATCTCGTCGGGCACGTCGATCGCCTCGGCGATGACGTCGAGGATCGCCAGGCGCGCCTCCTTGGCCTGCGTCAGCGCACCGGCCAGCACCGAGGCCGGGATGCCCTCGAGCTTGGTGTCGAGCTGGATCGCGGTGACGAACTCGCGCGTGCCGGCGACCTTGAAGTCCATGTCACCGAACGCGTCCTCGGCCCCGAGGATGTCCGTGAGCGCCGCGTAGCGCGTCTGGCCGTCGACCGTGTCGGAGACCAGACCCATCGCGATGCCCGCGACGGGCGCACGCAGCGGCACACCCGCGTTGAGCAGCGACAGCGTCGAGGCGCACACCGAGCCCATCGAGGTCGAGCCGTTCGACCCGAGGGCCTCGGAGACCTGACGGATCGCGTAGGGGAACTCCTCGCGGCTCGGCAGGACCGGCATGAGCGCGCGCTCGGCGAGCGCGCCGTGACCGATCTCGCGGCGCTTGGGCGAACCCACGCGGCCGGTCTCACCGGTCGAGTACGGCGGGAAGTTGTAGTTGTGCATGTAGCGCTTGCGCGTCTCCGGGGAGAGCGTGTCGAGCTGCTGCTCCATGCGGAGCATGTTCAGCGTCGTGACGCCCAGGATCTGCGTCTCGCCACGCTCGAACAGCGCCGAGCCGTGCACGCGGGGCAGGACCTCGACCTCGGCACCGAGCGTGCGGATGTCCCGCAGGCCACGGCCGTCGATCCGGAAGCCGTCGGTGAGGATGCGCTGGCGGATGAGCTTCTTCTGCACGGACCGGTACGCGGCCGACAGCTCCTTCTCACGGCCCGCGAACTGCTCGGCGAGCTGGGCCACGACCTCGGCCTTGATCTCGTCGAGCCGGTTCTCGCGCGTCTGCTTGTCGGCGATCGACAGGGCCTCGCCCAGCGGACCGGCGGACGCGGCCTCGACCGCGTCGTACGCGTCGGCCTGGTAGTCCGGGAACGTCGGGAAGACCTGGGTCTCCTTGGCGGCCTTCGCGGCGAGCTCGGCCTGCGCCTCGACCAGGACCCGGATGAACGGCTTGGCCGCGTCCAGACCCGCCGCGACGATCTCCTCGGTGGGCGCGGTCGCACCCTCCTGGATGAGGTTCCACGACTTCTCGGGCGCCTCGGCCTCGATCATCGCGATCGCGACGTCCGACGAGCCGTCGGCGGCGGTCACGACGCGGCCCGCGACGACCATGTCGAACGTCGCGCGCTCACGCTCGGAGTAGCGCGGGAACGCGACCCACTGGCCGTCGACGAGCGCGATGCGCACGCCACCGACGGGGCCGGAGAACGGCAGGCCCGACAGCTGCGTCGAGATCGACGCGGCGTTGATCGCGAGCACGTCGTACGCGTCGTCGGGGTGGATCGCCAGGACCGTGATGACGACCTGGACCTCGTTGCGCAGGCCCTTGACGAACAGCGGGCGCAGCGGGCGGTCCACCAGGCGGCACGCCAGGATCGCCTCGGTCGAGGGACGGCCCTCACGGCGGAAGAACGAGCCGGGGATCTTGCCGGCGGCGTACTGCCGCTCCTCGACGTCGATCGTCAGCGGGAAGAAGTCGAACTGCTCCTTGGGGTGCTTGCCGGCCGTGGTGGCCGACAGCAGCATCGTGTCGCCGTCCAGGTAGGCGGCGGCGGAGCCGGCGGCCTGCTTGGCCAGGCGGCCCGTCTCGAAGCGGACGGTGCGGGTGCCGAAGCGACCGTTGTCGATCACGGCCTCGGCGAACTGGATCTCGGGACCCTCCACGGGTGCCCTCCTTGTCCTCGAAGGCGCCGGTCGGACCCCGGCGGTCTTCGATCGAGGACCACGGAGCGAGGCTCCGGAGACCACTACCGAGGACCGGACAGGCGGACCGACGCGGTGGATGGTGCTGTGGTGCGCCGCCGGGCCCAGCCCGGCGGGTCGTGCGATGGCACCGGAGCGATCATGCCCGGTCCCGTCGGGCCGCGCGCGCGACGCGCGGGCTCGACATGCGAAGCAGCCCGGACCCCCGAGGGGATCCGGGCTGGTCCGGAAGTTCAGCGACGCAGACCGAGGCGCTCGATGATCGAGCGGTACCGGTTGATGTCGATCTTCTGCAGGTAGCCGAGCAGTCGGCGACGACGACCCACGAGCAGCAGCAGGCCGCGGCGGCTGTGGTGGTCGTGCTTGTGCTCCTTGAGGTGCTCGGTCAGGTCCTTGATGCGCTGCGTCAGGACAGCGATCTGGACCTCGGGGGAACCGGTGTCGCCCTCGTGCGTGGCGTACTCGGTCATGATGGCCTGCTTGGTGGCGGCGTCGAGGGACACGGCTCTCCTTGATGGTTCGTTGCGCGGTGCGCCGGGGCATGTCCACCCGGGCTCTCTGGTTCCGCGGCCGATCAGACGGCCTGGCAACTCTACCAGCAGTCGGCCGTGCACCCGTCGACGCCGGTCAGGACGGTCGGCGCTCCCCCGGTGCCAGGATCGTGCGCACGCGCGCCACGTCGTCGTCCATCTGCGTGAGCAGCGCGTCGACCGAGTCGAACCGCAGCGTGGCGCGCAGCCGCTCGACGAGGTCGAGCACGATCTCCTCGTCGTACAGGTCCAGGTCCGTGCGGTCGAGCACGTACGCCTCGACACGGCGCTGCACGCCGTCGAACGTCGGGTTGGTGCCGATCGAGACCGCGGCGGGCAGCGCGGGCTCGTCGGGCCCGACCGGCGTGCCGTCGGCCCGACGCGTGCGCCGCAGCCAGCCCGCGTACACGCCGTCCGCGGGCACCATGCCGTCCGCGTCCTGCGCCAGGTTCGCGGTCGGGAAGCCGAGCTCGCGGCCCCGTGCGTCGCCGTGCACCACCACGCCCCGGATCCGGTGCGGACGGCCCAGCACGTGCGCCGCCTGCACCACGTCGCCCGCCGCGAGCGCCTCGCGCACCCAGGTCGAGGACCAGCGTCGGTGCTGCCCCGGTGCGGCCGCGGGGCCGGCGCCGCCGGCCGCAGTGCTCGGCGTGATGTCGTCGATGACCTCGACCTCGAACCCGTGCTCGCGGCCGAGCGCGACCATGGTCGACAGGTCGCCGGAGTTCTGCCAGCCGAACCGGACGTCCCGGCCGACGACGACCGTGCGGGCGCGCAGGCCCTCGACCAGGTACCGCACCACGAAGTCGCGCGGGGACTGGCGCGCGAAGTCGAGCGTGTACGGCAGCAGGAGGACGGCGTCGAGACCCGTCTGCTCGAGCAGGTCGAGCCGGTCGGCGTCGCCCGTGAGCAGCTCGGGTGCGTGACCCGGCTGGTGGACCTGCAGCGGGTGCGGCGTGAACGTCACCGCGACCGCGGCCGAACCCGCGGCGCGCGCGTCGTCGGCCATGCGGCGCAGCACGCTCGCGTGGCCGCGGTGCACGCCGTCGAAGTTCCCGATCGTGACGACGCAGGGGCCGAAGTCGGGGGGGACCTCGGACAGGTCGGACCAGCGCAGCACGCGCCGATCATGCCACCGCGCGCCGCCGCCGGGTGCACGCGACCGCGCCGCGGTGGGCGGACGGCCCGCGCTCGCTCGACGCGGGCCGCCCGCGGTGGCGTCGGCCGCGGTGCGGGACACGGGGGTCCCGGCACCGCGGCCGACGGTTCAGCGCACGGCTCGGCGGCCGGTCAGCGGACCCGGAGCAGCGCGGCCTTCGACCACGCGGACCCGAGCGCGTTGCGCGCGACCACCTTGTACTGCGCGCCGTCGAGCGACCGGCTCGCGACGAGCGTGAGCCGCGTGCCCGTCGCACCGGGCACGGCCTTCCAGCTCGAGCTCCCGGGCGCCTTGACGTACCACGTGAGCGTCGCGGCCGGGTAGGCCAGCACGGTCGCCGAGAGCGTCACCTTCTGACCGGCACGCACGGTCGTGCCGTCGGGGTGGTCGACGAACCGCGGAGCGGCGCGCACCAGCGTGACCTTCGCGGCACGCGACGTCGCCGAGCCCGCGCGGTTGGTGAACACCGCGCGGTACCGGACGCCGTCGGTCGCCCGCGTGACCGCGACGACGAGCGTGCGCGAGGTCGCGCCCTTCACGTCCGTCCACGTCGACGAGCCGGGCCGCTGCTGCTGCCAGCGCACCGTCGGCGTCGGGTAGCCGGACGCGTCGGCCCTGAGCGTGACCTTGCGCCCCAGCGCCGCGGATGCCGACGCCGGGTGCGTGGTGACCACGGGCTTGACCGCACGGACGCGCAGCGTGGCGACGTCGCTCGTGGCGGTGCCGGCCGAGCTGGTGAACACCGCGCGGTACTGACGCCCGTCGGTGGCGGCGGTCGCCGTGACCGTCAGCGACGGGCTCGTCGCACCCGCGACCGTCTTCCACGTGCCGCCGGGCGCCCGCCACTGCCACGTCACCGTGGGTGCGGGGGTCCCGCTCGCCGCGGCCGTGAACGTGGCCTTGGCCCCCAGCGCGACCGTCACGGACGCGGGCTGCGTGGTCACCACGGGCGCCTGGGCCGTGACGCCCGCACCCAGGTCGTCGACGAACGAGACGACCCACGCCAGCGGCGCGTTCCAGTTGATCGTGAGCTCGTTGACCGACCACGCCTCGATGCTGTCGACGTAGCACAGCTGCGGGGCGCACTCGTGGCCCTCGGGGTAGAGCCCGTTCATCACAGGATCCCACGTGCCGCGCTTGGAGTTCGGTCCACCTGCGACCGTGCCCGGCATCGGCGGCACGAGCCACCGGCTGTGCTGGTGGCTCGAGAACGTCGTGCCGTAGCCCGTCACGTAGGAGTTGTTGAGCGCGTTGCGCCCGAGCAGGTAGTCCATCGACTCGACGACGGCCGCCGCGAACGCCGGCTCACCCGTCAGGTCGTACGCGGTCGCCAGGATCACCTGCGTGTTGAGCACCATCGAGTTGGAGCCCCACTCGTAGGAGAGGTCCTCGCCGCCCGGGTAGGCCGTGCCGAAGGCCTCGGCCTGCTGCCACGCGAGGTACTTCTGCGCGCCCTCGACCACCGAGGCACGCACCGCGGCCCTGGTCGGCAGCTCGCTCGGCACCGTGGCCAGGTCCATCCGGCCGAGCGCGGCGACCGCGCCCCAGCTGAACGCACCGCGCGTCCAGATGTCGTCGTCGGCGTGCTCGCTCGCCAGCACGTCCGCCTCGTACTCGTCGGCGGCCGTGGTCAGGTACAGCTCGGCCGCGGCCCAGTAGAACTCGTCGGACACGTCGGCGTCGTCGTACGGGCCACCGCCGTTGGCGCCGGCCGAGGCCGGTGCGTACAGGTCGGGCACGCGCTGCGCGGCCGCGTACGCGGTCTCGGCGGCCTCGAGCAGCTCGTCCGCGAACGCGGCGTCGTACGCACGGAACAGGCGCGCGCCCTGCGCGGCCGTGGCCGCCAGGTTGAGCGTGGCCGCGGTCGACGGGCGGTGCAGGCGGCGCTGCTGCGGGTCGGCGGACGGCAGCAGGTCCAGGCCCGTCCAGCCCACGTCGTGGATCTTGTGGTGCACCAGGCCGTCCAGCGACCGGTCGTCGGTGTCCGAGACCGTCATGCCGGAGCCCGCAGGCACCTGCATCGCCAGGAAGAACTCGAGCTCCCAGCGCGCCTCGTCCAGGACGTCCGGCACGCCGTTGCCGCTCTCGTCGGCCGGCACGTCGAGCGTGCCGTCCGCGAACGCGTCGTCGCTCGCGTGGTCCACGTGCAGCGTGCGCTCGTACGCGCTCATGAGCTGCGCGACCGAGATGCCGCCGTTCACCACGTACTTGCCGTGGTCGCCCGCGTCGTACCAGCCACCGACGACGTCGAGCGAGTACCCCTGCGGGCACGTCCACGACCCGTAGGACCACGACGCACCGTCGTCGGCCGCCGTAAGGCACGCGACGTCCTGGTCGCCCTTGTTGACGGCACCGTCGGGCCCGTCCACGTGGCCCGCGGGCCGGTCGTAGCGGTCGTCGGGGACGTCCACCGCGATGCCCGAGCGCACCGGGTAGTAGTAGTTGAGCGCGTCGTAGCGGAACTGCTCGTACAGGTCGTCGCCGATCGCGAACGGGTCGCTGCGGTCCTCGCCGACCACCAGGGTGTAACCCTGGCCCGCCGCGGTGACGTCGCTGAAGTCGATCGTCTGCACCGTGAGCTGCGACGTCGGGTCCACCCCCGCGGGCGTCGCCTCACCCTCGGCGACGACGGCGTGCGAGGCGTCCTGCAGCTGCCACGCGAGCGGCGTGGCCGACTCGCTCACGACCGTCGCGTTCTTGGGCCCGTTCGTGAGGTAGCCGAGCTGGTTGACGCGCACCGGACCGCGCGTGTCGGGCTCGTACGGCGGCGGCGGGGTCGCGACCTTCTTGAGCGACAGGCTCGTGATGCAGAACGTGAAGTCGCCGCGCGCGCCCATCTGGAGCGCGACCTGTCCCACGCCGACCGCGGGGTCGGCCGACTCCGCGGGGAACGTGAACGTGGACGTGAACGCGAGCGCGTGCTCGGTCAGGTCCGTGCTGAGCTCGGTGTTGTCGACGAACGCGGTCCGCCACGGTGCCGCGTTCTCGCCGACGACCGTGCGGATCGTCGCGCCGTTGGACGCGCTCGCGGTGTACGTGAGCTCGTAGTTGCCGCCCTCCTCGATCGGCAGGCCGTTGAGCACCAGCCCCGCGTACGTGCCGGCGGTCCCGGGGACCTCGAAGCACAGTGGCTCGCCCTCGCCGGCCTCCGACGTGACCGTCCAGCCGTCGTTGGTCCAGCCGTCGGGCAGCACGCCGTCGAACGTCGTGTCGGGCACGAGCTCCTGGCCGCTGTCGATCACGAAGTCGTCGATGCAGAGCGTGTAGTCCTGGGCCTGCGCGCCGAGCTGGAACGAGATGTTCCCGCTCCCGGAGAACTCGGGCTCCCACGTGAAGGAGTAGGCGTCGGTCTCGGTGCCGACCGAGACCGACGAGGCCACGTCGTCGGGGTAGCCGATGCCACCGCGCAGGTTGACCGTGACCGGGGACGTCGCGTGCGCGGTGAACCCGACCGTGTACCGGTCACCCGCGGCGAAGTCGATGTCGTCGTGCTGGATCGCGACGTCCCACGGCTCGTCGGTCCCGGCGGGGACGACCACGCACAGCTCGCCGTCGACGACGCCGGTCGACATGGCGGGTCCTCCCCCGTAGCCGTACCAGCCCTGGGTGCCGTCGGAGAAGTCATGCACCTCGTCGAGGGGGTCGGCGGCCGCCAGGGGGGCGACGGCGACGCCGATCACGAGAGCGCCGGCGGCCACGCCACCGACGAGCGAAGCAGTGCGCGCGTGCCCGGACCGGGGCGCACGCCAGGGGTACTTCGAGGAAACCACGCTGTCTCCTGAGCGGTTCGGCAGCGCTCCCACGGGAGGCGGACACGACACCCGATCGTCGCTGCTGAGCGGAAGGTAGTCGCGCCGCCGCTGTTCCGGAACCGGTCCCAAGCCTCGTGAATCGATTAACCACCCGATCAGGCGGGCGCGAGCACCAGCACCGGTCGGGTGCGCCCGTCACGGTCCGCGAGCAGCGCGACGAGCGTGCCGCTCGGCCCGATGCCCGCCACGACCTGGTCCACCACGCTGTGCGCGCGAGCGTCGGCGGGTGCGGCGCATCCGATGGCCTGCCCGTACCCGAGCGCGCGCTCCTCCTGCTCGGTCAGGGTGCGCACGGGGAACGTGGCCCGCGCCGCGTCCGCGAGCGGCGTCACGGTGAGCGGCACGTCGTCGGGCGTCGCGCCGAGGTCCTCGAGCGTGCGGGCCTCGGACAGCAGGTAGCCGCCCACGCGCGTCCGGCGCAGCGCGGTCAGGTGGCCCCCCACACCGAGCGCCGCACCCAGGTCGCGCGCCAGCGCCCGCACGTACGTGCCCGACGAGACCACCACGCGCACGTCGACGTCGAGGACAGCGTGGCCGTCGACCGCGGATGAGCGGGCGGGCCCGACCTCGAACTCGTGCACGGTGACGGGCCGTGCCGCCAGCACGACCTCCTCGCCGTCGCGCACGCGCGCGTACGCGCGCCGGCCGTCGACCTTGATGGCCGAGACCGCGCTGGGCACCTGCAGGACGGCACCGGTCAGCGTGCGGGCGGCGGCGGCCACGTCCTGGAGCGTCACGTGCCCGGCGTCGACCACCGCGACCACGTCACCCTCGGCGTCCTCGGTCGTCGTCGTCACGCCCAGGCGGATGGTCGCGCGGTACTCCTTGTCCGCACCCACCACGTACGTGAGGAGCTTGGTGGCGCGTCCGATGCCGACCACCAGGACGCCCGTGGCCATCGGGTCGAGCGTGCCGGCGTGGCCCACCTTGCGGGTGCCGGCCAGCCGCCGCATGCGCGCGACCACGTCGTGCGACGTCAGGCCCTGCAGCTTGTCGACCACCACGAACCCGTCGGGCGCGGTGGGTCGGCGCGGCCGGTCGGCGGCCGGGGGGCGGTTCACTCGGCGACCCGCTGCGCCGTGAGCGCCACGCAGTCCGTGAGCCCGTCGAGGCCCTCGTCCTGACCGCGGTGCGCCTCGGCGTCGACCGCGACGAGGACGTTCAGCAGCATGCCGAACGCCACGAACTGGCGGGCCTCGTCGGGCGTCGCACCCGTCCGCTCCGAGTAGAGCCGGAACGACTCCCCCAGGCAGTGCCGCGCGGCGCGCCCGACCTCGTCCTCGGTGCCCGCGATGAACCCGTGCATGAGCAGCCGCAGGAGGTCACGGTCGACGATCAGGGACAGGTAGGCCTGACCCATGAGCCGCTCGGCGTCCGGGCCTGCGGGCACCGCGCCCAGCGCGGTCAGCACCTCGCCCGTCGCGGCCTGGTACGCCGCCGCGAACAGCTCACGCTTCGACCCGAACAGGCGGACCACGTAGGGCTGCGAGACGCCCGCAGCGCGCGCCACCTCGTCGGTCGTCGCACCGTACCCGCCCTCGGCGAACACCCGCCGCGCGGCCGCCAGGATCTGCTCGCGGCGCTGGTCGGAGGACATGCGACCGCTCGACGCGGTCGTCTCCGTGGCTGAGCTCATGGTTGACAGGTTATCAGCCGATGCCTACGGTCCACCTTGTTAGTAATCACTCAATGCCACCTTGCAGGGAGCCCTCATGTCCGACACCCTCCCGGGGCCGGTCCCGGCAGCCGCCGGCCGTTCGCGGCGTCCGGTCGGCACCGCAGTCGCGCTGCTCGCGGCGTCGCTGCCCATGTTCATGGCCACGCTCGACAACCTCGTCATGACCACCGCCCTGCCCGTGCTGCGCACCGAGCTCGACGCCTCGCTGCAGGAGCTGCAGTGGATGGTCAACGCGTACACGCTCTCGTTCGCGTCGCTCATGATCGCGGCGGCCACGCTGGGCGACCGGCTCGGACGACGCCGCGTGTTCGTCGGCGGAATCGCGCTGTTCGCGCTCGCCTCGGTCGCGTCGGCCCTCGCGGGGTCGCCCGAGCAGCTGATCGCCGCCCGCACGCTCCAGGGCGTCGGCGCGGCGGCCGTCATGCCGCTGTCCCTCACGCTCCTGGCCGCCGCGGTGCCGCCCGCGCGCCGCGCCATGGCGATCGGCATCTGGGGAGCGGTGTCCGGCGTGGGCGTCGCGCTGGGCCCGGTCATCGGCGGTGCGGTGGTCGAGGGGATCTCCTGGCAGGCCATCTTCTGGATCAACGTCCCCGTCGCCGTCGTCGCGGTCCCGCTCGTCCTGCGCGCACTGCCCGAGTCGCGCGGGCGCCGGCAGCGCATCGACGTGCCCGGGCTCCTGCTGGCCGGGTCGGGCGTGCTCGCGGTGGTGTGGGCCGTGGTCAACGGCAACGACCACGGCTGGGGCTCGGGTCGCGTCGTCGGCGCTCTGGTCGCCGGCGCGGTCCTGCTCGTCGGCTTCCTGCGCCGGGAGGTCGGGACCGACCACCCGCTCGTCCCGCTCCACCTGTTCCGCGTGCGCTCGTTCTCGGTCGCCAACGGCAGCGCGTTCCTGTTCTCGGTGGGCGTGTTCGGCACGGTGTTCGTGCTCTCGCAGTACCTGCAGGTCGCGATGGGCTACAGCCCGCTCGAGGCCGGGCTGCGCACGCTGCCGTGGACCGCCGCGCCGATGCTCGTCGCGCCCGTCGCCGGGCTCCTCGCACCGCGCCTCGGCGTCCGCCCGCTGCTCACCACCGGGCTCGCGCTCCAGGCCGTGGGACTCGCGTGGATGGCGGCCGTCGTCAGCCAGACCTCGGGCTACGCGGACATCGTCCCGGGCCTCGCGCTCGCCGGCATCGGCATGGGCCTGACGTTCGCGCCCGCCGCGACCGCCGTGCTCGCCGACATGGCACCGGACGACCACGGCACCGCGAGCTCGGTCAACGCCACGCTGCGCGAGGTGGGCGGTGCGATCGGCGTCGCCGTCATCGTGGCCGTGTTCCAGGCGGCCGACGGCACGCTCACCCCGGACGGCTACGTCCAGGGCCTGCAGCCCGCGGCGTTCGTGGGCGCCGCGACCGTCGGCGTCGGCGCACTGGTCGCGGCCCTCATGCCCCGCGCCACCGGGCGTCTGGCGGGCACGGTCGTCTCGACCGGCGAGGTGCAGCACGCGCCCACCGACGTCGCCCCGCAGCACGACGACGAGCCGGTGCTCGCGGGCCGCTGACCCCGGACGCGCCAGGAGGCGGGACCCTGCTGGGTCCCGCCTCCTGGCGTACGTCGGTGAGGTCAGGGACGCTCGCCGTGCTCCTCGTCGCCCTCGCCCGGGCGCCGGTAGGGGTCCGCATCGCCCGCGTAGGTCGCCGCGGCAGCGAGCCGCTGCACCTCCGCGTCCCGACGAGCGGCCGCGGCCAGCGCCTCCTCGAGGTGCGCCGCCGTCTCCGGCACCGCGTCGAGGTGGAACGCGAGCGTCGGCGTCAGCCGGATCCCGGTCTGCTTGCCGACCTCGGACCGGATGATGCCCTTGGCGGACTCGAGCGCCTTCGCGCTGTCCGCGCGCGCCTCGTCGTCGCCGAGCACCGTGTAGTACACGTCCGCATGCTGCAGGTCGCCGGTCACCCGGACCTCGGTGACCGTCACGAACCCGAGCCGCGGGTCCTTCACACGCGTGTCGAGCATCTGCGCGACCACCTGCTGGACCCGCTCGGCCAGCTTGCGCGCCCGTCCGGTATCTGCCACCAGATCTTCCTTCCGCTAGGACCGGCCCGACCACCGCCCGCCCTCGGCGCCGCCGGGGAGAGCGGAGGGCGTCGGGGCCCTCGAGAGAGGACCCCGACGCCCGAACCGGTCAGGACCGGGGCTTCTCCCGCATCTCGAACGTCTCGATGATGTCCTCGAGCTGCAGGTCGTTGTACGAGCCGAGACCGATACCGCACTCGTAGCCCTCGCGGACCTCGGTCGCGTCGTCCTTGAACCGCTTGAGCGACTCGATCGTGAGGTTGTCCGCGATGAGCTTGCCGCCGCGCAGCACGCGCGCCTTGGAGTTCCGTCGGATCTCCCCGGAGCGCACGATCGAGCCGGCGATGTTGCCGAACTTCGAGGAGCGGAAGATCTCGCGGACCTCGGCGGTGCCGAGCTGCGCCTCCTCGTACTCCGGCTTGAGCATGCCCTTGAGCGCGGCCTCGACGTCGTCGATCGCCTGGTAGATGACCGAGTAGAAGCGCACGTCGACGCCCTCGCGGTCGGCCAGCTCCTCGACGCGCTCGGCGTACTTGACGTTGAACCCGATGATGATCGCCGAGTCGACGGTCGCGAGGTTGACGTCGTTCTGCGTGATCGCACCCACACCGCGGTGGATGACGCGCAGCTCGACCTCCTCGCCCACGTCGATCTTGAGCAGTGCGTCCTCGAGCGCCTCGACGGCACCGGACACGTCACCCTTGATGACCAGGTTGAGCGTCTCGACCTTGCCCTGCGCGAGCGCCTGCGTGAAGTCCTCGAGGCTGATGCGCTTGCGACGCTTGGCCAGGAGTGCGGCACGCTCGGCGGCCTCACGCTTCTCGGCGATCTGGCGGGCCGTGCGCTCCTCGGGCGCCACCAGCAGGGTGTCACCCGCGGACGGCACCGAGGCCAGGCCGAGCACCTGGACGGGACGCGACGGACCCGCCTCGGTGACGGTCACGCCGTGCTCGTCGAACATCGCACGCACGCGGCCGTAGGCCGTGCCCGCGACGATCGCGTCGCCGACGCGCAGCGTGCCGGACTGGACCAGGACGGTCGCGACCGAGCCGCGGCCCTTGTCGAGGTTCGCCTCGATGGCGACGCCGCGCGCGTCCTTGTCCGGGTTGGCGCGCAGGTCGAGCGCGGCGTCCGCGGTGAGCAGCACCGCCTCGAGCAGCTCGTCGATGCCCATGCCCTGCTTCGCGGACACGTCGACGAACATCGTGTCGCCGCCGTACTCCTCGGCCACCAGGTTGTACTCGGTGAGCTGCTGGCGGATCTTGGCGGGGTTGGCCCCCTCCTTGTCCACCTTGTTCACCGCGACCACGATCGGCACGTTCGCGGCCTGCGCGTGGTTGAGCGCCTCGATGGTCTGCGGCATCACGCCGTCGTCCGCCGCGACCACGAGGATCGCGATGTCCGTGACCTGGGCACCACGCGCACGCATGGCGGTGAACGCCTCGTGACCCGGGGTGTCGATGAACGTGATGGGACGCTCGCGGCCCTCGTGCTCCTTGGTGACCTGGTAGGCACCGATGTGCTGCGTGATGCCGCCGGCCTCGCCCGCGACGACGTCCGTCGAGCGGATCGCGTCGAGCAGCTTGGTCTTTCCGTGGTCGACGTGACCCATGACGGTGACGACCGGCGGACGCGGGGCGAGGTCCTCGTCGGACTCGCCCGCCTCCTCGGCCTCCAGGTCGATGTCGAAGGCCCCGAGCAGCTCGCGGTCCTCCTCCTCGGCGGAGACCATCTCGATGACGTAGCCGAGCTCGGTGGCCAGCGCGCCGAACGTGTCCTCGTCGAGCGACTGCGTCGCGGTGGCCATCTCACCGAGGTGGAACAGCACCGTGACGAGCGACGCCGGGTTGGCGTCGATCTTGTCCGCGAAGTCGTTCAGCGACGAGCCGTGACGCAGGCGGACGACGGTCGAGCCGTTGCCGCGCGGGACCTGCACGCCGCCGAGCGACGGCGCCTGCATCTGCTCGAACTCCTGGCGCTTGGCCCGCTTCGACTTCCGGCCACGGACGGGACGACCGCCTGCGCGGCCGAACGCACCCTGCGTCGAGCCACGACCGGCACCGCCGGGACGACCGCCACCGCCGCCGGGGCGACCGGCGAAGCCGCCGCCACCACCGGCACCGGGCGCACCGCCACCACCGGGACGACCGCCGTAACCGCCGCGACCGCCGCCCGCGCCACCGGCACCACCCGGGCGCGCGGGACGCTCACCGGGACGGCCGACGCCCGAGGACGTGCGGCCGGGCATCATGCCGGGGTTGGGACGCGGGCCGCCGGGACGCGGCGCCGGACGGGGACCGCCGGGGCGGTCGGTCGCGGCGGCGCCGGGAGCGGCGGCCTCGGCACGGCGCTCGCCGGGCCGGGGCATGCCCTGCGAGGGCGCGAAGGGGTTGTTGCCCGGACGCGGCCCACCGGGACGCCCGCCGGAGCGGTCGCCGCCGGGACGGTCGCCGCCGCCACCGGGACGGGGCATGCCCTGCGAGGGCGCGAACGGGTTGTTGCCGGGACGGCCCGCGGGACGCGGCGCACCGGGACGCGCACCGGGTGCGGCCGGGCGGCCGCCCGTGCCACCTGCTGCGGGCTGGCGCGGCGCCGCCGGAGCGGGCGCCGGGGCCGAGGGTGCCGGCGCCGCGGGTGCGGGCGTCGCGGCGGGGGCCGACGGCGTGGCGGCGGCCGGGCGGGCCGGCGCCGGGGCGGCCGGAGCGGGTGCGGCCGGAGCCGCGGGTGCGGCAGCCGCGGGTGCCGGGGCGGCGGGCGCCGGCGCAGCCGGACGGGCCGCTGCCGGGGCAGCCGGACGCGCCGGGGCCGGTGCCGCGGAGGCACCCCCGGACGCGGGGTAGACGTCGCGCAGCTTGCGCACGACGGGCGGCTCGATCGTCGAGGACGCCGAACGGACGAACTCACCCATCTCGGTGAGCTTCGTCATGATGGTCTTGCTGTCGACCCCGAGCTCTTTCGCGAGCTCGTAGACGCGAAGCTTGGCCACTTCTCTCCTGTCTCGGTCCGCCCGAGACAGGGTCGGACCGTCGTTAGTGCTGGGTGCTCATGGCAGGGCACTCATCGGTGCGTGCTCATCGGGAGGCCATCGGCTTCCAACCCGCTTCCTTCATCGACGGTCGACGCCGGGGAGACCGGCGCCGTGACCTGCTGCTCGAGGTGGTCCCGCACGGCAGTGGCGTCGGGGGGCTCCTGCAGCCGCAGGGCCCGCCCGAACGCGCGACGGCGCGTCGCGAGCTCGAGACAAGCAAGTTCGGGGTGCAGCCAGGCACCCCTGCCCGGCATCCGGCGGCCGACGTCCACGACCAGCGCGGGCGAACCCGCGGGGGACGTGGCGGCGACCACCCTCAGCAGGGCGGATCGTGGTCCGGTGGCTCGGCATCCCACGCACGTGCGCACCGGGCCCGACGACGTCCGCGCCGAGGCGTCGGAGGAGTCGAGGGGACCCGTGGTTGCACGCGAAGCCGCGCGCGGGGACTGCCGGGCGTCCGGCCCAGCCTCCAGGAGTCTACCCCCGCGGCGGCTCACCGCGCCCCGCTCACGCGTCGGCGGGCCCCGCCGGCGCCTCGGCGTCCGAGCGGATGTCGATGCGCCAGCCCGTGAGCTTCGCGGCGAGGCGGGCGTTCTGGCCCTCCTTGCCGATGGCCAGCGAGAGCTGGTAGTCGGGCACGACGACACGTGCGGCGCGTGCGGCCTCGTCGACCACCGTGACCGAGACCACGCGCGCGGGCGACAGCGCGTGCGCGACCATCTCCGCGGGGTCGTCCGAGTGGTCGACGATGTCGATCTTCTCGCCGTGCAGCTCGGCCATGACCGCGCGCACGCGGCCGCCCATCGGGCCGATGCACGCGCCCTTGGCGTTGACGCCCGCGACGTTGGCGCGCACGGCCATCTTGGTGCGGTGTCCCGCCTCACGCGCGAGCGCCGTGATGTCGACCGTGCCGTCCGCGACCTCGGGCACCTCGAGCTCGAACAGCTTGCGCACCAGGTTGGGGTGCGAGCGCGACAGCGTGACCTGGGGCCCACGCGAACCGCGCGCGACCTCGAGCACGTAGCCGCGGATCCGCTCGCCGTGCACGTACTGCTCGCCCGGCACCTGCTCGTGCGGCGGCAGCACGGCCTCGGTGCCGCCCACGTCCACGAGCACCACGCGCGGGTCGGGGCCCTGCTGGATCACCCCGCCCAGGACCTCGCCCTCCTTGCCGCGGAACGTGCCCAGCACCTGGTCGTCCTCGGCGTCGCGCAGGCGCTGCACGATCACCTGGCGCGCGGTCGCGGTCGCGATCCGCCCGAAGCCCGCGGGCGTGTCGTCGAACTCGGGCGCCTCGGCGACGGGCTGCCCGTCCTCGTCGGCCGCGGGCGTCTCCCGGGCCCACACGGTCACGTGCCCCGAGCGGCGGTCCAGCTCGACGCGCGCGCGCTGGTGCGCACCGGGCGTGCGGTGGTAGGCGGACAGGAGCGCCTGCTCGATCGCCTCGACCAGCACGTCGAGGCTGATCTCACGCTCGCGCTCGAGCGAGCGCAGCGCCTGCATGTCGATGTCCATCAGCTCTCCAGTCCGGCGTCGTCCGCGCCGTCGTCGTCAGCGGGGCCGAGCCCCGCCAGGTCCACCTCGACGCGTGCCTCGGTCACGTCCCCGAACGGGATGGTCACCGGCGCGCCGATCTTCGGCGGGCGTCCCTTGACGCCCGGTGTCACGGGGACGACGACGATGCCGTCGTCCGTCAGCTCCTGCAGGCGTCCGGTCGTGGTGCCGGACGCGGTCCGCACCCGGACGGCCCGGCCGACGGCGCGCGCGTAGTGGCGGCGCTCCCGCAGCGGGGCGTCCGCACCGCGTGTCCCGACCTCGAGCGTGTACTCCCCCGCGACGGGGTCGCTCGCGTCGAGCGCATCGGAGATCGCGGACGTCGCGTCGGCGACGCGGTCCAGGTCCAGCTCACGCTCGTCGTCCTCGGCGAGCCCGAGCGACACCTCGACCACCTGCCGACCACCGGCCCGGCGGACGTGCACGTCCTCGACCACGAGCCCGAGGGCCGTCACGGCCGGCTCGATCACGTCCTTCACCCGCTGCGTCGGTGCGACCACGACCAGGACCGCCTCCCTTCGCCTGTGCGGGGCCGGCGCGTGCGCGACCCGTTTGTGGTCACCCAGCGTAACGAGTTCCCGGGCTCGCGGAGCGCAGTGCCCGGGCGCACGGGGCCCGCATGGCAGGATCGCCCGCGATGACCACGCCTGACGCCGCCCGATCCACCCGCACCGACGTGGCGGGCGTCACGTCCGCGCGCCTCGGTGCGGCGCTCCTCGCCGCGCTCGTGGCCCTGGTCCTGGCGGGTTGTGGGCTGCGCCCCGAGACCCCGCCCCCGGTCGAGCCGTCGCCGGACGCGGTCGAGCAGGTGCGCGGACGCACCGTGGCGGACGCGCTCGAGATCGCCGACGCCGCGACGTCCGCCGCCGCCGGGGCGGACGTGGACGACGAGCTGCGCGCGCTGCTCGAGCAGGTCGCGCAGGTCGCCGACCAGCACGCCGAGCAGCTCGGCGGCACCTACGACTCGGGCCTCCCGCGTCCCGAGGTCACCCCGACGTCGGCGCGCGCCGCCGTGCTCGCGACCCCGGCGGACGTGCTCGGGATGCTCGGCGAGGCCGCGGACGAGGCGCTGCGCGACGCCGACGCGCTCGAGGACGGCGCGCTCGCACGCCTGGTCGGTTCGGTCGCGGTCAGCCGCGCCGACCTCGGCGCGCGCCTCGCGGACGCGCTCGAGGTCGACTCCCCCGCACCCGTCCCGGCCGACGAGCAGACCGTCCCCGAGACGGTGGCGCCGGAGTCCGCCGCGCCGCTGGCCCGCGCGCACGACGAGGCCGGCTTCGCGTTCGAGGTCGTGGCCGCCCACCTCACGGGCAAGCAGCGCGCGGCCGCACGCGAGGCTGCGCAGCGCGCGCGCACGCTCGGCGCCGCATGGGCCACGGCGGCCGGGATCGCCGACGGCCCGCAGGACCCGCGGCTCGCGGCGTACGCGCTGCCGGTGGGCCTCGACGACGACGCCGTGCTCGACCAGCTCGAGCGCACGGTGCTCGGCGGTGTCGCCGACGCGTACGCCGCCGCGCTCGCGCGCGAACCCGCGGGCGGCCGCGTGGCCTACCTCGACGGTCTGCTGCGCGCGGTCACCGACGCGCGCGCGGCGGGCGCGGCGGCCGCCGCCTTCCCGGGGCTGCCCGAGCAGGCGGAGGCCGCCGCCTCCTGACCGTCCGCGTCAGGCCTGCGCGTTGGCGGAACCGGTCAGCAGCGCGCTCACCCGCGCCGCGACCTCGTCGACCACGTCCGCCACGGGCACCTGGACGCTCTCGCCACCGACGCGCGGCCGCACCTCGACCACGCCGTCGGCCAGGCCCCGGCCCACGACCACCACGAGCGGGACGCCGAACAGCTCGGCGTCGGCGAACTTGACGCCCGGCGAGACCTTGGGCCGGTCGTCGTACAGCACCTCGACGCCGCGGTCCGCGAGCGCCCGCGCGATGTCCTCCGCGGCGGTGAACACCGCCGCGTCCTTGCCGGTCGCGACGACGTGCACGTGCGCGGGTGCGACGTGCGCGGGCCAGGCCAGACCCTTCTCGTCGTGGTGGGCCTCGGCGAGCGCGGCCAGCACACGCGTGACCCCGATGCCGTACGAGCCCATGGTCACGACCTGCGCCTTGCCGTTCTGGTCGAGCACCGTCAGGCCCAGGGCCTGGGCGTACTTGCGTCCGAGCGCGAAGATGTGGCCGATCTCGATGCCGCGCGCGAGCTCGAGCGGACCCGACCCGTCGGGCGCGGGGTCGCCCGCGCGCACCTCGGCGGCCTCGACCGTGCCGTCGGCTGTGAAGTCGCGCCCGGCGACCAGGTCGAACACGTGCCGGCCGGGCACGTTCGCGCCCGTGATCCAGCGGGTGCCCGGCACCACGCGCGGGTCCAGCAGGTACCGCACCGCGGTCCGCTCGGCGCCGTCGGCCACGGGCGCGTTGGGCCCGAGCACCGCGGGACCGATGTAGCCGCGGACCAGCTCGGGGTGCGCCGCGAAGTCCGCGTCACCCGCGGCCTCGACCTCGGCCGGCGCGACGGCGGCCTCGAACCGCTTGAGGTCGACCTCGCGGTCGCCCGGCAGGCCGACCACGACGAGCTCGCGCTCGCCGGTGGGGTGCACGAGCGCGAGCACGACGTTCTTCAGCGTGTCGGCCGCGGTCCACGCGCGGTCGGGCCGCGCGAAGCGCTCGTTCGCGAGCGCGACGAGCGAGTCGATCGTCGGCGTGTCCGGCGTGTCCTCGACGTGCGCCGCGGGTGCGTCGTCGTACGGCAGCGCGTCCGGGACGACGGTCGTCACGGCCTCGACGTTCGCCGCGTAGCCGCCGGCCGAGCGCACGAACGTGTCCTCGCCGATCGCGGTCGGCGTCAGGAACTCCTCCGAGCGGGATCCGCCCATGGCGCCCGACGTCGCGGCCACGATCACGTACTCGAGGCCGAGCCGGTCGAACACGCGCTGGTAGGCCTGGCGCTGCGCGTCGTAGGACGCGTCCAGCCCGGCGTCGTCGACGTCGAACGAGTAGGCGTCCTTCATGACGAACTCACGCCCGCGGATGAGCCCCGCACGCGGGCGGGCCTCGTCGCGGTACTTGGTCTGGATCTGGAAGATCGTGAGCGGCAGGTCCTTGTACGACGAGTACAGGTCCTTGACCAGGAGCGTGAACATCTCCTCGTGCGTGGGCGCGAGGAGGTAGTCGTTCCCCTTGCGGTCCTTGAGCCGGAAGATGTTCGGCCCGTACTCGGTCCACCGGCCCGTCGCCTCGTACGGCTCGCGCGGCAGCAGCGCCGGGAAGTGCACCTCCTGCGCGCCCGCGGCGGCCATCTCCTCGCGCACCACGGCCTCGACCTTGCCCAGCACGCGCAGGCCCAGCGGGAGCCACGTGTAGATGCCGGGGGCGGCGCGCCGGATGTAACCGGCGCGCACCAGGAGGCGGTGGCTCGCGACCTCGGCGTCGGCGGGGTCCTCCCGCAGCGTGCGGACGAACAGCGTGGACATACGCAGGAGCATGGGCCGAAGCCTAGTTGTCCGCGCCGCGTGCGACGCACGCCGTTTCCGCAGCGGCCGACGCGCTGCCGTGCGGTGCGCCACGATGTCCTCATGCCTGAGCTTCCCGAGGTCGAGGCACTCGCCGGGTTCCTGCGCGAGCGCGCCGTGGGCCGGACCGTCACGCAGGTCGGCGTGGGTGACATCGCCGCGCTCAAGACGTTCCGGCCCCCGCCGGACGCCCTGGTCGGCGGGACCGTCGTGGACGCGAGCCGGCACGGCAAGTGGCTCGACCTGCTCGTCGCGACGCCCACGGGTGAGCCGTTGCACCTGGTGTGGCACCTGTCCCGCGCGGGCTGGGTCCGGTGGTCCGACCAGCTCGCGACGACGCCCGTGCGGCCCGGGCGGTCTCCGCTCGCGCTCCGGGTCCGGCTCGACGACGGCTCGGGGTTCGACCTCACGGAGCAGGGCACCCGCAAACGGCTGGCGGTGCACGTCGTCGACGACCCGCAGCTGGTCCCGCAGATCGCGTCGCTCGGCGTCGAGCCGCTGTCCGCGCAGTTCACGCGTGAGCGGTTCGGCGAGCTGGTCACGGGGCGCAACCAGCAGATCAAGGGGCTCCTGCGCGACCAGGGCACGATCGCCGGGATCGGCAACGCGTACTCCGACGAGATCCTGCACGCCGCGCGCACGTCACCGTTCGCGCTCACCGGCAAGCTGGGCGCCGCCCAGGTGGACGTGCTCTACGCGTCGATCCGTGACGTGCTCGACCAGGCCGTCGCGGCCGCGTCGGGCAAGCCCGCCGCCCAGCTCAAGGACGCGAAGCGTCAGGGCATGCGCGTGCACGGCCGCACGGGTCAGCCGTGCCCCGGGTGGGACGGCACGCCGTGCGGCGACACCGTGCACGAGGTCGCGTTCGCGGACTCGTCGTTGCAGTACTGCCCCACGTGCCAGACCGGCGGCAAGCCGCTCGCCGACCGCCGGATGTCCCGGCTGCTGCGCTGACGCGTGCTCAGAACAGCACCGTGGCGTACGAGCCGACCTGCCGGAAGCCCACCGCGCGGTACGCCGCGATCGCACGCGCGTTGTAGTCGTTGACGTACAGCGACACGACCGGCGCGAGCTCGCGCGCGAGCTCGACCACGGCCGCCATGCCGTGCTCCGACAGGCGCACGCCCCGCCGGTCGGGCGTCACCCACACGCCCTGCACCTGGGCGACTCCCCCGGCAATCGCTCCCAGCTCGGCCTTGAAAGCGACGCGGGCCGTCCCGTCGGGCCCGGGCTCCATGCGCACGAACGACCGACCCTGCGCCACGAGCGAGCGCACGCGGGTCTCGTACGGGCCGTGCGGTCCGCTCGCCGGTGAGTAGCCGACCTCCTCGGTGAACATGCGCACGCACGCGGGCAGCACCGTGTCGTACTCCTCGGGCCGCGAGCGGCGGACCAGGGGGTCGGGTGCGCGCAGCGGCGCGTGGTCGATGACCATCGAGGGCTGGTCGTCGCGGATCTCGCGCACCCCGGGCCATGCCTGCCGCAGCCGCTCCCACAGACCCAGCACCGCGGGCGCCGGGCCCACGAGCGACGAGCACCGCCGCCCCTGCTTCGCGGCGAGGAACGCGAACGCGTCCAGCGCGGCGCCGGCCACCGCGGGATCGGCGGCGGGCACCACCGGGACCATGTTCGCGCCCGCCCAGCACACCGCGACGAGCGTCCCCGCGTGCTGGTAGCCCCACAGCGTGCCGCCCGCGCTGCGCAGCCCGACCGTGCGCGCGTGCTCCAGGCGGGCCGTGGCCAGCACCGAGCCGACGGGGTCCTGCGCACACACGCCGAGCGCGGCGACCAGGTCGACGTCGGCCAGCACGCGCGCGCCGGGACGACGCTCGAGCACCGTCGCACGCCGCGCAGCCATGGGGGGATTCTGCCTCACCCGGCCGTGGTGCGCGCCCGGCGTCAGCGGTCCGGTCGACCCTGCGTCAGCCGACCGTGACGACGGGGCTGCCCTGACCGGCCTCGACCACGTCCATCGACTCCGCGATGCGCATGGCCTCCTCGATCAGCGTCTCCACGATCTGCGACTCCGGCACGGTCTTGATGACCTCGCCCCGCACGAAGATCTGCCCCTTGCCGTTGCCCGACGCGACGCCGAGGTCCGCCTCGCGCGCCTCGCCGGGACCGTTCACGACGCAGCCCATGACGGCCACGCGCAGCGGCACCTCGAGACCCTCGAGCCCGGCCGTCACGCGCTCGGCGAGCGTGTAGACGTCCACCTGGGCGCGACCGCACGACGGGCAGGAGACGATCTCGAGCTTGCGCGGCCGCAGGTTGAGGGACTGCAGGATCTGGATGCCGACCTTGACCTCCTCGACGGGAGGGGCGGACAGCGAGACCCGGATCGTGTCGCCGATGCCCTTGCTGAGCAGCGCGCCGAACGCGGTCGCCGACTTGATCGTGCCCTGGAAGGCCGGGCCCGCCTCGGTGACGCCGAGGTGCAGGGGCCAGTCGCCGCGCTCGGCCAGCAGCTCGTAGGCCCGGACCATGACGACCGGGTCGTTGTGCTTGACCGAGATCTTGAAGTCGTGGAAGTCGTGCTCCTCGAACAGCGACGCCTCCCACACGGCCGACTCGACGAGCGCCTCGGGCGTGGCCTTGCCGTACTTCGCGAGCAGCCGCGGGTCCAACGAGCCCGCGTTGACGCCGATCCGCAGGCTCACGCCGGCATCCGACGCCGCGCGTGCGATCGCGCCGACCTGGTCGTCGAACTTGCGGATGTTGCCCGGGTTGACGCGCACCGCGGCGCACCCGGCGTCGATCGCCGCGAACACGTACTTGGGCTGGAAGTGGATGTCCGCGATCACGGGGATCTGCGACTTGCGTGCGATCTGCGGCAGCGCGTCCGCGTCGTCCTGGCTGGGCACCGCGACGCGCACGATGTCGCAGCCCGAGGCCGTCAGTGCGGCGATCTGCTGCAGCGTCGCGTTGATGTCCGTGGTGGGCGTCGTCGTCATGGACTGGACGCTGACGGGGGCGTCCCCGCCCACCTCGACCTTGCCCACCCGGATCTTGCGGGACGGGCGACGCGGGGCCAGGACGGGTACGGGGGCCTCCGGCATGCCGAGGCTGATCGGGACGCTCACCGTCCCATCTTCCCACCCCGGTGCCGTGCACATGGCGCCCAGGCGTGCGCCCACCGCGAACCGGCACGGGATCGGCACACTCCGTCACCCGTCCGGGGCGTCACGCGCACTCGATCTCGTCCCGGCGGACGGTCAGCAACCGGTCCAGGACGTCGTCGGGCACGGGCCGCTCGGGCGTGAAGCGGACCGTGCCCTTCGACAGCGCGAACCCGACCAGCTCGGGGCGCACCGCGTCGATCGCCGCCGGGCTGAACGGGTACAGGCCGATGTGCCGCGCCGCGGGCCTCACGGCGACGAGCGGCCTGCCCCGGTGGACGAGCGCGGGCATGCCGTAGCCGAGGCCGTCGACCGCGTCGGGTACGAGCGCACGCGCGCGGTCGTAGACGCGCACCACGGCGGCGCGCGTGGGCTCCTCGAGCCCCGCGAGCATGGCCTCGAGCTCGCCCGGCACGGTCAGATCCGCACGGGGTTGACGATGTCCGCGTAGATCAGCAGCACGCCCATGAGCCCCAGCACCACGAACACCCCGTACGCGAGCGGCACCAACCTCGCCGTGTCGAACGGACCCGGCCGCGGCAGCCCGCGCACCCGCGCGACCTGCCGCTTGGCGCCCTCCCAGAGCGCCGCGGCCACGTGCCCCCCGTCGAGCGGCGGCAGCGGGATCAGGTTGAACACGAACAGCGCGAGGTTGAGCGCCGCGAGCATCTCGAGCAGCCCGGCGAGCTTGTCGCCCCAGTCGATCCCGTCCGCGTCGTAGGACGCGATCTCGCCCGCGAACCGCCCGACGCCGACGATGCCGACGATGCTGTCCGTGCCGCGCTCCTCCTGGCCGAACGTGGTCTCCACCAGGTCGACCATGCGTGCGGGCAGCGTCGCGACGACGGACATCGTCTGCCACGTGCGCTCGGCCACGACCTGCGGGACCTCCCCGACGCCCGTCGGCACCATCGCGGTGGTCGGGGTCACGCCCAGGAAGCCCACAGCGCGCGCGATGGCACGCCCGTCGTCGTCCAGCACCGGCTCACCGTCGTCGTCGAGCACGGGGCGCTGCGCCAGCACCGGCGTGACCGTGAGCTCGACCTCCTGACCGTCGCGCTGCACCACGACGGGCGTGGCCTGGCCGCCCGAGGCCCGGATCAGACCCGTGAGCTGGTCCCACGACGCCACGGCGACGCCGTCGTAACGGATCACGGTGTCCCCCGGCAGCAGACCCGCGGCCGCGCCCGGGGCGGGCTCGTCCGTGGCGGTGCACGTGCGGTCCGCGGGCTCGTCGGCCGGGATGACGCACTGCGAGACGGTGCCGAGCGTCGCGGTCGTGGTCGGCACGCCGAAGCCCAGCATCACGACCGCCATCAGCACGAACGCGATGATCAGGTTCATCACGGGCCCGCCGAGCATCACGACGAGCTTCTTCGGCGTCGACAGCCGGTAGAACGCCCGGTGGTCCTCGCCCGGTCGGATCTCCTCGGCGCTCGCCGCACGCGCGTCCTGCGCGAGCCTGCCCAACCAGGTGCGCGCGGGCGGGTTGCCCACGGCCTCGGCGGGTGCGTACATGCCGACGAGCCGCACGAACCCGCCCAGCGGGATGGCCTTGACGCCGTACTCGGTCTCGCCACGCGTGCGCGACCACAGCGTCGGGCCGAACCCGACGAAGTAGTGGCTCACCCGGACGCCGAACCTCTTGGCGGGCACCATGTGCCCCACCTCGTGCAGCGCGATCGACGCGAGCAGCACGACGACGGCGATCAGCACGCCGATCAGGTACTCCACGGACCCTCCCTGGACCGACCGCGCGGGGGCGCGCGGATGCCCATCATCCACCGCGTTCCTGGGTGCGCGCCGACGACCCGCGCACGGCACGGGCCGCGCCGCGTGCGTGGCGAGTTGAAGCGGGCGGCGCCGCGGGTGAGCATCAGCAGGTGATCCGACGACGACGTGCCGACGCCGGCGACGGCCCCCCGCTGTGGGTGGACGGCGCGGCCGTCCCCCGCCCCCCGCTCGACGGCGACACCACGGCCGACGTCGTGGTGGTGGGCGGCGGCCTGACGGGCCTGTGGACCGCGTACTACCTGCTCGACGCCGACCCGGCGCTCGACGTGCTCGTCGTCGAGGCCGGCGTGACCGGCCAGGACGAGCGCGGCGTGGGTGCGTGCTCGGCGCGCGCCGGCCTCACCGCGGACGCCCTCGCCGCGCGGCACTCGCGCACGGCCGCCGCGCACGCGCGCGCGCTGCTGCGTGATGCGGTCGTCGAGGTCGGTGGCGTCGCCGCGGTCGAGGAGATCGACTGCGGCTTCGCGTTCGGCGGCGAGCTGGTCCTGGCCGCCGACGACGACGCGCTCACCCGGCTCGAGCGCCAGGCCGCCTCCGCGCAGCGCTGGGGAGACGAGACGCACGTGCTCGACGCGGCCGGACTGCGCGAGCGCGTGCTGGTCGACGACGCGGTCGGTGGCACGTGGTCGCCCGAGGCGGCGCGGCTCGACCCGGGGCGCCTGGCGCGCGGCCTGGCCGGCGTCCTGGTCGCGCGTGCGGCCCGCATCGCGGACCGCACGCCCGCGGCACGCGTCGTCGACCAGGCCGTCGTGACGCCGCACGGCACGGTCCGCGCCGCGACCGTCGTGGACACCCGGCCCGAGGCACCCGAGCTGCGTGCCTGGGCCGCGACGCTCGCCACGGCGCCGCTGCCCGACGCGACATGGGCGCGGATCGGTCTCGCGGATGCCGAGGTGCTCGCGCACGGCGACGGCCTGCGCGTCGTCCGCACCCCCGACGGGCGGCTCGTGGCCGGCCGCGCGCGACCCGGGGCGCCGCGCCTGGTCCGCGCCCTGGACGCGCTGCTGCGCCCGCCCGCGTCGGCCACGGCGCTGCACGACCTGCTCGTCGACCTGCTGCCGGTGCTGACCGACGCGCCCGTGACGCACGCGTGGCTGCGACCGCTCGCGGCCTCCGGCGCGCTGCCGTCGGTCGGCCACGTGCCGGGCGCCACGTGGGCGCGCAGCGGCGGGACCGGACCGGCCGCCGCCAACGTCGCGGGACGCACCGTCGCCGAGCTCATCACGGGCACCGCGTCCGAGCTCGCGACCGCGCCCTGGGTGCGGCGCGCCTGAACCTCTCGGTCAGCGCTGCGGTCAGCGCTGCGCGAGCAGCGCGTCGGCCCGCGTGCGTGCCCACGTCTCGGCGGCCAGCACGGCCTCGAGCGAGAGGTCCTCGGCGGCGGTCCCGGCGTGCTCGTCGAGCACGCGCTCGACCGTCGTGACGATGTCGAGGAAGCCGATCCGCCCCGCCAGGAACGCCGCGACGCACTGCTCGTTGGCCGCGTTGTAGACGGCCGGGTGCGTGGCCGACGCCGCGACCGCGTGCCGCGCGAGCCGCACGGCACGGAACAGGTCCTCGTCGAGCGGCTCGAACGTCCAGGACGTGGCCGCCGTCCAGTCGCACGCGGGCGCGACGTCCTCGAGCCGCTCGGGCCAGGACAGCCCGAGCGCGATCGGGAGCCGCATGTCGGGCGGCGACGCCTGCGCGATCGTCGAGCCGTCGACGAACTGCACCATCGAGTGCACGACCGACTGCGGGTGCACCACCACGTCGATCCGCTCCACGGGCACGTCGAACAGCAGGTGTGCCTCGATCAGCTCGAGCCCCTTGTTCATGAGCGTGGCGGAGTTGATCGTCACCACCGGGCCCATCGCCCACGTGGGGTGCGCGAGCGCCTGCTGCGGTGTGACGGCCTTCACGTCGTCCGCGGTCCAGCCGCGGAACGGTCCGCCCGACGCGGTGAGCACCAGTCGAGCCACCTCGCCCGCGGTGCCGGACCGCAGCGCCTGTGCGAGCGCCGAGTGCTCGGAGTCGACCGGCACGATCTGGTCCGGGCGCGTCGCCGCGCGCCGCACCAGGGCGCCGCCGACCACCAGCGACTCCTTGTTGGCGAGCGCGAGCGTGCTCCCGGCCCGCAGCGCCGCGAGCGTGGGCTGCAGGCCCACCGAGCCGGTCACGCCGTTGAGCACGACGTCGGCACCCTCGCCCGCGAGCTCGGTGGCCGCCGCGGGCCCGGCCAGGACCGCGACGCCGCGAGCTCCCGCGGCGGTCAGCGCGTCGCGCACCGCGGGCGCGGCGCGCTCGTCGGCGACCGCGACGCGGGCGACCTCCAGCTCGACGGCCTGCCGCGCCAGCAGCGCGGGATCCCCGCCGCCCGCCGCCAGGCCGGTCACCCGGAACCGGTCGGGGTGCCGCACGACGACGTCGATCGCCTGCGTCCCGATCGACCCCGTCGAGCCGAGCAGCACGACGCTCCGGACGCGCTCCGCGCTCACGCGCCGCGCCTCACTCGACGCCGAGCAGGACCTCGACGGCCCGCGCGACGAACGCGTCCACGGCGGGCTCGCCATAGGCGTCACTGCCCTTGCGACGGCGGAACGTGGCCGAGCGGACCTCACCCGACGTGAGCGCCGCACCCTTGTCGAAGTACGCGATCAGCCGGTGGCACAGCGCGTCGACATCCGCGGGCTCGTAGCCCTGCTCGCGGCCCTGGGGCGGCGCGAACCGGTCGCCGTCGGGTCGCCCGAGCCGGCCGTACAGCGTCCTGGCCTGCTCGCCGAGCTGCGCCATCCACGCCTGCTGACCGTGCTGCTGCACGTACTCGGCCCGCGCGCGCGCGACGAACGCGGACTCGAGACGGTCGAGCGCCGCGTCGACGGCGGCCGTCGCGTACCCGCCGCGCACCATCTCGAACCCGACGCGGCGCACGTCCTTGGCCGAGAGCGCCGTGCCCGGCCCCTTCTCGTACATCGCGCGCGCGTGGTCGAAGAACTCGTCGACCTCGTCCGGGTCGTACCCCGACCGGAAGCCCGACACCGTCCGGAACATGCCGTCGCTCACTCGTCCTCCTCCGCGGCGAGCTGGCCGCACGCGCCGTCGATGTCGCTGCCACGGGTGTCCCGGATCGTCGTCGGGATCCCGTGCGCACGCAAGCGTGCCACGAACTCCTGCTCCACCCGGGGATCGCTCGCCGTCCACCGCGAGTTCGGCACGGGGTTGAGCGGGATCGGGTTGCAGTGCACCCATCCGCGGCCGCGCGCGTTGAGCTTCTCGCCCAGGAGGTCCGCCCGCCACGCGTGGTCGTTCACGTCGCGGATCAGCGCGTACTCGATCGAGACCCGCCGGCCCGTGACCTCGAAGTAGTGGTAGGCGGCGTCGAGCGCCTCGTCGACGTCCCAGCGCGTGTTCACGGGCACCAGCTCGCTGCGCAGCTCGTCGTCCGGAGCGTGCAGCGACAGCGCGAGCGTCACCGGGATGCCCTCGTCGGCCAGCTTGCGCATCGCGGGGACCATGCCGACGGTCGAGACCGTGACGTTGCGCGCGGACAGGCCCAGGCCCTCGGGCGCCGGGGCGACGAGCGTGCGCACCGTCGCCATGATCGCCTTGTAGTTGGCCAGCGGCTCGCCCATCCCCATGAACACGACGTTCGACAGACGCGTGGGCCCGCCGGGGACCTCGCCCGCCTGCAGCGCGCGCGCCGCCTCGCGGACCTGCTCGACGATCTCGGCCGTCGACAGGTTGCGCGTCAGGCCCATCTGACCCGTGGCGCAGAACGCGCACGCGAGGCCGCACCCGGCCTGCGAGGAGATGCACAGCGTGGTGCGGTTCGCGTACCGCATGAGCACCGACTCGACCTTGGCGTGGTCGAACAGGTGCCACAGCGTCTTGACCGTCGTGCCGCCGTCCGCGGTCTGCGTGCGCGCCCTGGTGAGCAGCTGCGGGAACAGGTCGGCCACGAGCGTGTCACGCGTCGCCGCGGGAAGGTCCGTCATCGCGGCCGCGTCGGCCGTGAGGTGCGTGAAGTAGTGCGTCGCGAGCTGCTTGGCCCGGAACGGCTTCTCCCCGAGCGCGGTCACCGCGGCGACGCGCTCGTCGGGCGTGAGGTCGACGAAGTGCCGGGGCGGCTTGCCCCGGGGCCCGCGGACGGGTGAGGACAGGTCCAGGCGGACGGGGGTGGCGGGCACGGGTGACTCCGGGGGATGGACTGGGCTAGAAGCCGACGGGGGCCGGCTGCAGCAGGGTGAGGACCAGGTAGACGGCGGGCGCCGTGAGCAGGAGCGAGTCGAGGCGGTCGAGCACGCCGCCGTGACCGGGCACCAGGCGTCCCATGTCCTTGAGCTCGAGGTCACGCTTGAGCATCGACTCCGCGAGGTCGCCCAGCGTCGCGGTGACGACGGTCGCCAGGCCCAGGAACACGCCGACCAGCGGCTCACCCTCGAACGCGACCTGCACGCTCACGACCCCGACGACGCATGCGAGCACGACCGAGCCCGCGAGCCCCTCCCACGACTTCTTGGGGCTGACCGACGGCGCGAGCGGGTGCCGGCCGAGCAGCACGCCGACCGCGAACCCGCCCGTGTCGCTCGCGACGCACAGCAGGATGAAGACGAGCACGCGCGCCGGGCCGTCGGGCTCCGCGAGCATGAGCATCACGAAGCCCGCCAGGAACGGCAGGTACGCCGCCGCGAACGCACCGCCGACCACGTCACGCAGCGCGCTGTCGCCGCTGCCGTCGAGGACCCGCCACACCACGACGCCGCCGACGGTCAGCATGAACGAGACGAACAGCGCCTCCGGCCCGGCGGTGTACGACGAGACCAGGATCCCGACCGCGCCCACCAGCAGGGGCAGCAGCGGCAGGTGGATCGCGCGGCGGGTGAACGCCTGCGCGAGCTCCCACAGGCCCGCGCACACCGCGAGCACCGCCACCACGAGGAACGCCTCCTTCCTGATGAACAGGGAGGCGACCACGACGACGAGCATGCCGACGCCGACCGAGATCGCGACCGGGAGGTCACGACCCGGTCGAGACGTGGTGGGGGCGGCGAGCTGCGTCATCAGACCTCGAGCAGCTCGCTCTCCTTGGACGTCAGCAGGTGGTCGATCGTGTCCACGTGCTTCTTGGTCAGCGCCTCGAGCTCCTTCTCGGCGCGTGCGACCTCGTCCTCGCCCGCCTCGCCGTCCTTGACGATGCGGTCGAGCTCCTCCTTGGCGCGGCGGCGCACCGCACGCACCGACGTGCGCGCCTGCTCGGCCTTCGCCTTGGCGAGCTTCACGAAGTCGCGGCGACGCTCCTCGGTGAGGGCGGGCAGCACGACGCGGATGACGTTGCCGTCGTTGTTGGGGTTGACGCCCAGGTCCGAGTCCCGCAGCGCCTTCTCGACCGCCGCGGTCGCCGACTTGTCGAACGGCGAGATCAGCACCGTGCGCGCCTCGGTCACGTTGAACGACGCGAGCTGCTGCAGCGGCGTCGGCGAGCCGTAGTAGTCGACGAAGATCTTGGAGAACATCGCGGCGTTCGCACGGCCCGTGCGGATGGTCGCGAAGTCGTCCTTGGCGACCTCGATCGCCTTGTCCATCTTCTCCTCGGCCTCGAGCAGCGTCTCGTCGATCACCGGTTCTCCTCGTGCATTCGTTCGATCAGGCTCAGGACGAGTCTGCTGGTCAGTCTGCCGTGACGGACGTGCCGATCTTCTCACCCTGGAGCGCGCGGGTGACGTTGCCGACCTCCTCGAGGCCGAACACGCGCATGACCACGTCGTTGTCGCGGCACAGCGACAGCGCGGTGGCGTCCATCACGGCCAGGTCGCCCACCAGGGCGTCGGTGTACGTGAGGTGGTCGAGCTTCACGGCGTCGGGGTCCGTGCGCGGGTCCGCGCTGTACACGCCGTCCACGCCGTTCTTGCCCATGAGCACCTCCTGGCAGTGCGTCTCCAGGGCGCGCTGCACGCTCACGGTGTCGGTCGAGAAGTACGGCATGCCCGCACCCGCGCCGAAGATGACGACGCGGCCCTTCTCGAGGTGCCGGATCGCGCGCAGCGGGATGTAGGGCTCGGCGACCTGGCCCATCGTGATCGCGGTCTGCACGCGCGTGCTCACGCCCGCCTGCTCCAGGAAGTCCTGCAGCGCCAGGCAGTTCATGACCGTGCCGAGCATGCCCATGTAGTCCGCGCGGGCCCGGTCCATGCCGCTCGCGGACAGCTCGGCACCACGGAAGAAGTTGCCGCCGCCGACGACGATCGCGACCTCGACGCCGCCGCGCACCGCGACCGCGATCTCCTCGGCCACGCGCCGGACCACGTCCACCGCGAGGCCGACCGAACCGCCTCCGAACGTCTCACCCGAGAGCTTCAGCAGCACCCGGCGCCGGGGGGCGACCGTGGTCGCGTCGGTGGAAGTGTCCAGGGTCACGTCGCCTCCAGGCGGGTCGCTCACGGGCTTGCCTACGCCGGTGGCCCCGGCCCACCTGGGACCAGGGCCACCGTGCGTCGATGGTGGGATCAGGCTCCCACGCGGAAACGGACGAAGCCCGTCACCGTGCCGCCGGCCTCCGCCAGCACCTGACCGACCGACTTCTTCGAGTCCTTGGCGAACGCCTGGTCGACCAGGACGTTCTCCTTGAAGTACCCCGTGAGCCGGCCCTCGACGATCTTCGCGAGCGCGGCCTCGGGCTTGCCCTCGTTGCGGGCCGTCTCCTCGGCGATCTTGCGCTCGTTCTCGACCGTCTCGGCCGGGACCTCGTCACGCGTGAGGTACAGCGGCGAGAACGCCGCGATGTGCGTCGCCACGTCACGCGCGACCGAGGCCGCGGCCGCGTCCGTCGCGACGAGCACGCCGACCTGCGGGGGCAGGTCCTTGTTGACCTTGTGCAGGTAGACCTCGACGTGCTCGCCGGCCACGCGGGCCAGACGACGCACGACGACGCGCTCACCGAGCGTGGCGGCCGTCTCGTCGACGATGTTCTGCACGGTCGTGCCCTCGTACTCGGCCGACGTCAGCGCGTCCGCGTCGCGGGCACCCGTCGAGACGGCCGCCGCGAGCACGCGCTCGGCGAGCGAGATGAACGACTGGCTCTTCGCCACGAAGTCGGTCTCCGAGTTGACCTCGACCAGCACGCCGGTCTGGCCCTCGCCGTCGGCCGTGGGGCCGACGTGCGCCGCGACCAGACCGTCGGAGGCCGCACGGCCCTCACGCTTGCCGACGCCCTTGAGGCCCTTCACGCGGATGATCTCGAGCGCCTTGGCCGGGTCGCCCTCGGCCTCCTCGAGCGCCTTCTTGACGTCGAGCATGCCGGCGCCGGTCTTCTCGCGCAGGTCCTTGATGTCCTGGAGCGAGTAGTTCGCCATCAGTGTGTCCGTTCTTGTCGATGAAGCGATCGAAGACGTGCGGTGCTCAGGCCTGGTCGGCCGGGGCGTCGGTGGCAGCCTCGGGCGCGGCCTCGGCGGCGGGCGCCTCCTCGGCGGCCGGCGCCTCGGCCGGGGCCTCGTCGGCGGCCGGAGCGGCGGCCAGGTCGGCCTCGGCACCCGCGAGGAGCTCACGCTCCCACTCGGCCAACGGCTCGGCCTCAGCCGGCGCGCCACCCTCGGCGGCGGCCTTGCCCGAGTGACGCTTCATCAGACCGTCCGCGACCGCGTCCGCGATCACGCGGGTCAGCAGCTGCACGGCGCGGATCGCGTCGTCGTTGCCCGGGATCGGGTAGTCGACCACGTCGGGGTCGCAGTTGGTGTCGAGGATCGCGACGACCGGGATGCCCAGCTTGCGCGCCTCGTCGACCGCGAGGTGCTCCTTGTTCGTGTCGACGATCCACACGGCCGAGGGGACCTTGGCCATGTCGCGGATGCCGCCGAGCGTCTTGGCGAGCTTGTCCTTCTCGCGACGCAGGACCAGGAGCTCCTTCTTCGTCAGGCCCGAGGCCGCGACGTCGTCGAAGTCGATCTGCTCGAGCTCCTTGAGGCGCTGGAGACGCTTGTGCATCGTGGAGAAGTTGGTGAGCATGCCACCCAGCCAGCGCTGGTTGACGTACGGCATGCCGACGCGCGCGGCCTGCTCGGCGACGGGCTCCTGCGCCTGCTTCTTGGTGCCGACGAACAGGATCGACCCGCCGTGCGCGACCGTCTGCGAGACGAAGTCGTACGCGCGGTCGATGTAGGACAGCGACTGCTGCAGGTCGACGATGTAGATGCCGTTGCGCTCGGTGAAGATGAAGCGCTTCATCTTGGGGTTCCAGCGGCGGGTCTGGTGCCCGAAGTGGACACCGCTCTCGAGCAGCTGGCGCATGGTCACGACGGCCATGGCACTTCCTTCCGTGGCGCACCGCTCGGCGGGGCGCACGTCAGGCGGGCCGCCGTTCGTGCCGGGTCCGTGCGGACGTCCGGCGGGCGGTCCCGCAGTTCGGTTGTCGGCGCCGGCGGATGCCGGAGCCCCTGGTGCCCTGGCGTCCCGCACCGGCCGGGAAGGACCCGACCGGACCACGCGGAGGACGCCCCGGATCCACCGCCGCGAACGGCGGCGTCCCGGAGGAGGGCACGCGAAGTCGACCAGCTCTCGCCGGTCGCGCGTGAAGTCTACCCGACGCGTGCGGCCCCCTCGGCCACAGCCGTGCGTCCCACCCGACCCCGGCCCGCACGCGCGGCCGCGCGTCCCCCGACATCGCGGCCGGACGCGGTGCGCGACCTCCCGCGGCCGCGAGCATCGGTGCCATGTCCACGTCGCGCCCCGCCCCGCGCACCCGCTCCGGCGTGGGTCCGGGGCGCACCGGACCTGCGGTCCGACGGGGCGTGGTCGCCGCGCTCCTGGCCTCGGTCGTCGCGGCATCGCTGTCGACCGCCGCGGCCGTGCCCACGCGACCTGCCACGGTCGCGACGTCGGCGGCCACCTGGGTGCTCCCGGTCGCGGGTGCGCACGTGCTGCGCGCGTTCGACGCACCGCCCGCGCCGTGGGCGGCGGGCCACCGGGGCGTGGACCTCACGGCGACGACGGGCGGTCCGGTCGCCTCCCCCGCGGACGGCGTGGTGGCGTTCGCGGGTCCGGTCGCCGGCCGGCGCGTGCTCACGATCCGGCACGCCGCGGGTCTGACGACCAGCCTCGAGCCCGTGCGCGCGGACGTCACCGTCGGCACGCACGTCCGCGCGGGAACACCGGTGGGCACGGTCGAGGGCGGCCCGCACTGCGGCGGCACGCCCTGCGTGCACTGGGGCGTCCGCACGGCGCCGGACAGCTACCTGGACCCGATGCTCCTGATCGACCCGGGCGGGCCCGTGGTCCTGCTGCCCGTCGGCTGACGTCAGATGCGCTCGGCGTCGACCAGTCGGGTGCGCAGGCGGGTCATCGCCGCGGTGTGCATCTGCGAGATGCGCGACTCCGTGACGCCGAGCACGCGGCCGATCTCGGCCAGGGTCATGCCCTCGTAGTAGTAGAGGACCACGACGATGCGCTCGCGCTCGCCGAGCTGCTCGATCGCGCGGGCCAGCAGGTGCACCGTCTCGGCGTCGGCGAGCGTGCCCGCCGGGTCGTCGATGCGCTCGTCGCACAGCGTGTCGCCGAGCGAGACGCCGCCCGCACGGTCCTCGCCGCCGAGGAGCTCGTCGAGCGCCGCCATGTTGGACGTCGCGAGCTGGGAGTTGACGTTGCGCAGCTCCGTGACCTGGCAGCCCAGGTGCTGGGCGACCTCGGCCTCGGTCGGCGCGCGGTGCAGCGTCGCCTCGAGCTCCGCGAGCGCACGATCCACCGAGCGGGCCTTGGTGCGGACCGAGCGCGGCACCCAGTCCATGGCGCGGAGCTCGTCGATGATCGCGCCGCGGATCCGCGACGACGCGTACGACTCGAACTTCACCGCGCGGTCGAGCTGGTACTTCTCGATCGCGTCGATCAGGCCGAACATGCCGTAGGAGACCAGGTCGGCCTGCTCCACCATCGCCGGCAGGCGCATGCCCACGCGGCCCGCGACGGCCGTCACCAGCGACGCGTAGTGCAGGATCAGCGCGTCGCGGTGCTCGCGCGCACCTGTCGCCTTGAAGTCCGTCCACATCGTGGCGACGTCCGGGTCGACCGGCTCGGCACGCTGCGTGGGGACCTCGGGGAGCGCGACGACGGTCGCGAGCTCGCCGTCCAGCAGCTCGTCCAGCTCGACGTCGAGCTGACCCCGCTGCTGGGGGATGACGCCGAGGGGGGCGGTCGCGCTGCGTCCGATGACAGCCAGCGCGGCCGGGGCGTCCAGGTGGATGGTCATTCCGTGTTCCGTCCTCAGGCCCGGGGGTGTGCCTGTGCATAGGCCGAGCGGAGCCGCTCGGCAGATACGTGGGTGTAGCGCTGCGTGGTCGTGAGGCTCGAGTGGCCGAGGATCTCCTGCACGCTGCGCAGGTCCGATCCGCCCTCGAGCAGGTGGGTGGCGGCCGAGTGCCGCAGCGCGTGGGGCGCGACGTCCGCGCCGGCGGCCGTGGTCGCGCGGTGCACCACGTCGCGCACCTGGCGCTGGTCGATGCGGCCGCCGCGCGCGCCGACGAAGAGAGCGGCGCCGGCGCCCGCGAGCTCGCCCCGCACGCGCAGCCAGGCGTCCACGGCGTCGGCCGCGGGACGCCCGAACGGCACCACGCGCTCCTTGTCGCCCTTGCCGACCACGCGCAGCGTGCACGTGGCGAGGTCCAGGTCGCTCACGTCGGCGCCGCACAGCTCGCCCACGCGCACGCCCGTGGCGTACAGCAGCTCGAGCAGCGCCCAGTCCCGCACCACGAGCGGTTCGCCCGTGCGCGCGTCCTGCGCGCGCTCGTCGAGCATGCGACGCGCGGTGTCCTGCGTCAGGACCGTGGGCAGCGGGGCCGCCACGCGCGCGGTCGCGAGCCGGATCGCGGGGTCGCGCTGCACCCGGCCCGTGTGCGCGGCCCAGGCGAAGAACGTGCGGGCGCTGGCACCGCGCCGCGCGAGCGTCGCGCGGCTGCGCTGCCCGGCCGCCATCGACGCGAGCCACGCGCGCAGCACGGCCAGGTCGACGTCGGCCAGCGTGCGTGCGCCGTGCCGGGCCGCGTACGACAGCAGCGCCTCGACGTCGCCGCGGTAGGCGCGGACGGTGTGCGCGGACAGACCGCGCTGCGCCACGAGGTGCTGCTCGAAGTCAGCCAGGAGACGCACCCGAGCGGGTGTCTCCTGGGTGATCTCGGCCTCGGGCATGGCACAAAGGTGACGGGAATCGCCCGGCAAGACAAGCGCCACTTTCACCTGACCGGGCTAACGGTGGGCGATACATTCTGCAATGTCCGATTCCTGTGGCTCCATTCCGTGTTCTCGGCGTCTTTTTCACCCGGGTGAGCGCTCAGGTCAGGCGTGGGTACGCCATCCGGACGCGTCCCGGAGCGCCGCGCCCGCGAGCTCCAGGAGCCCGAGAGCGGTCGCGGTCTCGCGCGTGGTGAGCCCCGCGTCCCGGGCGATCTCCTCGAGCGGGCGGCCGCGTCGCGTGCCCAGCGCGTCGTGCACGCGCTGCTCCCGCGGACCGACCCCGTCGAGCGGGCGGGGGCCCCGCGGGTCGCCGGGCTCGGGTGCGGCCGCACCCGCCGGGCCGGCGAGCTCGAGCACCTCGGCGGCGTCGGTCACGCAGACCGCGACGCCGTCCCGCAGGAGGCGGTGACACCCGGCGGAGGCCATCGACGTGACCGGCCCGGGCACCGCGCCCACGGGCCGCGCGAGGCGTGCCGCGTGATGCGCGGTGCTCAGCGCACCCGACCGCCACGCGGCCTCGACCACGACGGTGACCTGGGACAGCGCCGCGATCAGGCGGTTGCGCTGCAGGAACCGGCTGCGCGTGGGCAGCGCGCCCGGCGGCACCTCGCCGATCACGGCGCCGCCCGTGGCGACCGCCTCCTCGACCAGCCGGGCGTTGCCCGCGGGGTAGGCGCGGTCCACGCCACCCGCCGCGACGACGACGGTCCGGCCGCCGCGCACCAGCGCACCGCGGTGCGCCGCGGCGTCGATGCCGTACGCGCCGCCGGACGTCACGACGACGCCGGCATCGGCCAGTCCACCCGCCAGGTCGGCGACGACCCGCTCCCCGTACGCGGTCGCGGCACGTGCGCCCACGAGCGCGACCGCGCGACGAGGCCGGTCCGCACCGTCCGCGAGCGCGTCCGGGTCGCCCCGGACCCACAGGCACGCGGGGGCCGCGGCGCCCAGGTCGGTGAGTCCCACGGGCCACCGCGCGTCACCCGGGACCAGCACGTGCACGGCGGCCGGGCCGCCACGAGTGCCCGGGGCGACGAACGGCGCGACCTCCGGCGCGGGCGTCGCACTCCCCCACCCGTGCGCCGCGAGCACCGCGGCGCGCGGCGTCCACCGCTCGATCGCGCGGACCAGCCGACCGCGTGCGAGCTCGGTGCCCAGGCCGTCCAGGTGGGCCGGGGGCCGGTGCGGCGCCTCCAGGAGCCAGCGCCATGCCTCGACGGCACCCAGGGCGTCGAGGAGCGCACCCGCCACGACGTCGCCGGGCTCGGCGAGCGCGCTCCACGCCGCCCGCGCCCACCGCTCGGCCTCGTCGACGGTCACCGCGCCACCGGTCGGCCGCTGCGCCCCGCACCCGTCCACCGGCCGGTCCGCGTCCGGGCGCGCGCTCGTCACGACGCCCCCATGGTGCGCAGCGCGAGCGCGGTCGCGACGTCGTCGCGACCGGGTGCCGTGCGGCCCGCGAGGTCGGCGACGGTCCATGCGACGCGCAGCACACGGTCCGCCCCACGCAGGCTCAGCGCACCACGGTCCACCTGGACCGCCAGGCTCGAGACGAGCGAGCGGTCCGGGCCCAGGCGCTCCCGCAGCCACGCGGCGGGGGCCTGCGCGCACGTGCGCCACGGCAGTCCCGCGAACCGCTCGGCCTGGGCCGCCCGCGCACCTGCCACGCGTCGCGCGACCACCGCGGACGACTCCCCCGACCGGTCGCTCGCACGTGACGGCTGCAGCTCGACCTGGAGGTCCACCCGGTCGAGCAGGGGCCCGGACAGCCGGCCGAAGTACCGGCGACGCTGCTCCGGCCGGCACGAGCAGTCGAGGCCCTTGCCGACGGCACGCCCGCACGGGCACGGGTTCGCGGCCAGCACCAGCTGGAAGCACGCTGGATAGCGCGCGGTGCCCATCGCGCGGTGCAGCACGAGCTCGCCGTGCTCGAGCGGCTGCCGCAACGTCTGCAGCACGGCCGTGGTGAACTCCGGCGCCTCGTCGAGGAACAGCACGCCGCGGTGCGCCCGCGACGCCGCACCCGGGCGTGGCACGCCGCTGCCGCCGCCGATCACGCTCTGCGGCGTCGCGGTGTGGTGCGGGTCCTCGAACGGCGGCCTTCGGACCAGGCCCTCCCCCGGGTCGAACGTGCCCGCCACCGAGTGGATCGCGGTGACCTCGACCGCGTCGGCCTCGGACAGGTCCGGCAGGATGCCGGGCAGCCGGGCGGCCAGCATGGTCTTGCCCGTGCCGGGCGCACCCACCATGAGCAGGTGGTGACCGCCGGCCGCCGCGACCTCCAGGCACCAGCGCGCCTCGGGCTGGCCCACCACGTCCGCCAGGTCGAGCAGCCGCGTCCCGCCGCGGGTCTCCGGCTCGTCGTCGCGGACGGGCTCCACGTCGGCGACCTCGATCTCGGCGCCGTGCCACGCGAGCACCTGCGCGAGCGAGTGCGCTCCGCGCACGTCGGCACCCGGGACCAGCGTCGCCTCCTCGACGTTGCCGACCGGCACCACGATGCGGGTGCGCCCCGCCGCGACCGCCGCGGCGACGGCCGGCAGGACGCCCCGGACGGGCCGCAGCCGGCCGTCGAGACCGAGCTCACCGAGGTGCACGACATCGCGCGTCCGCTCGGGGTCGACGGTGCGCGCGCCCGCCAGCGCGGCGATCGCGATCGCGAGGTCGAACGACGAGCCGGACTTCGGCAGCGTCGCGGGCGAGAGGTTCACCGTGACGCGCCGGTTGGGCCACGTGAGCCCCGACGACGCGACCGCGGCGCGCACGCGGTCACGCGACTCGGCCAGCGCCGCATCCGGCAGGCCGACGAGCGTGAACGCCGGCAGCGCCGCGGCCAGGTGCGCCTCGACGTCCACGACGTGCCCGCGCAGCCCCACGAGCGCGACCGCGAGCGTGCTGCCCAGCCCCGCGCTCACCAGACCCCCTCGAGGTGCTCGACCTGCGCCGCACCCGCGGCCGGGAGCAGCACCGCGATCACGTCGACCCGGACCGACCGGGGCCGCACGTCGTGCGCCGCGAGCCACGCGGCCGCGAGGCGACGCACACGCGCGAGCTTGCGGTGCGTGACCGCCTCCGCCGGGGAGCCGTACGCCGTGGAGCGCCGCGTCTTGACCTCGACGACCACGAGCTCGTCGCCGTCCATGCCGACCAGGTCGATCTCGCCCTCGCGGCAGCGCCAGTTGCGGTCCAGCACCCGCCAGCCCCGCGCGACCACATGGGCCGCGGCCACGTCCTCGCCGTGCCGTCCGACGGCATCCGTCGCTCGCATGCCCACCACCTCCGGCCCGAACGCTCGCAGGCGGGCCACGGGGCACCCGGCGATCCGCAGCCCGCCCAGGGACCGGCGGCGCGTTCGGTGGGCTGTGGGCGGGTGGCGCTCGCGTGGCACGCGTCAGCCGCGTGGACCGGCGACGGGATGCGCGGCGGCCGGCCGCCGCGCGGGGTGGGACCCGCGGGGTGGCACCCGTCAGCGCGGGAAGCCCGCACCTCCGCCGAGGTCGAGCTCGGCCTTGGCGAGCTCCTCGACGTTGACGTCCTTGAACGTCACGACGCGGACCGACTTCACGAACCGCGCCGAGCGGTACACGTCCCAGACCCACGCGTCGGCGAGCGACAGCTCGAAGTACACCTCACCCGCCGCGGACCGGACCTGAAGGTCCACGTGGTTGGCGAGGTAGAACCGACGCTCCGTCTCGACGACGTACGCGAACAGGCTCACGACGTCGCGGTACTCGCGGTAGAGCGCGAGCTCCATGTCCGTCTCGTAGTTCTCCAGGTCCTCCGCACTCACGCGCTCATCATCCCCCACCGTCCGGCGCGCACACGTCGAGGTCCACGGCCCCGGGCGCGTCGCCCGCCGGGAGCCGCCACGAACGACGGTGCAGCGCGCTGGGGCCCAGCGCGCGCAGCGCCGCCACGTGCTCGGGGCTCGCGTAGCCCTTGTTCTCGTCCCAGCGGTACGCGGGGTGTGCGGGTGCGAGTGACGTCATGAGCGCATCGCGTTCGCACTTGGCCAGGACGCTCGCGGCCGCGACGCTCGCGCACGTACGGTCCGCCTTGATGCGCAGGTGCACGGCCGGCACGGGCACAGCGGGCACGGGCACAGGGGCGACGTGCGCATCGGAGGCGTGCGGAGCGAGCGCTCGGGTTGCCACCTCGAGAGCGAACAGCTCACCCTGCGCGGGAGGCGTGAGCCAGTCGTGGTTGCCGTCCAGGAGGACCACGTCGACCGGGCCCGCGACCGCACCGACGGCGGCGAGCGCGCGATGACCGGCGAGGCGCAGCGCGGCGATGATCCCGATCGCGTCGATCTCCGCCGGGCTCGCGTGCCCGACCGCGCGCGCCACGCCCCAGCGGCCGAGCGCCGGCAGGAGCGCAGTGCGCGCGGCGGGCGTCAGGAGCTTGGAGTCGGCGACGCCGCGGGGAGCGGACCGCGTCTCGAGGCCGACGACGACGACACCCACGGACACCGGACCCGCGAGCGACCCGCGGCCCACCTCGTCCATGCCCGCCACGAGGCGGGCCCCCGAGCGCAGCAGCGCACGCTCGTGCCGCAGGTGCGGACCGGGCCGCGCGCCACCCGACCCGCGGCCCGACACCGGGGCGCGGCGCGGCGTCGCGACGGCCGCGGCTGACCGTGCCGCCACGGAGGTCGCGTCGGCGACCACGGGCTCGTCGTGCACCGTCGTCATGACGGGTCGGGCACGTCCTTGAACGTGTCGCCCGGGTTGTGCAGGACCGTCATGCGGTCCACGGGCCACACCGTCACGAACGCCTTGCCGACGACGTTGTCCATGGGGATCGAACCACCGCCGGGCTCGCCCATGTGGAAACGGGAGTCCGCCGACCTCTGCCGGTTGTCACCCATCACCCAGAGGCTGTCCGCGGGGACCGTGATGTCGAACGGCTGCTGCGCCGGGATGGCACCCGGGGCGAGGTACGGCTCGTCGAGCGGGACGCCGTTGACGGTGACCGGCTCGCCCTCGCCCTTGCACGCCACACGGTCGCCGGGCAGGCCGATCACACGCTTGACCAGGTGCTCGCCCGCGTCCTGCGGGTACAGGCCCACCGACGTGAGCACGTCGTTGACCGCGCTGCGCCACGCGCTGGGCTTCTCGACCACCTGGCCGTCGAGCCACGTTCCGGGGTCCTTGAAGACGACGATGTCGCCCCGCTCGAGGTCGAACGGTCCCGGCGTCAGCTTGCTGACCATGATCCGGTCGTCCTCGATCAGGGTGTCGTTCATCGAGTCGCTCGGGATGAAGAACGCCTGCACCAGGAACGTCTTGATGAGCCACGAGAGCACGAGCGCGGAGACCAGGATGATGCCGGTCTCCTTGAGGATCGACGCCCCGGAGCCGCCGCGTGACCTGCGGGCCGCCGGGCGGGGTGCCTGCTCGTCGGACGATTCCGCCGCCACGTCGTTCACGCTCGAGTCCACGCCCACGTTCGTCCCGTCCTGATCGTCCTGGAAGTCCTGCCCGTCCTCACCGTGACGGCCGACCTCGCCGCTGCGCCGTCCCACGCGCGCGCCGCGGGTCGTGACGTCGTCGTCACGCCCGCCCGGCGCCTGGTCACCGGCGGCCGCGCGCGGGTGCTCGTCGTCGGCGCTCACGCGGACACTCTTGCACGCCGAGCCGTGCGTGGCGGATCCGGTCACCCGCCGGACACGAAGAAGGGGCGGTCACCGCCTGGCGGTGCCGCCCCTCCTCGTGACGCGTGGTCAGCCCTTGGGGGCGTTGACCCGCTTCTCCTTGATCTTCGCCTTCTTGCCGCGCAGCGCACGCAGGTAGTACAGCTTCGCGCGACGGACGTCACCGCGGGTGATGACCTCGATCGACTCGAGCGAGGGCGCGTGCACGGGGAACGTGCGCTCGACGCCGACCTGGAAGCTGATCTTGCGGACCGTGAACGTCTCGCGGACACCGCTGCCCTGGCGGGCGATGACGACGCCCTGGAACGCCTGGACGCGCGAGCGGTTGCCCTCGACGACCTTGACGTTGACCTTGACGGTGTCACCGGCGCGGAACTCCGGGATGTCGGTGCGCAGCGCGCCTGCGTCGACCTGGTCGAGCGTGTGCATGATGTCTCTCCCCGCCCTGCCACAGGTCAGGAACGCGATCAGTGGGCGCGTCCGCACGCGGACGGCGTCCCGATGGTCTGGTTCGTGGTGCGGCCGGACGGCGTACGCCCTCCGGTGGTCGGTGGTCGTCTCCCCTGTGGCAGAGACGCGGCCGCGCGCACCAACGGGCGATTCTGCCACACGGCGCGGGGCGGCCGGTAATCAGGCGGTGCCGGGCACGGCCTCGCCGTCGGGCACGTCGTCGGCCCTGCCGTCCGCCTCGGCGTCGAGCACCGCGCGGTCGTGCGCGTCGAGCGCACCGGCGGCGAGCGCCGCGATCAGGTCCGGGCGGCGTGCGGCGGTGCGGCGCAGCGCCTCGTCACGCCGCCACCGGGCGATGCGCGCGTGGTGCCCGGACAGCAGCACGTCGGGCACGTCCAGGTCCCGCCACTGCGGCGGCTTGGTGTAGACGGGGTACTCGAGCAGGCCCGCCTCGCCGTGCGACTCCTCGACCAGCGACGCGGGGTTGCCCACCACGCCCGGCAGCAGGCGCGCGACGGCCTCGACCACGACGAGCGCCGCGACCTCGCCGCCGTTGAGCACGTAGTCGCCGATCGAGTACTCGCTGACCCGCACCCCGGCCGCGCGGTAGTGCTCTGCGACGCGTGCGTCGATCCCCTCGTACCGCCCGCACGCGATCACCAGGTGCGACTCCTCGTCGGCCCACGCGTGCGCGGTCGCCTGCGTGAACACGTCACCCGACGGCGTGGGCAGCAGCAGGTGCGCCCCCGGCGTGAGCACGTCGTCGAGCGCGCGCCCCCACACGTCCGGCCGCATGACCATGCCGGCGCCGCCGCCGAACGGCGTGTCGTCGACCGTGCGGTGCCGGTCCTGCGTCCACTCGCGCAGGTCGTGCACGCGCAGGTCCAGCAGACCCGCCTCGTGCGCCTTGCCGACGAGCGACAGCTCGAGCGGCGCGAGGTACGCCGGGAAGATCGTCAGGACATCGATGCGCACGGCTCAGTCCCTCGGCTCGCCGCGCGTCTCGTCGGACACCACGAGGTTCGCCGCGTCCGACGCGAGCAGCCCACCGGGCGGGTCGAGGACCACGCGGCCACCGGCGACGTCGACCACCGGCACGATCGCGGTGACGAACGGCACCAGCGTCCGCGTCCCGTCGGGCTCGCGCACGACGAGCACGTCGTGCGCCGGCAGGTGGTCCAGGCCGACGACCTCGCCCAGGACGCGGCCGTCCACGTGCTCCGCGCGCAGCCCGGCCAGCTCGTGCGGGTACCAGGCGTCCTCCTCGTCGGACCCGTCCTGCTCGACGACCAGCACGGTGCCCGTCAGGGCCTCGGCGGCGGAGCGGTCGGCCACCTCGGCGAACGTCACGTACCAGCGGCCCTGCTGCACGCGCGTGCGCGTGACCGTGAACGGCCCCACACCCGGCGGGTCGGTGCTCAGCACCGCGCCGACGGCCAGGCGCTCGTGCGGGGTGTCCGTGCGCAGGTCCAGCGCGAGCTCGCCGCGCAGTCCGTGCGGGCGGCCGATGCGCGCGACGGTCAGCTGCATGTCCAGGTCCTTCGATCGGGGTGGGGCGGGCCGGGCGGCCGCGTCCGGGGCGGTCATGGCGCGACGAAGGCCCGGCCCCACAGTAGGGCCGGGCCTTCGTCGTCAGCGTGCGGTCCGGACGCGGCCGGACCGGGAGGCTCAGCGCCGGTCGACGTCCACGACGTCGACCCGGACCGTGCCGTCCGGCGAGAGCGCACCGACGACGGTGCGCAGCGCCTTCGCGGTGCGGCCGTTGCGGCCGATCACGCGCCCGAGGTCCTCGGGGTGCACCCGGACCTCGAGCAGCTCGCCGCGGCGCAGGGCCACGGCATTCACGCGCACGTCGTCCGGGTGGTCGACGATGCCGCGCACCAGGTGCTCGAGCGCGTCGGCCAGCATCAGGCCTGCTCGTCCTCGGTGGCCTCGGCCTCGGGTGCCGGGGTCTCCTCGACGGCGGCCTTCTTCTCGGACGCCTTCGCCTTGACCTTCTCGGCGTCCGCAGCCGCCGCCTCGACAGCGGCCTTCGGGTCGGCCTTGCCGGCCTTCACGCGCAGCGTGCCCTCGGCGCCCGGGAGGCCCTTGAACTTCTGCCAGTCGCCCGTGATCTTGAGGAGGGCGAGGACCTGCTCGGTCGGCTGCGCGCCGACGCCGAGCCAGTACTGCGCGCGCTCCGACTCGATCTCGATGAGCGAGGGCTCCTCGGTCGGGTGGTACTTGCCGATCTCCTCGATCGCACGACCGTCGCGCTTGGTGCGCGAGTCGGCGACGACGATGCGGTAGTAGGGGGCGCGGATCTTGCCGAGACGCTTGAGGCGGATCTTGGTGGCCACGGTGTGGTCTTCTCCTGGGGGTGTGCGCTGGGTGCCGTTGCGCGTCAGCCCGTGGGGTGGGCGACTGCGGTCAGGCCAAGGACACATCGAGAGCGGCTAGAGGGTCCGCGAACGACGAGTACAGCCGACCATCATGCCAGACGCACGGCGTGCTCCCCAACCGGCCCCGTTCGGCACGTGCCCTCTGGTCGGTGATCAGCGGACGCGGGTCCCCCGCAGCACGACGGCCGCGGGCCGGCGCAGCGCACCGATGTCCACGCGCGGGTCGGTGTCGTAGACCACGACGTCGGCGCTCGCGCCCTCGGACACGCCGTCCACGCCCAACCAGGCGCGGGTCCGCCAGGAAGCGGCGGCCACGACGTCGCGCGCGGGGATCCCCGCGGCCACCAGCTCCGCGGCCTCGTCCGCGATGCGCCCGTGCCCGATGGTCCCGCCGGCATCCGTGCCGACCAGGACCCGCACACCCGCGTCGTGCAGGTCACGCACGTGCGCGTACCGGCGCTCGCCCATCGCCCGCATGCGGGCCGCGAAGCGCGGGTAGCGCTCCTGTCCCTGTGCGGCGATCGCCTCGAACTGCGCGACCTGCAGCAGCGTCGCGGTCACGGGCACACCCAGCAGCGCGATGCGCTCGACCTGCTCGGCGTCCGCGCCCGTCGCGTGCTCGAGGCAGTCGACGCCCGCGTCGAGCAGCGGGTCGATCGACTCGGTCGCGAACGTGTGCGCCGTGACGCGCGCGCCCGCGTCGTGCGCCGCCGCGACCGCGCGGACCAGCACGTCGTCGGGCCACAGGGGGCGCAGGTCGCCCTGGGTGCCCAGGTCGCGGTCGATCCAGTCGGCGACGAGCTTGACCCAGCCGTCGCCGCGCAGCGCCTCGGCGTGCACCGCACCCGGCAGGTCCTGCACGTCGGGCAGCTCGCGGCCGTAGTGGCGCAGGTACCGCTTGGGCCGCGCCAGGTGGTGGCCGGCCCGGATCAGCCGTGGCAGGTCCGTGCGCGCGTGCACCCATGACGTGTCCGCGGGTGAGCCTGCGTCCCGCACCAGCAGCACGCCCGAGTCGCGGTCCGCGACCGCCTGCCGCTCCGCCGTCGCGCGGTCCACGGCACCGTCCCGCGCCAGGCCGATGTGGCAGTGCACGTCGACCAGCCCGGGCAGCACCCAGCCGTCGAGCGTGGTCGTCGTCGCACCCGGTGGTCGCTCGAAGGTCAGGCGTCCACCGACGACCCACGCCTCGCCGACCTCGCGCTCGTCGTCGAGCACGACCGTCCCGCGCAGGCGCAGGACGTCCGCCACGTCAGCGACCCAGGAACTTCTCGAAGCCGGCGGGCAGCTCGAGCGCCGCGGGGTCCGCCTCGGGCGCGGCGCCACCCAGGCCGAACGCCGAGCCCGTGGGTGCCGACGGTGCGGGCCGCCCGTCGATCGCGGCCCGCTCCTGCGCGGCGCGCTTGGCCGGGTTGCCCGACTTGCCGCGCACCTTGCGCGCGGGAGCCGCGGTCTTGCCCCGCGCCTTCTTGCCCATGCCCGGCAGGTTGCCCATGCCCGGCATGCCCGGCATCCCGCCCGACCTGGCCATCTGGCGCATCATCTTCTGCGCCGCGTCGAACCGCTCGAGCAGCTGGTTGACGTCGGTCGCCGTGGTGCCCGAGCCCCGCGCGATGCGGGCGCGGCGCGAGCCGTTGATGATCTTGGGGTTGTCCCGCTCGCCCGGCGTCATCGAGTGGATGATCGCCTCGATGCGGTCCACCTCACGCTCGTCGAAGCTGTCGAGCGCGTCGCGCATCTGCGCCATGCCCGGCAGCATGCCGAACATCTTCTTGAGCGAGCCCATCTTGCGCAGCTGCTGCATCTGCTGCAGGAAGTCCGCGAGCGTGAAGCCCTCGCCGCTCGCGAGCTTGCCGGCCATCGCCTCGGCCTGGTCGGCGTCGAACGCGCGCTCGGCCTGCTCGATGAGCGTCAGCACGTCGCCCATGTCCAGGATGCGCGAGGCCATGCGGTCCGGGTGGAAGACCTCGAAGTCGGTGAGCTTCTCGCCCGTGCTCGCGAACAGGATGGGGCGGCCCGTGACCGACGCGACCGACAGCGCCGCACCACCGCGCGCGTCGCCGTCGAGCTTGGACAGCACCACACCCGTGAAGCCCACGCCGTCGGCGAACGCCTGTGCGGTGGTCACCGCGTCCTGACCGATCATCGCGTCGATCACGAACAGGATCTCGTCGGGCTGGACCGCGTCGCGGATGTCCGCGGCCTGCCGCATGAGCTCGGCGTCCACACCCAGACGTCCCGCGGTGTCGACGATCAGCACGTCGTGCTGACGCGTGCGCGCGGCCTCGAGGCCCGCGCGCGCCACGGCGACGGGGTCCGCACCCAGCGGCATCACGTCGTCGGCGCCCTGGTTGCCCGGGTGGGGCGCGAACACGGGCACGCCCGCACGCTCGCCGACCACCTGGAGCTGCGTGACCGCGTTGGGTCGCTGCAGGTCCGCCGCGACCAGCAGCGGGGTGTGCCCCTCGCCCTTGAGCTGCAGCGCGAGCTTGCCCGCGAGCGTGGTCTTGCCCGCGCCCTGCAGACCCGCGAGCAGGATGACCGTCGGCGGGTTCTTCGCGAACCGCAGCGTCCGGGTCTCGCCGCCCAGGATGCCGACGAGCTCCTCGTTGACGATCTTGACGACCTGCTGCGCCGGGTTGAGCGCCTGCGAGACCTCGGCGGACAGCGCGCGCTCCCGCACGGCGCCCGTGAACTGCCGCACGACGGTGACGGCGACGTCCGCGTCGAGCAGCGCCCGGCGGATCTCGCGCACCGTGGCGTCGACGTCCGCCTCGGACAGGCGGCCCTTGGTGCGCAGGTTCTTGAACGTCGACGTCAGGCGGTCGGACAGGGTGGCGAACACGTGCGTCCTCAGCGGGAGGGGGTCAGGGACGTCCCAGCGTACCCGTGCCACCTGCCGCACGACCGGCGACGATCCGCGCACGCGCACGTCCGACGAGGTCGTCGACGAGCGTGCCGCGCCACTGGCTCCATGCCGCGGGGCCCGCGGCGACCGCATCGGCCTGCGTGAGCACGCGCAGCGCGTCGAGCAGGTCCTCGCGGTGGTCCACCGCGTCCAGCAGCCGGTCGACGGTGGCGGGGTCGTCGGGGTCCGCGGTCGTCGCGAGGTCGACGAGCGTGAGGTGCTCGCGCACGAGCCGCGCGACGTCACGTGCGACCTGCTCGCCGAACCCCATGCGCTCGACGATCGGCGCCGCGAGCCGCGCGCCCTCGACCGAGTGGTCGCCCGCGCCCGCGCGTTTGCCGATGTCGTGCAGCACGGCGGCGACCAGGAGCGTCTCCCCCGGCGTCGCGTCGCAGAGCGCGGCGGCGTTGGCCGCGGTCTCCACGAGGTGGCGGTCGACCGTGTGCCGGTGCACGGGTGAGCGCTGCGGGCGGTTGCGCACGCCGGCCCACTCGGGGATCCACGTCGTCACCACGCCCGCGAGGTCGAGCGCCTCCCAGATCGGCACCTGCGCGTGCCCGGAGCCGAGCAGCTGCAGCAGGTACGTGCGCGCCTGGCGGGGCCACGGCTCGGGCAGCGCGGGCGTGCCCGTGAGGTGCTGCACCGAGACCGGGGACAGCGACAGCCCCGTGCGCGCCGCGGTCGCGGCGGCCCGCAGCGCCAGCAGCGGGTCGTGCTCGGGCTGCGCGTCGACCGCGAGCACGATCTCGTCACCGTGCTGGACGAGCCCCTCCGCGATGGGGCGCAGGCGCGGCGGCACGCGCCGGCCCCGGACCAGCCGGGGTCCGCGTGCGGGCCGCTCGAGCGCCTGCCGTGCGTTGCGTGCAGTCGTGTCGAGCGCGTAGGAGATGGTCCGCGCGGCCTCCGCCACGCCGGCCAGCAGGTCGTCCCGGTCGGCCGAGCCGACGAGCGCCGCGACCTCGTCCTGGTCGGCCAGCAGCAGGCGGTTGGTGTGCCGCCGCGTGACGACCTGCACCGCGTCACGCACGTCGAGCAGATGCGTCCAGGCGCGGTCCACCGCGCCGTGCGGCCGGTCCGTGAGCCACGTGGCCGCGAGCGCCGAGAGGACCACGGCGTCCCGGATCCCGCCGCGCGCCTCCTTGAGGTCCGGCTCGATCAGGTACGCGAGCTCACCGTGCCGCTCGGCGCGCTGACGCGTCGAGGCCAGCAGCTCCGGCAGGCGTCGGCGGGCGGCCGCACGCCAGTCCTCGAGCAGCGCGGACGTCGCGCGTGCGATCACCACGGGGTCGCCCGCGACGTGCTGCAGGTCCAGCAGCCCGACCGCGGCGGGCAGGTCCTTGGACGCGACCTGACGGCACTGCGCGAGCGAGCGCACCGAGTGGTCCAGGTCGAGCCCCGCGTCCCAGATCGGGTACCAGAGCCGCTGCGCGAGGCCCTGGAGGTCCTCGGACGAGCGGCCCCGCCCCTCGTGCACCAGCAGCAGGTCCAGGTCGGACACCGGGCTCGCGTCGCCCCGCCCCACCGAGCCGACCGCGCCGAGCGCGATGCCCGTCAGGTCCTGCCCCGCGGTGGCCTCCTGCCACAGCTCGGCCAGGCGCGCGCGCACCAGGACCGAGACGCGCAGGCGCCGGGCCACGCCGTCGCTCGTCGGCCCGGACAACGCGGAGGCGAGGTCGAGGCGTTCGACACGCAGGTCCCGCACCCCAGGGGCGGGGTGCGGGACCTGCGTGTCGTTCTCGTCCCCGGCCGCGCCCCCCACGGGCGACCGTTCGTCGGACATCCGGGCTACAGCGCGTCGTCGCCGTGCTCACCGGTGCGGACGCGGGCGACGTCCTCCACCGGCACGACCCAGACCTTGCCGTCGCCGATCTTGCCGGTCTGCGCCGCGCGCACGACCACCTCGACCACGCCGGCCACGTCCTCGTCGGCGACCAGCACGTCGATCTTGACCTTGGGCACCAGGTCGACCGTGTACTCGGCGCCGCGGTAGACCTCGGTGTGGCCACGCTGGCGGCCGTAGCCGCTCGCCTCGCTCACCGTCAGGCCGCGGACGCCCGCCGCCTCGAGGGCCGACTTCACGTCGTCCAGCCGGTGCGGCTGGATGACCGCCGTCACGAGCTTCGTCATCACTTCACCTCCGTCACGACGCGGGCCCCGCCCAGCGTCTCGTAAGCCGACTCACCGTGCACGGCGAGGTCGATCCCGCCGACCTCGACCTCCTCGGAGACCCGCAGGCCCATGGTGGCCTTGAGCGCGAGCGCGATGATCGCGGTCACGACGCCGCTGAACAGCACGGCCGCCAGCGCGACGACGACCTGCGTGACCAGCTGGTCGGCACCGCCGCCGTAGAACAGGCCGTTGGCCGCGCCATCGGGGTACCAGGTCGAGTTCTTGTCGGTGGCGAAGAACCCGATGAGGATCGTGCCGACGAGGCCACCGACCAGGTGGACGCCCACGACGTCGAGCGAGTCGTCGTAGCCGAACTTGTACTTCAGGCCGACCGCCAGCGCGCACAGCACACCCGCGACCGCACCGATGGCGAGCGCACCCCACGTGTCCACCGCGGCGGCGGCCGGCGTGATGGCGACCAGGCCGGCGACGACACCCGACGCCGCACCGAGCGACGTGGCGTGCCCGTCGCGCACCTTCTCCGTGGCGAGCCACGCGAGCATGGCGAGCGCGGTCGCGATCGTCGTGTTGAGCCACGCGCGGCCCGCGGTGCCGTCCGCCGCGAACTCGGAGCCCGCGTTGAAGCCGAACCAGCCGAACCACAGGAGCGCGGCGCCGAGCATCACGAACGGGAGGTTGTGCGGACGCATCGGCTCACGGCCGAAGCCCTTGCGCTTGCCCGCGATCACGGCGAGCACCAGGCCCGCGATGCCCGCGTTGATGTGCACGACCGTGCCACCGGCGAAGTCGATCGGGAGCGGCAGCGAGTCCTTGAGGAAGAAGTTGCCGCCCAGCAGACCGCCGCCCCACACCATGTGCGCCATGGGCAGGTAGACGAGCGTGACCCAGACGCCCGCGAAGACCAGCCACGCGTTGAACTTGAGCCGGTCCGCGACCGCACCCGAGATCAGCGCGACGGTGATGACCGCGAACGTCAGCTGGAAGCCCGCGGCGACCAGGAACGGGACGCCGGTGGCCGCCATGAGGCTGTTCTCGTCGGCGACGCCCTGCAGTCCGAGGAAGTCGGTCGGGTTGCCGATGAACCCGCCGATGTCCGAGCCGAAGGCGGCGGAGTAGCCGTAGATCACCCAGATGACCGAGATGAGTCCCAGAGCGCCGAAGCTCATCATCATCATGTTGAGCACGCTCTTGCCGCGCACCATGCCGCCGTAGAAGAACGCCAGGGCCGGCGTCATGAGCAGCACGAGCGACGCAGCGAGGATCATGAACGCTGTGTTGCCGGTGTCGAGTTCGAACATCGAGTGTGCCTCTCCCCTCGCCAGCCCGGGGTGGCTGGACGCGGACAACGTTCGGGGAGCGGCGTTTCGCTGAGGCACGGCGGACGTTACTGCCGTGTGACAAGGGGCACGTGCGTGTAAACGTTCGGTTTCGTCGCGGCCGCATGGGCCGCGCGCGCTACTGGAGCAGGCCGTCGACGAACGACTCGGCGTCGAACGGCGCGAGGTCGTCGGGACCTTCGCCGAGGCCTACGAGCTTGACCGGCACGCCCAGCTCGCGCTGCACCGCGACGACGATGCCGCCCTTGGCGGTGCCGTCGAGCTTGGTCAGCACGATGCCCGTGACGCCGGCGACCTCACCGAACACGCGCGCCTGGTTGAGACCGTTCTGACCGGTGGTCGCGTCCAGCACGAGCAGCACCTCGGACAGGGGCGCCTCCTTGCCGATCACGCGCGTGATCTTGCCGAGCTCGTCCATCAGCCCCGCCTTGTTCTGCAGGCGTCCCGCGGTGTCCACGACGACGACGTCCACGTCGGCGGCCTTGCCCGTGCGGACCGCCTCGAACGCGACCGACGCCGGGTCGGCGCCCTCACGGTCGGAGCGGACCGTGGGCACACCGACGCGCGAGCCCCACGTCTCGAGCTGGTCGGCCGCGGCCGCGCGGAACGTGTCCGCGGCACCGAGCACCACGGAGCGGTCCTCGGCGACGAGCAGGCGCGTGAGCTTGCCGATCGTCGTGGTCTTGCCCGTGCCGTTGACCCCGACGACGAGCAGCACCGCGGGCGTGCGCGTGCCGTCGGCCGCGGTCGTCGGCGCGGTGCGCAGCGTCCGGTCGAGCGACGGGTCGACGAGCGCGACGAGCTGCTCGCGCAGCACCGCCTTGACGAGCGCGGGGTCCTTGAGCCCCTCGACGCGCACGCGCGTGCGCAGCGCCTCGATCAGCTCACCCGTGGGCCCCGCACCGACGTCGGCCAGCAGCAGCGTCTCCTCGAGCTCGTCCCAGTCGTCCTCGGTCAGGTGGTCGCGGGACAGGACCGCGAGCAGGCGGGTGCCCAGCGGCGAGCCCGAGCGCGCGAGCCGCTCGCGCAGCCGCGCGAGCCGGCCCTGCGCGGGTGCCGGCACGTCCAGCGCCGGCCGCCCGAGCTCGGGCGCCTCGACCGAGGGTGCCGCGGGCTGCGTCGGGACGTCGTCGAGCGTGCCGACGCCCGCACCCGGCGGGACCTCGAGTCCCGCGCCGGTCGCGTCCACCGCGTCGTCGACCGCCGCGGGCTGCGTCGGGACGTGCGTGATCGTCGGACCCGCCGGACCGGGCGCGTCCGCGTCGTCGCGCGGACGGCGGCGGGACACGAACACGGTCGCACCGGCCGCGACGAGCGCGAGCGGCACACCGGCGGCGAGCAGGACTGTCAGCACATCGGGGTTCACCCGGACAGTCTGACGGCGAACGCGGGTGGTGCGCTAACCAGGACGTTCAGCCGGCCGGCTCACGCGCCGGGGGGCACGCGCCGGAGGTCAGCCGTGGCGGCGCAGCGGGACCGCGCGCACGGCCTTGTCCCGCGCGCGCTGCAGGCCGTCGGCGAGGTCGTCGACGTGCAGGTAGCCCTCGCCCTGCTCGGCCGTGACGCGCAGGAAGTCGGCGAGCGACAGGTCCACCGGCTCCGCCTCGGCGGCCTGGGCCGCCGCCACCTGGTCCGGAGCGGGGTTGCGCCGCGCGGCCAGGCCGCGCCGGAAGGCCCGCCAGGGCGACTCGTCGTCCCGGCGGTCGTCGGCGCTCGAGGTGCTCGCGACGAGCAGGACGACGCCCGCGACGATCAGCGCGACGAGGACTCCGAGGACGACAGGCACACGACCAGTGTCGTCCCACGACCGGCCGCGTGCCGCCGTGGGACACGATCGCGACCGCTCCCACACACGATCTTCACGCCTGCCGGTCAGACGGTCTCGCGCATGCGCTGGCTGACCACGGTGGTGACGCCGTCGCCGCGCATCGTCACGCCGTACAGCGCGTCGGCGATCTCCATCGTGCGCTTCTGGTGGGTCACGACGATGAGCTGCGAGTCCTCCTGCAGCTCGCGGAAGATCTCGAGCAGGCGGCCCAGGTTCGCGTCGTCGAGCGCGGCCTCGACCTCGTCCATCACGTAGAACGGGCTGGGCCGCGCCTTGAAGATCGCGACGAGCAGCGCGACCGCCGTGAGCGACCGCTCGCCGCCCGAGAGCAGCGACAGCCGCTTGACCTTCTTGCCGGCCGGACGCGCCTCGACCTCGATGCCCGTGGTCAGCATGTCCGACGGGTCGGTGAGCACCAGGCGCCCCTCGCCGCCCGGGAACAGGCGCGGGAACACGTCGTCGAACGCAGCCGCGGTGTCCCGGTAGGCGTCCGTGAAGACCTGCTGCACGCGCTCGTCGATCTCCTTGACGATCTCGAGCAGATCCGCACGCGAGCGCTTGAGGTCCGCGAGCTGGTCGACCAGGAACTTGTGCCGCTCCTCGAGCGCCGCGAACTCCTCGAGCGCGAGGGGGTTGACCCGGCCCAGGAGCGAGAGCGCGCGCTCGGCGGCGCGCAGCCGCTTCTCCTGCTGCTCGCGGACGTACGGCACGTGCGTCGGGGCCTCGGGGTCCGGCTCGGTCCCGGGAGCCGTCACCACCGGCACGTCCTGGTGCGGCCCGAACTCCTCGACCAGGACCGCCGGGTCGAGCCCCAGCTCCTCGACCGCGCGCGTCTCGAGCTGCTCGATGCGCAGCCGCTGCTGCGTGCGCGCCACCTCGTCGCGGTGCGCGACGTCCGTGAGCCGCGCGAGCTCGGCTGCCTGCTGCTCGGCGAGCGCGCGGGCCTGCGCGATCGCCTCGTCGCGCCGCGCACGCGCGGCCTCGGCCGTCTCGCGCTCGTCCGAGGCCCGGCGCAGCGAGCTGTCGAGCACCTCGAGCGCGCGCGCCGCGCCCGCGCGGACCGCCTCGGCCACGGCCGCCTGACGGGCCCGCGCGCGTTCGCGCTCCGCCGCCCGCTCACGGGCCGCACGTTCGGCCTGCGCGGCGCGTTCGAGCGACTCGGCGCGGCCGGACAGCGCACGCGCGCGCTCCTCGACCGTGCGCAGCGTGAGGCGCGCCTCGGTCTCCCGGGTGCGGGCCTGCGTCGCGGCCTGTGCGAGCTCGTCGCGCCGCTGCGTGCCGGCCACGATCTGCGCCTCGCTCTCGACGGGCTCGACCTCGGCCGCGGTCAGCCGCTCGGTGAGCTCGGCCAGCTGCGCGGCGTCGTCCTCGAGCGTCCGGGCCGCCTGGTCGAGCGAGGCCTGCACGCGCTCGGCCTCGGCACGCGCCGCACGCGCGGCCGAGCCGAGGCTCCCCAGCTGCTCGGCGACCGCCGCGAGCTGCGCGTCGGACTCGTTGAGGCGCTCGAGCGTCGCCTCGTACGCGACCTTCGCCGCACGCTGCCGCTCGGTGGCGCTCGCGACCTCGAAGCGCAGACGCTCGGCGTCCTGCGCCGCGGTCTGCGCGCCGGTGCGCGCCTGGTCGAGCGCCGACTGCAGGTGCAGCGCGCTCGGCGCCGCGGACGACCCGCCGGACGCGCGGTGCCGGGACAGCACGTCACCCGTGCGGGTCGCGACGACGACGTGCGGCGCCCGGGTGAGCACCGCGCGGGCGGTCGCGAGGTCGTCGACCACCACGACGTCGGCCAGCAGCGCCTCGACCGTGCCGCGCACCTGCTCGGGTGCGCGCACCAGGTCGAGAGCCCGGTCGACGCCCGCGGGCAGCTCGACGGGTCCGGCGCCCGCTCCCCCGCCGACCAGGAGCGTGGTGCGGCCCGCGTCCTCGGTGCGCAGCCAGCGGATCGCGTCGACCGCGGCGTCGACGGAGTCGACCGCAACCGCGTCGGCCAGCGCGCCCAGCGCCGCGACCACGGCCTCCTCGTCGCGCTCGTCGACCGCCAGGAGCGCCGCGACCGAGCCGATCGTGCCGGGCAGGCCGTCGGCCGCCAGCAGCGCACCCGCGCCGTCCTTGCGGGTCAGGCTGAGCTCGAGCGTCTCGGCGCGCTGCTCGAGCGCGGTCCGCTCTCGCTCCGTGGCGGCCAGCCGCTCGGTGAGATCGGTGAGCGCGACGGTCGCGTCCTCGAGCGCCGCCGTCGCCGCCTCGTGCGCGGCGTCCAGGCCCTCCTCGCCCTCCTCGGCGCCCGCGACCTGCGACTCGAGCGCGGCGAACTCGGCCGTGGCCTGCGCACCGCGCCGCTCGGCCGCGGCCAGCGACTCGCGCAGGCGGCCGATCTCCGCCTCGGTGGCCTCGACGCGGCTGCGCCGGGCGGCGACCTGGCCCGCGAGCCGCGCGACGCCCTCGCGCCGGTCGGCGGCACCCCGCAACGCGGTGGCGAGCTCCTTCTCCGCGGCGCCCGCGTCCTGCTCGACCTGGTGCCGCGCGGCGACCGCACCCTCGAGCGCGGCCCGCGCGACGTCGACCTCGGCCGCGAGCTCCGCCTCGGCCACGCGGACTCGCTCGGCCTGCGCCGCGAGGTCGTCGGGGTCCCGGCCGTCGGTGCGTTCGGGCGCCGACGAGCCCAGCAGCCGCACACGGTCGGCCGCGAGCGTCGCGGTGCCGCGCAGGCGCTCCCGCAGCGAGGACAGGCGGTACCAGATCTCGCTCACCTCGGACAGCGCGGGCGCCGCCAGCGCGGCCTCGCGCTCGAGCGCGGCGAGGTCCGCGCGCGTGGCCGTGAGCGCGGCCTCGACCTGCGTGCGCTGCTCGACGAGCGCGGTCTCGTCGGCGATCTCCTGCTCGAGCTGCGACGTGAGCTGGGCCAGGTCGTCGGCCAGGAGGCGCGCACGCGCGTCGCGCAGGTCGGCCTGGACCACGGCGGCCTTGCGCGCGACCTCGGCCTGCCGACCGAGGGGCCCGAGCTGCCGGCGGATCTCCGCCGTGAGGTCGGCCAGGCGCGTGAGGTTGGCCTGCATCGCCTCGAGCTTGCGCAGCGCCTTCTCCTTGCGCTTGCGGTGCTTGAGGACGCCCGCCGCCTCCTCGATGAAGCCGCGCCGCTCCTCGGGCGTCGCGCGCAGCACCGCGTCGAGCTGGCCCTGACCCACGATCACGTGCATCTCACGGCCCAGGCCAGAGTCCGAGAGCAGGTCCTGGATGTCGAGCAGGCGGCAGCCCTGGCCGTTGATCGCGTACTCCGAGCCGCCGTTGCGGAACAGCGTCCGCGAGATCGTGACCTCGGAGTACTCGATGGGCAGCGCGCCGTCGGCGTTGTCGATGGTGAGCGCGACCTCGGCGCGGCCGAGCGGGGGCCGGCCCGCGGTCCCGGCGAAGATGACGTCCTCCATCTTGCCGCCGCGCAACGACTTGGCGCCCTGCTCGCCCATGACCCACGCGAGCGCGTCCACCACGTTGGACTTGCCCGACCCGTTGGGGCCGACCACGCACGTGACCCCGGGCTCGAAGCTCAAGGTCGTCGCCGAGGCGAACGACTTGAACCCGCGCAGGGTCAACGTCTTGAGGTGCACGGGGGCGAGTGTAGGTCGCGCGCGGTCCCGGACCGGGGACGCGGCGCTGCGGCGGGTGGCCTCAGAGAGCGGGGAACCAGAGCGCGATCTCGCGCTGCGCCGAGGCGGGCGAGTCCGAGCCGTGCACGATGTTCTCGATGACGTTCCTGCCCCAGTCGCGGGCCAGGTCCCCGCGGATGGTGCCGGGCGCGGCCGTCGTCGGGTCGGTGGCGCCCGCGAGCGAGCGGAACCCCTCGATCACGCGGTGCCCCTCGACGACCGCGGCGAACGTCGGGCCCGAGCCCATGAAGTCGATCAGCGGCTGCACGAACGGCTTGCCCGCGTGCTCGGCGTAGTGCTCCGCGAGCAGCGAGTCGTCGGCCGTGTGCAGGTCCACCGCGACGAGCGTGTAGCCCTTCGCCTCGATGCGGCGCAGGACCTCGCCGATCAGGCCGCGGGCCACACCGTCGGGCTTGACCAGGACGAGGGTGCGCTGGACATCGCTCATGGGACGAACCCTAGCCGTGCTCGTGGTGCGCGGCGCCGCGCGTCCGGCGCTCGGCCGTCACGGCCCGACGACACCCGGGTGGGCCGCGTCGAACTCGGCCCGCTCGCGGTCGATCCGGCCGCCCAGCCGCAGCGCGACGACCCACAGGCCGACGAACACGAGCGCGACGAGCACCGCCACGTCCCGCGCGACACGCGGCAGCACGACCGCCGCGCCGACCATCCAGCCCTGCAGGACCCAGCCGACGAGGTATCCCCCGGGCCGACCGACCATGCCCGCGGCGATCATCATGACGAGGGCCAGCCCCCCGCCGACACCCCAGACCCAGGCGGGCTCCGCCGCGCGCAGGCCGTGCGCCACGAGCGTCGCGAACAGCACGCACAGCGCCTCCAGGACGAGGATCGTCTGGGTGAACTGCGGCTTCGCGGGGCGCTTGCGGCGCACGGCCGGCGCGGGGGACGTCACCGGTCCAGGCTACCGGCGTGCTCCTGCGGCTCCGGCCGGGCGCCCACGTGCGCCGTGAGCTCGTCGACCACCACGGGAGCGTCCTTCTCCGACGCGTCAGGTGTGCCGGGCTGCGCGACGTGCGAGCCGTCGGCCGCCACGGCCTCGCCGCGCGCCACCATGCCGGCGACGTCGGAGAGCTTCACCTCGCGCAGGAAGAGCGCGAGCACGAGCCCGATCAGGACCAGCGGCACGAAGTACCAGAACGACGGGGCCAGCGTGCTCGCGAACGCGTCGATCACACCGCTCCGGTACGGCTCGGGCAGCTGCTGCACGACCTCGGGCGTGACGTCCGACGCGCCCGCTCCGTCGCCCGGAGCACCGGCGAAGACGTCGGTCAGCTTGGCGTACAGGGCCGAGGTGAAGATCGTGGAGAAGATGGCCGTGCCCACGGCCGCACCGATCTCCCGGAAGAAGTTGTTGGCGCTCGTCGCGGTGCCGAGCTCGTGCGGGTCCACCGCGTTCTGCACCGCGAGCACGATCGTCTGCATGACCAGGCCCATGCCCGCGCCGAGCACGAAGATCATCGCGCCGAACAGCCACATGGACATGTCACCCGAGATCCGCGTGAGCCATGCCAGGCCCAGCGCCGTGATGACCAGGCCCGCGACCGGGAAGATCTTGTACCGGCCGGTCTTGGTGATCGCGATGCCCGAGCCGATCGCCGTGAGCATCACGCCGACCATCATCGGCAGCATGAGGAACCCGGACTCGGTCACGCCCGCGCCCGTGGACATCTGCAGGAACGTGGGCAGGAACGCGAGCGCCGCGAACATGCCGGCGCCGAGGATGAAGCCGATGAGCGTCGCGATGGTGAACGTGGGGTTCCGGAACAGCCGCAGCGGCAGAATCGGGTCCTGCACCCGCAGCTCGACGAGCACGAACGCGGCGATCGCGACGACCGTCCCGACGACGAGGGCCAGCAGGCGCAGGTCGGACCAGTCGTAGCCGCTCTCGCCCGAGAACGACTGCCACGAGCTCGCGAGCACCAGGCCGGACGTCGCGACGACGAGGAAGAAGATCCCGGCGACGTCGAGCGGGCGGGTCGAGCGGTGCGACGGGAGCTTGAGCGTGAACCACGCGGTCACGAACGCCGCGACGCCGATCGGGATGTTGATCCAGAAGCACCAGCGCCAGTCGGCGTGGTCGGTGAACAGGCCACCCAGGAGCGGGCCGATGACCGCGGCGATGCCGAACAGCGCGCCCATCGGACCCATGTACTTGCCGCGGTCCTTCGCGGGCACGATGTCCGCGATGATCGCCTGCGACAGGATCATCAGGCCTCCACCGCCGAGGCCCTGCACGCCGCGCCAGGCCACCAGCTCGGCGAACGACTGCGCGAACCCGGCACCCGCGGACGCGACCGTGAACAGCCCGATCGCGACGAGGAACGGCCAGCGCCGGCCCCACAGGTCGCCGAACTTGCCGTACAGCGGCATGACGATGGCGATCGCGAGGATGTACGCGGTCACGACCCACCCCTGGTGGGCGACGCCGTCGAGCTCGCCGACGATCGTGGGCATCGCGGTGCCGACGATCGACTGGTCGAGCGAGGACAGGAACATGCTTGCCATGAGCGCGCCGAAGATCAGCCAGACGGTGCGCGGCGTGAGCACGACGAGCGGCTTGTCGCTCGTCTGCTCGGGGGCGGTGACGGCCATGCGGGGACCTCGTTCGGGTGGTGCGGACCGGGCCGTGCGGCGACCCGGCAGTCCTGGGGTGGGGTGGTGTGGTGTGGCGGGTCAGCCGGTGCCCGCGAAGACCGTGCGCAGCTCGGCGACGACGGCCGCCAGGTGCGGGCGCGGATCGGCGTCGGGGCCGGCGGCCTCCCAGCGCATCGCGGTCGCGTGCACCAGGTACATCGCGAGCGAGGCCACCGTGTCCGGCGCGACCGGCGCGTCGTGCCCGAGGCGCTCGGTCGCGAGCTCGAGCATCTGGGCGCGGTGCGACTCGACCCACGCGATGTGCCGTGCGAGCAGCCGAGGCTCGGCGGCCGCGAGCTCGAGCGCGCGCCGGAAGCGGTCGTGCCCCATGGGCGGCTGCGTGATGACCGTGGCCAGCAGCTCTTCGAGGTCGGCCACGAGCTCCCCGGTGGGTCCACCCTCGACGAACCGGACCGCGGCGGCCGGCGACACCGGCCACGGCCCGTGGCCGAGCACCGCGTCGTCCTTGGACTCGAAGTAGTTGAAGAACGTGCGCGTCGAGACGCCCGCCGCCTCGCAGATCGCCTCGACCGTCACCGCGTCCAGGCCGTCGCGCTCGACCAGTCGCTGCGTCGCGTCGACGAGCGCCTCGCGCCGCGCGCGCTTCTTGCGCTCGCGCAGGCCGACGTCGCCGCCTGCGGTCAGCGCGTCGGCGAGCGCCGCGAGGCCGGGGGCGTCGGCATCCGGACGCCCGGAAGCGTCAGGGCGCGAGCGAGGTCGGGTCGGGAGCACGGATGAACGTTACATCGAGTGCAACTTTGCACACCACGCAAGATCGAGCGACGTGCGTCACATGCGCGTCAGATCTCGCCGAACCCCGCATCGATCGCGTCGGTGAGCGCCGTCACCGCCTCGCGGGCCTGCGGGCCGGACGCCTCGACGCGCAGCTCGGCGCCCTGCGTCGCGCCGAGCTTCATGAGCTCGAGCACGCTCGCCGCGTTCACCCCGTTGACCGCCACCTGCGCGTCATAGCCCGCGAGCATGCGCGCCACGACCGCGGCCGGCCGGGCGTGCAGCCCCAGCGGGTTGAGCAGCGTGCGGTGCGCCCGGACCACGCCGTCGTCGGACCCCGCGCCCCCGCCGTCGGGGTCCGCCGTCGGCTCCGCGGACCCGACCTCGGGCGGTGCGCCGTACAGCCGGCCCGCATGCTCGGCCGCGGCCCGGACCTCGTCGTGCGGCGCGCCGCCGTGCGCGGTGACCGCGGCCGCGACCGCACCCTCGACGAACGGGGCGTCGACCAGCGCGACGCGTGCGGCGACGTCCGCGTCCGCGAGCTCGAGCACGGACTCGGTGGTGAGGACCGCGGAGCCCAGGTCCGCGAGGACCACGACCGACCGGCCGTCGCCCGCCGCGCGTGCCACGGCCTGCTCGATGCGCTCGAACGACGTGCCCAGCCCGCCGTCCGCCATCCCGCCCGCCGGCAGGATGAGGACGCCCGGCGCCATCTGTGCCGCGAGCTCGGCCGCTCCGCGCGCGAGCGCCTCCGAGTGCGAGACGAGCACGAGCGCGACGCGAGCGACGTCACGGTCCGGGGTCACGGCGCGACCTGCACGGCGGCGGCCAGCAGCAGCTCCGACGACCGTGCGCCGGGGTCCAGGTGTCCCGCCGAGCGCTCGCCCAGGTAGCTCGCGCGGCCCTTGGTCGCCACGAGCGGGATGGTCGAGGCGGCACCCTGCGCCGCGGCCTGCGCGGCCGCGACGAGCACGCCCCGCGGGTCGGCGCCCTCGGCCGCGGCCTTCGCCGCGGCGTCCGCCGCGGGCGACCACGCGTCGACCATGGTCTTCTCCCCCGTCGTGGCCTTGCCACGCGCGACGATCCCGTCCAGACCTGCCTCGAGCAGCGCCACGACGCCCGCCGCGTCGAGCGTCGCGACATCCGTGGCCTTCGCCGCGCGCAGGTACGCGGTGCCGTACAGCGGACCGGCCGCGCCCCCCACGGTCGACATCAGCGTGGTCGCGACCAGCCGGAGGACCTCGCCGATCGTCGCGGGCGGCGCGTCGAGCGCGTCGAGCTTGGCCGTCACCGCCGTGAAACCCCGCTTGAGGTTCTCGCCGTGATCACCGTCGCCGATCTGCCGGTCCAGCTCCACGAGCTCGTCCCGGTGCTCGACCACGGTGGCCGCGCTCGCGCGCACCCAGCTCACCGCCCACGCCACGTCCAGCGTCATGCAGGCCCCTCCTTCGTCGTCGCCCCATCCTGGCCCACGCGGCGGGCGCTACCAGCGCAGCGCCGTGGTGTGGACCGGAGCGTCCCACAGGGCCGTCAGCTCGGCGTCGAGCCGCAGCACGGTGACGGACGCACCCTGCATCTCGAGCGACGTCACGTAGTTGCCGACGAGCGAGCGGGTCACGCGCACGCCGCGCTCCTCCAGGAGCGCACGCGCGCGGCGGTAGACGATGTAGAGCTCGGACGCCGGGGTCCCGCCCATCCCGTTGACGAGCAGCAGGACCTCCTCGCCCGAGGTCAGCGCGAGGTCCTCGACCACGGGCGTCAGCAGCATCTCGGTGATGGCGTCCGCACCCGCCAGCGGGATGCGGTGGCGCCCGGGCTCGCCGTGGATGCCGATGCCGATCTCGATCTCGTCGTCCGGCAGGTCGAACGACGGCTTGCCGGCGTGCGGCACGGTGCACGCGGTCAGCGCGACGCCCATGGTCCGGACGTTGGCGATCACGCGCTGCGCGACGGCCTCGACCGCGGCCAGGTCGTCGCCGCGCTCCGCGGCCGCACCCGCGATCTTCTCCACCGCGACCGTGCCCGCGACGCCGCGCCGCCCGGCCGTGTACAGCGAGTCCTCGACCGCGACGTCGTCGTTCACGACGACCGTGCGCACGGTGACGCCGTCGGCCTCGGCCAGCTCGACCGCGGTCTCGAAGTTGAGCACGTCGCCCGTGTAGTTCTTGACGATCGCGAGCACGCCCGCGCCGCCGTCGGCGGCCTGGAAGGCGGGCGCGATCTGGTCGGGCGTCGGGCTCGTGAACACCGCACCCGGGACCGCCGCGTCGAGCATGCCCACGCCCACGAAGCCCGCGTGCAGCGGCTCGTGCCCGCTGCCGCCCCCGCTCACGAGGCCGACCTTGCCGGTCACGGCCCCGCCCGCGCGCGTCACGTAGTCGGGCCCGGTGTGGACCGCGACCAGGTCGGCGTGCGCCGCGGCGAACCCCGCCAGGGTCTCGGCCACCACGTCCGCGGGGTCGTTGATGAGCTTCTTCACCGTCGCCGTCCCATCCCCGGGGCACGTCCGGGCCCCGGCCTGCGCGTCCTGATCCCGACGTCCTCACCTTCGTCGTGCGCACCACCGGCGGCAAGAGGAAGGCGTGCACCCACCCTGCACGTCTGTGCAGGTCCGTGTCGAGCCCGTCAGGGCCGGCCGAGCAGCACGCGCGCCTCCGCGACCAGCAGGATCGATCCCGTGACCACGACCGCGGCCCCGCGCTCGACCTCGGACTCGGCGCGCTCGACCGCGATCGCGACCGCGTCGTCCAGCCGCTCGGCCACGTGGACGCGGTCCTCGCCGAACACCTCGACCGCGATCTCCGCGAGCTCGTCGGCCGGCATCGCGCGTGCGTTGCCCGCCTGCGTGACGACCACCTCGGCCAGCTCGGGCTCGAGGACCGACAGGATGCCCTCGGGGTCCTTGTCCGCCATGACGCCCACGACGCCTACCACGCGCTGGAACGCGAACGCCTCGTCGAGCGAGCGGACCATCGCCGCCGCGCCCGCCGGGTTGTGCGCACCGTCGACCAGCACCGTGGGGCTCGACCGCACGATCTCGAGCCGGCCCGGCGAGGTCGCGTCGGCGAACGCGGCGCCCACGACGTCACCGTCGAGCGCGGCACCGCCCGTCAGCAGCGCCTCGGCCGCGACCAGCGCGAGCAGCGCGTTGTGCGCCTGGAACTCGCCGTGCAGCGACAGGAAGACGTCCGCGTAGACACCGCCCAGGCCACGCAGCGTGAGCAGCTGGCCGCCCACGCCCACCTGCCGGTCCACCACCGCGACGTCGACGCCCTCGCGCACCACGCGTGCGCCACGCTCCGCAGCGACCTCGAGGACGAGCGCCTCGACCTCCGGGTCCTGCTGCGCGAGCACCACGGTGGCACCCTGCTTGACGATGCCCGCCTTGACGGCCGCGATCTCCAGCAGCGAGTCTCCCAGCCAGCGCTCGTGGTCCATCGCGACCGGCGCGATGACGGCCACCTCGCCGTCCGCGACGTTCGTCGCGTCCCACAGGCCGCCCATGCCGACCTCGACCACGGCGACGTCCACGGGGGCGTCGGCGAACGCCGCGAACGCCATGACCACGAACACCTCGAAGAACGACAGGCGTGGCTCGCCCCGCTCCGCGCAGCGCGCGTCGACCATCTCGACGTACGGCAGCACGTCGCGGTACGTCGCGACGAACGTCTCGTCGTCGATCGGCTCGCCGTCGACCGCGATGCGCTCGTTGACGCGCGTGAGGTGCGGGCTCGTGAAGCGGCCCGTGCGCAGCCCGTGCTCGCGCAGCAGCCGCTCGACCATGCGGCTGGTCGACGTCTTGCCGTTGGTCCCCGTCAGGTGCACCACGCGGTAGGCGCGCTGCGGGTCGCCCAGCAGCTCGCACACCTCCTGCACGCGCCGGAACGACGGGTCGATCTCGTGCTCGGGCTGCCGCTGGAGGATCTCGCGGTAGACCTCGTCGGCCGCGGCACGGGCCGCCGCGAGCGCCTCGGTGCGCACGTGCTCCTTGCCGCTCATGACGGACGACCGGGACGTGCGGCGGTGGGGGTCATGAGGCCATTCTGCCCGCCGTCGACCTGCGGGCCCACGCGCGGCGGCGCGTCCGCCGCTACCGTTCCGGGATGCGTCGCGCCGCCGTCCTCCTGATCGCCCTGGTGCTGGGCGCTCCCCTGGCCTCGACCCCGGCCGCCGCGGGCGGGGTCGAGGGCGCGGGCCCGGCGGCCGTCACGGCCGAGACCGTGAAGACGGTCGGGAACGGCACGCCCCGGTCCTGCACGCCCGCGGCGCTGGCCCGGGCGGTCCGCGGCGGGGGCACGGTCCGGTTCCGGTGCGGGCCGGACAAGGTCACGATCGTGCTGGACCGCACGCTCGTCGTGTGCAACACCACCACGTGCCGGCACCCGGGGGCGGACCCGAAGGCCAGGGTCGTCCAGGAGCTGGTGCTCGACGGTGGGGGCAAGGTCGTGCTCTCGGGGGGCGGCGCGCGCGGCATCCTCTACGCGAACACGTGCCAGGAGTCGTTCGGCTGGCTCTCGGCGCGCTGCGACCTGCAGACCACGCCGCACGTGGTGGTGCGGCACCTCGTCATGCAGAAGGGCGACGCGACCCGGGCACCGGTGTGGGGCGGGCGGCGCCTCGAGGACCTGCGCGGCGGCGGGGCCATCGCCATGCGGGGCGGCCGGCTCACCGTGCAGGACGTGACGTTCCGGGACAACCGCTGCGTCGCGCGTGACTCCGACGCGGGTGGCGGCGCGGTGCGCGTGACCGGGCAGCACGTGCGCGCCCGCGTCCTGGCCTCGACGTTCCTGCGCAACACGTGCGCCAACGGCGGTGCGATCTCCTCGCTCCAGGCCCCGCTGCTGGTGCGACGCTCGACGCTCGCCGACAACACCGCGACCGGGACGGGCGCCTCGTCGGGTCAAGGCGGCAACGGCGGTGCGGTGTACTTCGACGGGACCGACCAGGACGTCACCGTCGAGGACTCCGTGATCCAGCGCAACCACGCACCCGAGGGCGGACCGGGGGTGTTCTACGTGAGCAACGACCGCACGGGGACGTTGACGATCACGGGGTCGACCATCACCAAGAACACCGGTGCCCGGTTCTGGACCGGCAGCACGCGCAGCATCTTCTTCCTGGGCAAGGCGTTCGTGCGCGTGTCCTCCACGATCACCTGACGGTGCCCGCCCGGCCCGCGCGTCGCGGACCGGGCGGACCACCCGGAGCGGTCAGGCCTCCGCGCGGACCACGTGCGCGGCGAGCTCCGCGCCGGGCTCGATCGTCACGTCGAGCGCGAGCGTCTCGGCGGCGACGAAGTCGCGGTGCGCCTCGACCGCGCCGACGTGCTCGGCGGGCACGGTCAGCGTGAGCGTGATGCGGTCCGCGACGTTCAGGCCCGCGGCCTTGCGCGCGTCCTGCACCGCCCGCACCACGTCGCGCGCGTAGCCCTCGGCCCGCAGCTCGTCGTCCAGGCCGATGTCGAGCACCACGAACCCGCGCCCCGGCAGGACCGCGGCCGCGACCTCGTCGCCCTCCTCGTCGCGCACCGCCGCGACCAGCGTGTACTCGGGCTCGAGCAGCGGCACGTCGCCGTCGGGCGTGCGCACGACGACGCCGTCGGCCGTCTGCTCCCAGTCCCCCGCCTTGGCGGCCCGGATCACGGTCTGCACCGCGCGGCCGAGCCGAGGACCGGCCGCGCGCGCGTTGACGTCGAGCCGCGTCCACACGCCGAACTCCGACGCCGACGCGTCGTCGACCGACAGCACCTGCACGCTGCGCACGTTGACCTCGGTGGCGACCAGGTCCGCGAACGGCACCGCGAGGTGCGGGAACGGGATCGCGACGCGCAGCTCGCGCAGCGGCTGACGCACGCGCAGCCCGTTCGCCTTCCGCAGCGCGTGCGCGGCCGAGACGATCTCGCGCACCCGGTCCATCGCGGCGACCAGCTCGGCGTCCGTGAACTCGGCGCCCGTGAGCGGCACGCCGTCGGCCACCGCGGCCGCTCCGGCGCCGGGCGCCGTGACCAGCTCGTCGGGCGTGGGCCAGTCGGTGAGGTGCACGCTGCGCCCCCCGGTCAGCCCGCGCCAGATCTCCTCGGTGACCAGCGGTGCGAGCGGCGCCATGACGCGGGTCAGCGTCTCGAGCGCCGTGAACAGCGTGTCGAACGCCGCCTGGTCCTCGTCCCAGAACCGCTGGCGCTGCGTGCGCACGTACCAGTTGGTCAGCACGTCCAGGTGCTGCCGCACGGCCTCGCACGCACCCGAGACGTCGTACTCGTCGAGCAGCCGCGTGACGTCCGCGACGAGCTCGCGCGTACGAGCCAGCAGGTCACGGTCGGCCGTGCGCAGCGCACCCGCGCCGGCCTCGTCGACGCGCGCCGCACGCAGGCCCGCCCCGCCGCGCGCCGCACCGGCGTACAGCGTGAAGAAGTAATAGGTGCTCCACAGCGGCAGCAGCACCTGACGCACGCCGTCGCGGATGCCCTCCTCCGCGACGATGAGGTTCCCGCCGCGCAGGATCGGGCTCGACATGAGCGACCAGCGCACCGCGTCCGACCCGTACACGTCCCACATCTCGACGGGGTCCGGGAAGTTGCGCAGCGACTTGGACGCCTTGCGGCCGTCGTCGCCGAGCACGATCCCGTGGCACATCACGTTGCGGAACGCGGGTCGGTCGAAGATGCCCGTGGCCAGCACGTGCAGCGTGTAGAACCAGCCCCGGGTCTGGCCGATGTACTCGACGATGAAGTCGCCCGGGTAGTGGTGCTCGAACCAGTCCGCGTTCTCGAACGGGTAGTGCACCTGCGCGAACGGCATCGAGCCCGAGTCGAACCACACGTCCAGCACGTCCGGGATGCGGCGCATCGTGGACCGGCCCGTCGGGTCGTCCGGGTTCGGACGCGTCAGCTCGTCGATGAACGGGCGGTGCAGGTCGGGTTCACCCGCGGCGTTGGTGGGCACGCGGCCGAAGTCGCGCTCGAGCTCGGCGAGCGAGCCGTACGCGTCGACCCGCGGGTGCTCCGGGTCGTCGGACACCCACACCGGGATGGGCGTGCCCCAGTACCGGTTGCGGCTGATGGACCAGTCGCGCGCACCCGAGAGCCACTTGCCGAACTGGCCGTCCTTGATGTGCTCGGGGATCCAGGTGATCTCCTGGTTGAGCTCGACCATGCGGTCGCGGTAGTCCGTGACGCGCACGAACCACGACGAGACGGCCTTGTAGATCAACGGGTTCCGGCACCGCCAGCAGTGCGGGTAGGAGTGCTCGTACGTCTCGTGCCGCACGACGACCGCGCGCCGGTCGGCGGGGACGCGCGCGAGCGGTCCCGTGCCCGCCTTGAGGTCGGCGATGATCGGCTTGTTGCCCTCGAACACCTGCGTGCCCGCGTAGTCGGCCACCTGCGCGGTGAACCGGCCCTTCTCGTCGACCGGCACGATCGAGGCGATGCCTGCGGCGTCGCACGCCGCCATGTCGTCCTCACCGAACGCGGGCGCCAGGTGGACGATGCCCGAGCCGTCCTCGGTGGTCACGAAGTCCGCGACGAGCACGCGGTGGGCGTTCTCGTGCCCCGCGAAGTAGTCGAACGGCGGCGTGTAGCGGCGGCCGGCCAGGTCGGCGCCCAGCACGGTCTCGACGACGGTAGCCTCGCCGAGCTCACGCGCGTAGGCCGCGAGCCGCGGTGCCGCGAGCAGCACGCGCTCGCCCGGGTGCGCCTGCCCGAACGGCGAGTCGGCGGCGGGCTCGACCACGACGTACTCGATCTGCGGGCCCACCGCGACGGCCAGGTTGGACGGCAGCGTCCACGGCGTCGTGGTCCAGATCAGTGCGAGCTCACCCGTCTCGAGGCGCAGGCCGACCGTGAGCGCGGGGTCCTGCCGCGTCGCGTACACGTCGTCGTCCATGCGCAGCTCGTGGTTGGACAGCGGCGTCTCGTCGACCCAGCAGTACGGCAGGACGCGGTGCCCCTCGTACGCCAGGCCCTTGTCGTAGAGCTGCTTGAACGCCCAGATCACGGACTCCATGAACGTGACGTCGAGCGTCTTGTAGTCGTGGTCGAAGTCCACCCAGCGCGCCTGGCGCGTGACGTACTCGCGCCACTCCTGCGTGTACTTCAGCACCGAGTCACGGCACGCGTCGTTGAACGCCGCGATGCCCATCTGCTCGATCTGCGCCTTGTCGGTGATGCCCAGCAGGCGCTGCGCCTCGAGCTCGGCGGGCAGCCCGTGCGTGTCCCAGCCGAACCGGCGCTCGACGCGCTGACCCTGCATGGTCCGGTACCGCGGGACGACGTCCTTGGCGTAGCCGGTCAGCAGGTGCCCGTAGTGGGGCAGGCCGTTGGCGAACGGCGGGCCGTCGTAGAAGACGTACTCGTTGCTGCCGTTCTCCCCCGCGGGACGCTGGTCGATCGACGCCTGGAACGTCCCGTCGGCGGCCCAGTGCGCGAGCACGTCGCGCTCGAGCGCGGGCAGGTCGGGCGAGGGGGCGACGGGCTCGTCGCGGTGCAGCGGGTAGTGACGATCGGTCACCGGGCGTCTCCTGTGGTCGGCACGCCCTGGTCGGGCGCGCGTCGCGCGGCTGCGAGGACGACGACCCGGACCGGCCGGGACCACCGCGGTACCACCTCGCTTGCCGGCTCACCGTCACCCGGCCCGCCGACGCGACGGGTCCGACGACGACGCGTCGACCACTCGAGAGGCTGTGACGGGCCTGCCCCGTCCGGTTCTACTGGGGCCGCTGACGCGGCCTGTTCTTCCGGAGGCTCCCCGGTGATGGCCGGATCGGTGCCTGTGGGCTCAGCCTAGCCCAGCACCCCCAGCCCGCCGCACGGCATAGTGCCGGGGTGCCTGCTCATCACCGCCCCGTCGTCCTGCTCGACCTGGACGGCACGCTCAGCGAGTCCGCGCCCGGCATCACCGCGTCCGCGGCGCACGCCTACCGCACGCTGGGCCTGCCCGTGCCGGACCCCGCCACGCTGCTCGGGTTCGTCGGGCCACCGCTCGCGGACAGCCTGCGCGCGCACGGCGTGCCCGAGCACCTGGTGGCCGACGCGCTGACCGCGTACCGCGCGCACTACGACGCGGGTGCGCTGCGGGCCACGCGCGCCTACCCGGGCGTGCTCGACGCGCTGCGGACCCTGCGCGCCGCGGGCTGCACGCTGCTGGTCGCGACCTCGAAGCCGCAGGTGCGGGCGGACCCGGTGTGCGCGTACCTGGGCGTGGACGCGCTGGTCGACGGCGTGTTCGGGGCCCCGCCCGACGACGTGCCCAGCACCAAGGCCGACGTGGTCGCGGCGGCGCTCGCCTCGGTGCCCGGCCACGGCCCCGCCGTGATGGTGGGCGACCGCGTGCACGACGTCGTCGGCGCGCACGCCAACGGCGTACCGTGCGTCGGCGTGACCTGGGGCTACGCGCAGCCCGGCGAGCTCGCCGACGCGGACGTGCGCGTGTCCGCACCCGGTGCGCTCGCCACCGCGGTGCTCGCCCTCCTGGCCGCGGCGGGCCGCACCTGACCCGTCACTCGAGCGCGGCGGCCACCACGCCGGCCGACCCCAGGTGGGCCGCCAGGTCACCCAGCGCGGCCACGCGCCGCGCGGGTGCGCGTGCCGGGTCCAGCGCGACGGTCGCGGCGGCGACCACGTCCTGCACCGCGCGGACGCAGCGCACGTGCACCAGGCGGTCGTCGTCGATGTCAACCCGTCCGTAGCCCGTGAAGAAGGCCGCCGCCTGCTCGGCCGTGACGGGCACGTGCGGGAGCACGCCGCCCAGGACGAACATCAGGTCCGCCTCGGGCGGCGCGAGCCGTGCGTGCTCCCAGTCCAGGAGCGCGACGTCGCGCGGCCCCGTGGCGACCACGTGCCCGACGTGCGCGTCACCGTGGCAGACCACGAGCGGCTCGTCGTGCCGCCGCGCACGCAACCGCCCGCTCACGCGCACCGCACGGTCGGCCACCAGCGCGACCCGGTGCCGCGCGACCTGCCACGCCTCCACGACCGCGTGCGCGAGCGGGTCCGCCGCGGCACACCGCTCGATCGCGTGCTCGACGGCCGCGAGCGCCGCGCATGCGGGTGCGGGGTCGAACCGCTCGCGCGGCAGTCCGGGCACGCTCGCCGGGTCGATCGCGTGCACGCGCGCGACCAGCCGTCCGAACGCCGTCCACTGCGGTGGCGACAGCGGCACGTCGCGGCCCGTGGGGCCGTCCAGCCAGGGCTCGACGCTCAGCCGCCCGCCGTCGTGGACCGCGTCGGTCGACCCGGTGCGCGTCAGCACGGGCGGCGCGACGTGCGCGGGCGCAGGCACCACGGATGCGGGCCGCACCGGCACGGTGCGCGCGAGCGCGAGCGCGACGTGCGGTGCGGCCGACGCCGCGTACGTCCACCGGACCGCGTACGCGCTCGGCCCGACCGTGGCACGCCACACCCGCCCGGACGCGCCCGCGCTCACGGCCTCCAGGGTCTCCACCTCGAGCCCGTAGTCCGCGCGCACGCGCTCCCGGAGCGTCACATCCGTCACGCCCGGCACGCTAGGCACCCGGTGTTGCCCGCACGTTGCCAGCCCGTGCCCATCAGGACACGGGCGGCTCACACCCCCGCGGCGGGACGTCCGTCCGGCGCCCGCGCGCCGGGTGCGAGGATCTGCGGGTGAACCCCGTGGTGCTGCTGGACCTGGACGGAACGCTCGTCAACTCCTCGCAAGGGGTCCTGCACGCGCTGCGCGCGGGCTTCACGGGGGCCGGGCTGCCCGCCCCGGACGACGCGGTGCTGCGCACGTTCATCGGCCCACCGGTGCACGACTCGCTGCGGCGCGTGGGCGTGCCCGCGGACCGGCACGCCGACGTGGTGCACGGCTACCAGGTCGCGTTCGCCGAGCGTGGCAACCTGATGACGCACGTGTTCGACGGCATCCCGACCGCGCTGGCCGACCTGCGGGACGCGGGGGCCGTGCTCGTCGTCGCGACCGCCAAGCCGCACCGGTTCGCGGTGCCCGGGCTCGCGCACCTGGGCCTGGCCGGGCTCCTCGACGGGGTGGTCGGGGCACCGCTCGACGAGAGCGAGAGCAAGGGTCAGATCATCGGACGCGCGCTGGCGTCGCTCGGCGACCGGCGGCCCGACCGCACGCGCGTCGTCATGGTGGGCGACCGTGAGCACGACGTGGCGGGTGCGCGCGAGAACGACCTCGCGTGCCTGGGCGTGCTGTGGGGTTTCGGCGACCGCACCGAGCTCGAGGCCGCCGGCGCAGCCGCGCTCGTGAGCACCCCCGGCGAGCTGGCGGCCGCGGCGCTCGCGCAGCTCGGGGTCCGCACGTGAGCGCGCCGCGTCGCCTCAGCCGCGCGACGGCGTCACGGGCTCCTTCGCCGACCACGGGAACGTGATCCAGCGGTCCGTGCGGCGCCACACGTAGTCCGGGTCCACCACCGAGTGCGGCTTGGCGTACAGCACCGCGGTGCGTGCGTGCGCGCAGTGCTCCGCCACCAGCCGGCCGACCAGCGCGAGCGTCTCGCCCGTGTCCGCGACGTCGTCGACGACGAGTGCGCGCAGCCCCGTGAGCGCCTGCGTGTCCAGCAGCGGGGGCAGCACCGCGGGCTCGGGCAGGCGCGCGTCCACACCCGTGTAGAACTCGACGTTGAGCGTGCCCACCGCCTTGGTGCCCAGCGCGTAGGCGATCGCGCCGCCCGCCGGCAGCCCGCCCCGCGCGACCGCGACCACCAGGTCCGGCACGAAGCCCGAGTCGACGACCGTCTGCGCGAGCTCGCGTGCGGCCCGGCCGAACGTCTCCCAGTCCAGGATCTCGCGGTCGCCGGGGAGCTCGGTGCCGGGGGCGGCCTCGGTCGTCGTCATGCGCCGCATCATGCCGTGCGCGCATGTCGGGCTCGTTGCGCGGCCCGAGCGCTTGACCTTGACGCGACGTCAACTTCTACCGTGGCTCAGGTCCACATCTCAGGAGGTGCCCATGGAGGCGTCGATCCAGGAGGTCGCCCGGCTCACGGGGACCACCAGCCGCACCCTGCGGCACTACGACCGCATCGGCCTGCTGCCGCCCAGCCGCGTCGCCGACAACGGCTACCGCTGGTACGACGACGACGCGCTCGTGCGGCTGCAGCGCATCCTGCTGCTGCGCGGGCTCGGCCTGGGCCTGCAGGAGATCGGCCGCGTGCTCACCCACGAGCGCGATGAGCTCGTCGCCCTGGAGCACCACCTGGACTGGCTGCGCAGCGAGCAGCGTCGACTGGCCCGCGTCGCGGCGTCGGTCGAGCGGACGATCCACGCACGGCAGGAAGGAGCGCCCGTCATGGCGCACGAGATGTTCGACGGCTTCGACCACACGCAGCACCGCGAGGAGGTCGAGCGCCGCTGGGGCGCGCAGGCCTACGCGGACTCCGACGCGTGGTGGCGCGGCATGTCCGCCGACGAGCGGGCCGCGTGGCAGGAGCGCACGGCCCGGCTCGCGGCGGACTGGGCCGCGGCGGCGCACGCGGGCACGGACCCGACGTCCGAGGCCGCGCAGCGGCTGGCGGAGCGTCACGTCGCATGGCTCACCGCGATCCCCGGGACGCCGGGACACGGCACCGGCGCTCCCGTGGAGTACGTGCTCGGGCTCGCGGACCTGTACGTCGCGGACCCGCGCTTCACGGCCACGTACGGCGGCGCGGACGGCGCGACCTTCGTGCGCGACGCGCTGCGCGCCTGGGCCGCCCGCTGACCTGACCGCTGCCCGTTCCCGCCGCCCCCGCTCCACCGAGCCGGTGGACGCCGACCTGGTAGTTGTCCGCCGAGCCGGCGGACAACTACCAGGTCGGCGGGTGGGGGTGGGGGTCGGGTCGGGGGGCGGGGTGGGGCGGGGTGTGCAGGGTCGCCTGCCACTGTGCGTGCAGGTCCGCGAAGCGGCCGCCCGCCTCGACCAGCGCGGCGGGGCTGCCGTCCTCCACCACGCGGCCGCCGTCGACCACGAGCACCCGGTCGGCGCTCATCACGGTCGAGAGCCGGTGCGCGATCACGACCGCGGTCCGGCCCGCGAGGAGCGTGCGCAACCCGCGCTGCACCTGCGCCTCCCCCGGCACGTCCAGCGAGCTCGTCGCCTCGTCCAGGATGAGCACGGCGGGGTCCGCCAGCAGCGCACGCGCGAACGAGACCAGCTGGCGCTGGCCCGCGGACAGCCGCACGCCGCGCTTGTCCACGTCGGTGTCGTACCCGTCGGGCATCGCGGACACCAGCTCGTGCACGCCCACCGCGCGCGCCGCGGCCTCGATCTGCTCACGCGTGGCGCCCGGGCGACCGAGCGCGATGTTGGCCGCGACGGACCCGGAGAACAGGTACGCCTCCTGCGTCACCATCACCACCGCGCGGCGCAGGTCCGGCGGGGCGACCTCGCGCACGTCGACGTCGTCGAGCAGCACCGCGCCGGCGCGCACGTCGTAGAACCGCGCGAGCAGCTTGGCCACCGTCGACTTCCCGGCTCCCGTCTCCCCCACGAGCGCGACGGTCTGCCCCGCGGGCACGTGCAGGTCCAGCGCCGGCAGCACGGTCGGCCCCGTGCCGTACCCGAACTCGACGCCCACGAACCGCACGTCGCCGCGCACGTGCGGCAGCGCGACCGGCCGCGCGGGGTCGGGCAGGGTCGGCTCCTGCGCGAGCAGCGCCGACAGCTTCTCGAGCGCGGCGGTCGCGGACTGGAACGAGTTGTAGAACATGCCGATCTGCGCGAGCGGCTGGAAGAACCGGCGCGCGTAGAGCACGGCCGCGACCAGCACCCCGACCGCGAGACCGCCGTCGAGCACCCGCAGGCCGCCCGCGAGCAGCACCACCGCGACGGTCGCACCGCCGATCAGGTGCAGCCCCGTGTCGAACACGCCGTTGACGCGGATCGCCTGCGCCGTGGTGCGCCGGTAGGCGACCGCCTCGTCGTCGTACGTCGCCGCCGCGCGGTCCTCGCGCCGGAACGCCTGCACCGCACGGATGCCCGTCATGGTCTCGACGAAGCGGACGATCACGCGGGCCGCCGCGGTGCGGTGGCGCCGGTAGTAGCGCTGCGAACGCAGCTGGAACCAGCGCGTGAGGACCACGCCCGGGACCACGGCGACCAGCAGCACCAGCCCGCTGCGCCAGTCGAGCAGCGCGAGCGACACGGCCGTGAACGCCATCGCGAGCCCGCTGCCCGCGAGCGTGGTCACGCCGCCGTCGAGCAGCTCGCGCAGCGCGTCGGTGTCCGAGGTCTGCCGGGAGATCACGCGGCCCGACGTGTACGTCTCGTGGAACTCCAGGTCCAGGCGCTGCGTGTGCCGGAACAACCGCCCCCGCAGGTCCAGCAGCACGGTCTGGCTGACGCGCGCCGATGCGCGGACCACCTCGGCCGAGAGCAGACCGCCGACCAGCGCGAGCGCCAGGTAGGCCGCGGCCGCGCGGACCAGCGGACCGGCATCGTCGCGCGCCGCGAGCGCGGGCAGCGCGTGATCGATGCCGTACGCGACCAGGGCGGGCCCCGCGACGGCCGCGAGCTGCGCGAGCACGACGAGCGCGACCGTCCACCACGCGCGCCGCGCCACGGGCCGCAGCAGCGTGCCGAGCAGGCGCAGCGACCGACGCCGCACCGCGGCCGCCGACTCGGACGGTGCCCCGGGTGCCGGGGGGTCCGCCGCAGGCGTGCCCAGGGGCGCGGGCGAGGACCGGGCCCCGCTCACGGCGTCACCTCGGCCGACTCGTCGCACGCCCGCACCTCGAGGAGGTCCTGCTCAGCGACGTCGACGGTCCCGTCGACGTCGGTCTCCCCGCGTGGGCGGTCACGCTCCGCCGTGAGCACGTAGCGGTAGTGCGCATGCGTCGCGAGCAGGTGCTCGTGCGTGCCGACGCCCGTGATGCGGCCGTCCTCGAGCACCGCGACCCGGTCCGCGAGCGCGACCGTGGACGGCCGGTGCGCGACGACGAGCGTGGTGGTGCCCGCGAGCGCGTCCCGCAGACGCGCGGTCACCTGCGCCTCGGTGGCCACGTCCAGCGCGGACAGCGGGTCGTCGAGGAGCAGCACGCGGGGCCGCACGGCGATGGCCCGCGCGAGCGCGACGCGCTGCCGCTGGCCGCCCGACAGGCTCAGGCCCTCCTCGCCGATCACGGTCGCGACGCCGTCCGGCAGGTCGTCGACGAAGTCCGCACGCGCGACGTCCAGCGACTCGCGCAGCAGCGCGTCCGCGGCGTCGTCGGGCAGGTCCGCGGGCACGCCCAGCAGCACGTTCTCGCGCACCGACGCCGAGAACAGGATGGGGTCCTCGAACGCGATCGCGACGGCCTCGCGCAGCTCGCGGCGGCGCACGTCGCGCACGTCGACGCCGTCGACGAGCACCTGGCCCGCGGTCGCGTCGTACAGCCGCGGGACGAGCTGCAGCAGCGTCGTCTTGCCGCTGCCCGTCAGGCCGACCAGCGCGGTGGTCCGCCCGGGCTCGAGCGTCAGGTCCACCCCGGAGAGCACCTCGACGGGCGCCTCGGCCGGCGTACCCGCGTGCCCCCGCCGGACCGGGTGCGCGAACCGCACGCCGCGCAGCTCGACCAGCGAGCCGCCGTCCGGGCGCGCGGGCAGCGGCACCGGGTCCGCGGGGTCGGCGACCGTCGGTGTGGTGTCCATGACCTGCAGGTACCGCTCGGTGGCGGCACGCGCGTCGAGCGTCATCGCCAGGAACTGGCCGAGCCGCTCGACGGGCCCGTTGACGATCGCCGCGGTCGCGAAGTAGGCGACCAGCGCGCCCACGCTGAGCCGCCCCGACGCGGCCAGCGGGACGCCGACGGCGAGCGACACCGCGAGGATCGCCTCGGGGATCGCACCGAGCGCGAGCGTGACCCGCGCCTGCGTGCGCGCCTTGTGCACCTCCGAGTCGCGCAGCAGCGCGGCCTGCGCCTCGAAGTCACCCGCGGCGTCCTGCCCGCGGCCGAACCCCTTGAGCACGCGGATGCCGTGCACCGACTCCTCGACCAGCGTGGCCAGGTCCCCCGCCTGGTCCCGGGCCTTGCGCGCCACGGCCTTGTAGCCCTGCCGGAACCGGAACCCGAGCCACACCATCGGGACGGCCCCGACGAGGTACACGAGCCCGAGCACGGGTGCGGTCGCGATCATCAGGCCGATGCCGACCACCATCGTCGTCGCCGAGACGCACAGCATCACCAGGCCGAACACCATCCACCGGCGCACCGTGGACAGGTCGCTCATCGAACGGGACAGCAGCTGCCCGCCCGACCACCGGTCGTGGAACTCGACGGGCAGGTCCAGCAGCCGCGCGAACAGGTCCCGGCGCATCGCGAGCTCGGCCTCGGTGCCCGGGTCCAGCACGAGCGCACGCCGCGACCACACCAGGAACGACTCCAGCAGGCCGAGCAGCAGCACCAGCCCCGCTGCCTCGACCACGGCCGTGCGCGAGCCGTCGGTCAGCAACGGACCGTTGACCACCGACCTCAGCACCTGCGGCACCGCGAGCGCGAGCAGGCTCGCGCCGAGCGCGGTGAGCCCGCCCAGCACGATGCGCGGCAGCGCCGGCCTCGCCCACCGGACGAGCCGGAGCATCACGCGCGTCGTCGACGGCGTGGCGCGGTTCTCGGGGGGCACCGGGTCACCCTACGGCGGTGGGCCGACACCGCTCGTCGGCGTCGTGGCCCGTCCTGGTCGACGCGCGGCTCAGACGCCCGTGCGCGCGATCGTGGTGTTGTTGGCCTGCGCGCGGGGCCGCACCACCATGAGGTCGACGTTGACGTGCGCGGGGCGGGACAACGTCCACCAGATCGCGTCGGCCACGTCATCGGCGACGAGCGGCTGGTACCCCTCGTAGACCTTCGCCGCGCGCTCGGCGTCGCCGTCGAACCGCACGAGCGAGAACTCCTCGGTGGCGACGTTGCCGGGCGAGATCTCGATCACCCGGATCGGCTCGCCCACGATCTCCCAGCGCAGCGTCGTGGCGAGCATGCGCTCGGCGTGCTTGACGCCCGTGTAGCCCGCGCCGCCCGGGTAGGCGGCGTGCGCGGCGGTCGACGTCACGACGAGCACGTCGCCCTGGCCGCGCTCGCGCAGCAGCGGCAGCAGCCCCTTCGTCACGCGCAGCGTGCCGAGCACGTTGAGCTCGTACATCGAGCGCCAGCGCTCGAGGTCGGCGTCGGCGACGGTGTCGAGGCCGAGCGCGCCGCCCGCGTTGTTCACCACGGCGTCCAGCCCGCCCGTCGCGCGGACGTGGTCGACGAGCGCCGCGACGTCCTCGTCGGACGTGATGTCCGCGACGAACGGCTCGGCGCCCGTCTCGTGCGCGAGCGCGGTCAGCCGGTCCGCGCGGCGCGCGGTCGCGACGACGTCCCAGCCCTCGGCACGCAGCCGACGCACGGTCGCGGCGCCGATCCCGGACGAGGCCCCCGTGACGAGGGCGCGGCGCGGGGTGGTGGTCATGTGGTGCTCCCTGAGGGTTCGAGGACGGCGGTCAGCACGGCGTCCAGGACGGCGAGGCCCTCGCGCGCCTCGTCGGGGCTGATGATGCACGGCGGGACGACGTGCACGCGGTTGTCCTGCACGAACGGCAGCACGTCGCGGGCCAGCAGACCCGCCTTGATGGCGGCCATCGTCGCAGGTGGCAGCGGCGCGCGCGTCACGGGATCGGACACGAGCTCCACCGCCCAGAAGACGCCGGTCCCCCGCACCTCGCCCACGGCCGCGTGCCGCGCGGCCAGGTCCGCGAGGCCCGGGCCGATCACGGTGCGTCCCACGGCCGCGGCGTTCTCCACGACGAGCTCGTCCTCCATGGCCTCGATCGTCGCGACGACCGCGGCCATCGCGAGCGGGTGCCCGGAGTAGGTCAGCCCGCCCGGGAAGACCCGGTCGTCGAACGTGGCAGCGACCGCGTCGCTGATCAGCACGCCGCCGGCCGGCACGTACCCCGAGTTCACACCCTTGGCGAAGGTCACCAGGTCCGGCACCACGCCGTGCTGCTCGAACGCGAACCACGTCCCGGTGCGGCCGAACCCGGCCATGACCTCGTCGAGGATCAGCACGATGCCGTACCGGTCCGCGATCTCGCGGACGCCGGCCAGGTACCCCGGCGGCGGCACCAGCACGCCCGCGGTCCCGGGTACCGACTCGAGCAGGATCGCGGCGACCGAGTCCGGACCCTCCGCGGCGATCACGTGCGCCAGGTGCTGCAGCGCGCGCTCGCTCTCCTGCTCGGGGCTCGTCGACCAGAACTCCGAGCGGTACGCGTACGGCCCGAACACGTGCACGTGGCCCCGTGCGTACTCGTTGGGCACGCGGCGCCAGTCGCCGGTCGCGACGACCGCCGCTCCGGTGTTGCCGTGGTAGCTGCGGTAGTGCGAGACCACCTTGTCGCGGCCCGTGTGCAGGCGCGCCATCCGGATCGCGTTCTCGTTGGCGTCGGCCCCGCCGTTGGTGAAGAACACCTTGCTGAAGCCCGGCGGGGCGTGCCGGACCACCGCCTGCGCCGCGCGCCCGCGCGTGAGGTTGGCGGTCGCGGGCGCGATCGTCGCCAGGACCGCGGCCTGCTCCTGGATCGCGGCGACCACGCGCGGGTGCTGATGGCCGATGTTGACGTTGACCAGCTGGCTGGACAGGTCGAGCCACGTGCGGCCGTCGTGGTCCCACACGTGGCAGCCCGAGCCGCCCGCGAGCGCGAGCGGGGCCAGGTGGGCCTGCGCGGACCACGAGTGGAACACGTGCGCGCGGTCGAGCCGCAGCGCGGTCGCGCCGTCGCCCTCGAGGGCGGCGCTCGGGTCGGTGATCGGCATGGCGGTCTCCTTGGTCGCGCGCTGCCCGCGCGCGTCGGTGGGTGATGGCCGGGTCCGGGCCGGGCGGACTGATCGCCGTGGCCCGGGCCGGCGTGCGAGCACCGCGCCGGCCCGGGCCGCGGGCTCAGGCGCCGCCCTCGGCGAGGGTCACCTCGACGGGCTCCCAGTCGGCGCCCACCACGTCCACGCCCTCGGCGGTGAGCTCGTCGAGCGCCTGCTGGACGTACTCGGTGGTGTACGCCGACTCGGGCGGCGCCTTCGTGATGATCGTCGCGCCGGTCTCGTTGTGCGTGTCGAGCGCGAGCGCGACCGTGCGGTCCCAGACCTCCTGGTCCACCAGGCCGATGCCGCCCGTGGTGCTCGGCCAGATCAGCTTGTTGACCTCGTTGGTCATCCAGAGCTGGTGGCTCGTGCCGAGCGTCGAGCCCGCCGCCGTCACGGCGTCCGCGGCGGCCTGCGCGTTGTCACGCGCGTAGATCCAGCCCTGGATCGACGCCTTGAGGAACTTGACGGTCGTGTCCTGGTACTCCTCGTCGGACTCGAGCCGCTCCGTGTCCGCCCAGATCGCGTCCTGGAGCATGGCCACGCCCTCGTCGTTCCAGTCGATGACGTCGAAGTCGTCGGGCGTGTACAGCTCGCCGGTGTCCGGGTCCACGGTCTCGAGCAGCTGCGCGTACTCGTTGTACGTCATGGCCTGGGCGGCGTCGATGTCCCCGGACAGCAGCCCGAGCATGTCGAACGCCTGCGTGACCAGCTCGAAGTCCGTCACGCCGGCCTTGTTGAGCCCGGCGAACAGCTCCCACTCGTTGCCGTAGCCCCACGAGCCGACCTTCTTGCCCGCGAGGTCCGCGGGCGACGTGATGCCCGCGTCCTTGAAGGACACCTGCAGCGTCGCGGAGCGCTCGAAGATCTGCGCGACGTTGGTGATCTTCGCGCCCTGCTCGATCGAGCCGAGCACCTTGGGCACCCACGCGATCGCGTAGTCGACCTCACCCTGCGCGAGTGCGTCCTGCGGGACGATGTCGCCGCCCGACGGGATGATCTCCACGTCCAGCCCGGCATCGGCGTAGTAGCCCTGGTCGAGCGCGGCGTAGTAGCCCGCGAACTGGGCCTGGGTGAGCCACTGCAGCTGCAGCGTGACCGGGGTCAGCTCGCCGGGCTCCTGGCCGGCACCGCTCGGTGCGGCGCCCGGCTCGGAGTCCGAGCCGGACGAGCAGGCTCCCAGCATCAGCCCGGCAGCCATCGTCGCCGCGAGCGCAGCCCCCCAACGCGTCGTCGTCCTCATGTCACTTCCCTTCGTCGTGCCATCGATGGGTGGTGCAGGTTGCGCGCACGGGGCGCGTCGACCGGCCTGGCATCGTCGGCAGGCGGACGGGTGGGCGGGCGGCGCACGGGCGCGCCCGGGGCACTGTCAGGCATCGGGCCGCGGTCCGTGCCGCCGCGCGACGACGTGTTCGGCCAGCGCGGTGACCGCGTAGAACAGCAGCCCGACGACGATGCCGCCGAGCACGTACGCCCACGCCTGCGCGTAGTTCGAGCCCGCTGCGGCCGTGGTGATGAACGAGCCGATGCCCGAACGCGGACCGCCGAAGTACTCGGCGACGATCGCGGAGATCACCGCGAGCGAGGACGCCATGCGCAGGCCCGTGAACACGAACGGCACCGCGGTGGGCACCGTCACGGTCCGCGCGACCTCACGCGACGACGCGGCGAGCACGCGCATGAGGTCGCGGTGCACGGGCAGCACCTGGCCCAGCCCGCGCAGCGTGCTGACGTACACCGGCACGAACACCGCGAGCGCCGCGACGATCACGCGCGCCTGCTCCGAGGCCGCGCCGTACATGCCGTACAGCACGGGTGCGAGCGCGACGATCGGCACCACCGCGAGCGCCGCCACGACGGGCTCGGCCAGGCGGTCGAACGTGCGCACGGCGGACGCCAGCACCGCGAGCCCGATCCCGAGCACCGCGCCGAGCACCAGGCCCAGCAGCGCGTTGGCGCCGGTGACCTGGGCCGCGCGCACGATCGGCCCGCGGAACTGCTGCGCCTGGTCGAGCACGTCGGCCGGGCCCGGCAGGACGAACGGCGGGATGTCCGCGCCGGTCACGAGCGCGTGCCAGCCGAGCACGAGCGCCGCGAGCAGCACGACCGGCGGCAGCACCTGCCGCGCGAGCGCGCGGGCGGTGCTCACAGGTCCGTCCCGCGGGCGGTCGGCGCCCCGTGCAGGCTGTCCCGCACGGCCGCCACGGCCGCGAAGAACGCAGGGTCGTTGCGCACGGCGTCATCCGTGCGTGCGCCGGGCGGCGCGTCCGCGACGACGCCCGAGCGGTCCAGCCCGACCGGCACGATCTCGCGGATGCGCCCCGGCCGGGGCGACATCACCACGACCCGGTCGGACAGGAACACCGCCTCGGGGATCGAGTGCGTGACGAACACGACCGCCGCGCGCGAGCGGGCGCAGATCCGCAGCAGCTGCGTCTGCAGGTGCTCACGCGTCATCTCGTCGAGCGCGCCGAACGGCTCGTCCATCAGCAGCAGGCTGGGCTCCAGCGCCAGCGCGCGCGCTATCGCGACGCGCTGCTGCATGCCGCCCGAGAGCTGGTCCGGATGGTGCTGCGCGAACGACGAGAGCCCCACCAGGTCGAGCAGCTCGTCGGCCCGTTCGCGCCGCGCTGCACGGCCCGTGCCGGCGAGCTGCAGCGGCAGCTCCACGTTCGCGCGGACGCTCCGCCACGGCAGCAGCCCCGCCTGCTGGAACGCGATCCCGTACTCGCGGTTCTCGCGCGCGGTGCGCGCGCTGTGGCCGAACACCTCGACCGTGCCGCTCGTCGGGGAGTCGAGGTCCGCGACCAGGCGCAGCAGCGTGGACTTGCCGCAGCCCGAGGGGCCGATCAACGACACGAACTCGCCGGGTGCGACCGTCAGGTCGACGTCCTGGAGCGCCGCGACCTGACGCGGTCCGGTGCCGAACACGCGCGTGACGCCCGTGGCCTGCACCGCGCGCGCGAGCGGCGGGCTCGCGGTCGCGGTCTCCAGCGTGGGGGTGGGAGTGGTCATCGCAGGACCTCCGTGCGTCGGTACCGGACGAGGGTGCGGCCGAGCAGCGCGACGACGCCCGCGGCCAGCAGGCCGAGCGCGACCGCACCGAAGATCGGCGCCCAGGGCTTGGCGGGGTCGCTCGCGGCGAAGTTCGCGAACTCGACGATCATGCGGCCGATGCCGCCGGGCAGACCCGTGGCGACCTCGGCGACGACCGTCCCGACGACCGCGTTCGCTGCGGCCAGGCGCAGCGCGGGCAGCACGTGCGGGACGGCCGCGGGCAGGCGCAGCCGCAGCGTCGTGGTCCACCAGCCGGCCGCGCTCGCGCGCAGCAGCTCGACGTGGATGGCCGCGGGCGACTGCAGCCCGCGCAGCATGCCCACCGCCACGGGGAAGAACGCCAGGTAGGACGCGATGACCGCCACCGACATCCACGGCTGCCAGTCGGCCGAGCCGAGCTCGAGCTGCGAGCCCCAGGACCGCACGAGCGGGGCGAGCGCGATGAGCGGGACGGTCTGGGACAGCACGACGAGCGGCAGGACGGCGGCCTCGACGATGCGCACGCGCTGCATCGCGAGCGCCAGCAGCACGCCGACCGTCACGCCCAGCAGCCAGCCGACCACCGCGATGCGCAGGCTCGCCCCCGCGGCCGCCAGCACGGCCTGCCACAGCGGCTCGGCGTCACGCGCTCCTGTCACGGGTTCGAGCAGGCGCTCGACCATCGACCAGGTGTGCGGCATGACCATGTCGTCGGTGCGAGGCAGCAGCCGCGTGTCCCCCAGGCTCCAGCCCTCGCACGGACCGAGCCACTTGTACAGCTCCCACAGCGAGCCGACCGCGAGCAGCGCCAGCAGCGCGGTGCCGACGCGCGCACCCGTCCGCGTCGCCGCCCGCCGGGCACGGGCTCGTCGCGTCGCCCCGGCCGCCGGCGTGACGGCCGGGGCTGCGACGGGAGGCGCCGCGGTCGTCGTGGTCATGCCGACGCCGTCGCGACGACGGGCTCGGCGAGCGCCGGGATGATCCGCTCGCCGTACAGCCGCATGGTCTCCTCCTTGTTGTCGTGCTGGAGGTAGGCGGCGAACTGCGTGCACCCGAGCGCCTCGAGCGCCCGCAGCTTCTCGACGTGCTCGTGCGGCGAGCCCAGCAGGCAGAACCGTTCGACGATCTCGTCGGGTACGAACGTCGTGTGCGAGTTCCCCGCGCGGCCGTGCTCGTTGTAGTCGTACCCCTCGCGGTCCCGGATGTAGTCCGTCAGGGCCTTGGGGATCGCCGAGTCGGTGCCGTACCGCGCGACGATGTCCGCGACGTGGTTGCCCACCATGCCGCCGAACCACCGGCACTGCTCACGCATGTGCGCGCGTTCGGCGGGCGACTGCCCGTCGCCGACGTACGCGGGTGCCGCGACGCAGAACTTCACCGCGTCCGGGTCGCGGCCCACGGCCTCGGCCGAGTCCCGGACGGCCTTGATCATCCACGCGGCGATGTCCGGGTCCGCGAGCTGCAGGATGAACGCGTCACCCACCTCGCCCGTGAGCTTGAGCGCGAGCGGGCCGTACGCGGCCACCCACACCTCGAGCTCCGAGCGCCGCGACCACGGGAACCGGACGGTGCGTTCGTTGTGCTCGACCGAACGCGAGTTCGCGAGCTCACGGATCACGTGGATCGACTCCCGCAGCGTCGCCAGGTTGGACGGCCGGCCGTTGAGCGTGCGGACCGCGGAGTCCCCGCGCCCGATGCCGCACACCGTGCGGTTGCCGTACATCTCGTTGAGCGTCGCGAACAGCGACGCGAGCACGGTCCAGTCGCGCGTGGCCGGGTTGGTCACCATGGGTCCGACGACGACCTTGCGCGTGGCCGCGAGGATCGCGGAGTAGATGACGAACGGCTCCTGCCACAGCAGGTGCGAGTCGAACGTCCACACGTAGTCGAACCCGTGGTTCTCGGCCTGGCGCGCCAGGTCGACCGTGCGGGACGCGGGCGGGTTGGTCTGCAGGACGACGCCGAACTCCATGGTGACTCCTCTCAGACCAGGTACTGGGACAGGCCGCGGCGCACGAACGCGCCGTGGCCGGGCCGGCCGTGGTAGCCCTCGTCGTCCACGACGACGAGCCCGCGGGACAGCACGACGTCGACGTGACCGTCGATCTCGTACCCCTCCCACGCGGAGTGGTCCATGTTCATGTGGTGGGTCTCGCCCACCCCGATGGACGTGTGGCCGTTCGGGTCGTACACGACGACGTCCGCGTCAGCCCCGGGGGCGATCACGCCCTTGCGCCCGTGCAGCCCGAACATGCGGGCGGGCGTCGTCGAGGTGAGCTCGACCCAGCGCTCGAGCGTGAGCTCGCCCGTGACGACGCCCTGGTACATCAGGTCCATGCGGTGCTCGACGGATCCGATGCCGTTGGGGATCGCCCGGAAGTCACCGACCCCGAGCTCCTTCTGGCCCTTCATGCAGAACGGGCAGTGGTCGGTCGAGACCATCTGGATGTCGTTGGTGCGCAGCGCCTGCCACATGTGGTGCTGGTGGCCCTCCTCACGCGAGCGCAACGGCGTGGAGCACACCCACTTGGCGCCCTCGAAGCCGGGTGCGCCCAGCTGGTCCTCGAGCGAGAGGTACAGGTACTGCGGGCACGTCTCGCCGAACACGTTCGCGCCGTTGTCGCGCGCCCATGCCAGCTGCGCGACGGCCTGCTTGGCGCTCACGTGCACCACGTACAGCGGCGCCTTCGTCAGGTCGGCCAGCATGATCGCGCGGTGCGTGGCCTCCTCCTCGAGCTGCCACGCGCGGGCGATCCCGTGGAAGTACGGGTCGGTCCGGCCGGCCTCGACCAGCTGGGCCGCGAGCACGTCGATGGCCGGACCGTTCTCGGCGTGCATCATCGTCAGCAGGCCCAGGTCGGCCGCCTTCTGCATGGCCCGCAGGATCTGCGCGTCGTCGGAGTAGAAGACCCCCGGGTACGCCATGAACAGCTTGTAGCTGGTGATCCCCTCGTCGACGAGCGACTCCATGGCGCGCAGCGAGGCGTCGTCGACGCCGCCGATGATCTGGTGGAACGCGTAGTCGATCGCGCACCGGCCCGCGGCCTTGGCGTGCCACGCCGCGAGCCCGTCCTCGACGCGCTCACCCGCCCGTTGCACCGCGAAGTCGATGATCGTCGTGGTGCCGCCCCACGCCGCCGCGCGGGTCCCGGTCTCGAACGTGTCGCTCGCCGCGGTCCCGCCGAACGGCAGCTCCATGTGGGTGTGCGCGTCGACGCCGCCCGGGATCACGTACCGGCCGGTCGCGTCGATCACGCGGTCCACGGAACCGGCCAGGTCGTGGCCCAGCAGGGTCGAGCCGGGCGCGAGCACCGCGGCGATCGTCTCGCCGTCGACGAGCACGTCCGCGAGCACGCGGCCGGTGGCCGAGACGACGGTGCCGCCGCTGATGAGGGTGGTGGCCATGGGGGTCCTTCCGGTGCGCGCGGGGTCAGGGGGCGACGATCGGGCCGTACGCGTCCGGGCGGCGGTCCCGGAAGAACTGCCACCGCTCGCGCACCACGCGGACCTGGTCCAGGTCGAGGTCCCGGATGACGAGCTCGTTCTCGGTGGAGGACGCGACCTCGCCGACGACGTTCCCGTCGGGGCCCACCGCGTAGGACGAGCCGTAGAACGCGACCGCCTCGTCGCCGTACTCGTTGTCCTCGAGCCCGACGCGGTTGTTCGCGACGACGAAGATCCCGTTGGCCGCGGCGGCGGCGGGCTGCTCGATCTCCCACAGGCGGTTGGACACGCCCGGGGCCGTGGCGTTGGGGTTGAACACGATCTCGGCGCCGTTGAGCGCGAGCACGCGCCAGCCCTCGGGGAAGTGCCGGTCGTAGCAGATGTTGACGCCGATCTTCCCGACCGCGGTGTCGAACACCGGGTACCCCAGGTTGCCGGGCCGGAAGTAGAACTTCTCCCAGAACTTCGGCAGGTGCGGGATGTGGTGCTTGCGGTACGTGCCCAGCACGGTGCCGTCGGAGTCGATCACCACCGCGGTGTTGTAGAGGACGCCCGGCTGGTCCTCCTCGTAGATCGGCAGCACCACGACCATGCCCAGCTCGGCCGCGAGCGCCGCGAACCGCTGCGTCGTCGGTCCGGGGATCGGCTCGGCGTAGCCGTAGTACGCGGTGTCCTGCGTGATGCCGAAGTACGGGCCGTAGAACAGCTCCTGGAAACCGATGACCTGCGCGCCGGCGGCGGCCGCCTCACGCATCCACGCCTCGTGGAGGTCGATCATCGACTCCTTGTCGCCGGTCCAGGTCGCCTGGGTGAATGCGACGCGTACGACGGTCATGGGTCCTCCGTGGGCTGCTCGACGGTCCGGCTCGGGCGGCGGACGGGACCCCGGTGCGCCGCGGCGGGCTCCCGGGGCTCCGTCGCCGTGGAATGTGACTGTCGTCGTTGAACATTTCTGCCAGGTCACCGGACCTTTGCCGGGCGCGAACATCGCGACCCCCGCGCGTCAACACCCCGTTTCGTGGTCCCCCGGGCGGGTGGACCGGGCAGGCCGGGCCGCCGCGCGGTGCACCATGACGCCATGGACCTGGCCCCCCTCGTCGAGGACCGCAGCCCTCGCGGCATCGCCGCGGCGGTCGCGCGCCTGGTGCGCGCGGGACAGCTGCAGCCCGGCGACCGCCTGCCCACCGTGCGCGAGCTGGGCGCGGCGCTCGGCGTGAGCCCCGCGACCGTGAGCGGCGCGTTCCAGGCGCTGGCCGCCGTGGGCCTCGTGGTCTCGCGGGGCCGCGCGGGGACGTTCGTCGTGCCGCCGCCCGCGGGCTGGCTGCCGCCGCGCTACCGCGAGCTGGCCGACGGCGCACCCGCGACGCGCGTCGACCTGTCCACCGGGACGCCGGACCCCGACCTGCTGCCGGCGCTCGGGCGCGCGCTCGTGCGCGTGGCCGGACGCGCACCGTCGGGCGCACCCGAGACGTACACGTCGGCGCCCGTCGTCCCCGAGCTCGAGGGTCTGCTGCGCGCGTCCTGGCCCTTCGCGCCCGAGCGGCTCACGGTGGTCGACGGTGCGATGGACGCGATCGGTCGCACGCTCGAGGTCGCCGCGAGCTTCGGCGACCGCGTCGCGGTCGAGGACCCCGGGTTCCCACCGCTGTACGACCTGGTGGACCAGCTGGGGCTCGAGCGCGTGCCGGTGCCGCTCGACCGGCACGGCATGACGGTCGACGGGCTCGACGCCGCGCTGCGGGCCGGCGCGACGGCGGTGGTGCTGCAGCCGCGCGCGCACAACCCCACGGGCGTGAGCCTGACCGCGACGCGCGCACGCGACCTCGCGGGCGTGGTGCGCCGGCACACCGCGGGCAGCGCGGGTCCCGCCGGCGGCGCGCAGGTGCGGTCCACACGCCGCATCGTCGTGATCGAGGACGACCATTCCGGTCAGATCGCGTCCTCGCGCGACGTCTCGCTGGGCGCGTGGCTCGCGACCGTGGTGCACGTGCGCTCGTACTCCAAGTCGCACGGGCCGGACCTGCGCATCGCCGCGGTGGGCGGGCCCGCCACCGAGCTCGACGCGCTCGTCGCACGCCGCATGCTCGGACCCGGCTGGACCAGCCGCCTGCTGCAGCACACGCTCGCGGACCTGCTCACGGACGCCGACGCGGTCGAACGCGTCGCGCACGCGCGGCGCGTCTACTTCGCACGCCAGCAGGCCCTCGGGGATGCGCTCGGCACGCACGGTGTCGCGGTCAGCCCCGGCGACGGCATCAACCTGTGGCTCCCGGTGCACGACGAGGCGACGGCGCTGGTCCGGCTCGCGGCCGCGGGCCTGCGCGTGGCGCCCGGCACGCCGTTCGCGGCGACACCCGACCCGCGCCCGCACCACGTGCGCGTCACGGTGAGCCCGCTGCGCGACGACGTCGAGCAGGTCGCGCACGCGCTCGCGCTCGCCGCGGCGCCCTGACCTGAGGGGTTGTTGCGTCGGTGCGGCCCGGTCCTTAGGGTGACCGGCGGAACCTGGTCGGTCGCTCGGCCGGGTCGCACCGTCCTCGACTGGGACGGTCCTCCGCGACGCGACGTGCGCCGAACCCCCTTCCCCCGCGCCCGACGGCGTGCGCGGCGCCGACCCCCCAGTCCCCGGAGGACCCATGCGCGCGCCCGCCCGCACCCGTCTGGCCCTGATCGGCCTGCTCACGCTGCCCGTCGCGGTCGTCGCGGCGTGCTCGTCGACCGACGGCCCCGCAGCCACGCCGTCGGCAGCCGCGTCGTCCGCGGCGACGTCGTCGACCGCGTCGCCGTCGGCCGCCGCCTACCCCGTGACGGTCGACAGCTGCGGCACCGAGGTGACGCTGACCGCCCCGCCCCGCCGCATCGTCACCATCAAGTCCTCGACCACCGAGATGGTCGCGGCGCTCGGTGCCGCCGACCGGCTCGTCGGGACCGCGTTCAGCGACGGACCGCCGCCCGCGGACCTCGCCGCCGCGCTCGCCGACGTGCCCGTCCTGTCCGACAAGGTGCCCGGCCAGGAGGCGCTGCTCGAGGTCGAGCCCGACTTCGTCTACGGCGGGTGGGAGTCGAACTTCTCCGCCGACGGCGCGGGTGAGCGGGACACGCTCGCGGGCTACGGCATCGGCACGTACGTCTCGCCCGCGGCGTGCAAGGAGCCCGGCTACCAGCCCGACCCGCTGACGTTCGAGGCGGTGTTCGACGAGATCCGCGAGGCCGGTGCGCTGCTGGGCGAGCCGGCCGCGGCGGAGCGCGTCGTCGCCGAGCAGCAGGCGACGCTCGACGCGGTCGAGCCGCTCGACGGCCCGAGCGTCGTGTGGTGGTCCTCGGGCGACGACACGCCCTACGTCGGCGCGGGCATCGGCGCACCGCAGATGATGCTCGACGCGGCCGGCCTGACCAACGTGTTCGCCGACGTGCACGACACCTGGACCTCGGCGGGCTGGGAGGAGATCGTCGCGGCCGACCCCGACGTGATCGTGCTGGTCGACGCGACGTGGAACAGCGCCGCGGACAAGAAGGCGACGCTCGCGGCGAACCCCGCGACCGCCGCGCTGGCCGCGGTGCAGCACGAGCGGTACGTCGTGGTCCCGTTCGCCGCGACCGAGGCGGGCGTGCGCAACGCGGACACGGTCGCCGACCTGGTGGCCCAGGTCACCGCGCTCGGGATCGGGGGCTGACCCGCCGCGTGCGCAGCGCACCGTCCCGTCCCCCCGCGCCCGGCGCCACGGACCCGCGCACGCGTCCGGCGCTGCGCCCGCCGCTGCCCGTGCTGCTCGGCACGGGCGCCGCGCTGCTCCTGGTGAGCCTCGTGGTCGCGGTCACGATCGGGCCCGCGGACCTCGGGGTCGCGCAGGTGGCACGCGTCGTCGGGCACCACCTGGGCCTCGTCGGGGACGTCCCGCCCCTGCACGACGCGATCGTGTGGAACCTGCGGCTGCCGCGCGTCCTGACCGCGGCAGCCGTGGGCGCGGGGCTCGCGGTCGCGGGCGCCGTGATGCAGTCGCTCACCCGCAACCCCCTGGCGGACCCGTACCTGCTCGGCCTGTCCTCGGGCGCGTCGCTCGGTGCGGTCGCGGTGCTGGTGGTCGGCGTCTCGCTGCTGCTGCCCGTCGCGGCGTTCACGGGTGCGCTGGCCGCGCTCGTCGCGACGCTCGCGCTCGCACGCACGGGCGGCTCGGTCACGCCCACGCGCGCCGTGCTGGCCGGGCTCGCGGTCTCGCAGCTCGCGGCCGCGGCCACGTCGTTCGTCATCTTCTGGACCGCGACGGGCGACTCCTACCGCGAGATCCTGTCCTGGCTCATGGGCTCGCTCGCGGGCGCGACGTGGCCGTCGGTGGGCATCGCGGGCGGTGCCGTGGTGCTCGTCGGCACGGTGCTCGTGGCCACCGCGACCCGCCTCGACGCGTTCGCGTTCGGCGACACCTCGGCCGCGGCGCTCGGCATCGACGTGGACCGCACGCGCTGGACGCTCATGACGCTGGTCGCGCTGCTCACGGGTGCGATGGTCGCGGTCAGCGGGGCCATCGGCTTCGTCGGCCTGGTCCTGCCGCACGCGGTCTCGGTGGTGACCGGACCCGCGCACCGGCGGCTCCTGCCCGTCGCGGCCCTGACCGGCGCAGTGTTCCTGGTCTGGGCGGACACGCTGGCGCGCACGCTGTTCGACCCGCGCGAGATCCCGGTCGGCATCGTCACCGCACTCGTCGGCGTGCCCGTGTTCGCGCTGCTGCTGCGCCGGGGACGGGGCACCGCATGGAGCTGAGCATCGCGGACGCGGGCGTGCGGCTGGGCGGCCGCTGGGTGGTCGACGGCATCGACGCGACTCCCCCACCGGGTGCGCTCACGGGGCTGCTCGGCCCGAACGGCGCCGGCAAGACCACGCTGCTGCGCCTGGTCGCGGGCCTGCTCCCGCCCGAACGTGGCGCGGTCCTGGTGCCCACGCCCGAGGGGCCGCGGCCGGTGCACACGCTGGACCGCCGGGCCCGTGCGCGCCGCGTGGCCCTCCTCGAGCAGGAGTCGCACGCATCGGTGCCGCTCACGGTGCGCGAGGTGGTCGCGCTCGGCCGGATCCCCTACCGCACGCTGTGGGGCTCGGACCCCGACGAGCGGGCGGTCGACCGTGCGCTCGACGCCGCCTCGGCCGCGCACCTGGCCGCCCGGTCCTGGGCGACGCTCTCGGGCGGCGAGCGTCAGCGCGTGCACGTGGCGCGCGCGCTCGCGCAGGAGCCCGAGCTGCTGCTGCTCGACGAGCCGACGAACCACCTGGACGTCGCCGCGCAGCTCTCGCTGCTCGCATTCGTGCGCGACCTGGGCGTCACGAGCGTCGCGGCGCTGCACGACCTCAACCTGGCCGCGGCGTTCTGCGCGCACGTGCTGGTGCTCTCGGACGGGCGCCTGGTCGCGGCCGGACCGCCCGCCGACGTCCTCACGCCCGAGCTGCTGGCCCGCGTGTACGGCGTCGACGCCGACGTCCTGGTCCACCCCCGGACCGGGCGCCCGGTGATCGCCCTGACGGGCCACGCCGACCCCCCTCTGCTCGGCCCACCACAGGAGGACGCGTGAACATCACCGTGCTGTCCGGAGGGGTCGGCGGCGCGCGGTTCACGCGCGGCCTGCTGGCCCTGCTGCGCGAGCGCCTGCCCGACGGTGCGGGCGGCACCACCGCGCACGTCACGGTCGTCGCGAACACGGGCGACGACCTGTGGCTGCACGGCGTGCGCGTCTGCCCGGACCTGGACACGCTCCTGTACACCCTGGGCGACGCGGTCCACGAGGAGCAGGGCTGGGGCCGCCGCGACGAGTCGCGCCGCGTGAGCGACGACCTGGCCGCATACGGGCTGGGCTGGGAGTGGTTCACGCTCGGCGACCTGGACCTGGCCACGCACCTGGCCCGCACCGAGCTGCTGCGCCGCGGGCTGCCGCTGTCCGCGGTCGTGGAACGCCTCGCGCAGCGCTGGCGGCCCGGGGTGCGGCTGCTGCCGATGACCGACCACGAGGTGGAGACGCACGTGCGCACGGCCGACGGGCTCCTGCACTTCGAGGAGTGGTGGGTGCGGCACCGCGCCGCCGTCCCCGCGCTCGGGTTCGAGCAGGTGGGCCTGGCGGGCTCGTCGCCCGCGCCCGGCGTGCTCGACGCGATCGCCGGGGCGGACGTCGTGGTGGTGCCGCCCTCGAACCCGGTGGTCAGCGTCGGCACCATCCTGGCCGTGCCCGGGGTCGGCGACGCGCTGCGCACGACGACGGCCCGCGTCGTCGGGGTCTCACCCGTGGTGGGCGGTGCGCCCGTGCGCGGCATGGCCGACGCGTGCCTGGCCGCGATCGGCGTCGAGACCAGCGCGCTCGCCGTCGCGCGGCACTACGGCCGGCGCGCGGCCGGTGGTGTGCTCGACGCGTGGCTGGTCGACACCGCCGACGCCGACGCCGTCGCTCCGCTGCGCGCCGAGGGCTGGGACGTGGCCGCGGCCGGGACGCTCATGCACGACGTGCCGACCACCGCGGGGATCGCAGCGCGTGCGCTCGCGCTCGTCGGCCTCACGCCCTGACGCCGGCCCAGCCGCCCACCAGCGCCGCCGTGTGCGGACCCGCCGCCCGCGGCGGCAGGTCGGCGGGCGTGTCCACGTCGTGCCGCAGCGTCGATCCCGCGGGCACGTCCAGCTCGACGTGACCCGCCGCGCGGTGCGCCGCGGCCGAACCGGTGCCGAACCGCGGCGCCAGCCGCGCATCGGCGCGCGCGGTCAGCAGCGTCGTGCCCGTGCCCTGCGCGTCGGCGACGAACGCCCGGGCGTGCCGGCCCGCGGCGCGCAGCGCGTCCGCGAGATCGGTCGGTGCCAGCGCGGGCAGGTCGCCCAGCAGCGCCGCGACACCCGCACCCGGCCACGCGTCGCGTGCCCGCTCCTCACCCGCGAGCACCGCGGCGTCCAGCGGCGGCACGTCGCCGGGCGCTGGCTCGTCGACCACGTGCGCGCCCAGCGCAGGGACGGCCGCGCGCAGCGCCTCGTCGGCGGTCACGACGAGCACGTCGCGCACCCCGCCGGCCGCGAGCGCGGCCCCGATCGTGTCGAGCGCCATCGCGCGGACCAGCTCGACGCGGTCCTCGGGTGGCAGCGCCCGGGCCAGGCGCGTCTTGCCCGCGCGCGCGTCCTTGACGGGCACGACCACCACCCACGCCACCCGACCGTCACGCGCCGTCATCCGACCATTCTCGCGTGCCCCCGCGGGCCGTCGTCGCGGGCGTCCGTGGCCCGCGCGAGCGCGCTGGGTCAGGATGGGCGCATGGGCCTCCAGATCGCCAACGAGCCGGCCGCCGACCAGGTGCTCGACGAGCACCCGTTCGCCGTGGTCGCGGGCATGATGCTCGACCAGAGCATTCGTTAACCACCGTCTATCACCGCAGGTCAGAGCGCTTCACCGTAGATCGGGGAACTCCGCATCGGCAGCCTCTACACCCTTGCCGACATGCTCAGAGTCCCAGCGACGACTTTGTTACCCGACGGCAGCCCCGTACCCGTCGATCCGGCTACGAGGTGAGACCGATCGGCGTCGGCGCGAGCACGGAGGTCACCATCTGGTCGGCTTTGACACCGCCCGCCACGATCAGACCGGCGGCCGACGTCTCCGTCTTGAGCAGTTCGGGCTGGGCCAGCCTCTTCAGCGCCTCGATGACGTCGACCGCCGGGAACCCCCGCCGGTCTTCGAGGTATCGCGCCACCTGTCGCGCGGCGGGCCGCGGAAGATCGACCTCCTTGGGGAGTTTGGCGTCAGCATGGATGAACGCTGTAACCACTTCCCACGCCATGTAGAAGATCTCAACAAATGCGCCGTCGTACGGCACCGGGCAGATGATGAGGCCCTTCCGGTCGTCCTTCCTAACAGCGTCGGAGCGGCCCTGGGAGGTGGGCACGAGACCTACGCGCAGACCGCGCGCTGGAGCGAGATCGATCTGGTTGATCTTCACGGATGTTCCAACCCACTTGTCGGAGTCGGAGTTACCAAGGAACAGATCGGCCTTCCACAGCCCGTCGATGCTCTGCGGCAGCCTAGAAGCCTTCCCCCGAGTTCGGAATGCGGTCGTAGCTGCCGCGATGTGTCGCTTGAGCAACGGCGGATGACCCACACGACCGGTCATCACTCGTGACTCCGATGTCAGCAAATCCGCGGCGGTGTCGATCAGAGACTGCTTCCCGCTCTTCTCCACGCCGAACAGGATCGAACTCTGATGGGATCCTGGGATCTTGCACAACTTGAGCGCATCCTCGACGCGCTCCTGGACCGAAGGTTCGCCTCTCTGGACAGCGTCATGAACTGCGTACTCAAAGCAGATTCCGGCGTCACCATCACCTGGCCGATGGTTCCGCGCGAGCAAGTACAGCGGGATCTTCTCGTAGCCTCCAAGAGCATCGGCCACCTCCCGCTTGAGCGAGTAGAGAACGCCATGAAGGATCGGACCTACCACGGCCGTGATGGCCGAGACCTCGTCTGCCACTGGGTTCAGTTGATGCTCTTCGCGAATCTCCACAACCTGGAGAGTAGCCAACCGGGCGTTCCGATAAACCCGCCACACGGAGGACGGCGCGCACTTCACCCGCCCGCCGGCGGGTCCGTCGGCCTCCGTCCGTTGCTGTCAAGCGGGTGCAACCGGTGCGGGATGGGAGGATGACCGAGCGTCTCTGGCTCACGGGCGACCCCGATGCCGACCAACTGCTGACCGACGACTTCTTCGCACTCGCGCTCGCGATGCTGCTGGACCAGCAGTACCCGATGGAGCACGCGTTCCGAGGCGGGTGGAAGGTGCTGAGCCGGTTCGGCTCGCTCGACCCGGCCGCGATCGCGGCAGCGGACCCGCAGGAGTTCACCGCGCTGTGCAGCACGCCCCCGGCGATCCACCGCTTCCCCGGCTCGATGGCGCGCCGCCTGCAGGAGCTCGCGGCACTGGTGGTCGAACGGTACGACGGCGACGTGACCCGCCTGTGGACCGAGCCGACGACGGGCGCGGAGCTGTTCGCGCGCGTCCAGGAGCTGCCCGGCTTCGGCCGGCAGAAGGCCCAGATCTTCGTCGCGCTGCTCGCCAAGCAGCTCGGGGTGCGGCCCGCGGGCTGGGAGGCCGTCGCGGGCGACTACGCGCTCGACGGGTACCGGTCGGTCGCGGACGTGGTGGACGGGGACTCGCTGCGCAGGGTCCGGGAGTTCAAGCAGGCGAAGAAGGCGGCCGCGAAGCGGGCCTGAGCCTCACGGCAGGGCGGACTTGGCCGCGAGCACGCGCGTGAACGCCGCGTCCACCTTGGCCGCGAACTGCGGGTCGACGCGCGCCTGGTGCACCACGGCCCCGACCATCTCCGGGGCGACCTGCGGGACCTTCGAGACCAGGACGAGGTCCACGCCCGCGTCGATCGCCGCGATCGCGCGGTCCGCGGGCGACCACTGCTGCACCTGCTCGGCGCCCGAGAGGTCGTCGGTGATCACCAGCCCGTCGAACCCGAGGCGCTCGCGCAGCAGCCCGCCGACGACCGCCGGTGAGAACGCCGCGGGCGCGGACGGGTCGATCTGCGTGTAGATCGCCGTGGAGACCATGACGCACGTGGCGCCCGCAGCGATGCCGTCGGCGAACACCCGGATCTGCGCGCCGTCGCTCGTCGTGACGTCGTCCGTCACGCCCGCGGTGGTGTCGGTGTCGGCGGTCACCGCGCCGAGGCCCGGGAAGTGCTTGATCGCGACCGCGACCCCGGAGTCGCGCAGGCCCGCGGCGAACGCGTTCGCGTGCGAGGTCACCGACCGGGGCGTGGTGCCGTAGTTCCGGTCGAGCGCACCGACCGGTGGGTTGTCGGCCTCAGTGCCCGCGGCGACCAGGTCCATCACGGGGGCGAGGTCCAGGTTCACGCCCACCGCCGCGAGCTCGCTCCCCCACGCGGTCGCCTGCTCGCGCAGGTCGGCAGGATCCCACGTCGCCTGCTCCGTGGCGGCCGGGATGTCCGAGAACCCCGGGCCGCGCAGCACCTGCACGCGGCCGCCCTCCTGGTCGGTCGCCACCAGCATGGGCCGGCCGTGCGTGGTCTCAGCGCCGACGAGCGACGTGTGGCGCTCGACGAGCGTGCGCACGTCGGCGGCGCCCGCGGTGCTGCGGCCGTGCAGGAACAGGTTGCCCACGTGGTCCTGCACGATCGCGCGGCGGCTCACGGGATCGGGCTCGGTCACGTCCACACCGACCATGAAGAGCTGGCCGACCTTCTGCTCGAGCGTCCACGCGTCACCCGCGGGCGTGGGCGTGGGCGTGGGCGACGGCGCGGGCACCGGCGTCGGGCTCGCCGTGGTGCGGGCGCTCGTGGACGGGGTGGGCGCGGCGGACCGGTCGGCGTCGCGTGCCAGCACCAGCGCGGCCACGGTCACCGCCGCCGCGACCAGCACGACCGCGACGGCCAGGAGCACGCGCTCTGTTCGGCTCACGCGCCCCATCGTGGTGCAGCCACCCCTCCGACGCGCGCGCTCACGAGCGCCTCGTCCCCGTCACCGGTCCGGGGCGTCCTGCGGGCGGTCGAGCGCGTCCTTCCACCCCTGGGCGTACGCCTCGGCGCTGCCCTGACTGAACATGTCCTGCGCGCCGAGCCGCACCAGCGTGCGGGCGCCCGGTCCGTCGTCGTCCAGCACGTGGCTCGCGAGCCCGCGCACCACCGCGACGGGACGCCCCGACGCCTTGCCCTTGACGAGCTCGGCCGCGGCCGCGACCTCGTCGCCCACCGCCGTGACGGTCATCGTCAGGGGCCGGCCCTGCGTGTCGTGCGCGCCGCGCAGGTCCTCGAGCACCCGGACGCCCGCGGCGCCGATCGTGATGTCCGTGACGCCGTCCCGCCACGGCCGGCCCGCGGTGTCCGTGACCAGCACGCCGATCCGCACACCGCACGCGGCCCCGACGCCCGCGCGCAGCGCCCGCGCGCTCGCATCCGGGTCGAGCGGCAGCAGCAGCACGGTGCCGACGGGCGTGTTGCTCGCATCCACCCCCGCCGCGGCCATGACCAGGCCCAGCCGGTTCTCCACGATGCGCGTCACGCCGCCGGCGTGCTCACGCGTGGCCACCACGCGCACGGTCTCGTCGGTGATCGCCTGCTCGCGGTCGTCGGCGGCGACCACGCGTCCCTCCGCCTTGGACACGATCTTGGACGTCACGACGAGGATGTCGCCGTCCCGCAGCGCGCGGTCCGGGTGCGCGGCGGCGTCGTCGCGCAGCAGCCCGACGAGCAGGGCCACGAGGTCGTCGCCCGGCACCACCTCCGGCAGCCCGGCGGGTGCCCAGACGCGGAGGTCGCCGGGCGCGTCGGACGTCGGCGCAGGGCTCATCGCACCAGCTTCGGCAGCACCTGCGCGCCGAACGTCTCGATCCACTCGCGCTGGTTGCGCCCCACGTTGTGCAGGTAGATGCGGTCGAACCCGAGGTCCACGTACTTCTGGATCTCCGCGCGGTGCACGTCGGGGTCGGCGGAGATCACCATGCGACCCTCGAAGTCCTCGGGCCGGACCAGCTTGGCCATCTGCTCGAACTCGAACGGCGAGCGGATGTCACCCTTGGGGAACTTCATGCCACCGTTGGGCCACTCGTGCATCGCGTTGGCGAGCGCCTCCTCGTCCGTGGGCGCCCAGGACAGGTGCAGCTGCAGCACCTTCGGGAGGTCCTCGGGGTTGCGGCCCGACTCGCGCACGCCGTCGTGGAAGCGGCCGAACAGCCCCTCGATCTTCTCGAGCGGCGCACCCACCGTGATGAGCCCGTCCGCGTGCCGGCCCGCCCGCTTGGCCGTGATCGGGCCCGCGGTCGCCACCAGGATGGGCGGCGCCTGCTCGGGCATCGTCCACAGGCGCGTGGACTCGAGCTTGTAGAAGTCACCCGAGTGCTTGACGTCCTTGCCCGCGAGCGACGCCGAGAACAGCTTCTTGATGATGTCGATCGCCTCGAACATGCGGTTGATCCGCTCGGGCGCCTCGGGCCAGTACTGCGCGGTGATGTGCTCGTTGAGCGCCTCGCCCGAGCCGAGCCCGAGCCAGTGCCGCCCCGGGTACATGGCCGCGAGCGTCGCGCTGGCCTGCGCGACCATCGCCGGGTGCCAGCGGAACGTCGGAGCGGTGACGCCCGGACCCATGTCGCCCACGGTCCGCTCGCCCACCGCGCTGAGCACGTTCCACACGAAGCTCGACTGCCCCTGCGCGGGGACCCACGGCTGGAAGTGGTCGGCGGCCATGACGCCGGAGAAGCCGTGCTCCTCCGCGTAAGCCGACAGCGCGACCGCCTCCGTCGGGTGGAACTGCTCGAGCATCGCCGCGTAGCCGACCGTCAGTCCGCTCGCCGTCACACCGGTCACGTCGCCCTCGTCCTCGTCTCGCCGTCCCGCGGCTCATCCGCCGGCTCGTCGGGCCCGTGCAGACCCGTCACGCGACCCTAACCCCGCGACATGACACCCACGTTTCCCCACCCACCCCCGACCTGGTACCTATCCGCCAGGTCGCCGACAAGACGGACACCCCCCACCGCCGAACTGGTACCTATCCGCCAGGTCGGCGGCATCGGCGGGGGGTCAGGGGTGCGTGGCGAGGGCGGGCTCGGGGTCCGTCGTCACGGGGGTGGGCGCGGCCTCGGCCGCGGCGCCCGCACGCACCAGCGCCACTCCCCCGACGACGAGCAGCGCGCCGGCCACCTGCACCGCGGTGGGCGCCTCGGCGAGCAGCAGCCACGCCAGGAGCACCGCGAACAGCACCTCGGTCAGAGCCAGGAAGGATGCGATCCGCTCCCCGAGCAGGCGCACCGACACGGCGCTGACCCCGTAGGCGAACGCGGTCGGCACCACGGCCACGACCGCGAGCGGCACGGCCCAGTGGACGTGCGCGCCCAGCAGGTCCACGCGGACGTCGGGCGCGTGGAGCGGAAGCACCCCGAGCACCACGCACACGCCGACGGTCAACGCGCCGACGACCATCGCGGACCCGGCCAGGGCGACGGGCGGCAGCGCGATGGGGCGTGCGGTGAGCGCGAAGTACGCGGCGTTCCCGACGGCCGAGGCGAGCGCGAACGCCAGGCCGAGCGGGTCCAGCGCGAGGTCCCCGGTCACGTCGAGCACCAGGACGAGTCCGCCCATGGCGAGCGCCGCGCCGACGAGCGTCGCGCGCGACGGCGTGCGCCGGGTCCTCACCCACGCCCACGCGAGCAGCAGCAGGGGCCCGGTGTACTCGATCAGCAGCGCGACCGCGACGGGCAGCCGGTCCACGGCCAGGTAGTACAGCGTCGACGCCCCGGCGACACCCAGCAGGCCGAGCGCGACGACGCTGCGCCAGTCGGTGCGCAGCAACTCCCACCGCCCGCGCAGCGTGATCGCGGCCGGGAGCGCGAGCAGCAGCGCTCCGAAGGACAGCCGCACCAGGATCGCCGCACCCGGGCTCCACCCGGCGGCGAGCAGCGGCTTGACCACGGGCCCGCTCACGGCGAACGCCAGCGCGGACACGAGCCCCGCGACCACACCGACGCTGCGCGCGCGCGTACCGTGCACGACTGGCTCCCGTTCCGGCGTCCTGCGACGCATCGCTCCCTCAGGTGCGCCGGCCCGGCGCGCCGCGGCGGACGGGTCCGGGATCACCGGATGTCAGGCGTCAACCGCTCATATGCTCGTGACAGTAGGCCCTCGCAACGACAGGAGTCAACGTGGTCTTCGCTCGTGACACCGAGGCCAACCTGCTGGCCGCCGCGGAGCTGGTCAACACCGCGCTGCGCCGCGACGGTCACGACGCGCTGACCACGCCCGCCGAGCTCGACGCGTTCTACGTCCGCTGGGGCTACTCGGTGCGGCACGACGGCGACGACGCCGAGCTCGCGGAGGTCCGTGCGGCCCGTACGCGCCTGCAGCGCCTGTGGGGCGTGGACCGCGACGAGGCGGCGGGCCTGGTCAACGCGATCCTGCGCGAGGCCGACGCGGTCCCGTTCCTCACCCGGCACGACGCGCTCGACTGGCACCTGCACGCGACCGCGCCGGGCGCACCGCTCGCGACCGTCGTGCTGGTCGAGACCGCGATGGGCGTCGCGGACGTGGTCCGGTCCGACGAGTACGCGCGCATGAAGCGGTGCGAGGGTGACGACTGCGACGCGGTGCTCGTCGACCTCTCGCGCAACAGGTCCAAGCGGTTCTGCGACGTCAACAACTGCGGCAACCGCGCGAACGTCGCGGCCTACCGCGCACGCCGGGCGGACGCGCAGACCGGCTGACCGCGGGGCCACCTCATCCCGCGGGCACCACCACGGCCCACGGCGTGTCCCACCCGCCGGCCCGGAACGATCCCTCGACGAACTGCTCGCGCGTGATGGTCAGCCGCACCCCGCGGCCCGGCTCGTACACGTCGACCGCCGCGTCGGCGTGCGCGTACACCAGCACCACGTGCCGCGGCATGCCCGCGTCGCCGACGTACAGCACCGCGGGGGCACCGTCGTCGGTCGCCGCGACGAGCCGCGCGAACGCCGCCGCCCGGTCCGCTCCCGACCGCGGGTCCACCAGGTCGACGCCGTACCCCGCACCACCGGGCGGCGCGAGCGCGGACAGCTCCTCCGCGGCGGCCCACGGCGACGTGCCGAGGAACGGCGGCCAGGGCGCGGAGACATTCGTCGGCGACCACGCGGCGGCCGTGTCCTTGCGCGGGTCGTCGGTACGGCGCTTGGTCGCGGCCTCGAGCGCCCGGAACCGCGCCGCCACGGCGTCGGACGGCAGCACCGCATCGCGCGGCGGTCCCGCCTCGGCCGACGACGCCGCACCGACCGACGGCCCCCCACCGAGAGCCGCGCCCGCGACCCCGGCTCCGGCCGCGCCGTCGGCCGCGTCGAACCCGGTCAGCACGTGCAGCGCGGCGACGGGGTCGCGCAGCAGCCGCGCGAGCACCAGCGACGACGAGCCGCACGTGGTGCCGGTCGACTGCCGGAACGGCCCGTCCGGCCGCAGGGCGCGCTCGGGGTCCAGCACCTGGTCCGGGTCGGACGTGGACGCGATCCGGACGGCGAACCGCCGCACGGTCGCCGCGTCGTGCCCCGCGGCCAGCGCGGCGAGCACCCAGGCGCGGTGCCGCGCGGTCGGTGCCTCGGCGAGGAGGTCGTCGAGCGCGCTGCGGTCGGCGGCGGGGAGCGCACGTGCCGCGGCCCGGGCCCGCACCAGCACGCCGCCGACCCACGGCCGACGGCCCGAACCCGGCTCGTGCTGCCCGACCGCGTCGAGCGCACGCATCCCGGGAGCGGCGCCGTCCGGGAACGGCATCGCCGCGCGCACCTGCGCGAGCTCGGCGGCGCACGTGCGCTCGGCCTGCTCCGCCCGGTCCCACGCCTCGGTCGCGCCCGCGATCGCCGCGCGCAGGTGACGGACCACGTCGTCGACCTGGTCGAGCTCTCCGGGATGGCGCGGGACGTCGTCCTTGGCGCGCGCCAGCTCGGCGAGCGCGTCGTCGTGCGCCCGGTGGGCGGTGTCCAGCTCGCGCGCGTGCGCCTGCAAAGCGTCCGCACCCCGCTGCGCCGCGACGCTCGCGGCACCGAGCCGGACGTCGAGCAGGGCCGCGGTCGCGTCGAACGCCACCGCCGCGGTCCCGCGCCACACCCGCCGGCGCTCGGCGCGCACGTCCTGGACGTCGGCACGCGCCGCCGCGAGCGCGAGCGCGAGCGTGCGCCATGCGCCCGCGGCGTGGCCGAGCGCGGCGGGGTCGCCCGGTGGGCGGTGCGCGAGCTCACGGCGCGTCTGGTCGACGAGGCCCGCTGCCGTGCGCACGTTCGTCGCGAGCTCGAGCGGGTTGAGCGAGAACCCGGCGTCGTCGACGCGGGCGAGCAGTCCCCACAGGCCGCGCACCGCGGCCTGGCCCCGCGCGCTCACGGCTGGACCCCGCCCGGCGTCGGTGCCACGCCGTCGTCGCCCGCCGGTGCCGCCGACGCGTCGACGTCGTCCGCGGCCTCCGCCAGGGCGGCGACGGCGACGTCCAGCCCGCGCGTCCACCTCTCGACCAGCACCGCGTGCTCGGTCTCCACCGGTGCCACGGCACCGCCTGCCGCCACGGCGTGCGCACCGCGCGCCGCGTCCAGCGCGAGACCCGTGCGCCGCAGCCGTTCGGCGATCACCGGCAGTGGACCGGCCGGGACCGGTGTCCCCTCGTGCTCCGTCACAGCCCGCCCCTTCGCGTCCGCTCTGTCCGGACCTGTCATGGTGCCAGGCCCGTGCGCGCCGACCAGGCGCGGAGACCGTAGGCGTGAACTCGCCCGCGACGGCCCGTGCGCGTGCGACGATCGCGCCGCCGGACCGCCCGGCGCCGTCCCGCCTCAAGGAAGAGCATCGATGACCCCCCTCGAATACCGCGCCGCCGTCGAGTCCCGCATGGTGGCGGCGGGCTACCAGATCCAGCAGTCGGACGCCTACGGCCTGATCGGGTACCGCAAGGAGTTCAAGCTCCGCTGGATGGCCTCGACGCTCCACCTGCTCGTGCACGTCACCGCGGTCCCGCAGGTGACGGGCCAGGGCCTGATGGAGCACACCCAGGCCGCGCTCGAGCACGCCAAGGCGACGCGGGGCGAGATGCGCGGGCTCCAGTCCGGCGTCGCGGTCATCACGGCCGCCGTCGGCGAGACCGCGGACGAGGCCGCGCACGACTACGCACGGCGCGAGATCGTCAAGGGGTTCGCCGCGTTCGCGTGGCCCACGGTCGTGGACCTCGGGGCGGGTGTGCGCACCAGCCACGTCGGGCGGCCGGTGATCGGTGCGGTGTTCACGCCGTGGATGCGGCAGCAGATCGAGACGGTCCTGCCGCAGCCGGGCGAGCTCTGAGCGACCGGACCCCGGACCTGGCGGGGGCGGTGCGTCGCATCTGGGAAGATGGGCGGTCATGAGCGACCTGACGTCCCGGCCCGAGTCCCCGACGACCGCCACCGCCGGCCGCGTACCGGACAAGGTCGGGCTCGAGGGGCTCGAGACCACGTGGTCGCGGCGCTGGGCCGAGGCGGGGACGTACGCGTTCGACCGCACGTGCACGCGTGAGCAGGTCTACTCGATCGACACCCCGCCCCCGACGGTCTCGGGCTCGCTGCACGTGGGCCACGTGTTCTCCTACACGCACACCGACGTGGTCGCGCGGTACCGCCGGATGCGGGGTGCCGAGGTGTTCTACCCGATGGGCTGGGACGACAACGGCCTGCCCACCGAGCGGCGCGTGCAGAACTACTACGGCGTGCGCTGCGACCCGTCGCTGCCGTACGTGCCGGACTTCACGCCTCCGTTCGAGGGCACGGACGGCAAGACGATCAAGGCGTCCGACCAGGTGCCGATCAGCCGCCGCAACTTCGTCGAGCTGTGCGAGCGCCTCACGGTCGAGGACGAGCGGCTGTTCGAGGCGCTGTGGCGCTACCTGGGGCTGTCCGTCGACTGGTCGATGACCTACCAGACCATCTCCGCGGAGGCGCGTGCGGTCGCGCAGCAGGCGTTCCTGCGCAACCTCGCGCGCGGCGAGGCCTACCAGGCCGAGGCTCCCGGGCTGTGGGACGTCACGTTCCAGACCGCGGTCGCGCAGGCCGAGCTCGAGGCGCGCGACTACCCGGGTGCCTTCCACCGGGTTGCGTTCCACGGCGCGGACGGCCCGGTGGTCATCGAGACGACCCGGCCCGAGCTGCTGCCGGCATGCGTCGCGCTCATCGCGCACCCGGACGACGAGCGGTACCAGCACCTGTTCGGCACCACGGTGACCACGCCGCTGTTCGGCGTCGAGGTCCCGGTGCTCGCGCACCCCGCGGCCGAGCCGGACAAGGGTGCGGGCATCGCGATGTGCTGCACGTTCGGCGACCTGACGGACGTCCAGTGGTGGCGTGAGCTGCAGCTGCCCACGCGGTCCGTGGTGCAGCGCGACGGGCGCCTGCTGCGCGAGACGCCGGAGTGGATCACGGACGAGGCCGGCCGCACGCGGTTCGCCGAGCTCGCGGGCAAGACGACGTTCTCGGCCCGTGAGGCGGTCGTCGCGGGCCTGCGCGAGACGGGCGACCTGGACGGCGAGCCGACGCCCACGCAGCGCAAGGCGAACTTCTACGAGAAGGGCGACAAGCCCCTCGAGATCGTGACGAGCCGCCAGTGGTACATCCGCAACGGCGGCCGCGACGCCGAGCTGCGGGACGCGCTGCTCGCGCGCGGCGCCGAGCTCGGCTTCCACCCCGAGTTCATGCAGGTCCGGTACGAGAACTGGGTGGGCGGCCTGAACGGCGACTGGCTGATCAGCCGTCAGCGGTTCTTCGGCGTGCCGTTCCCGGTCTGGTACGCGCTCGACGAGGACGGTCAGCCGATCCACGACGCACCGCTGCTGCCCACCGAGGACCAGCTGCCGATCGACCCCTCGTCGGACGTCCCCGCGGGCTACACGGCGGAGCAGCGCGGCGTGCCCGGCGGGTTCGTGGGCGACCCCGACATCATGGACACGTGGGCGACGTCGTCCCTGACGCCCCAGATCGCGGGCGGCTGGCGGTCCGACCCCGACCTGTTCGCGCGCGTGTTCCCGATGGACCTGCGCCCGCAGGGCCAGGACATCATCCGCACCTGGCTGTTCTCGACCGTGGTGCGCTCGCACCTCGAGCACGGCTCGCTGCCGTGGTCGGACGCCGCCATCAGCGGCTGGATCCTGGACCCGGACCGCAAGAAGATGTCGAAGTCCAAGGGCAACGTCGTCACGCCCATGGGTCTGCTCGAGGAGCACGGCTCGGACGCCGTGCGCTACTGGGCGGCCTCGGCCCGCCTGGGCACCGACGCGGCGTTCGAGGTCGGCCAGATGAAGATCGGCCGCCGCCTGGCGATCAAGGTCCTCAACGCCTCGAAGTTCGCGCTGTCGTTCGGCGGCGACGACGAGCCCGCCTCGCTGGACCCCGCGCGCGTCACGGTCGCGCTGGACCAGGCGATGCTCGCGGGCCTCGCGGACGTCGTCGAGCAGGCCACCGCGGCGCTCGAGGCGTACGACCACACGCGTGCGCTCGAGGTCACCGAGACGTTCTTCTGGACGTTCTGCGACGACTACCTCGAGCTGGTCAAGGACCGCGCGTACGGCGAGGGTGCGGGTGCCGACAGCGCGCGCACCGCGCTGTGCCTGGCGCTCGACGTGCTGCTGCGCCTGCTCGCGCCCGTGCTCCCGTTCGCCACGGAGGAGGTGTGGTCCTGGTGGCGCGAGGGCTCGGTGCACCGCGCCCCCTGGCCGCGCCCGGACGCGCTGCGCACCGCGGCCGGTGACGCGTCGTTCGCGACCGTGACCGCGTCGGGTGCCGCGCTCGCCGCGCTGCGCAAGGTCAAGTCCGAGGCGAAGGTCTCGATGCGCACCGAGATCCTCGCGGTGCGGCTCGAGGTCCCGACGGCCGCGCTCGCGGCGGTCGAGTCCGCGCTCGACGACGTGCGCGCGGCGGGCCGCGCCACGGGCACGCTCGAGCTGGTCGGCGGTGACGTCGAGCAGGCGACCGCGCACGACGCCGAGCTCGGCGAGTCGGTCAAGCGCGGCGGCTGACACCCGCACGTCGGGACGCGACCGGCCTGGCCCCTGCGGCCCACGAGGGGACGCAGGGGCGCCGGTAGTGTCTCGGGCGTGCCATCCAGCGACTCCCCCGCCACGCGTCCCGACGAGCCCGCCCTGACCGCTCCGCTCGAGCAGGCCCGGTCCCTGCCGGACCTGCTCGCACGCCGCCTCGCGCGCGACCCGCAGAGCACGCTCATCGAGCGCTCGGGCGGTCCCGGCACGGCGTGGACGCCGGTCTCGGTGCGCGCGTTCGTCGACGAGGTCACGGCGGTCGCGCGGGGCCTGGTGGCTCGCGGCATCCAGCCGGGCGACCGGGTCGCGATCATGTCCCGCACGCGGTACGAGTGGACGCTGCTCGACTTCGCGTCGTGGGCCGCGGGCGCGGTCGTGGTGCCGGTGTACGAGACGTCGTCGGCCGAGCAGGTCCGCTGGATCTGCGCCGACGCGGGCGCGCGGCTCGCGGTCGTCGAGACGCCCGCGCACGCCGCCGCGGTCGCGCAGGTCCGCGACGACCTGCCGGGGCTCACCGACGTGCTCGTGATCGACGAGGGCGGGATCGACGCGCTCGTCGCGGCGGGCGCGGACGTCCCGGCAGCCGAGGTCGAGCGCCGCAGCGCGCTCGCGGGCCTGGACGACCTGGCGACCGTGATCTACACCTCGGGCACCACCGGGCGGCCCAAGGGTGTCGAGCTCACGCACGGCAACTTCGTCGCCCTGACGCTCCTGGGCACCGAGGGGCTCGCGGAGGTGTGCGCCACGCCGGGCTCGCGCACGCTGCTGTTCATGCCGCTCGCGCACGTGTTCGCGCGGTTCATCGAGGTGCTGTGCATCCCGTCCGGTGCCGTCCTGGGCCACACCCCCGACACGCGGAACCTGCTCGCGGACCTCGCGTCGTTCCAGCCGACGTTCATCCTCGCGGTGCCGCGCGTGTTCGAGAAGGTCTACAACGCGGCCGAGCAGAAGGCGGGCTCGGGCACGCCGCTGCGCATCTTCCGCTGGGCGGCCAAGGTCGCGATCGCGTACTCGCGCGCGCTGGACACGCCGCAGGGGCCGAGCGCCGGGCTGCGCGTCCAGCACCGGCTCGCGGGGCGCCTGGTGCACGCCAAGCTGCGCGCCGCGCTCGGCGGTCGCGCCCGGTTCGCGATCTCGGGCGGCGCGCCCCTGGGCGAACGGCTGGGGCACTTCTACCGCGGCATCGGCGTGCGCGTGCTCGAGGGGTACGGCCTGACCGAGACGACCGCCCCCACCTCGGTCAACATGCCCGACCTCATCAAGGTCGGCACGGTCGGGCCGGCGTTCCCCGGGACGCGGGTGCGCGTCGACGAGGCGGGGGAGATCTGGGTGGCCGGGCCGCACGTGTTCCGCGGGTACCGGCACGACGAGGAGGCGACCCGCGCGGTGCTCGTCGACGGCTGGTTCCGCACGGGCGACCTGGGCACGCTCGACGAGGACGGCTACCTGCGCATCACGGGCCGCTCGAAGGAGATCATCGTGACCGCGGGCGGCAAGAACGTCGCGCCTGCCGTCCTCGAGGACCGTCTGCGCGGGCACCCGCTGGTGTCGCAGGTCGTCGTGGTCGGCGACCAGCGGCCGTTCATCGGTGCGCTCGTCACGCTCGACGAGGAGATGCTCCCCGGGTGGCTCGCCAACCACGGCCTGCCCGCGATGGACCTGGCCGCGGCGCAGGCGCACCCGGCCGTGGCCGAGGCGCTCGACCGCGCGGTGACCCGGGCGAACGAGGCGGTCTCGCGCGCGGAGTCGATCCGCAAGATCCGGATCCTGCCCACCGACCTGACCGAGGAGAACGGCTACCTCACGCCGAGCCTCAAGGTGAAGCGCGCGCTCGTGCTGCGCGACTTCGCCGCCGAGATCGACGCGCTGTACACCGACACCCGGACGGCGTAGTCCTCGCCCGCGGCGGCGCCCTGACCCGTTCGGGACGTCGCCGCAGGCCACGGCGCCCGTGCAGCGTCGGCATCCCGCCGTGGTGTACAAAGGTCGCCCCGGGCGCCTGCCCGGGGCGAGGCGAGGTGCGCCTCGAGGACGGTCCGGACGCGACGAGGCGGTGACGTGCACGAGCTGGCTGCCTGCCACGTCGTGACCAAGACGGGCACGGTCGTGGGATTCGTCGAGCGGTTCGAGGCCGGCGTCATGCTCATCCACGTCGACGAGCCGCCCGTGGACCGCCGCATCGGCGACGAGGCCCAGCTCGTCGTGCTCGACCCCGTGCAGGGCGAGTGCCGCTACGTCGGGCTGCTCGGGGGCATCGGCCCCGACACCGTGCACGTGGTGGTCGAGGACCAGGTGGCCCGCCACCAGCGTCGCTCCGCCGCGCGCGCGTACTACCGCGCGACGTGCCTGGGCGCGCTCGAACGTCACGCGGCCGACGACGCGTCGGGCGACGGGCCGGACGGCGCCGGCGCGTTGCGGCTCACGGTCGTGGACGTCAGCGCGTCGGGCATCCGGTTCGCGAGCCCGCACGAGCTCGCGCACGGCGACGTCGTGCGCATCTCCCTGCCGGTCGACGACACCGCGCTGCCGCTGCGGGCGCGGGTCCTGCGCATCGAGGAGTCCCAGAGCGGCTGGCGCTACGGCTGCGAGCTGCTCGACCTGGCCGAGCGCACGCGCGAGCAGCTGTTCCGCCTGGTCCTGCGCCTCCACCGCGAAGAGGCCCGCGCCCGCGCCGACCGCTGACCCCCACCCCACGCCACCCCACGCCGAGCTGGCGGACAAGTACCAGCTCGGCGTGGTGGAGGGGGTCAGGGGATGGAGCGGACGCGGTGGGCGTCGGCGGACTGCGTGAGCAGCTGCTCGCTGGGGGTCGAGCCGTCGGACCAGCGCAGCAGCGCCCCGACGCCGTCCACGAGCTCGGCAGCTCCGTCCGCGGCGAACGTGACGCCCGCGTCCTGGGCCAGCGCGGCGCGCACCAGAGCCACGATTGCGGGGTACCGGCGGGACTCGGTGGCTCCCAGCGCGTCGAGCTCGCTCTGCGAGCTGCCGAGCTCGAGCGGCTGGGCGCCGACCACGAGCTCACGCTCCTGCAGCGCGCCGAGCCCGGCCTCGCCGAGCACCAGCTCGGCGACCTGCCCGCGCCGCAGCACCTCGACCACGTCGTCGAGCGCCGTCACGGCGCCGTCGCCCCGGCCCAGGGCCTCCGCGAACCGGTCGAGCACGGCCTGCCGCCGGCGCGCCCGGTAGGCGTCCACGGCCTCGCGGACCTTGCCCGCGAACGCGTCGGTCTTCGCACCCTCGCCCCGTGCACCACCCGCGACCTCGACGACGAGCTCGCGCGCCTGCTGACCGAGCGCGTCGCACACGAGCGCGACCGCCCGGACGTCGCCCGTGAGGACCACCAGCTCGGGCGACCGCTCGGCGACCCGCTTGTCCAGGAACGCCGCGACCGCCTCGGCGTTGCGCTGCCACGAGTCCTCGGCCCGGGTCTGGCTGCGCCGGGACAGGCCGCCCTCGCGCGTCTTGTGGATGTCGTCGTGACCACCCTCGACCGACTCGTGCAGGTGCTGCTCGTCATCGGTCGGGGCCGACCGCGCGCCGCCCGCACCCTTCCACACCAGGTCCGCGCCGGTCCGGTCGACCGCGACCACGACCAGGGACACCGACTCGTCGGCGGACCGCACCGCGGGCAGCAGGTCCGGCACCGGCCCGTACGTCGCACCGCTGCGCGCGGGGGGCTCGGCCACCACGCGGTCCACGACCACGCCGTGGGCGTCGGCGACGACGACGCGACCGTGCGGTCCGCGGGTCCCGGTCGGCACCGAGACCAGGTCCGCGATCTCGTCGAGCACCGTCGCGTCCGCGCCGGCCCGCTCGAGCTCACGGCGCACCGCACGCCACCGCTCCGCGGCCTCCGACTCCCCCGCCGCCTCGGCGCGCGTCGCATCCAGGAACACGGTGGTGAACGGCGCAGGGCGGCCGACGAGCGGCTTGAGCCAGTGCAGGTCCATGGGCAACCTCCCGTACTCGGTGAGCGGGACGCGGCAGTCCACGGCCGGCCCCGCTGCTGACCTACCCAACCAACCGCACGGGGCGCGCGGACGCCACCCCTGGGGCCGCCGTCATCGCCCGTCCGCGCACCGCCGGGTGCGCGCCTCAGCCGCGCGGGGCGTGGTCCTGCGCGAGCGCCTCGTGGTGGCGGATGACCTCACCCACGATGAACGCGAGGAACTTCTCGGCGAACACCGGATCGAGGTCGGCCTGCTTGGCGAGGTCGCGCAGACGTGCGACCTGACGCTCCTCACGCGCGGGATCGGATGCGGGCAGCCCACGCTCCGCCTTGAGCACGCCTACCTGCTTGGTCGCCTTGAACCGCTCGGCGAGCAGGTGCACCAGCGCGGCGTCGATGTTGTCGATGCTGTGCCGCAGGCGTTCGAGCTCGGGCGGGATGGTGCCCGACGTGTCCGTGCTGCCGGCCGGCCCGCCCTGATCGCTCACGCGGCCGATCCTAGGCGCCGTGCGCCGGAGGTCAGGCGCTCTTCTCGCGGGGCGGTCGCTTGTCGCGCGGGACCTCGCGCGGCACGAGCGTGGGGTTGACGTTCTCGAGCACCACCTCGCGGGTGATGAGGACCCGGGCCACGTCGTCGCGGCTCGGCACCTCGAACATCACCTGCTGGAGGACCTCCTCCATGATGGCGCGCAGGCCACGGGCTCCGGTGCCGCGCAGCAGCGCCTGGTCGGCGATCGCCGCGACCGCGTCGTCGGCGAACTCGAGCTCGACGCCGTCGATCTGGAACATGCGCTGGTACTGCTTGACCAGCGCGTTGCGCGGCTCGGTGAGGATCCGGACGAGCGCGTCCTGGTCGAGCCGGCCCACGGCCGCCACGACCGGCAGACGCCCGATGAACTCGGGGATCAGGCCGTACTTCTGCAGGTCCTCGGGGCGGACCTCGGAGAACAGGTCGCCCTCCTCGTGCGCCTCGACCAGCGGGGCGCCGAAGCCGACGACGCGCTTGCGGGCACGGGCCGCGATGATGTCGTCCAGGCCCGAGAACGCCCCCGCGACGATGAACAGCACGTTCGCCGTGTCGATCTGGATGAACTCCTGGTGCGGGTGCTTGCGGCCCCCCTGCGGCGGCACCGAGGCGGTGGTGCCCTCGATGATCTTCAGCAGCGCCTGCTGCACGCCCTCACCGGACACGTCACGCGTGATCGACGGGTTCTCGCTCTTGCGCGCGATCTTGTCGATCTCGTCGATGTAGATGATGCCCTGCTCGGCCTTCTTGACGTCGTAGTCGGCGGCCTGAATGAGCTTGAGGAGGATGTTCTCGACGTCCTCACCGACGTACCCAGCCTCGGTCAGCGCGGTGGCGTCCGCGATCGCGAACGGCACGTTGAGCATGCGCGCGAGCGTCTGGGCGAGGTACGTCTTGCCGGTCCCCGTGGGGCCGACCAGCAGGATGTTGGACTTGGCGATCTCCACGTGGTCGTCCGCGCTGCGCGCGCCCTCGCCCGCCTGGATCCGCTTGTAGTGGTTGTAGACCGAAACCGCCAGGGCCCGCTTGGCGGCGTCCTGCCCGACGATGTACTGCTCGAGGAAGTCGAAGATCTCCTTCGGCTTCGGGAGCTCGACCAGGCCGGTCTCGTTGGCCTCGGCGAGCTCCTCCTCGATGATCTCGTTGCACAGCTCGATGCACTCGTCGCAGATGTAGACCCCGGGGCCCGCGATGAGCTTCTTGACCTGCTTCTGGGACTTGCCGCAGAACGAGCACTTGAGAAGGTCGGCACCGTCCCCGATCCGAGCCACGTGTGTCCCCTTCCCTGCAGCTGCTGCGTGCACCGCCCGGCGGGCGGATGGATGTCCGTGCGTTCATTGGACACTACGCCGAACCTCGTGTCAGGCGTACCCCGCCACGACGCTCCGGCGTGTCCCTCTCATCGGCTGGTCCGGCCCGGTTCCTGAACGGACCGCGGCGGCGACTCCGCACCCCGGCCGTAGCCGTCGGGTCCACGATGTGGACGGGGTGCGGGGTCGCCGCCGGTGCGGCGCGTGCGTCAGGAGGGCTCGACGACCGTCGGGCGCACGCCCTTGCGGCTCGCGAGCACCTGGTCCACCAGGCCGTACTCGAGCGCCTGCTGGGCCGTGAGGATCTTGTCGCGCTCGATGTCCTGACGCACCAGGGCGACGTCGCGCCCGGAGTGGTGCGCGATCGTCTCCTCGAGCCACTCGCGCATGCGGATGAGCTCGTTGGCGTGGATCTCGATGTCGGACGCCTGCGCGTAGCCGCCGCCCTCCATCGCGGGCTGGTGGATCAGCACGCGCGCGTTGGGCAGGGCCAGGCGCTTGCCGGGCGTGCCCGCCGCGAGCAGCACCGCCGCCGCCGAGGCCGCCTGCCCGAGGCAGACGGTCTGGATGTGCGGCTTGATGTACTGCATCGTGTCGTAGATCGCCGTGAGCGCCGTGAAGGAGCCGCCGGGCGAGTTGATGTACAGGATGATGTCGCGGTCCGGGTCGGTGCTCTCGAGCACCAGGAGCTGGGCCATGACATCGTCGGCCGAGGCGTCGTCCACCTGCACGCCGAGGAAGATGATGCGGTCCTCGAACAGCTTGGTGTACGGGTCCTGGCGCTTGAAGCCGTAGGCCGTGCGCTCCTCGAACTGCGGCAGCACGTAGCGGGACGACGGTGCGGCCGCCGCCGGCCGGCCGAAGCCGCCGGCGAGCGCGCCCGCACGGGCGATGAACTGGGACTCGGTGCTCACGGGTTCTCCTCGAAGTCAGCTGGGCTGCGGGCCGGACGGGGCTCCGCGCTCAGGCGGTCCCACCCTGGCCGGTCACCGAGCTCGCGGCCTCGACCACGTGGTCGATGAACCCGTACTCGAGCGCCTCAGGGGCGGTGAACCACCGGTCGCGGTCGGCGTCGGAGTTGATCTGCTCGACGCTCTTGCCCGTCTGCTCGGCGGTCAGCTCGGCCAGGACGTTCTTCATGTGCAGGATGAGCTGTGCGTTGATGCGCACGTCGGTGGCCGTGCCGCCGATGCCGCCCGAGGGCTGGTGCATCATCACGCGGGCGTGGGGCGTCGCGTAGCGCTTGCCCTTGGCGCCCGACGAGAGCAGGAACTGCCCCATCGAGGCCGCCATGCCCATCGCGATCGTCGCGACGTCCGGCTTGATGTACTGCATCGTGTCGTAGATCGCCATGCCCGCGGTGATCGAGCCGCCGGGCGAGTTGATGTACAGCCAGATGTCCTTGTCGGGGTCCTCGGCCGCCAGGAGCATCATCTGCGCGCAGATCGCGTTCGCGTTCTCGTCGCGCACCTCGGAGCCGAGCCAGATGATGCGCTCGCGCAGCAGCCGGTTGTAGATGTGGTCGTTCAGGCCGAGACCCGGGGAGTCGGCCCGGGCCATCGCCGGGAAGTCGTTCACGAAGGCTCCTTGTTCGGTACGGGGGTCCTGCGTTGCATGGACACTAACGCCCGAGCGTCACGCGTCATGGCCGCCGACGGGCCCTTTTCGCTGTCGGCGCAGCGGGAGGCCGCGCACGACGCAGGGCCCCGACACCGGTGTGCGGCGTCGGGGCCCTGCGTGGCGTGCGGGTCGTCGTGCGGGGCCGGTCAGGCCGTGGCGTCCACCGCGGCGTCCGCGACGGCGGCGGCCGCAGCGGCGTCGTCGTTCTGCTCGGCAGCGTCGTCCTCGTCCGTGCCGATGAAGTCGGACAGGTCCACCGCGTTGCCCGCGGCGTCGGTGACCGTCACGCGGCGCAGCGCGACCGCGAGCGACTTGGAGCGCGCGACCTCGGCGACCATCGCCGGGATCTGGCCGCCCTCGTCGAGCGTCTTGATGAACGTGTTGGGGTCCATGCCGTACTGGCGCGAGGACTGCACCAGGTACTCGATGAGCTCCTGCTGGGAGACCTTGACCTCGAGCTGCTCGGCGAGCGTGTCCAGCAGGATCTGGTTGCGCAGCGCGGTCTGCGCCTGCTCCGTGACCTCGGCGCGGTGCTCGTCGTCCTCGAGGCGGCTCTCGGACTCGAGGTGACGGTGCACCTCGGCCTCGACGACGCCCGACGGGACGGGGATCTCGGTGCCCTCGAGGAGCTTCTCCACCAGCAGGTCACGCGCCTGCACGGCCTGGTTGGAGACCTTGGTGCGGCCGACCTGCTCGCGCAGGTCCGCGGTGAGCTCCTCGAGCGTGTCGAACTCCGAGGCGAGCTGCGCGAACTCGTCGTCGGCGTCGGGCAGCTGGCGCTCCTTGACGCTCGTCGCGGTGACCGTGACCTGGGCCTTCTCGCCCGCGCGGTCGCCGCCGACCAGCTCGGTCTCGAACGTGGTGGTCTCGCCGGCGGACAGGCCCGTGAGCGCCTCGTCCAGGCCCGAGAGCATGTTGCCCGCGCCGATCTGGTAGCTGACGCCCGAGACCGAGTCGACGTCCTCGTCGTCGATCTTGGCGACCAGGTCGATCACGACGAAGTTGCCCTCGGCGGCCGGGGCGTCGACGCCCACGAGCGTGCCGAAGCGCTCACGCAGCGCGTCCAGGCGGCCGGTGACGTCCTCGTCGGACACCTCGACGCCGTCGACCTCGAGCGTGACGCCGTCGAGCGCGGGGATCGTGATCTCCGGGCGGACCTCGACCTGCGCCGAGAAGTGCAGCTCACCCTCGTCCTCGCCGGGGACCAGGCCGGGGACCTTGGTGACCTCGACCTCGGGCTGGCCCAGCGGGCGCAGCTTGTTCTCGCGCACCGCCTCGGCGTAGAAGCCGCCCAGGCCCTCGTTGACCGCGTGCTCGATCACGGCGGGCCGGCCCACGCGCTGGTCGATGATGCGCGGCGGCACCTTGCCCTTGCGGAAGCCGGGGACCGTGACCTGCTCGGCGATGTGCTGGTACGCGTGCTCGATGCTCGGCCGCAGCTCGTCGTACGTCACCTCGACGGTCAGCTTGACCTTCGTCGGCTCCAGGGTCTCGACGGCGCTCTTCACTTCGATGCTCTCCAACTGATCGGGGTGACCTGCCGAGGTCGGCGGGTTGGTGCGGCGGGGTTCCGGCGGATGCGTCGCCCCGCGGCGCGCGCGACTGGCGGCGCACAGGCGACCCTCGATGGTACGCCACGCGCCTCGTCGCGACCGAATCTCACGCGGGGTCCGCGGTCAGCGCTCCCCGTCCCGCCAGGCCCAGCACGACGTCCGCCACGCGGCTCGCACCGTCGAGCGCGGCGTACTCGCAGGCGAGCTCACGCGCCCGCGCCGCGAACCGCTGGTCGGTGAGCACCTGCCGCACGCCGCGCAGCACCGCCGCCGGGGTCGCGGCGTCCGTCACCCGGTCCGTGTGCACGACGACACCCGCACCCGACCACCGCACGCGCGCGCCCACCTCCGCCTTGTCCTGCGCGCGACCCGCGACGACGACCGGCATGCCGTGCGCGAGCGCCTCCTGCACGCCGCCGAAGCCTCCGTTCGTCACCAGCACGTCCGCGAGCGGCAGCAGGTGCTCGAACGGCACGAAGCGCTCCACCACCGCGTTCTCGGCCCGCCGCGTGGCCGGCACCGCACGCTCGAGCCCGGGCGCACCGGTCGTGGCGACGACGAGCACGTCCTCACCGCGCAGCGCGTCGAGCGCGGGCAGCACCAGCTGCGCCGGGTCGGTGGCGAGCGTCCCCTGCGTGACGACCACGACGCGGCGCCCGCTGGCCCGCGCCGCGTGCAGCCACGGCCACCACGCCGGCTCGTCGAACGGCGCCGCGGGGCCGCTGCGCGCAGTCGCACCCACGACCTCGACGTGCGTCGGCAGGTCCGCACGGGGGTACTCCAGGCCGGGAACCGACAGGTGCAGCACCCGGTCGGCGAGAGTCTGCGCCCAGTCCAGGACGAACCCGCGCGGCCGTGGCAGCCCCGCCTCGGCGACCACCTGCAGCGCCTCTCGCTGCGCCGCGCGGAACAGCCCGCGCTGCACCGCGACCCGCATCCATGCGGCCCGTGCACGCTCGACCGGCCCCTGCGGCGGCTGCAGACCCGTGCCGAACGGGAACGTGTCACGGCTGGTCAGCGACAACGGCGAGACCGAGAGCGAGACCGTCGGGATGCCGTGCACGCGGCCCGCGAGCACGCCCGCGACCATCGCCGTGTCCGAGACGATCACGTCCGGGCGCTCGTCGCGCACCAGGTCCGCGAGGTCCACAAGGAACCCGGGGATCGTGAGCACGACGTGGTGCAGCACGTCCCAGGCCAACCGGCGCAGGCCGGGCGGCGGCGCGCCGTTCCTCCGCGACCAGGCCTCGACGAGCGCCTCGGGCAGGTCCCGCCCGATCGTCGTCGGCGCGTGCCGCGCCCCCGCCGCCGCGATCGCGTCCCCGAACCGCTCGCCCGTGTACACCGTCACGTCATGCCCGTCCTGCGCCAGTCGCTGCACCACGGGCAGCACCGGACGCACGTGGCCCGTGGCCGGGGTGAGGGCGAACAGGATCCGGGTCATCGACGTCCACCGCTCCCAGGCCGGCCGGCCCCGCGCACCGGCGGGGCGGTGCTGCCGCAGCACCTGTGGGTGGAGGGGTGCGTCGCCCCCGCCCTGATACGTGCGGCGCCCGACGACGACGGCGTCGCGGGGTGGTCCGGGTGCGGACCGGGGCGTCGGAACGGGTAGCCTGTCCGGGCTGGTCGCGCCTCGGCGCGGCCCGTGCGGACGTAGCTCAATGGTAGAGCCCCAGTCTTCCAAACTGGCTACGCGGGTTCGATTCCCGTCGTCCGCTCCGAGGGTGGTTATGGTTTTGCAGCCATCCCAGTTCCGGAAATGGCTTGCGGACGGCGGCTACGGCTTGCGAGCGGCGTTGACTCGGGCCCGCCAGGCCGGATCAGTCTGTTCGATGGGGCGTGGGGCGTCGCGGGCAACCGTGTCGACGCCGTGCGCGGGAGCCTGACCCGCTTTCGCGGGCACCTGTGGTTGGTTGATCATGCCGCCGCGGTCGCGGCGGTGTGAAGGTTCTCGAACTCGGTCGGGGATCGGTTCCCGAGGCTGGTGTGCCGGCGTCGGGGGTTGTACCAGGCCTCGATCCACTCGAAGATCGCGGTCGCGAGTTCGGCTTTCGAGGTCCAGTGCTGCTGGTCGAGCAGCTCGCGCTGCATGGTCGACCAGAAGCTCTCGATCATCGTGTTGTCCACGCTCGAGGCGACCCGGCCCATCGAGCCGAGCAGCCCGGCCTCGCGCAGCCGGTGCCCGAAGACCCAGGACGTGTACTGCGGGCCCCTGTCCGCGTGGACGATCGCGCCGGGCTCGGGTCGGCGTCGCCAGGTCGCCATCTGCAGGGCGTCGACGACGAGTTCGGCGCGAATGTGGTCCGCGATGGACCACCCCACGACCTGCCGGGAGAACACGTCCAGCACCGCGGCGCAGTACACGCGGCCCTCGCTCGTGGGGTGCTCCGTGATGTCGGTGCACCACAACCGGTTCGGCTCCTCGGCGACGAACCTGCGACGCACCAGGTCCTCGTGCGGCGCGGGCGCGGGTCGGTGGCGGCCGCGTTTGCGCTGGTGGCAGATCCCACCGATGCCCGCGGCGCGCATCAGCCGCGCCACCCGTTTGCGACCGCAACGGATTCCGAGCCCCAGGCGCAGCTCGGCATGAACGCGCGGGGCGCCGTAGGAGCGGCGCGACATCTCGTGCACCGCCACGATCGTCGCCGACAGCTGCGCGTCGGCCACGGACCGCGCCGAGGGCGGCCGCGTCGACCAGGCGTGGAACCCCGAACGTGAGACGCCCAGGACCCGGCAGGCCACCGCGACCGGCACACCGGCCGCGGCGAGGTCTCGGACCAGCCGGAACATCATTTTGGGAGGACGTTCTCCCGGGCGAAGTACGCGCTGGCGCGCTTGAGGATCTCGTTCTCCATCTCCAGCACCCGGATCCGCCGGCGCGACTCGACCAGCTCCTTGCGCTCCTCGCTGGTCAACCCCTCGCGGCGGCCGGCATCGACGTCGTCCTGAGCCATCCACCGACGCAGACACGACTCGCTGATCCCCAGATCGGCCGCGATCCTCGCGACCGGCTGCTGACCCGAACGGGCCAACTCAACGGCTCGCCGGCGGAACTCCGGCGGCTTGGCTGCAGGCATCCAGGACTCCTCTCCGAGGCGATCATCACCTCAGCGAAGGTGTCCACGGAAGCGGGTCAGGCTCCGGCCAGGCTCCCCAAGCCTCAGCCCGGCGTGTCAGGCCGACCCCCGCCCACCGTTCATCTGACAGACCCACACCTGGCGCGCCGGCACGCACCGCTCCACGCCAGCGGAAATCGAGGAGACGCGAGTCGCCGTGCGAGACGCGCTGATCCGCGCAGGATGCCCCGTCCCACGCTTCCTGCGCTGAACACCCGTGAGGGGCCCCACCACGGGGCCCCTCACGTGGCTGCTGCACAGAAGCCGGGGATCGACCAGCACAGTCAGTTCGGCGGCTCCAAGTCGGCGTCCGCCTCGAGCACCAACTCGGCCGGGGCCTGCGATGCGGGCGTGCGGGAGACCGGCACCGGCGGCTCGGGCACTCCGAGGCCGACCTCGTCCAGCGCACCGTGCAGCGCCCGGACGACCTGGGCTTTGGCGTCGGCAACCCCCTGCGCATAGGCGAGTTGAGCCGCGGCACCGGCCGCCCAGCCTGCCTTGGCGTAGGCTTCGAACCACTGCACGACCTCGTACCCGCCGCCCTCGGCATGGCGCACACGCGCCACCCAGTAGGTCGAACCGTACGTTCGAACCGTCCACCACGAACCGTCCGCGGTGTAGGACCTGTAGCCGCCTCGCGCGTCGCTCATGGACCGACTATGGCACTGAACCGCGCGGCCGTCTGCCAAACGGTCGCGGCAGCCTTCGTCATCGCATCCAGGCCAACACCTGCCGACACGACTCCGGTCCAGCGGGCGTCCGAAGTCGCGGATCAAGTTCCAACCGAAGTCGGCCCACCTGGTCCTCAAGCACCCGTGCACCAGTGACCTGACCCATCGACGACGAGGGGGTCCGCATCAGTGGCTGTTGCGAGTGGCGGATAGGTGGCGAGAACAACCGCGTCATGTCGGTGCGCGGCGCTACCGTCTGCCCCACGGGATGAAGGAGATGTGCAGATGCCGCAGCTCACGAGCCAGTTCACGCAAGCGCTGCGCCGTGTGGAGCCAACCTCGGACGACAAGTCGAATGCGCCCAAGGCACACACGGACGTCCGAGATGTACTGCTCGCTGACGAGACCCTGTGCGGATGGGGCCTCGACCCGATTCTCATCGGGAGCTACAAGCGACACGTCAGCATCCGGCGAGTGAAGGACGTCGACGTCTTCGGCAGGCTGACGGAGCTCCCCGACGACGTCCCGCCCGCGAGCCTTCTCAAGGAGTTCGAGCGAGTCCTCAAAGCCGAGTACGGGGACCGGGTCGCGCGGCAGGCACGCAGCCTCCAAGTCTCGTTCCCGGACCTGGACGGCCTGTACGTCGATGCCGTGCCCGCCCGCGCCTGGGCGAGCCCCTTCGGCGAAGACGCGTGGCAGCTGCCCAAGCGCGGCGAGGCCGGGTGGCAGGCGACAAACCCTGAACGCCTCACCGAACTGGTCTCGGAGCTGAATGGGCAGTTCGACCAGCGGTTCGTGCACGTGGTCAAGCTCTTGCGGCAAACCCGACGGTCCCTGCTCGGCAAGCGGAAGCCCGGCGGCCTCACCATCGAGATGGCCACCGTGCTCGCGTTCCAGTCTGGCGCCGTCACTGGGGCCACCCTCACCGACCTGTACGTCTCGGCACTTAGAGAAGTCGGAACGCTGCTGTACAACGCATTCCATGTCGGGCTCGGCCTGCCCGACCCGACCCTGACCGGTGAGTACCTGGTAGTGCGCGGCGAGGACGACGACAAGCAGGCGCTGGCCGACGAATTCGTGGCCGCCGGCCGACGTGCGCAAGAGGCTCGGGACGCCGCGGACCGCGACAAGTGCCAGGCCGCGCTCACCTTCCGGAGGATTCTCGGAAAGGCCGTGGACGACCACGGCGACCAGGACTACGTGTTCCCGATGCCCGACGACTGCAATCTGGACGGCACGAGCAAGGACTTCGAGCGTGTCCGAGCTGGGGACCGGACGGTCGCCGGTGGCGACCGTCGGTTCGGGTGACCGAGCCGAGCGCAGCCGACCGTCTGCGGTGGGCGTGCGCCGAAGCCACTGACCGCCTGGTTGACCGCCTTGCACTTTCGGGGTTCCGTGAGGAACCCGGTCAGACGCACCAGTGGAAGGGCCTCGTGCCGTTAGGACCGGACGAGGACCCTCAGTTGACGTTAGTCGAACTCACCATCCCTATTGAGTACCCGTACCAACGTCCCCGGGTCACGCCGCTGCCGCGCGAAGCGGCCGAAGCTTGGGCCGGACGCGACCTGCCGGACTACTACGAGGTGTCGGCGTCATGGCATCTGGAGCCGTCGGGCCAGATGTGCCTGTTCGAGGAGGCCGACTACACCGAGCTCCCCTGGGCCGACCCCGGCAGCTTCCTTGACCACCTGCGCGCGTGGCTGGCGGCGGACCGGTCGTCGTGGCCGGACGACCCGCCCGCACTCGACCTCGACCGCTACTTCGATCGGTCCTCCCACGTCCTCGTCTACGACCTCGCCTCGCTCCGTGCGGCGACCGCTCAGGTAGTCGAACTGACTCGACGAGGCGACGCAATCAGGGTCGGCCCGGTCGCCCACCGGCCCACCGGGCGGAAGGCGGCCAGCACGAAGTGGGGAAAGAACCGGGCACTCATTCTCAACCTTGGTCCGGTCGACCATCCGTTGCGGAGCATCGAGCAGATCCTGGAGGTCGCCGGGGGCGACGCGGCTCTCATCGCCCAGGAGATTCGCCGGGGAGTCCCCGAGCTCATCTTCATCTACGAGCGGGCGTCCCGCCCCGGCGTCCTCGCCGTGAGCCTCATCGAGCGGCCAGGGAAGCTCGTTGCGCACCGGGCGGCACCGGAAGACACGGACGCCGTGATGCTTCGGTCCCACCCGGAGTGTCACACCCTCGCCGGCAAGGTCGTGACAGTTGTTGGCGTGGGTGCTATCGGTTCCACCGTTGCTGACCTGCTTCACCGCAGCGGCGTCGGCCACCTCCATCTGGTGGACCCAGACCGGTTGCTGCCCGGCAACCTTGTCCGGCACCTCTGCGGGCATTCCCAGGTTGGAAGACCCAAGCCGGAAGCGGTCCGCGACACGCTCCTACAGGTCCGGCCTTTGAATCCTGTGCAGGTCACGACGGGCACGGACGGTGTGGGGTCTTTGGCCGACGCGGTCACCCTGTTGGAGAGCTGCGACATTCTGGTCGACGCCACCGCGGACTCGACGGCCTCGCGGCTCATCCAGGCAGCATCGAATGCGGGCGCAGGCCGAGCCATCAGTGTCGCTGTGCTGGCGGACGGCTACGCGATCCGGATCGACCATTGGCCCGCGCCTCCCGGCGGCGGACTGCCGATGCCGGACCTCCCACAGGTCACCCCAGGGGTGTTCGAAGTCGGGTGCAGCAGCCCGGTGAGCACTACTCCCCCGGCGGCCGTGTGGGAGGCCGCGTCCGTCGCGGCACGCCACACCATCGACGCCCTTCTCGGTGCACCGACCCCTGCCGGGGAAGAGCGCGTCTTGCGCGGCGAGGACGGGTGAGCGTGGCCGGGCGCCCCGAGATCGTCGTTGCGGAAGCCGTGCTCGCCTCAATGACAGATGCCGGCCTTGCGGCTCTCCCGTTGGAGACAGGCGGCGTGTTGGCGGGGTTTCGGGCGGGCGACCAGATCTTTGTGACACGAGCGTTCACGCTTACCGATGCCGCAAGCACCCGGCGCAGCTACATTCGCCGCGAGGCGGGCGCACAGACATGGTTGACCGATGTCCTCGCTGCCGGCCCTCCGGTCGTGGGGTATGTGGGCGAGTGGCACACCCACCCGGCAGATGAGCCTCCGAGTCCCACGGACCGGTCCTCGCTGCGGGATGCCGCCCGCGCATCGCGTGACTTGGTTGCGCTGCTTGTCCTTCCGTTCCACGACGGGCAGCCCCGGCCCATCCACGGCCTGGTCGGCCAACGCCGGGCGGCACTGCGGCCCACACTGGTCGGAGAAGCCGACGTCACAACTTCGTGCTCCGATGCGACGGAGTTGGAAGCACGAGCCCAGGCAGTCTTCACCCTCGACGAGGAGATTCCATGACCGACGCCCCCGACCAAGCCGTGCAGTTCGACCTGCGAGGCACGTTCATCGGCCACAGCCAGATGATGGCTGCCAAGTTCGCCGTGGCGGCAGCCTCAACCACCCACGGCACGACGATCGGTGACGCCTCCGAGGACGCGTGGCGCAGCATGCTGCAGGAGTTGTTGCCGAGCCGGTACGCCGTGTCCAACGGGCTCGTCGTGGACAGCCACGGCCACAGCAGCCTCCAGATCGACCTGATCGTTCACGACCGCCACTTCTCCCCCGTGTTCTCCACGGCCGGGGCCACGTTCGTGCCGGCCGAGAGCGTGTACGGGGTCTTCGAGATCAAGCAAGACCTCTCAAAGGCGCACGTGGAGGCCGCAGCCGCGAAGGCAGCGAGCGTCCGTGCCCTGCACCGGACCTCGGCCCCCATCGCTCAGCTGAGCCAGGAACCAACGAGCAAGGAGCCGCCGCGCATTCTGGCCGGCATCCTGACCGGACGGAACTCGTGGGTAAGCCTTGGGGCACCTCTGGTGACAGCGCTCGATGCGCTGAGCGAGGACGAGCGTCTGGACCTCGGTTGCGTTCTCGACACTGGGACGTTCGAACTTGCGGAGGCGGCGCCAGCATCTGAGTTGGAGGTGACGGAAGCGGAGGTCGGGTTGGCAATGTTCGCGATGCGCCTGATCGCCCGGCTGAACGCCATGGGCACGGTCCCTGCAATGGATGTCGCCGCGTACACGTCGCCGCTGTCCCACCGCGTGGTGTCACCAAAGGCTTGACGCCTGTGACCGGTGGTCTTCTTGGATGTGCGAAGTCGCAGGTCAACGGGCCGTGTGGAGCGCGTCACACCTTGCTTCGGAGGGCCTCGTCAGATGTCGTAGTCGGGCCTGGTCACACCCAAGAGACCAAGCGGACGCGGCCTTCCCCGGACGCCGCGGCGATCGCCATCAGCTCCAACAACTGTGCCACCTCATCAGGCTGATTGACCGCCGCCCGCGTCAGGAACTCGACGAACTTCTCGTTCGCCTCCGCCGCACATGCGCGCAGACCCGCCTCGACCCCTGGAACCTCGGCTGGGCCGCAGCGGACGAAACCCGCGTCCAGCCACTTGAAGACCGGTGACCGTCTGGCTGCCTCCGTGAAGAAGAACCTCCACTCCCGCTCGGGATGCCGGGACAGCAATGGAGTCACCTCCCTCATCCCCGACCAGCGCGCAGAGCGCTCGTCATCCACGTCAACGACCGTGATCGGCGGGAACTCGTCAGGCGACATGACCGGATCGTGCACCAAGTCCTGGGACCAGCACCAGGGCGCCGTACAGGCTCCGCTGACGGTCACGCGCAGAATGAACGACGGTCGTCGGGCAGCCTCAAGCTCGGGCCTCCTGGACGCGGGCGCGGAGTGAACCGCCCCGGCTTCCATGGAGGCTCTCAATCCACGGAGGATGAGAGTCATGGCTGCACCGAGGAAGTACCCGGACGAGTTGCGTGAGCGCGCGATCCGGCTCGTGCTGGACGTGAGGAGCGACCCGGTGTCCTGGAGCATCGCCGACAGGCGCGCGCGGGCCTCGTCGAGCTCGCCGTCGTGGATCCACTGCTCGACCGACGCGGTCAGCTCGTCGGCGTCCATGCGCAGGACCCTGGTGCGGCCTGAGGTACCTCAGGGGCCGTTCCGGGCACCCGCCTCACTCAGGACTGGGCGCACGTCCGATCCGCCCGCCACCGCCTCACGGGCAACCTCGAGGGTGTCGGAGGAAGAGGGAGGGACTGCCATGCAGGAGATGTGGGGGCCGGCGCTGGAGGCCGAGCTCACGTACCGCCGTCAGGAGCTGGTCGAGTCGATGCGGGCGGCAGGCGTGGCGCGGGGGCGCCGCGCACCGGGCCGGGGGCCGGGCGGCTCCGCGGGGCCGCGCACGGGCACCCGTGCAGCGCGTGGGTGGTCGCTGCCAGGATCGGGGGCGTGGTCCGCGGCCCGATGAGCACACCATTCGTCGCCCGCTCGGGTCAGGTCGACGTCCTGCGGGACGCCCTGGCCCGGGCGGGCTCGGGCGCGCCCGGGGTCGCGCTGGTCGCGGGCGACGCGGGCGTGGGCAAGTCCGCGCTGGTGCGGGAGATGGCGCGCGTCGCGCAGGAGGCCGGTGCGACCGTCGTCGTGACGCACTGCGTGGACCTGGGTGAGATCGGCCTGCCGTACCTGCCGTTCGCGGACGCGGCGGCTCGGCTGCGCGACCTCGCACCCGAGCAGGTGGCCGCGGTGGAGACCGACCGGCCCGCGCTGGGCACGCTGCTGGGCCGGGGCTCGGGGAGCGCCGAGGAGGCGGACCGGCTGCAGCTGTTCGACGGGATCGCCGAGCTGCTCGGGGCCGTCGCCCGGCCGGGGGCGCCGCTGCTCCTCGTGGTGGAGGACGCGCACTGGGCGGACGCCTCGAGCCGCGACGTGCTGCGCTTCCTGGTCTCACGGCTCCGCGACGAGCCCGTGCTCCTGGTGGTCACGTACCGCACGGACGACCTGCACCGCCGGCACCCGTGGCGCCCGGTCGCGGCCGAGCTCGCGCGTCACCCCCGCGTGCAGCGGGTCGACCTCGCGCCGTTCACGCCCGACGAGATGCGCGAGTTCGCGATCGCGCTGACGGGTGCCGCTCCCCCGCCCCGCACGCTGCGCTCGGTCACGCGGCGCTCGGGCGGCAACGCGTACTTCGCGCAGGAGCTGCTCGAGACCGGGTGCGACGAGCTGCCCGGCTCGCTCGCCGACGTGCTGCGGGCGCGCGTCGAGGTGCTCGACCCCGCGGTCCAGCAGGTGGTGCGCGTGGCGTCGGTCGCGGGCAGGCGGGTCAGCGAGCCGCTGCTGCGTGCCGCATGCCGCGCGACGGACCCGCAGGGTGCGGGCACGCTCGACGCGGCGCTGCGGGACGCGGTGGGGCACCACGTGCTGGCGGTCGAGGACGGGCATCTGGCGTTCCGGCACGCGCTGCTGGGCGAGGCCGTGGCCGCGGACCTGCTGCCGGGCGAGCTGTCCTCGCTGCACCGTGCCTACGTGACCGCGCTGCGCGAGGACCCGAGCCTCGGCAGCCCGGCCGAGCTCGCGGCGCACGCGCTGCACGCACCCGACCTGCCCACCGCGCTCAGCGCGTCCCTGGCCGCGGCCGACGCGGCGCACACCCGCCTGGCCCCGCAGGAAGAGCTCCGGCACCTCGAGGTCGCGCTGCGCCTGTGGGACGCGGCGGCCGGCGCGCTGCCCGATCTGGAGCCGCAGGACGCGGTCCTGGACCGCGCCGCACGTGCCGCCGCGGCCGCGGCCCGTCGGGACCGCGCGGTGCAGCTCGCCCGGTCCGCCGTGGACGTCGCCGACGACGCCGCCCGGCCGCGCCGACGCGTGGCGCTCGCCCGCCACCTGCAGGCGGTCGAGCGGATCGACGACGCGCTCGAGCAGTCGACGCTCGCGCTCGACGCCATGCCGGGCACGCCGAGCGCCGGACGCGCCTGGGCGCTGGCGACGCACGCGCGCTCGCTCGTGTACCTGGACCGCACGCTCGACGCGTTCGAGGTGCTGCAGGAGGCGCTCACGGTGGCGCGCGGGGTCGGGGCGCTGTCCGCCGAGTCGGACGCGCTGACGTCGTTCGCGATCCTGGTGGCCGACGACGACGCCGCACGCGCCGACGCGCTGCTCGAGGAGGCGCTCGAGCGCGCGCGCACCGTCGGCGACGCGGGCACCGAGCTGCGCATCCTCATGAACATGGCGGCCACCCGGTACGAGGTGGGCGACCTGCCCGGGACCACGCGGCTCGCCGAGCTGGGTCTGGCCAGGGCCCGCGAGACGGGGCTGACGCACTCCGACTTCGGGCTCGAGCTCGCGGGGTACGGTGCGCTCGCGTCGTACGTGAGCGGCGATCTCACGCCCGTCGCGCAGCCGGCACGGGGTCCCGACGAGGACGGCGGCCTCCTGGACCTCGCGGTCCTGTACGCCGCGGTCGCGCGCGGCGACGACGACGTGGTCGCCCGGTGCCGGGCCCTCGAGCCCCGGTGGGAGCGGGACGGCCTCGCGGCGCTGATCGCCGGTGGGTGCGCGGCCGACGCGCTGGCGCGGGCGGGCGAGCACGACGAGGCGGTCACGCTGGTCCAGCGCGTGCTGGACCAGCTCTCCGCGGCCTGGAGCCCGCAGTTCTTCGGAGGCATCTGGCTCTCGGCGCTCGGGCTCGCGGCGCTGGCGGACGCCGCGACCCAGGACCGCCGGCACGGCCGGGACGCTGCCGAGCGCGTCGCGGCCGGCGAGCCGCTGCTGGCGCGCGCCGAGGGGACGATCGCGCGCCCCCTCCCGCCCGGTCGCAGCGTCGGCCCCGAGGGCCGCGCGTGGGCCGCGCGTGCGCGCGCCGAGCACGCACGGCTCGCGGGCCCCGCGGCCAACACCCCCGACGTGTGGCGCACCGCGGTCGACGCCTTCGGGTACGGGCACCGCTACGAGCAGGCGCGCAGCCGGTTCCGCCTCGCGGAGGCGCTCCTCGAGGCGGGCGAGCGCGCGGACGCGGCGAGCGAGGCCGCGACGGCGCTGGCCGATGCCGAGGCGATGGGGGCCGCACCGCTCGCGACCGCCGTGCGGGACCTGGTCCGCCGGGGACGGCTCGCCGTCACGGGCGCCGCCGCGGGCGCGGGCGACGTGCTCACCGCACGCGAGACCGAGGTGCTCGAGCTGGTCGCCCAGGGTCTGTCCAACAACCAGATCGGGCGGGCGCTGTTCATCTCGGGCAAGACCGTGTCCGTGCACGTCTCCAACGTGCTGGCCAAGCTCGGCGCGTCCGGCCGCGCCGAGGCGGTGGACCTCGCGCACCGCCGGGGGCTCATCGGACGCGTCTGAACCGCTCCGGCAACACCCGACTTGTGTGCGTCGCAGCGCCCTGACCTGCGGATCTTCACGCCGCGCACACGTGACCTCTCCCGCACGTCCGCCGGACCGCGCCCGCGCCAGGACGCGCCCGTCCTAGCGTGCCGACGTGACCACAGCACCCACCGATCCGGCCCGCCACTCCCGCCGCCCGCGAGGCTCCCGCACGGGTGTGCGCATCGCCGTCGCGACGCTCGTGGCGGTGCCCGTCTTCGGGCTCACGGCCGCCTGGGCCACCTACGCGCACCTGCAGGGCAACCTGGAGACCGCCGACGGCGTCGACGAGTACCTCGGCGCGTCGCGCCCGACCGTCGCCACGTCCGCGGACCCGCTGACCGACGGCTTCGCGGGTGCGCCGCTCAACATCCTGGTGATGGGCGTCGACGCGCGCGACGGCGACAACGCGAAGTTCGCCGGGTACGTCGAGGGGCAGCGCTCGGACTCGACGTTCCTGGTCCACCTGCCCGCCGACCGCTCCCGGATCGACGTGGTCTCGATCCCGCGCGACTCGCTCGTCGACATCCCGTCCTGCCTGCTCGCCGACGGGACCGAGACGGGCGACCGGACGATGACGATGTTCAACGCGGCGTTCGAGATCGGCTCGGGCCCGGACGACGACCTCACGACGGCCGCGGCGTGCACGCGCCGCACGTTCGAGCAGAACACCGGGCTGCGGACCGACGAGCACGTCGTCGTGAAGATGGACGGCGTGCGGGACGTGATCGACGTGCTGGGCGGCGTGCCGTTCTGCTTCCCCGAGGCGATGGACTCCGACGACGCCAAGCTGCACGTCGAGGCCGGCCCGCGCGTGCTCGACGGCAAGACCTCGATCGCGTTCCTGCGGGCGCGGACCGGGACCGGCTGGGGGCTGTGGATCGGCAGCGACCTCGGGCGCCTGGACCGTCAGCACGCGTTCCTCGAGGCGCTCACGGACAAGGTGCACGACGAGGACCTGCTGGGCGACCCCGCCCAGCTCCTCAAGGTGCTCGACCGCGCGACCAAGTCGCTCGCGGTCAGCCCGGGGCTCGGCGACCTGCGCACGCTCGCGGGCCTGGCCAACGGCCTGCGCGGCATCGACGGGACGGAGATCGAGGCCATCACGGTGCCGAACGAGCCGTACGGGAAGAAGGGCCGCGTGGTGTGGACCGCGGCGGCCGACGACGTGTGGCAGCGGATCCGCGAGGACCGCCCGCTCACCGACCCGACGCCCACGTCGCCGAGGTCGCACGGCACAGGGGGGAAAGGCACGGGGACGGGCTCGACCCCGGACCCGCAGGAGTCGACGGGACCGTGCGGCTGACCGACGCGCACCGTGCCCGGTCGCCGCATGCGCGAGGCGCACGGCGACCGGGTCACACGGTCGGGGTGGCGGGATTCGAACCCACGACCTTCCGCTCCCAAAGCGGACGCGCTACCAACCTGCGCCACACCCCGCAGCACGGGCCGGCCCGTGCGCGCGTCCAGGCTAGTGGACGCCCCGGGGACGCCCGACGCGCGTCCGGCGTGCGGGTCCCGGACCGGCGCCGGGCGCATGTGGTGGGATGGCCCGCGTGACGACGTACCTGCAGCGTGGCGACCACGTCCTCTTCCAGGGCGACTCCATCACCGACTGGGGCCGCGACCGCCAGGACCCGACGAGCCTGGGGCACGGCTGGGCGGCGATCGCCGCGGCACTGGCCGGGGCGCGCCGGCCCGAGCTGGGGCTCACGTTCAGCAACCGCGGCGTCGGCGGGGACACCACCGCGATGGTCCGGGCCCGCTGGGAGCGCGACGCGCTGGCGCTCTCGCCGACGGTCGTCTCGCTGCTCGTCGGGATCAACGACACGTGGCGCCGGTACGACGGCGGGACGGCGACCAGCACGGACGAGTACGAGGAGCACTACCGCGCGCTGCTCGACCCGGTCCGCGCCATCGGGGCGCGCCTCGTGCTGGTCGAGCCGTTCCTCCTGCCGGTCACCGCGCAGCAGGCGGCCTGGCGCGAGGACCTGGACCCGCGCATCGCGGTGGTCCGGCGGCTCGCGGCCGAGTACGGCGCACTGCACCTGCCGGCCGACGACCTGTTCGCCGAGGCGACGCAGGCCGCGGGCGCGGCGCACTGGACCACCGACGGCGTGCACCTCACGCCCGCCGGCAACGGCCTGCTGGCCGAGGCGTGGCTCGACGCGGTGGGCATCCCCGCCTGACACGTAGACGCGGCGCCGGGAGGTGTGGGCGGCGTACGGCAGGCTCGTGGTGTGCTCGTCCTGCTCGCGCGTCCCGCACGCGGCGCCCACCCCGGGGCCGTGGTGCACGCACGCACGCTCGACGATGCGGTGCTCGCCCCGGAGCGCGCGGTCCGGTGGGTGTGGGCGGACACCGCGGCCTGGTACCCGCGGCTGCTGACGGACGGCGTGCGCGTCGAGCGGTGCCTGGACCTGCGGCTCGCGCACCACGTGCTGCGCGCGAGCGCCGCGACCGCCACGTCCGACCTCGCGCGCGCACCCCGGGGGCCGTTCGACGCCGGCCCGGCCGAGCAGGCCGCCGAGCCGGACCGGCCGCCGACGCTGTTCGACACCGACGACGAGCCGACGACCGAGGCCGGGCAGTCGGACGCGGACGAGGACGCGTGCCTCGCGGAGGTCGCGGCGCAGGACGCCGCGGTGGCCGGCGCCGCGACCCCGGGCCGGCTGCGCCTGCTGCTCGCGGGCGAGTCGGCGGGCGCGCTGGCCGCGGCCGAGATGCGGCACACGGGCCTGCCGTGGGACGTGGCGGCGCACGACGCGGTGCTGCGCGAGCTCCTGGGCGACCGGCCACGCCGCGGAGAGCGCCCCGGCCGGATGGCCGCGCTCGCGGCCGAGGTACGCGACGCGCTCGACGCGCCGCACCTGAACCCGGACTCGCTGCCGGACGTGCTGCGCGCGCTGCGGCGCGTCGGGCTCGACGTGACGTCGACCCGGAAGTGGGAGCTGCAGGACGTCGACCACCCCGCGATCGCACCGCTGCTCGCGTACAAGAAGCTCTCGCGCCTGCACAGCGCCAACGGCTGGGCGTGGCTGGACCAGTGGGTCCCGGACGGGCGGTTCCGGCCTGAGTACGTGGTGGGCGGCGTGGTCACGGGCCGCTGGGGCTCGAGCGGCGGCGGCGCGCTGCAGATCCCGCGGCTGCTGCGCGGTGCGGTGTGCGCGGACCCGGGATGGCGCCTCGTCGTCGCGGATGCCGCCCAGCTCGAGCCGCGCGTGCTCGCGGGCATGGCGCGTGACGAGCGGATGTCGGCCGCGGGCGCAGGCAAGGACCTGTATGCGGGCATGGTGGACGCCGGGGTGGTGCCCGAACGCGCGCTCGCCAAGATCGGGATGCTCGGCGCGCTGTACGGCGGGACCACGGGCGCGAGCGCGGCCGTGCTGCCCCGCCTGCTGCAGGCCTACCCGCAGGCGTTCGGCGCGGTCGAGGCCGCGGCGCGCGCGGGTGAGCGCGGAGAGGTGGTCTCCACGCTGCTGGGCCGCAGCTCACCGCGCCCCGACGCCGCGTGGTCACGCGTGCAGGCGGACGCGCTGGACCCCGACGCGAACGACCGCGCGCAGTCCCGCGCCCGCGCGCAGACCCGGTCCTGGGGCCGGTTCACGCGCAACTTCGTGGTGCAGGGCACCGCGGCCGAGTGGGCGCTGTGCTGGATCGCCGAGCTGCGCCGACGCCTGTGGGCGCTGGGCGAGAGCACCGGCACGCCCGGCCGCGCACCCGCGCCGTTCACGGCGCGCCCGCACCTGGTCTACTTCCTGCACGACGAGATCGTGGTGCACACCCCGGCCGGCCTCGCCGCCGAGGTGGCCGAGCAGGTCACGGCGGCCGCGACGGCCGCGGGTCGGCTGCTGTTCGGCGACTTCCCGGTGCAGTTCCCGCTCTCGGTGGGTGCGGCGTCGTCGTACGCGGACGCCAAGGACGCCGCGCGCCTCCCGTGGGACGAGCCGCTGGACCAGCCGGTCGACGACCGGGCCGACCGGTCCTGAGAAGTGCGCCACGTCACGCGTCCGTTGGCCGGGAACCTTTGCGCACGTCGTCGCGTTGACGCTACCGTCAGCCCGACCGTGGCCCACCGGCCACATCTGGAGGAGAGCGATGAGCGAGCGGACGTCCGCCCCCGCCTCCTTCGTGCGTGCCCTCGGCGCGCCCTGTTGTCGCTGTCGGTAGAGCGCTGGCTCCCGCGCGCGACGACGCCACCACCCGGTGAGGATCGTCCCTGTGCGCCAGCGCTCGCCCCGGCGGACGCGTCCCCGCACCACCTGACCCACGGATCAGGTGACCCCGGTCCCCCGGACGGGCGCCCGTCCACCCGCACCGTAGCAGCAGTCCCGCACGACCACGTCCCCCGCAGTTGTCCCCGCACCGCCGCCGCACCCGCGGCGGCTCGACCGAAGAGGAACCATGGCACGCATCTACGACGACGCGACCGCGCTCATCGGCAACACCCCGCTGGTCCGCATCAACAAGATCACCGACGGCGCCCCCGCGACGGTCGTCGGCAAGCTCGAGTTCTACAACCCGGCGAACTCGGTCAAGGACCGCATCGGCGTCGCGATCATCGACGCGGCCGAGGCCTCGGGTGAGCTCAAGCCCGGCGGCACGATCGTCGAGGCCACGTCGGGCAACACCGGCATCGCGCTCGCGTTCGTCGGAGCCGCGCGCGGCTACAAGGTCGTGCTGACGATGCCCGAGTCGATGTCCAAGGAGCGGCGTGCGCTGCTGCGGGCGTTCGGCGCCGAGCTGATCCTCACGCCCGCGGGCGAGGGCATGAAGGGTGCGGTCAACCGCGCCAACGAGGTCGTCGCCGAGCGTGAGGGCGCCATCCTGGCCCGCCAGTTCGCCAACGAGGCCAACCCGGCGATCCACCGTGCGACCACGGCCGAGGAGATCTGGGCCGACACCGACGGCGAGATCGACATCCTGGTGGCCGGCATCGGCACGGGCGGCACCATCACGGGCGTCGGCCAGGTGCTCAAGGAGCGCAAGCCGGGCGTCAAGATCGTCGCGGTCGAGCCTGCGGAGTCGCCCATCCTCAACGGCGGCCAGCCCGGCCCGCACAAGATCCAGGGCATCGGCGCCAACTTCGTGCCGGAGATCCTCGACACCTCGGTGTACGACGAGGTCATCGACATCGACGCGGAGACGGCCGTGACCTACGCGCGCCGCGCCGCGGCCGAGGAGGGCCTGCTCGTCGGGATCTCGTCGGGTGCCGCGCTCGCCGCCGCCAAGCAGCTGGCCGAGCGCCCCGAGAACGCGGGCAAGCTGATCGTCGCGATCATCCCGTCGTTCGGCGAGCGCTACCTGTCGACGGTGCTGTACGCCGACCTGCTCGACTGAGCACGTGCCGTGCCCCGGTCGCCGCGCGCGGCCGGGGCACGGCGTCCCCGGGTCCGTCCCCCGCACCACGTCCCGAGAGCCAGGTCCCATGCCTCCGCTGCAGCACTTCGTCGCCACGTTCCGCGAGGACCTCGAGGCGGCACGTCGGCGTGACCCCGCGGCACGCTCGTTGCTCGAGGTGGCCCTCGCCTACCCGGGTGTGCACGCGGTGTGGACGTACCGGGTCGCGCACGCGATGTGGCGCGAGCCCGGGCTGCGGCTCCCGGCACGGCTGCTGTCGCAGCTGGTGCGGGCGCTCACGGGCATCGAGATCCACCCCGGCGCACGGCTCGGGCGCCGACTGTTCATCGACCACGGCATGGGCGTGGTCATCGGCGAGACCGCCGAGGTGGGCGACGACGTGGTGCTGTTCCACGGCTCGACGCTCGGCGGCAAGTCCATGCGGCACGGCAAGCGGCACCCGACGCTGGGCGACAACGTCGTGGTCGGCGCCGGCGCCAAGATCCTGGGCCCGGTGTGGATCGGCGACGGCGTCCAGGTGGGCGCCAACGCGGTGGTCATCCAGGACGTCCCCGCGGGGGCGATCGCCGTCGGGGTGCCGGCCCAGGTGCGCCTGCGCCCGGTCGCGGCGCCGTTCGACGCCGAGGTGGACGACCCCGCGATCTACATCTGAGGCTCGTCGGTGCGGCGGCGCACCACGCCGTCCTCGACCACGAGCACCGCGTCGGGGTCGGCGGGCGCCAGGCCCAGCACGTGCTGCACGAACGGCAGCGTCGCGACCGACGCGACCATCGGCCGCGGGAGCCACGCGATCGCGTCCGACGTCCCGTCGGACTCCGCCCGTTCCTCGCCGCCCTCGACCGCGACCGGGTAGCACAGCCGGACCGAGTGCAGCACGATGCCGCGGTCGCGGACCTCGAGCACGTCCGAGACGACCGTGGGCGGTCCCGTGACCCGCACGCGCAGGCCGGTCTCCTCCTGCACCTCACGCACCACGGCGGCCGCGGGCTGCTCGCCGAACTCCACGCCGCCGCCGGGCAGCCACCACGTCCCCGGCACGTCGGACCGCGGGCTGGCGCGCACCAGCAGCACGTTCCCGCCGCGCTCGACCACGCCGTACGCCCCGACCCGCACCACCCGCGCCTGCTTGACCACGCCCCGACCCTAGACACCGGCGGGGCCCGCGCGCAGCGCACCGCACCGTGACACGCGCCCGGGCGCACCGTACCGGCCGGTAACCTGGCCGCGCGCCGCGGGGGCGGCGCACGACGACGACGTCACGGAGGCTGGTATGCGACTGGGCTACTCGCTGGGCTACTGGTCGGCGGGCCCGCCGCCGCACGCGCTGGAGACCGTGCTCGCGGCCGAGCGGCTCGGCTTCGACTCCGTCTGGACGTCCGAGGCCTACGGGTCCGACGCGTTCACCCCGCTCGCGTGGTGGGGCTCGCGCACGACGAGCGTGCGGCTGGGCACCGCGATCGCGCAGATCTCCGCGCGCACGCCCACCGCCACCGCGATGGCGGCGCTCACGCTCGACCATCTCTCGGGTGGGCGGTTCGTGCTCGGGCTCGGGGCGTCGGGGCCGCAGGTGGTCGAGGGCTGGTACGGCGCGCCCTACCCGCGCCCTCTGGCCCGGACGCGCGAGTTCGTCGCGATCGTGCGGCAGGTGCTCGCACGCGAGGCGCCCGTGACGTTCGCGGGCGACTTCTACGACCTGCCGCTGCCGGGCGACCAGGGCATGGGCCTGGGCAAGCCGCTCAAGCCGACCGTGCACCCGCTGCGCGCAGACCTGCCGATCCACCTCGCCGCGGAGGGCCCCCGCAACGTCGCGCTGTCCGCGGAGATCGCGGACGGCTGGCTGCCGATGTTCTACTCGCCGCGCATGGACGACGAGTACCGCGCGCTGCTCGCCGAGGGCTTCGCGGCCCGCACCGACGGCCGCGACCCCGCGGGCTTCGAGGTCGTCGCGCCCGTCCCCGTGGTGCTGGCCGACAGCGTCGAGGCCGCCGCGGACCAGGTGCGCCCGTTCGTCGCGCTGTACGCGGGCGGCATGGGCGCCAAGGGCGCCAACTTCCACCGCAACGTGCTCGACCGGCTCGGCTACTCCGCGGTGTGCGACGAGATCCAGGCGCACTACCTCGCCGGGGACAAGGCCCGTGCCGCCGCCGCCGTGCCCGTCGAGCTCGTGCGCGACGTCGCACTCGTCGGGACGCCCGACGACGTGCGCGCACAGCTGCCCGCGTGGCGCGCGACCACGATCACGACGCTCGTGGTCCAGGGCGACCCCCGCACGCTGCCGGCCGTCGCGGAGCTGCTGCGCGACGCGTGACCCGACGGCCCCGCCGCCAGGGCACACTGCACGCGTGGACGACGAGTACCTCGAGGCCGTGCTGGACCTCGTCGCGACGATCCCGCCGGGCCGTGCGATGACGTACGGGACCGTGGCCGAGGTGGTCGCAGAGCGGTTCGTCGCGGCGGGCGGGCGTGCGCGCGGCGGGCCGCGACAGGTCGGTCAGGTGATGGCGCGCGCGGGTTCGGGCGTGCCGTGGTGGCGTGTGGTCAACGCCGCGGGCGCACCACCCGCACGGCACGCCACACGCGCGCTGACCGAGCTGCGCGGCGAGCGCACGCCGTTGTCCGCCGACGGCACGCGCGTCGCGCTGCGCCGGGCGATCTGGTTCCCCGACGAGCCGAGCGCGCACGGCACGGGCTGATGCAAAGCGCTGGGCTTTCCACCTGCGACGGGACCACGATGGGCGCCATGACCCCACTGCCCGACGGCTACCGCATCGTCACCGTGCCCCTGGACCGCAAGGACGAGTTCCGCGCGGTCAACCACCTCGCGTTCGCGTTCGAGCCCGACGAGAAGACCAGCGAGATCATCCCCGACCAGCTCGAGTGGGACCGCACCGCGGCCGTCGAGCGGCCCGACGGCACGCTCGCGGCCGTGCACGCGTCCTACGACTTCGACCTCCCGGTGCCCGGCGGCGAGGTCGCGTGCGCGGGCCTGACGTGGGTGGGTGTGCGGCCCGACGAGCGCCGCCGTGGCCTGCTCACGTCGATGATCGACTTCCACTTCGCGCGGTCGCTCGAGCGCGGCGAGGCCGTCTCGGCGCTGTTCGCGGCCGAGATGCCGATCTACGGCCGGTTCGGCTACGGCTCGGTGGCCGACGACGTGCGGCTCAAGATCCCGCGCGGCGCCCGTCTGCGGGACGTGCCGGGCAGCGCCGAGCTCACGGTGCGGTTCGACACGGCCGACGCCGACCGGCACACCGACCTGGTGCACACGATCCACACCGCGGGCGGCGCGGGCCGGCCCGGCTGGATGCCGCGCTCGTCGGACGCGATGCGTCGCGGACGCGTGGTCGACCCGCCCGCGTGGCGCGACGGGGGCGAGTCGCTGCGCATCGTCACGGTGCACGATGCCGCGGGCGAGCCGCGCGCGTACGCGCTGCTGCGCCGCAAGGAGACGTGGGCCGACCCGGGCGCCCGGTACCCGGTGCACGTGCGCGAGGCGGTCGCGCTCGACGCGGCCGCGGCGCACCGGCTGTGGTCGTTCGTGCTCGACCTGGACCTCACGGTCGAGGTGAACACGGGCATGCTGCCCGCCGACGACGAGCTGCTCCACCTGCTGGTGGACGCGCGCGGCGCCGTGCCGCGGTTCTCGGACAACCTGTGGGTCCGGCTGCTCGACGTGCCGACCGCGCTCGAGGCCCGGCGCTACTCGTCCGCGCTCGACGTGGTGCTCGAGGTCACCGACGCGCGGCTGCCGCAGAACGCGGGCCGGTGGCGCCTCACCACGGGTGACGCGGACGCCAGCGGCTTCACCGCGCGGGTCACCTCGACCGACGACGAGCCCGACCTGCGTCTGGACGTGCGGGAGCTCGCGGCGGCCTACCTGGGCGGCCGCTCGCTGGCCGCGTACGCGCGTGCCGGGCTGGTCACCGAGGTGGCACCCGGGACGCTGCTGCGCGCCGCGACCGCGTTCTCGTGGCCCGTCGCACCGGTGTGCAGCTGGGTGTTCTGACGCACGCTCGTCGGTCCCGCCGCTCCTGCCGCGGGACCGACGAGCGGACGGTCAGCGCGCCTCGTACGCCGTGAGCAGGTCGATGCGGCGCTGGTGGCGCGGGTCGCCGCTGAACGGCTCGGCCAGGAACGCCTCGACCATCGCGATCGCGTCGTCGACCGAGTGCTGACGCGCACCGATCGCGATGACGTTCGCGTCGTTGTGCTGCCGGCCCAGACGCGCGGTGTCCAGGCTCCATGCGAGCACCGCGCGCACGCCGGTCACCTTGTTCGCGGCGATCTGCTCGCCGTTGCCCGAGCCGCCGAGCACGATGCCGAGCGACCCCGGCTCGGCCACCACGGCCTCACCGGCCGCGAAGCAGAACGGGGGGTAGTCGTCCTGGGCGTCGTACTCCGCCGGCCCGTGGTCCACGACGTCGTGGCCACCGGCCCGCAGGTGCTCGACGAGCGCGACCTTGAGCTCGTACCCCGCGTGATCAGATCCGATGTGGATGCGCATGGCCTCATCCTGCCGCACGGTGCCGGGGCTCCCGGCGCACGTCCGTAGGCTGGGGCCATGACGCGCAGCGGACTCGACCTGACCGACCTCGACCCCGACGTCCGCCCGCAGGACGACCTGTACCGGCACGTGAACGGGCGCTGGATCGCGCAGCACGTGATCCCGGCCGACCGCGCGATGGACGGCACGTTCCGCACGCTGCACGACGCGGCCGAGGCGCAGGTGCGCGAGATCATCGCCGACCTGGGCGCGCAGGCGGGCGACGGCACGGGTGCGGGTGCGAAGGTCGGCGCCGTGTTCGCGAGCTTCATGGACACCGACGCGATCGAGGCCGCGGGGCTCGCGCCGCTGCGCACCGACCTCGCGCTCGTGGAGGCCGCGACCACGCAGGCCGAGCTCACCGGAGCGCTCGGCGCGCTGCAGCGCACGGGTGCGGGCGGCGCGTTCGGTTTCTGGGTGGACAACGACGCCGACGACCCCGAGCGCTACGTCGTCTACCTGCACCAGGGCGGCCTGGGGCTGCCCGACGAGGCGTACTACCGCGACGAGCAGTACGCGCACCTGCTGGCGGCGTACGGCCCGCACGTCGCGCGCATGCTGCTGCTCGCCCAGGTCGCGGCGGACCAGGAGGACGCCGACCGGCTCGCGGGGCTCGTCGTCGGGCTCGAGACCCGGCTCGCCGCGGCGCACTGGGACGTGGTCAAGGACCGCGACGCGGACCTGACGTACAACCCGACGACGCTCGCGGCGCTCGCCGAGCGCGCACCGGGCTTCGACTGGCACGCGTGGGCGCTCGCGCTCGGCGCCCCGGAGGGCTCACTCGACCACCTGGTGGTGCGCGAGCCCGACTTCGCGGACGCGTTCGCACGGCTGTGGGCCGACGAGCCGCTCGAGACGTGGCGCGCGTGGCTGTCCTACCACGTGGTCAGCGACCGCGCGCCGTACCTCACGCAGGAGCTGGTCGAGGCGAACTTCGCGTTCTACGGCCGGACGCTGACGGGCGCGCAGGAGCTGCGGGACCGCTGGAAGCGCGGCGTCTCGCTGGTCCAGGGCGTGCTGGGCGAGGCCGTGGGCGAGGTGTACGTCGAGCGGCACTTCCCGCCGTCGCACAAGGAGCGCATGGACGCGCTGGTCGGCTACCTGGTCGAGGCGTACCGCGAGTCGATCACGGAGCTCGACTGGATGAGCGAGGAGACGCGCGCCAAGGCCCTGGCCAAGCTCGACGCGTTCACGCCCAAGATCGGCTACCCCGTCCGCTGGCGCGACTACTCGGCGCTGCGGGTCGACGCGGGCGACCTGCTCGGCAACGTGCGGGCCGCCAACGTGTTCGAGCTCGAGCGCGAGCTGGGCAAGATCGGCCGGCCCATCGACCGCGACGAGTGGTTCATGACGCCGCAGACCGTCAACGCGTACTACAACCCGGGCATGAACGAGATCGTCTTCCCCGCCGCGATCCTGCAGCCGCCGTTCTTCGACGCGGACGCCGACGACGCCGTGAACTTCGGCGCGATCGGCGCGGTCATCGGGCACGAGATCGGCCACGGGTTCGACGACCAGGGCAGCAAGTACGACGGCGCCGGGCGCCTCGAGGACTGGTGGACGGCCGACGACCGCGCGGAGTTCGAGCGCCGCACGCGCGCGCTCGTCGCGCAGTACGACGCGTTCTCGCCCGCGCAGCTCGACGGCACGCACCACGTCAACGGCGAGCTGACGATCGGCGAGAACATCGGCGACCTCGGGGGGCTGTCGATCGCGCTGCGCGCCTACCGCATCGCGCTCGGCCACGCGCTCGAGGACGCGCCGGTGATCGACGGGCTCACCGCGGCGCAGCGGTTCTTCCTGGGGTGGGCGCAGGCGTGGCGCACCAAGGGCCGCGACGAGGAGGTCGCCCGCCGGCTCGCGACGGACCCGCACGCACCCGACGAGTTCCGCTGCAACGGCGTGGTGTCCAACGTGCCGGAGTTCTACACCGCGTTCGACGTGCAGCCGACCGACGCGCTGTACGTGGCGCCCGAGGACCGCGTCCGCATCTGGTGACGTCCCGCGCGGTCCGGGCGTGCGCTCAGCGCCGCTCGGACCGCGGTGCGGTCACGGCAGCTCGGACCACGCGGCGCGCGCCAGCTTGAACCCGGTGCCCGCGTCGTCGACGCAGCTCACGCCGTCGGTCGCGCTCGTGCAGACGTAGGGGCCCGAGGTCGCCTTGGAGCCGTACTCGAGGACCGGCACGTCGTCCCCCGCCACCGTGGGCGCAGGACCGTCGACGCAGTCGAACGCGAAGCCGTCGTCGTTGAGCACCAGCACGTGACCGGTGTCGCCCGCGCAGCCCGGGACCGCGGGCGGCTCGTACGTGATGCTCGCGATGGTGCACGTGACGCCGGACGGCGCCATGGTGCACGCGATGTTGCCGCTGGGCAGGCGGAACTTGGCGGGTGCGGCCGAGCCCGTCGCGGCCGCCGTGGGCGTCGCCGTCGTGCTCGCCGGTGCGCCCGGGCTGCCCGACGGTCCGCCGAGGGTGGCCACGAGCAGCACGACGAGCACGGTGACCAGCACCGCGTCGATCACGACCCACGTCCGGATCGTGCGCTTGCTCGTCATGGCTCTCCTGTCCGTCGGACCCTGCAGACCGCCAGACAGCATCACACGTCCACATCGGGACGATCCACCCGGCGGCACCACCCGGGACGGGGAGCCGCCGGGCGCGAGACGTCAGCCGAACACGGGGCCCGACGTGCGCGTGCGCTTGAGCTCGTAGAAGCCCGGCACGCGCGTCATGAGCACCAGCCCGTCGAACAGGTCGAGCGCGGCCTGCCCGGTCGGCGCCGGGGTCACGACGGGGCCGAAGTAGCCGACGCCGTCGATCGCGACGACCGGCGTGCCCACCTCGTCGCCGACGAGCGCGATGGCCTCGGCGTGCGACGCACGCAGCAGGTCGTCGACCTCGGTGGTCGCCCCCACGGCGGCGAGCTCGGCCGGCAGGCCGACCTCTGCGAGCGCCTCGGCCAGGATCGCGTCGCCGTCCGTGCGGCCGCCCGGGTGGCGGCGCGTCCCGATCGCGTCGTACAGCGGCTTGAGCACCTGGGGCCCGTGGTCGCGGGCGGCGGCGACCAGGACGCGCACGGGCGCCCAGCCCTCGGCCATGAGCCGGACGTAGCGCTCGGGCAGGTCCGCACGGCCCTCGTTGAGCACCGACAGGCTCATGACGTGCCACCGCACCTCGATGTCCCGGTGCTGCGCGACCTCGTCGATCCAGCGCGACGTCATCCACGCCCACGGGCACGCGGGGTCGAACCAGAAGTCGACGACGGGGGTGGTGCTGGGCATCAGGCGTTCTCCGATCGGTCGTGGGCACGGTCAGGTGCGCCGGGTCGCCCCGCCGCCTCACGTGACAATCCCCGACGAGCGCCGCCCATTCCCGGACGGCCCCCACGCGCCGCGACGTGGTCGTCGTCGGCCGCGGCGTCGAGCGCTGCGAGCACGCGCCTGCGCGCGTCCTCGTCGCCGTCCGCACCGGCCGCACCCTGCACGTCGAGCTCGAGGACCAGGCGCGCGGGCCGCGCGCTGAGGACCAGGACGCGGTCCGCGAGCGTCAGCGCCTCGTCGACGTCGTGCGTCACGAGCACCACGGCCGACGGCTCGGTGCCGCCCGCCGCGGCGCGCAGGTCGAGGTCGGCCAGCCACGCGTTCATCCGGCGCCGCGTAAGCGCGTCGAGCGCGCCGAACGGCTCGTCGAGCAGCAGCAGGCGCGCGCCCACGAGGCACGTGCGCAGCAGCGCGAGCCGCTGTCGCATGCCACCCGACAGCTCGTGCGGCCACGCGCGCTCGTACCCGGCCAGCCCGAACACGGTGAACAGCTCGCGCGCACGCTCACGTGCGGCGCCCAGGTCCACGCCCGCGATCTGAGCGCCGAGCGTCGCGTTCGCGAGCGCACGGCGCCACGGGAGCAGCCCGTCGCGCTGCGGCAGCCACGCGACCGCGGGTGCGGGCGGGACCGCGTCCGGCCGGTGCACGGTGCCGGCCAGCACGCGCGTGCCGGGTGCCGGCAGATCCGCGAGCACGCGCAGCAGCGTGGACTTGCCGCAGCCCGACGGCCCCAGCACCGCGACCAGCTCCCCCGGGCGCACCGCGAGGTCGAGCGCGTCGACCACGGTGCCGCCCCGGTCGAACGCGATCGTCAGGCCGCGCGCGCCCCACGGCTCGTCGGCGCGCGCGGCGCGCGGGGCCTCGACGGCCGGTGCGATGGTCACGGCAGGAACTCGTCGGTCCAGGCCGCGGCCGTGTCGAACCCCTCGTCGGCGAGGTCGTTGTCCTGCAGGAACGCGACGAAGTCGGTCCACACGCGCGCGTCCTGCCGGCCCCACGCGGCCGGGTCGTCGGCGTACCGCGTCGCGAGCCATGCGGCGCTGCGCTCGACCAGCTCGGGCTCGAGCTCGGGCGCGGCCGCCAGCAGCGCGTCGGCCGCCGCGTCAGGCTCGTCCATCGCGTCGCGGTAGCCGTGCGCGAGCGCACCGACGAACGCGCGGACCGTGGCCGGGTCCTCCTCGACGAGCTCCGCGGACGTCGCCACGAGCGGCGTGTACCAGTCCGGGATGCAGTCGGTGTGGTCCGCGAACGCCAGGGTCGTGACGTCCAGGCCGTCCACGTCCCGCAGGCGGATGGTGTCCCACGCGTCGAACACCCATGCCGCGTCGTACTGGCCCGCGGTGAGGCCGATGCGGAAGTCGTCGGACGTCAGGGGCGGCATCTGCACCGCGTCGGGGTCTCCCCCGTCGCACTCCACGAGCCGCCGGATGAGCGCCGACTCGAGCTCCGAGCCGTAGGACCCGTAGCGCTTGCCCGCCAGGTCCCGCGGGCGCGTGATGCCCGCCGACGCCAGCGAGATCAGGCTCGACGTGTTGTGCTCGATCACGGTCGCGACCGACACGACGTCGGCGCCCTGCTCACGCGCGGGCACCAGACCCTCGGCCACCGAGTACGCGAACTGCGCCTTGCCGACCGCGACCATCTGCAACCCCGAGGTCTCCCCCGGCTCGACGACGTCGACGTCGAGGCCCGCGTCGGTGAAGTACCCGCGCTCGAGCGCGAGGTACAGACCCGAGTGGTTGGTGTTGGGCGTCCAGTCGAGCACCACGGTCACGTGCGTGGGTCCGTCCGCGGCGTCGGCGGCCGTGCAGCCCGCGAGCGCGAGCGCAGCGGCGACGAGCGCCGCCGCGGCGGCGGCCGGACGCCGTCGCGCGGACGTCGGACCGGGACGGCCCGTGAGGGTGGACATGAGGCGGCGTCGGGCCGCGGACCGGTGGGACATCGGGACTCCTGGGGTTCGGGTGGTCAGCGCGCGCGGCGCGGCTGCCAGGGCGTGGCGGCCCGCGCGAGCGCGTCGACCGCGAGGAAGAGCAGGCCCGTCAGCAGGGCCACCAGCACGACCGCGACGAGGATCGCGTCCACCTGGTAGCCCTTGCGGGCCCGTTGGATGAAGACGCCGAGCCCCGAGTACCCCGCGAGGTACTCGGCGACCACGGCTGCCCCGATGGCGTAGGTCGCGGCCACGCGCAGCCCGCCGAGCGCGCCGGGCACGGCCGCGGGCAGCCGCACCCAGCGCAGCTGCTGGCTCCGCGTGCCGCCGAGCCCGGCGACGACGTCCACGTGCTCGTCGTCGACGTCGGCCATCGCGGTGACCGTCGCCACGAGCACGGGGAAGAACGCGGTGAGCGCGACGAGCACGACCTTGGGCGTCAGCCCGAAGCCCGCCCACAGCACCAGCAGCGGGGCGAGCACGACCGTCGGGATGGTCTGCGTCAGCGTGAGCAGCGGGTACACGGTGTCGCGCACGGCACCGCTGAGGCTGAGCACGACCGCGAGCGCCACCCCGACCACAAAGCCGAGCGTGAGGCCGAGGACCGCCTCGAGCAGCGTCGTCGCGACGTGCGGCCCGAGCAGCGGGGCGTCCGCGACGCCCGTGGCCAGGACCTGCGACGGTGCCGGCAGCACGAACGGCGGCAGCCCCGCGGCGCGCACCCCGACCTCCCACACCGCGAGCAGCACCAGCACGACGAGCGCGGGTGCGACGACGCGGCGCGCGGTCAGTCGGCCGCGGGAGCGCACTCGCCCGACCCGCGACGGAACTTCCCGACGAGGTCGAGGATGCTCGGCCCGGCGTCACCGCGCGCCTGACCCACCTTGATGACGCTCGTGACGCCGTCGGCACCCGCGGCGAGCGTCGCCTCGTGCACCGCGCGCAGCAGCGGCCAGATCTCGTCGGGGCTGCCCTGCACGGTGGTGCCCATGGCGCCCACCTCGTGCACGAGCCCCGAGGACTCGATCACGGCGATCGCCGCGTCCACGTGGGCGTACCTGTCGTCGTCGGTGCCGCTCGGGCGCGGGGACACCTGGATCTCTGCGAGCACGTCGCATCTCCTCCGGTCACGGGGACCGGGCATGCCGAAAGGGCGAGCCTGTCGCATCCCTCCGCTGGCATTACCCAGTTCAGGTTGACGGGTCGACAGGCGCCGGCACCCGAAGGTGCCACGGCCCGTCCTCTCAGCCCGGCTGTCCCGAGCTCCCCGGCGTTGGCGAGCACGAAAGTACACCGTCCGGACGTGCGCGCAAGGCCCTGTCCACGCGGGTGCGCAGCACCTGTCGCGGTGCGCGTGGAATGATCGGGCGGGCCCGTGACCCGGGCCACCACCCACCGCGTGAAGGAGCCTTCGTGCCCGCCGAGAACCTCACCCGAGCCGAGGCGCGGGAGCGCGCCGCGACCGTCGCGACCCAGTCGTACGACGTCACGCTGGACCTGACCACCGGTCCCACGACGTTCACGTCCCGGACCGTCCTGCGGTTCACCGCGACGCCCGGTGCGAGCACGTTCGTCGACCTCATCGCCCCCGCGGTCCACGAGATCACGCTCAACGGCCGCACGCTCGACCCCGCGCAGGTGTTCGCCGACTCGCGCATCGCGCTGAGCGACCTGGCCGAGTCCAACGAGCTCGTCGTCGTGGCCGAGTGCGCGTACATGAACACGGGCGAGGGTCTGCACCGGTTCGTCGACCCCGTCGACGACGAGGTGTACCTGTACTCGCAGTTCGAGGTCGCCGACTCGCGCCGCGTGTTCGCGGTGTTCGAGCAGCCCGACCTCAAGGCCGAGTTCACGTTCACCGTGACCGCGCCCGCGCACTGGGTGGTCGTGTCGAACTACCCGCAGGTGGGCGAGCCCGTCCCGGTCGAGGGCGGGGTCAACCGCAACGGCGGACGCGACCAGGGCACCTCGACGTGGACGTTCGAGACGACGCCGCGGCTCTCGCCGTACGTGACCGCCGTGGTCGCGGGTCCGTACCACCACGAGCACGGCACGCTGACCAGCAGCGACGGCCGCGAGATCCCGCTCGGCGTGTACTGCCGCGGCTCGCTCGCGCAGTACCTGGACACCGACGAGATCCTCGACGTCACGCGCCGGGGCTTCGCGTTCTTCGAGGAGCGGTTCGACCAGCCGTACCCGTTCGCCAAGTACGACCAGCTGTTCGTGCCCGAGTTCAACGCGGGCGCCATGGAGAACGCGGGCTGCGTGACGTTCGTCGAGTCGTACGTCTTCCGGTCCAAGGTGCCCGAGGCCACGGTCGAGCGCCGCGCGGTGACGATCCTGCACGAGCTCGCGCACATGTGGTTCGGCGACCTGGTCACCATGCGCTGGTGGGACGACCTGTGGCTCAACGAGTCCTTCGCGGAGTACGCCTCGACGCTCGCGGCGGCCGAGGCCACGCGCTGGACCAGCTCGTGGACCACGTTCTCCTCGCTCGAGAAGTCGTGGGCCTACCGCCAGGACCAGCTGCCGAGCACACACCCGATCGTCGCGGACATGACCGACCTCGAGGACGTCGAGGTCAACTTCGACGGCATCACGTACGCCAAGGGTGCGAGCGTGCTCAAGCAGCTCGTCGCATGGGTGGGCCAGGACGAGTTCTTCGCGGGCGTGCGCGCCTACTTCGCGCGGCACGCGTGGGGCAACACCGAGCTGCGCGACCTGCTCACGGAGCTCGAGGCGACCTCGGGCCGCGACCTGACGCCGTGGTCGGCGCTGTGGCTCGAGCGTGCGGGCGTCACGCTCCTGCGCCCGCTCGTCGATGTGGACGACGAGGGCGTCATCACGTCGTTCACGATCCGCCAGGAGGTGCCCGACGAGCACCCGGTGCAGCGGCCGCACCGCCTCGCGGTCGGCGGGTACGACCTGGTGGACGGCCGCCTGGTGCGGACCGTGCACGTCGAGCTCGACGCGGACGGGGAGAGCACCGACGTGCCCGAGCTGGTCGGCACGCGCCGTCCGCTGCTGCTGCTGGTCAACGACGACGACCTGGCCTACGCGAAGATCCGCCTGGACGAGGACTCGACGGCCGCCGCGATCGAGCACCTCTCGGCGTTCGACGACTCGCTGCCCCGCACGCTCATCTGGGCGGCGACGTGGGACGCGACGCGCGACGGCGAGCAGCCGGGCCGCGACTACGTCGACCTGATCCTGGGCAACATCGCGCACGAGACCGACTCGACCGTCGTGCTCGTGCTGCTGCGCCAGCTCACCACGACGCTCGACCTGTACGTGGCGCCCGAGCACCGGCGGGACGCGGCCGTCGCCGCGGCCGACCGCCTGCTCGAGCTCGCCCGGGGTGCCGCGGCCGGCTCCGACCTGCAGCTGCAGCTGCTCAAGGGCTTCGCCGCGCGTGCGACGACGCCCGAGCAGCTGGCCGTGGTCGCGGACGTGCTCGACGAGCGCGAGGTCCTGCCGGGCCTCGAGATGGACACCGACCTGCGCTGGGAGCTGCTCGCGGCGCTGGTCGCGGGCGGCCGGGCCGACGAGACGCACATCGCGGCGCAGCTGGCCACCGACGCCACCGCGACCGGCGAGCGTGCCGCCGCTCTCGCGCGCGCGGCTGTCCCCACCCCGGAGGCGAAGCAGGCGGCCTGGGCCGCGGTGCTCGACGGCGACCTGCCCAACGCGATCCAGGCGGCCACGATCGCGGGCCTGGTGCGCGTGCAGGACCGCGCGCTGCTCACGCCGTTCGTCGCGCCGTACTTCGACGCGCTGACGCGGGTCTGGGCGGACAAGACCAACGAGATCGCGCAGAACATCGTGGTCGGTCTGTACCCGACGCTCCTCGCGGACGCCCCCGAGGTCGACCTGCTGGGCGCGACCGACGCGTGGCTCGCCGCGCACCCCGACGCGGCGCCCGCGCTGCGCCGCCTGGTGGTCGAGTCCCGCGACGGCGTGCGCCGCGCGATCGCCGCGCAGCAGGCCGACCGGCTGCGCGACTGACGAGCCGGGCCGGGACCCGTCCGCGCTGCGGATGCGGTCCCGGCCCCGGTCCTCGTCCTGCCGCGGCCCGCGGAGGGCTGCTCAGCCGCGCAGCACCGCGGCCAGGCTGCGCAGGCGCGCGTTGGTGAACAGGTCGTCCAGCAGGACCACCTGCCCGACCGAGTCGGCGAGCGGCACCTTCCAGTTCGGGTACTCCTGGTCCGTGCCCGGCTGGTTCTGCGCGCGGCGCTCCCCCACGGCGTCCGCGAGCGCGACGCCGACGAGCACCGCCGGCGTGGCGAGCACGTACCGGTGCATCGCCTCGACCACCTCGCGCTCGGACGGGTCCGGCCCGACGAGCCCGCGCGCCCGCAGCGCGCCGATCATCCGCTCCCGCTCCGCGTCGGCCTGCGCCCGGACCACCGCGAGCGGCTCGGTGAGCAGGCCCAGCCGCTCCCGGATCGCGACGTGCTCACCCGCGAGGTACCCGGCGGTCGGCGGCAGGTCGTGCGTCGTGACCGTGGCCAGCACCAGCGGGCGGTAGTCCTCGGGCGGCAGCGGCTGCCCGTCCGCACCGTTCTCGAACCACAGCACCGACGTGCCGAGGATGCCGCGCTCGGACAGGTAGCCCCGCACCCACGGCTCGACCGTGCCCAGGTCCTCGCCGATCACGACCGCGCCCGCGCGGTGCGCCTCGAGCGCGAGGATGCCGACGAGCGCCTCGTGGTCGTAGCGGACGTAGGCACCCTCGTCGGCGCCCGCACCCTTGGGGATCCACCACAGGCGGAACAGCCCGAGGACGTGGTCGATGCGGATCGCACCCGCGTGGCGCAGCACGGTGCGCAGCATGTCCCGGTACGGCGCGTACGCCGCGCGGGCCAGCGCGTCCGGGCGCCAGGGCGGCTGCGACCAGTTCTGGCCCTGCTGGTTGTACATGTCGGGCGGTGCACCCACCTCGGCGCCGCGGGCCAGCACGTCGCCCAGCGACCAGGCGTCCGCACCCGCGGGGTGCACGCCCACGGCCAGGTCGTGCATGATCCCGATCGACATGCCGCCGGCGCGCGCGGCCGCCTGCGCGGCCCCGAGCTGCTCGTCGGCCACCCACTGCAGCCACGTGTGGAACGCGACCCGGTCCGCGAGCAGCGCAGCCTCGACCGCGACCGCGGGCGAGGCCGGGTCGGCCAGCTCGGGCGGGATGGTCTCGGAGCCGTACTTCTCGGCCAGCGCGCACCACAGCGCGAACGTGCGCAGCCCCGGGCCCTGCTCCTGGACGAACGCGTCGAACGCTGCCTGCCGTGCGGCCGACCGCTCGTGCGCGAAGATCACGTCGAGCGCGGCGCGCTTGGCGTTCCACGCGGCGTCGCGGTCGATCGGGCCCGCGTCGAGGTTGAGCCCGGTGACCGACTCGGCCGACCACTCGACCAGCGCGCGGTCCGCCGCGGTGAGGTAGGCCGCCTCCGGCACCGCCTCGGGGCGCACGTACAGCGGGTTGACGAAGCGCCGCGTGGTGGGCAGGTACGGCGAGGGCGTGAGCGGCGCGGCGGGCTCGGCGGCGTGCAGCGGGTTGATGAGCAGGAAGTCCGCGCCCGCCTCGTGCGCCGCGAGCCACCCCAGGTCGGCGAGGTCGGCCAGGTCGCCCACGCCCCACGAGCGCCGCGAGCGCACCGAGTACAGCTGCGCCATGTAGCCCCACGCGCGCCGGCCCTGCAGCGGGGCCGGCAGCTCGAGCCGGTCGGGCGTCACGACGACGACCGCGCGCGCGTCCCCGCTCGGTCCCGACGCGTGGATCTCGTGCCAGCCGAGCGGGAGGTCGTCCGGCAGCGCGAACGTCGCACGGCCGACCAGCCGGCCGTCGACCGTGCGTGGCTCGACGTACACGTCCGCCTGGTGCAGGTCGCGCCGCCCGCCGCCGACCTCGGGGTCGAGCTGCAACCACACGTGCACCGGGTCGCCGTGCGTCACGTGCACGGGCACGTCCTGGCTCCGCCCCGACCGCACGACGACGACGGGCGGCAGCGTGCGGCGCCACGGCATGTCGTCGATGTGTGCCAGCGCGAGATCGATGCGCTCGGGCGAGGAGGCGTCCACGCCGAGCGCCGCGAGCACCGCCCGCAGCGTCCCGGCGGATGCGCGGCGCAGCTCGCCGTGGAACCCCCAGTGGTCCGGGACCACGCCGTGCGCGGCGGCGAGGCGCAGCAACGCCTCCGAGGGAGCCTGCGAGTCGTCCACCACGGGTCGATCCTGCCAGAGGAGACCGTGCACGGGCACAGCGAACGTCCCGACGCGCGGTCCGGGAGGGTCCGTGCGGGCCCCCGCGACCCCGTCCCGCGGTGGCACGTCGTAGCCTTGCGCACCATGACGGCAGCCTCGTCGCAGTCCCCGGCGCCCGCGACCGCCACCGCCCGCTACCCCGACGCCCACCGTCTCGACCTGGTCGAGGACCTGCACGGACGCCGCGTCGCGGACCCCTACCGCTGGCTCGAGGACGAGGCGGACCCCGCGACCGCGCGGTGGTCGCGCGCGCAGGACGACGCGTACGCGGCCTACCTGGCCGCCGCACCGGCCACGGGCCCGTTCTCGCCCGCGACGCTGACGCCCCGGCTGCGCACGCTGCTCGGCGCGGGGTTCGTCGGTGCCCCCGCGTGGCGGGGTGAGCGCCGGTTCTTCTCGCGGCGTGCGGGCGACCAGGAGCATGCGGTGGTCGTCGTGGTCGAGCCCGACGGCGCGGGCGGCGAGCGCGAGCGCGTGCTCGTGGACCCGATGCTGCTCGATCCCGCGGGCACCACGACGCTCGACGCGTGGCAGCCGTCCAAGGAGGGCACGCTGCTGGCGTACCAGACCTCCACGGGCGGCACCGAGGAGTCGGTGCTCCGCGTGCTCGACGTCGCCACGGGTGACGTGGTCGACGGGCCGGTCGACCGGGCGCGGTACTCGCCCGTCGCGTGGCTGCCGGGTGGTGAGGCGTTCTTCTACGTGCGCCGCCTGGCGCCCGAGCTGCTCCCGGCCGACGAGGCGCAGTACCACCGCCGGGTCTGGCTGCACCGCGTCGGTACCTCGCCCGAGCGGGACGTCGAGGTGTTCGGCGCCGGGCGTCCGATCACGAGCTACTACGGCGTCTCGGTCTCGCGCGACGGCCGCTGGCTGGTGGTCTCGGCGTCCGAGGGCACGGCGCCGCGCACCGACGTCTGGATCGCGGACCTCGCGGGCGGCGCGCTCGACGCACCGGCGTTCGCCGAGGTCGCGGTCGGGCTGGACGCCGAGACGGGCGTGTGGGTCGGGCGCGACGGCCTGCTGTACGTGCACACCGACCTCGACGCGCCGCGGGGCAGGCTCGCGGTGACCGACCCGCGCACGCCGGGGGTCGGTCACTGGCGCACGCTGCTCGACCAGGACGACGAGGCGGTCCTCGAGGACGTCGCGTTCACGGACGGTGGCGGGACCGGCACCACGCCGCAGCTGCTGCTCGCGTCCTGGCGCCGGCACGCCGTCTCGGAGATCACGGTGCACGACCCCGCCACGGGACAGCGACTGCCGGGTGCGGCGGGATCCGTGCCGCTGCCTGGGCTCGGCTCGACGTCGGGCCTGGTCACGCGCCCCGACGGCGGCCCCGAGGTCTGGTTCTCCTACACCGATCACACGAGCGTGCCGACCGTGCTGCGGTTCGACGCCACCACGCGCGAGGTCACACCGTGGGCGGCACCACCCGGTGCGGTGCCGGACGTGCCCGACGTGCGCGTGCGGCACCTCGAGGTCGCGTCGTCCGACGGCACCACGGTGCGCGCGTTCGTCGTCGCGCGTGCGGACCTGCTGGACGCCGCGGGCGACCCGCTGCGCCCGTGCCCGACGATCCTGTACGGCTACGGCGGCTTCCAGATCTCGCTCGAGCCCGGGTTCTCGGCGACGACCCTGGCCTGGGTCGAGGCGGGCGGCGTGTACGTGGTCGCGAACCTGCGCGGCGGCGGCGAGGAGGGTGAGGACTGGCACCGGGCCGGGATGCGGGGGGCCAAGCAGAACGTCTTCGACGACTTCCACGCGGTCGGTGACGCGCTGGTCGCGGGTGGCTGGACGACACCCGCGCAGCTCGCGTGCTGGGGCGGGTCCAACGGCGGCCTGCTGGTGGGTGCCGCGGTCACGCAGCGACCTGACCTGTTCGCGGCGGCCGTGTGCTCCGCGCCGCTGCTGGACATGGTCCGCTACCAGCGGTTCGGGCTGGGCGTCACGTGGACCGAGGAGTACGGCGACGCGGACGTCCCCGCCGAGCTGGACTGGCTGCTGGCGTACTCGCCGTACCACCGCGTCGCACCCGGGACCGCCTACCCCGCGACGCTGTTCACGGTGTTCGACGGCGACACGCGCGTCGACCCGCTGCACGCGCGCAAGCTCGCCGCGGCGCTCCAGCACGCCACGTCCGCCGACCTGCAGGACCGCCCGGTGCTGCTGCGCCGCGAGACGGGTGTGGGGCACGGGGGGCGCGCGCTGTCCCGGACGATCGGGCTGACCGTCGAGCAGCTGCAGTTCGTGGCGCGCCAGACCGGCCTGGCGGGGGCCGGCGCATGACCGGGCTGCACGCGGCGCCCGCGCCCGACCCGACGACGACCGCTCCCCCGCTCGTCCCGCAGGACCCGGCCTCGGTGTCCTCGTGGTGGGACTGGGTGCTCGGCGTCCCGCTGCAGATCGCGGTGATCGTGGTCGCGAGCGCGCTGGTGCTCGCGCTGCTGCGCACCGCGATCCGCCGGGTCACCGAGCACATCGCCGACGGCACCCCGGTGATCCAGCGCGGCGTGCTGCGTCCTCTCGGCGAGTCCGCGGTCGCCTCGACGCTGCTGCGCACCGACCCGCTGGCCACCGCGCGCCGCAAGCAGCGCGCGCGCACGCTGGGCTCGGTGCTGCGCTCGTCGGCCACGGTCCTGGTCGGTGGGATCGCGGCGTTCCTGGTGCTCGACGCGCTGGGCGTGAACATCGCCCCCTTCATCGCGTCCGCGGGGATCGTCGGCGTCGCGCTGGGCTTCGGTGCGCAGAGCCTGGTCAAGGACTTCCTCACGGGCACGTTCATGATGCTCGAGGACCAGTACGGCGTGGGCGACGTGGTCGACGTGGGCCCTGCGACGGGGACCGTGGAGGCGGTCACGCTGCGCGTCACCAAGGTGCGCGACGGGGACGGCACGCTCTGGTACGTGCCGAACGGATCGATGCTGCGCGTCGGCAACAAGACGCAGGGCTGGTCCACCGCGGTGGTCGAGCTCGACGTCGACTACTTCGCGGACCTCGACCACGTGCAGCGGCTGCTCCTGCGTGCGGCCGAGCAGGTCGGCGCGGACCCCGAGCTCGCCGACGCGATCCTGGGCAGCCCGACCGTCACGGGCATCGAACGGCTCACCGCGGAGGCGATCACGCTGCGGCTCCAGCTGCGCACCGCACCCGCCGTGCAGTGGGAGGTCGCGCGCGCGCTGCGGATCGCCGCGCGCCGGACGCTCGAGGAGGCCGGCGTGCCGCTCGCGGGTCAGCGCGACGCGCTGACCGCGCACCTCGAGGCGCGCGAGCCGGCCGACCCCGCCGGCCCGGTCACCGCGGAGGAGTCCGACGAGCCGGCGGACGGCGCCGGACCCGACGGCGCACCACCCGCGGACCCGCACGACACCCCGGTCGACGAGGCGCTGCGCGCACCACGGCAGGACCCGCCCGCCGCGGGGCCGTCGGCCGGCCGCGCCGGCTGAGCGGGCCTCAGCCCCAGGTCAGCAGCGGGTCGCCGGCCGCCACGTGCGCGCCGGCGGCCGCGTCCAGCGTGACCGCGCCCGCGTCCGCCTGCAGCGCGACCACGGGGCACACCGTCGGCATGCCGGAGGCCGCCACGTCGACGGGTGACCACGTCACCATCCGCTGACCCGCGCGGACCGTGTCACCGCGCTGCACGTGCAGCGTGAAGCCCAGGCCCGCGAGCCGCACGGTGTCGATGCCCAGGTGGACCAGGACCGAGCGGCCCTCGTCGACCTCGATCGCGAACGCGTGCGGGTGCAGGGCGCCCACCACGCCGTCGCACGGTGCGACCGCGTCGAGCAGACCCACGTGGTCGGGCTCGATCGCGACACCGGGACCGACGATCTCCTGGGCGAACACCGGGTCGGGGACCTGGCCGATCGCGCGGACCGTGCCGGGCACGGGCGCGAGGACGCGCAGCGCGCTCATGGTCGGCGGGACGTCGGGCGGGTCAGCGCAGCGAGTCGAGCTCGGCGGCCAGGTTGTCGGCCTCCGGGCCGACGATCACCTGGACGATGCGGCCCGAGCGGACCACGCCGAACGCGCCGGAGGCCTTGAGCGCGGCCTCGTCGACCAGCTGGGCGTCGCTGACCTCGACCCGCAGGCGCGTGATGCACGGCTCCAGGTCGACGACGTTCGCGTCTCCACCCAGCGCGGCGAGGATCTGCTCTGCCTTGCTCAATGCCACTCCTCGGGGGTCCTGCGGGGTCGCCCTGCCCACGTGCTGCGCTGCGGACCGGGGGCACGGCCGACCAGCCGTACCGGCCCAGCCTAACCCTCCCGCGCCGCCCCGCCCCGCGTGTCCGGTTGGCCTGGCGGCGGCCGCGCGGCAAGACTGCGTGGCACAGCCGACGAGGAGGACGCCGCACGTGAGCCCCACCCAGCCCCCCACGGTGGTGCACGGGCTCGGGGTGAGCCCCGGGCGGGTCGCCGCGCCCGTCGTGCTCATGCCGGAGCCGGTCGCCAAGCCCCCGTCGGGGCGCCGTCTGCCGCCCGGTGCCGATCAGCGCGCCGCCGCTGACCGGATCGCCGCCGCGTCGCAGCGCGTGCGCGAGGACCTGGACGCCGCTGCCGACCGTGCGACCGGTGACGCCGCCGACGTGCTGCACGCGACCGCCGCGATCGCCGCCGACCCCACGCTCGTGGCGGACGCCGTGCAGCGCGTCATGACCGACCACCTGGTCCCCGAGCGCGCGGTGTGGGAGGCGGCGGAGGCCGTCGCCGAGCAGTTCGCGGCGCTGGGCGGGCTGTTCGCCGAGCGCACGCGGGACATCGCGGACGTGCGGGACCGCCTGGTCGCCGACCTCACGGGCCGCCCGGCGCCGGGTGTGCCCGACCGGCCCGAGCCGTTCGTGCTCGTGGCCGCTGACCTGGCACCCGCGGTCGTCGCGACGCTGGACACCACACGCGTCCTGGCGATCGCCACCGCGGCGGGCGGTCCCACCGCGCACACCGCGATCCTCGCGCGCGCACGCGGCATCCCCGCGGTCGTCGCCGCCCGCGGCCTGGACCTCGCGGTCGCCGACGGCGACGTGGTCATCGTCGACGGCGGCGCGGGCACGGTCGTCGTGCACCCCGACGACGAGCAGGTCGCGGCCGCCCGTGCGCGGCAGGCGACCGCCCGCACGTTCGACGGCGACGGCCGGACGAGCGACGGGCACCGCGTCGAGCTGCTCGCCAACGTGGGCGACCCGTCCGAGGCCGCGGCGGCCGCGGCGGCCGGTGCGCAGGGCGTGGGCCTGTTCCGCACCGAGTTCGGCTTCCTGGACCGCGACGAGGCGCCGAGCATCGACGAGCAGGTGGCCGCCTACCGTCGCGTGTTCGAGCAGTTCACGGGCCGCAAGGTGGTGATCCGCACGCTCGACGCGGGCGCCGACAAGCCCATGCCGTTCCTCGCGAGCGACTTCGAGGCCAACCCCGCGCTGGGCGTGCGGGGCCTGCGCACGGCCGTGCAGCACGCCGACGTGCTCGAGGACCAGCTGACCGCGATCGCCCGCGCCGCGCAGGGGCAGGACACGACCGTCTGGGTCATGGCACCGATGGTGTCCACCGTCGAGGAGGCCGAGGACTTCGTCGCGCGGTGCGCGCGGCACGGCCTGCCGGACGCGGGCGTCATGGTCGAGGTGCCGAGCGCCGCGCTCGTGGCCGACCGGATCCTCGCGCACGCGACGTTCGCGAGCGTCGGCACCAACGACCTGACGCAGTACGCCATGGCGGCGGACCGCATGCTCGGCTCGGTCGCGCACCTGTCGGACGCGTGGCACCCCGCGGTGCTGCGGCTCGTCGCCGAGACGTGCCGGGGCGGCGCGACGCAGGGCCGACCGGTCGGCGTGTGCGGTGAGGCCGCCGCGGTCCCCGCGCTCGCCGTGGTGCTCGTCGGGCTCGGCGTCGCGTCGCTGTCGATGACCCCGCGCGCCCTCGCCGACGTCGCCGCGGTCCTCGCCGCGACGTCCTACGACGAGTGCGTCCGGCTCGCGCAGCTCGCGCTCGCGGCGTCGTCGGCGGCCGATGCGCGGGCGACCGTGCGCGCCGCGCTCCCGGTGCTGGCCGAGCTCGGGCTGTGACGCGGACGGCCCCCGGGACCGTGTGAGGATGAGCCGGTGAGATCCGACTCGTTCTACACGGCGGTCGGCGGGCACGACACGTTCGTCGCGCTCGTCGACAGGTTCTACGAGGGCGTCGCCACCGACCCCGTGCTCAAGCCGATGTACCCCGAGGAGGACCTGGGCCCCGCCGCGCAGCGCCTCACGCTGTTCCTCGAGCAGTACTGGGGCGGGCCCACCACGTACTCCGACGAGCGCGGCCACCCGCGCCTACGGATGCGGCACGCGCCGTACAAGGTCAACCCGGACGCGCGCGACCGCTGGCTGCTGCACATGCGCACCGCGCTCGACTCGCTCGACCTCGCGCCCCTGCACAAGGCCGAGCTGTGGGACTACCTGGAGCGCGCCGCGCACTCGATGCTCAACACGTTCGAGGACTGACGCGCGGGATGTCGCACGTCACGTCCGCGCGGCACGGGTCGCGTGCGGCGGACGTGAGATTCTGCCGGTCATGACCACTGCGCCGGACCCGATGGCGCCCGTGCTGGGCGCGCTGCAGCTCGAGAGCGACCCGCACGAGGCCGACGTCTTCCGGGGCAGGAGCCTGCCCCAGCCCAGCGGGCGCGTGTTCGGCGGCCAGGTGCTCGCGCAGGCGCTGCTCGCGGCCGGAGCGACGGTCGAGCCGGACCGCCTGCCCCACTCGCTGCACGGGTACTTCCTGCGCGCGGGCGTGATCGACGAGCCGATCACGTTCGCCGTCGAGCGGCTGCGCGACGGGCGCTCGTTCACCGCGCGCCGCACGCACGCGCTGCAGGGCGGTGCGCCCATCCTGTCGATGATCGCGTCCTTCCAGGCCGAGCAGGAGGGCCTGGCGTACGCCGACGAGATGCCGCACGACGTGCCCGCACCCGAGGACCTGCGCTCGGCGTTCGACGTGCTCGGGCCGATCGACCACCCCGTCGCGAAGTTCTGGACGCAGGAGGCGGCGTTCGACGTCCGGCACGTCGAGGGTCCGCTGTACCTGGGCCCCGCCGCCGAGCGCACCGGGCGGCAGATGGTCTGGTTCAAGGCGCTCTCGCCGCTGCCCGACGACGGCCTGCTGCACCGCGCGCTGCTGGCCTACGCGTGCGACCAGGTGATGCTCGAGCCCGTGCTGCGGCGCTCGGGTGAGTCGTGGGTCAGCCGCGGGATGTCGATCGCGAGCCTGGACCACGCGATGTGGTGGCACCGGGACGTGCGCGTCGACGAGTGGCTGCTCTACGTGCAGTCGACGCCGAGCGCGCAGGGGGGCCGCGGGCTCGGCGCCGCACGGGTCTTCACCCGGTCCGGCGAGCTGGTCGCCTCGATTGCCCAGGAAGGCATGATTCGTCTGCCCTGACCTGCGGTCTTGGCGCGCGGAAACGGTCCGCGTCCAGCATGCTCAGCACCATGTCCACCCGCGTGTCCCGCCGCTCCGCGCTCACCCGCGCCCTGCTCGTCGCCGTCGCCCTGGTCGCGTGGCTCGCGATCGGCTCGCTGGGGGGTGTGGCCCAGGGCAAGCTGTCTCAGGTCCAGACGAACGACGCGGCGGCGTTCCTGCCGTCGTCGGCCGAGTCCACGCTCGCGGCCGAGGCCGGGCGGGACTTCGTCGAGACGCCCACGCTGCCCGCGCTGGTGGTGCTCACGCCCGAGGGCGGCGGCGCGGTGACCGAGGCGCAGGTGGGGCAGGTCACGCAGGTCGCGCAGGCCGTTCCGGCCGCCCCGGTCGCGGGCACCGACCAGACCTGGGCGGAGTACCTCACCGCCGAGCCCGTGGTGACGCCGTCGCAGGACGGCGAGGCGTTGCTGGTGGTGTTCTCGCTCGACGCGGAGGCCGCCGAGACGCTGATCGGCGCCGGTGAGGAGTCGGTCACGGAGTCGTTCGTCACCGAGCTGCGGCAGGTCTTCCTGGACGAGCTGGGCGCGAGCGCGGACGCCGCGGGTGAGGCGGGCCTGCAGGCGTGGGTCACCGGCCCCGCGGGCTTCGTCGCGGACCTGGTCACGGCGTTCGGCGGCATCGACGGGATCCTGCTGCTGGTCGCGCTCGGCGCGGTGCTGCTCATCCTCGTCGTCATCTACCGCTCGCCCCTGCTGCCGCTCGCGGTCATCCTCACCGCGGTGTTCGGGCTGTGCCTGGCCGGCCTGGTGGTCTACCACCTGGCCGACTCGGGCACGCTCGTGCTCAACGGGCAGTCCCAGGGCATCCTGTCCATCCTCGTGGTGGGCGCGAGCGTGGACTACGCGCTGCTGCTGGTGGCGCGCTACCGCGAGGAGCTGCGCCACACCGCGCACCCCGCGGACGCGATGCGCCGGGCCTGGCGCGCGTGCCTCGAGCCGATCGGCGCGTCCGCGGGCACCGTCATCGCGGGCGTGCTGTGCCTGCTGCTGTCCGAGCTGGGGTCCAACCGCTCGCTCGGTCCCGTCGCCGCGATCGGCATCGCGTCCGCGCTCCTCGCCGCGATGACGCTGCTGCCGGCGCTCCTGCTGATCGGCGGGCGGCGCTCGCGGTTCTACTTCTGGCCGCGCGTGCCCCGTCCGGCCGCCGCGGCGACCGAGGGTTCCACGCACGGCTCGCACGCCGCCGCGGTGCCGGACCCGGCCGAGGCCACCGGGCTGTGGGGGCGGCTCGCGCGGTGGGTGGCCCGCCGCGCGCGTGCGGTGTGGGTGGTCACGGCCGTGGTCCTGCTGGGCTTCGCGGCGTTCCTGCCCACGTTCCAGGCCTCGGGCACCAGCGAGACCGACGTGTTCCGCACACCCGTCGACTCGGTCGCGGGCGAGGAGGTGCTCGCGGCCCACTTCCCCGCGGGCGCGGTCCAGCCCGTCACCGTCGTCGTGCCGCAGGCGGACGCGTCCGCGGCGCAGGAGGCCGCCGAGGGCGTCGACGGCGTCGACTCCGTGCGCGTGTTCACGGGTGCACCGGCGGGCGCGCCCGGCGCAGACGACGCACCGCCGGTCGTCGTGGACGGCACGGTGCGGCTCGACGTCACGACGAGCGCGCCGTCGGACTCGGTCGCGGCCCAGGACGTGGTCCGCGACGTCCGCACCGCGGTGCACGCGGTCGCACCCGACGCGCTCGTCGGCGGCCCCGCGGCCGAGCAGGTGGACACGATCGACGCCGCGCAGCGGGACCTGCGCGTGATCGTCCCGCTGGTGCTCCTGGTCATCATGGTGATCCTCATGCTGCTGCTGCGGTCCGTGCTCGCGGCCGTGGTGCTGCTGGTGGCCAACGTGCTCTCGTTCGCCGCGACGCTGGGCGTCGCCGCGATCCTGTTCGACGGGCCGTTCGGGTTCCCGGGCTCCGACCCGACCGTGCCGCTGTTCGCGTTCGTCTTCCTGGTCGCGCTCGGCGTCGACTACTCGATCTTCCTCATGACGCGCGTGCGGGAGGAGTCGCTGCAGGTCGGCACGCGGCGCGGCGTGGTGCGCGGGCTCGCGGTCACGGGTGGCGTGATCACGTCCGCGGGCATCGTGCTCGCAACCACGTTCGCGGCGCTCGCGGTGATCCCGCTGCTGTTCCTGGTGCAGCTCGCGTTCCTGGTGGCGTTCGGCGTGCTGCTCGACACGTTCGTCGTGCGCAGCCTGCTGGTCCCGGCCGTGGTGCACGACCTGGGCGACCGGGCCTGGTGGCCGTCACGCGTGGGCGACCGCGCGGGGACGGCACACCAGCCCGCGCACGCGGGTGCCGCGTCCGGTCCCTCGTCGGGCGGCACCGCCGGCGGCGAGTGAGACTGCGCGCATGGTGCGACTGCGTCGCGTCCGCGTGGACGCCCCGGGCTGGACGCGACGCCGTGCGGGCTCCGGGTTCGTCTACCTGGACCTGGAGCGCGTCCGGATCACGGACGACGAGCACCTGACGCGCATCACGTCGCTGGCCATCCCGCCCGCGTGGCGTGAGGTGTGGATCTGCCCGCTGCCCAACGGGCACATCCAGGCCGCGGGGCTCGACGACGCGCGCCGTCGTCAGTACCTGTACCACCAGCAGTGGCGGGCGCGCCGCGACCGGCTGAAGCACGACCACGTGCTCGACGTCGGGGCGCGCCTGCCCGCCGCACGCCGGCGCGTGCGCCGCGACCTGGCGCTCGAGGGCTTCCCCCGGGACAAGGCGCTCGCGCTCGCGTTCCGGCTGCTCGACCTCGCGTACCTGCGCGTGGGCGGCGAGGGGTACGCGCTGCGGCACGGCTCCTACGGCCTGGCCACGCTGCTGCGCGAGCACGTGGAGGTCCTGGCCCCCGAGACGCCCGACGACCCAGGCCGCGTGCACCTGCGGTTCCCCGCGAAGTCCGGGCAGGTCCGGGACACCGTGGTCGAGGACGACGACGTGGCGCGGCTGGTCCGCACGCTCGTCCGCCGCCGCGACGACGGCCCCGAGCTGCTCGCGTGGCAGGACGACGCGGGCTGGCACGACGTGACGAGCGCGGACGTGGCCGCGTACGTCAAGGCGCGGCTCGGCGACGACGCGACGCCCAAGGACTTCCGCACGTGGCACGCCACCGTCATGGCGGCACGCGCGCTGGCCGCCGCGGGTCCCGCACCCGCCTCGCAGCGCGCCCGGCGCCAGGTGGTCACGCAGGTGGTCAAGGACGTGGCCGAGGAGCTCGGCAACACGCCCGCGGTGTGCCGCGCGTCCTACATCGACCCGCGCGTGATCGACCTGTGGGAGCGCGGCGAGACCATCCGTGCCACGCGCTCGCGCGCGGTGGCCGAGCGCGAGACCCTCGCGCTCCTGCGCTGACCTCGGCGCCGGGCCGTGCCGGGGTGCGGCGTGCGACGCGCGCCCGCAGACTGGCCCGGATGACCATCGACGAGGACCTCGCCCCCCAGCCCGTCGCCGCCACGCTCCCGGGCCTCGTGCCGGGCACCGGCGACGACGGCCTCCCCCGCCCGGACGCGCCCCTGGCCGTGGTCACCGGCGTGACCGGCTACGTGGGCGGACGCCTGGTGCCGGAGCTGCTCGCCGCGGGCTACCGCGTGCGCGCGCTCGCCCGCAACCCCGACCGGCTGCGCAGCAGGCCGTGGTTCGACCAGGTCGACGTGGTGCGCGCGGACGCGTCCGACCCCGAGCAGATCGAGCCCGCGCTGCGCGACGCGCACGTCGCGTACTACCTGATCCACGCGCTGGGCACCGGCAGCAGCTTCGCCGACCGCGACCGTCGCACCGCGACGACGTTCGCACGCGCCGCACGCGCCGCCGACGTGGGCCGCATCGTCTACCTGGGCGGTCTGACGCCCGAGGACGAGGAGCTCTCGCCCCACCTGGCCTCGCGGGCCGAGGTGGGCCAGATCCTGCTCGACAGCGGCGTCCCGACGACCGTGCTGCGCGCCGCGGTGATCCTGGGCTCGGGTTCCGCATCGTTCGAGATGATGCGCTACCTCACCGAGCGGCTGCCCGCGATGACCGTGCCGCGCTGGGTGGACAACCGCATCCAGCCGATCGCGGTGCGCGACGTGCTGCGGTACCTGGTGGGCGCCGCCGCGATGCCGCCCGACGTCAACCGCGCGTTCGACATCGGCGGGCCCGACGTCCTGACGTACCGCGACATGATGCAGCGCTACGCGCACGTCGCGGGCCTGCCGCGGCGCGTGATCGTGGGCGTGGGCGTCCTGACGCCCCGGCTGTCCAGCCTGTGGGTCTCGCTCGTCACGCCCGTCCCCGGCGGGCTCGCGCGCCCGCTGGTCGAGTCGCTGGTGCACGAGGTGGTGTGCACCGAGCACGACATCGCCGCGCACGTGCCCGACCCCCCGGGAGGCCTTGTCGGGTTCGAGCGCGCGGTGCTGCTCGCGCTGCACCGCGTGCAGGAGGCCGCGGTGACGACGCGCTGGTCGTCCGCGTCGGTGGCCGGTGCGCCCTCGGACCCGCTGCCGTCCGACCCGGACTGGGCCGGCGGGTCGCTGTACGTCGACGAGCGGCGGGTCCAGGTCGACGCCTCGCCCGCCGCGCTGTGGCGCGTGATCGAGGCCGTCGGCGGTGAGCGCGGCTGGTACTCGTGGGCCCTCGCGTGGCGGGTCCGCGGGCTCGTCGACCGCGTCGTCGGCGGTCCCGGCCTGCGGCGTGGGCGGCGCGACCCGGGGCGGCTCCTGGTGGACGACACCGTCGACTTCTGGCGCGTCGAGGCGCTCGAGCCGGGGCGCCTGCTGCGCCTGCGTGCCGAGATGCGCCTGCCGGGCCTGGCGTGGCTCGAGCTCCGGGTCGAGCCCGAGCAGGGCGCCGCACCGCTCACGGACGCCGACTGGACCCGCGCACCCGTGGTGTTCTCCCAGCGCGCGCTGTTCCACCCGCGGGGCCTCGCCGGGCAGGTGTACTGGTGGTCGGTCGCACCGTTCCACGGAGTCGTGTTCGGCGGCATGCAGCGCAACATCGCCCGGGCCGCAGAGCGTGCCGACCGCGCGATGATCCGCCGCACGCCGACGTCGCCCGTGCCGCCGAAGCCCCAGGCGGACGACTGACGAGACGACTGACGGCTGGCACGTGACGACGGTGCCCGCGCGCTCGGCGTCAGCCGCGCCGCCACCACCGGCGGGCAGGCCGGTGCGCGACGAGCGTGCCGATCAGCAGCGCGCCCGGCTCGAGGCTCTCCTCGTCGGGCGCCACGGCCGAGGCCAGCACCACGTACGGGCCGTTGCGCAGCGCGACCGCGGCCCACGCGCTGTCCACGCCGTGCCACCGGGCGGTCGCGGGCCCGGTGAACCCGAGCGCGGGATCGTCCGACGTGCCGACGGCGGCCGACGCGCCGGGCTCGTCCGACGTGCCGACGGTGGCCGCCGCGCCCCGGTCCCGCGCGAACGCGAGCACGACCGCGCGCGCGTCGGGGCCGCCGTCGTCCTGCCGCCGGTGCACCGAGACGTCGACGCGCACGTCGAGCCCGTCGCACCGCAGCCGGTACCGATGGCCCTCGACCCCGGTCGCCGCCCAGCCCTCGGGCACGCTCAGCCGGAACACGCCCGAGCGCTCGAGCACGTGCCCGCTCATCGGGTGCCGCGCCGGCGGATCGTCACGGGCTCCTCGAGCAGGGGCTCCCACGCGGCGCGCGCCACGGCGTCCAGGCGGGTGGGAGTCCCGGTGCGGGAGTCGACGAGCACGAGAGTCGTGACCGCCCGCGCGTACACGACCGATGCCGGGTCCGCCGCGGGCAGGTCCCGCACCTGGTAGCACACGTCCAGGCTCGCGCCGCCCAGGTGCCCGATCCACATCTCCACGACCACCGGCGCGCGCCGGTAGCCCAACGGGCGGACGTACTGGATCTCCTGGTGCGCGACGAACGTCGAGACCAGCGTCCCGGGGCCGGCGTCCAGCACCGCCGACGGCCACGCGGGCGCGGGCCGCGTGCCGTCGTCACCCGCAGGGTGCTGCCAGAACGCCTCGATGCGCGCCTCCTCGAGCAGCCGCAGCATCTCGACGTTGTTGACGTGCGCGTATGCGTCCATGTCCGACCAGCGCAGCTGGACGGGCACCTCGAGCCGGGCCATGGGTCTCCGTTCCGGGGCCGGGCTGCCCGGCCGACGACCGTCGGCCCTCCCTCGCGAACGCGGGGAGGGCCGACGGGTGCCGCATCAGTCGCGGCGCAGCTTGCGGTAGGTCACGCGGTGCGGGCGCGCGGCGTCCGCACCCAGACGCGCGACCTTGTTCTCCTCGTAGGACGCGAAGTTGCCCTCGAACCAGTACCAGTTCGCGGGGTCATCCTCCGTGCCCTCGTAGGCCAGGATGTGCGTCGCCACGCGGTCGAGGAACCACCGGTCGTGCGAGACGACCACCGCGCAGCCCGGGAAGTCCAGGAGCGCGTTCTCGAGCGAGCCCAGCGTCTCGACGTCCAGGTCGTTCGTCGGCTCGTCGAGCAGCAGCAGGTTGCCGCCCTGCTTGAGCGTGAGCGCGAGGTTGAGGCGGTTGCGCTCACCACCCGACAGCACACCCGCGGGCTTCTGCTGGTCCGGGCCCTTGAACCCGAACGCCGCGACGTACGCGCGCGACGGCATCTCGACGTTGCCGACCTTGAGGAAGTCGAGGCCGTCGGACACGACCTCCCACAGCGTCTTCTTGGGGTCGATGCCGCCACGGCTCTGGTCGACGTAGGAGATCGAGACCGTCTCGCCGACCTTGAGGTTGCCCGCATCCAGCGGCTCGAGGCCCACGATCGTCTTGAACAGCGTCGTCTTGCCGACGCCGTTCGGGCCGATGACGCCGACGATGCCGTTACGCGGCAGCGTGAAGCTCAGACCGTCGATGAGCGTGCGGCCGTCGAAGCCCTTGACGAGCTCGGTGGCCTCGAGGACCACGCTGCCCAGGCGCGGGCCCGGCGGGATCTGGATCTCCTCGAAGTCCAGCTTCCGGGTGCGCTCGGCCTCGGCCGCCATCTCCTCGTACCGCGCCAGGCGGGACTTGGACTTGGTCTGCCGGCCCTTGGCGTTGGAGCGGACCCACTCCAGCTCGTCCTTGAGGCGCTTGGCGAGCTTCGCGTCCTTCTTGCCCTGGACGTTGAGCCGCTCCTGCTTCTTCTCCAGGTAGGTCGAGTAGTTGCCCTCGTACGGGTACAGGCGGCCGCGGTCGACCTCGCAGATCCACTCCGCGATGTTGTCGAGGAAGTACCGGTCGTGCGTGACCGCCAGGATCGCGCCCGCGTAGTCCTTGAGGTGCTGCTCGAGCCACAGCACGGACTCGGCGTCCAGGTGGTTGGTCGGCTCGTCGAGCAGCAGCAGGTCGGGCTTCTCCAGCAGGAGCTTGCACAGCGCGACGCGGCGGCGCTCACCACCGGACAGGACCGAGACGTCGGCGTCGGGCGGCGGGCAGCGCAGCGCGTCCATCGCCTGCTCGAGCTGCGCGTCCAGGTCCCACGCGTCGGCCGCGTCGATGGCCTCCTGCAGCTGGCCCATCTCGGCGAGCAGCGCGTCGAAGTCCGCGTCCGGCTCGGCCATGAGCGCCGAGATCTCGTTGTACCGGTCGAGCTTGCCCTTGATCTCGGCCACGCCCTCCTCGACGTTGCCGAGGACCGTCTTCTCCTCGTTCAACGGCGGCTCCTGCATGAGGATCCCGACCGTGTAGCCCGGGCTGAGCCGGGCCTCGCCGTTCGACGGCTGGTCGATGCCCGCCATGATCTTGAGGATCGTGGACTTGCCCGCGCCGTTCGGGCCGACGACGCCGATCTTGGCGCCGGGCAGGAAGTTCAGCGTGACGTCGTCGAGGATGACCTTGTCACCGTGCGCCTTGCGCGCCTTGTACATGCTGTAGATGAACTCAGCCACTGGCTCGGTTCTCCGCCTCGGGTGCTCGGGTGGGGATCGCGCGGATCACGCGATCGGCGACCGCCGACGACGCCGGCCGCGCACGTGCGGCAGCGGCCGGTCGTCGTCGGATCGCGATGCACCAGCCTAGACGCTCAGGCGCCGGCCGCAGCCAGGGAGGGCCGCCGTCCCCTGGCCGCCTTCCCGCCGTCGGTGCCGACCTCCGGCTCCCCGGTGTCGTCGCCCAGCACGTGGCCGCCGTCGACGAGCTCGTCGTCCGGCGGCTCCTCGGACGCGTCCCCGAGCGCGGAGCCGGCCTCGGTCAGCGCCGTGACGTCGATCGGACCGCGCTCGTGGCGCACCTCGTCGGGCGCCTGCGCGGCCGCGCCGGACAGCGTCCTCTGGAACTGCCCGACGGTGCCGTAGCTCAGGTCCAGGCCGATCGCGGTGGCCTCGAGGACGAGCGTCGTGCGGACCGCACCGTGCTCGTCCTGCCACTCGCGCGTCGCCAGCCGGCCCTGGACCACCACGGGCACGCCCTTCTTGAGCGAGAGCCCCGCGTTGACCGCGAGCGTGCGCCACGCCTTGACCTGGAACCACTCGGTCTGCGAGTCCTGCCACGCGTTCGTCGCGCGGTTCCACCAGCGACGCGTGCTGCCGAGGCGGAACGTGGTGTACGCCGCCCGTCCGTCCTGGGCGGGCAGCGTCGTGACGTCGCTGCCCACCCATCCCGTGACCGTGAGGTCGAGGGTCCCGTTGCTCATCGGTGCCTCCCTGCCAGGCGCCCCTGCCGTGGGGCGAGTGGCTCCGAGGGTGACCGCGGCGGGGCGGCGCCGGTGGGCGCGCGTGCGGACCTGTGGACCGGCGCCCGGCGGCATCGACCTGGGGTCGGGTGGGGCCTCGCGCGCCGACCGCGTCAGGCCAGGGCGGCCTCGAGCAGACCGCGCACGCGCCGGTGCTCGGCCACCACCGCTGCCGCGGGTTCCACCAGATCGGTGCGCGCGACACCCTCGATCGCCGCGCGCCCCTCGTCGTGCACCCGCGTCGCGGCGCGGCGCGCGGCGCTGCGCCGCACCAGACCCGCCCCGACCGCGCACGCCGCCGCGGCCAGTGCCGCCACCACCGCGACCTGCACGTCGGCGCCGGTCCGGACGCCGTCCGGTCCGAGCATGCGGCCGACAGCGAGCCCGCCGACGACCAGCGCGACCAGGCCGAGCGCGACGGCGCACCAGCCGAGCACCGCGGCCGGCACCGACCGCCGGACGGTGACCGTGACCGCGCCGAGCGCATCCGCCAGGTGCGTCCCCAGCCGGGACGCCGGCGCCACACGCGCCTCGACGTCGTCCACCCACGCGCGCGGCAGACCGCCCGTCGCGGTCGACAGCCACGACGCCCGCGCCAGCCGCACCGCGTCCGGGTGCACGGGCACGATGTGCGGCACCTGAGAGCGCCGCCGCCTGCCGCGCACCACGGCGGCGACCGCGTCGCTCACCGCGTCGAGCCCGGACGCCGCCGACAGGGTCTCGACCAACGGGCCCGTCGCGAGCGCGGTCGGCGCCGGCTCACGCTCGGCGAGGCCCGCCGCCACCCGAGCGGTCGCGGTCTGCACCTCGGTCTCGGCCCGGCGCGCGGCCAGCGACCGGCCCGCGACCACGGACGCGAGCCCGGCGCGCAGCTCGGTGATGCCCTCACCCGTCGTCGCCGACGCTGTGCGCACGGGGACGTCCGGCAGTCCGTCGGCCGCCAGCAGACGCGACACGTCGCGCGCGAGCGACGCGCGCTCGGCCGGGCGCACGGTGTCCACCTGGTTGAGCACGACGAGCATCGACGTGTCCTGCCCCGCGAGGTGGCGCAGGTACCCGCTGTGCAGCGCATCGTCGGCGTACTTCTGCGGGTCGACCACCCAGACCAGCAGGTCGGCCTGCGGCAGCAGCGCGTCCACGACCTCGCGGTGCGCGGGCTCGACCGAGTCGTGGTCGGGCAGGTCCAGCAGCACCAGGCCGCGCAGCGCGGCCTCCGTCTCACCGTCCAGCAGGCTCTCGCGCTGGATGCGCCGCTGCGGGTCCACGCCGAGCCAGTCCAGCACCGCGTCGCCGTCGGTCCCCCACACGCACGCGGTGACCTGCGACGTCGTCGGGCGGCGCACGCCGACGTCCGCGAAGCTCAGGCCGCTGATCCGGTTGAACAGGCTCGACTTGCCCGAACCGGTGCCGCCGACGAGTGCGACCACGGTGTGGTCGACGCCGAGCGCGATCCGCTCGCGCAGGCGCTCCACGGCGGCGCGGGCCTCGGCCACCGCGGCGGCGTCGAGCCGCTCGCCGCCCAGCTCGATCGCCTCCTCGAGCGCACCCACGCGCGCCTCGAGCGCGCGCGTCTCCTCACCGATCCGCACGCTCATGTGAGCCCCTTGATGACGGCGAGCCGCAGGCGCAGCCGGGCGGCGGCGTCCGCGGCGAGATTCGGGTCGGTCAACGGCTCGGCGGCCTGCGCGCGCACCTGCTCGACGCGCGCACGGGCCCGCTCGGCCAGGTCGTCGCGCAGCTCGGCCACGATCCGCGGTGCGGCGGGGCCCAGCAGGCCGGTCAGCAGGTCGACCGCGTCCGCGACGCCCGCCGCACCCGTGAGGGCCACGGTCGCGAGCGTCTCGTCGCCCAGCACCTTGACGGCTTTGTCACGGCGGCGGGCCAGCCCCTTGTCCGGGACGGCCTCCGCGAGCGCGGCACGCACCGCGCGCACGCCCTGGCCCGTCCAGGCCCGCGCGGCCTGCTCGGCCGCGGGGTCCGGCCCCGGCGGGACCGTGGCCCACCGGTCCAGCACGGCGAGGGCGCCCGGCGGCCCGGCCGCGAGCGCCTCGCGCAGGTCGTGCTCGGCGTCGTCGGCCGCGGCGGCCAGGACGGTGGTGGCCGCGTGCGCGACCTCGGTGCGCAGCGGCTGGACCGCCGCCTCACGGTCGGCGCGGCCCCGCGCCGAGCCGCGCACCTTCGTCGGGCGGCCGGACGTGGTCGACGCCGGACGGCGCACCGCGGCGCCCAGCACACCCGTCGGCGACGTCAGCTCGGCCCACCGCACCGCGACGGCACCCGCCGCGACGACGCCGTCCGTGACCGCACGCGCGGCCCGGTCCGCGGGCTCGCGTGCGCCGTCGGTGAGCAGGTCGCCCGCCTGCTGCGCGGCGTCCGCCTGGTCCTGCACGGCCTCCGCGAGCTCGTCGACCCAGATCCGCAACGACACGAACGAGCCGCGCAGCGTCCGCTTGATGACCGTGCGCGCGCGGTCGGGTCCCGCGAGCATGAGCAGCCACCGCCGCACGGGCGCGACGACCGCCGCGTCGAGCGGCCCCTCGTGCGGTCCCGCGTCGGGCACGACGAACAGCGGCGAACCCGCGAGGCCGTGCTCACGCAGGCGCGCGAGCAGGTCGCTGCGGACCGCCGCGAGCGAGTCAGCGGGAACCCGGTTGAGCACCATCGCGATCGACGCGCCGCGCTCGACGGCCGACTCCAGCACGCGCCACGGCAGCGCGTCGCCGTAGCGCGCGGCGGTGGTCACGAACAGCCACAGGTCCGCGGCCTCCAGGAGCCGGTGCGCCGACTCGCGGTTGCTGTCCAATACGGAGTCCAGGTCGGGCGCGTCCAGCAGGGCGATCCCGCGCGGCACCGCATCGTCCGCGACCGCGCGTGCGGAGCCGACCAGCGGGTGCGCCGCGAGCAGGTCCGCGTCTCCCGGGTGGTGGACCAGCACGGGCTCACGTGTGGTGGGACGCAGCACGCCCGCGGTCGTCACCTCGTGCCCCACCAGCGAGTTCACCAGCGTCGACTTGCCCGCACCCGTGGAGCCGGCGACCACGACGACCGCCGGCGCGGACAGCTCAGTGAGCCGCGGCACCAGGTGCTCGGTGAGCTGGTCGACCAGTCGTGCCCGGGACGAGCGCGCGCGCTCCACGCCCGGCAGGTCCAGCGGGAAGCCGGTCGCGTCCACGTCGCGGCGCAGGTCACGCACCGCGTCCAGCAGCGACTCCGCGGCCAGCGGGCGGACCAGGATCTCGCGCGGGTCGTCGGCGGTGTGCCGCCCCATGGCGAGGGCGCCAGCCGTGCCCGCAGCGACCTCGGGCGCTGGCTGCGCCGAGTCGGGGCCGGGCTGGGCGCTCACGCGGCCCATTGTCACGGCGCGGGATGACCTGGACAAACGCGCCACGCGGGACGGACCGCCCCGGGTCTGCCGACGACATGCCTCAGGGGCACCGGGCCGACAGACGCGCACGGCTCACCCCGGCCTCTTCCCGCGGCCGGCCGGACCAGCAGCTCGTCGGCCGCGCGAACCAGATCGCCACCCACGACGAGGTGACTGATGCCGGTGCGGCGGCCACGTCCGTTGCGACGACGGCACGACGTCCGGCGATCAGTGCGCCTGGACCTCCGCCCCGATCTGGTCGGGCGCGGCGAGGTGGACGGCGAGCCGGGCGAGGCAGTCGTCCCAGCCCTGCACGTGGTCGTCGCGGGTCGCCTCGTCAGCGAAACCGCGGTGGACGAGGCGCAGGACGGCTCCGTCCTGGCGTGCCTCGATCGCGATCTCCACGGTGGTGACCTCGGGCTCGCCGTCCCACTGCCAGGTGAACGCCGCACGCGACGGCGGCTCGACGACCTCGTACTCGCCGCCGACGCCGATCCCCGCGACCGAGGAACCGAGGTGATAGCGGCCCGCGACCCGCAGGTCGAGCCGGCAGACCGTCGCGAAGCTGTCCGGCCACATCCAGGCTGCCCACTGCGCCGGGCTCGTCATCGCCGCCCACACACGCGCGGGAGCGGCGTCGAGGTGCTGCTGCACGCTCAGCTGGTGCATGACGGCTCCTTCTCGGCGGCTGCGCTCCGCCACGTGCGGGCCGCGACACGGACATGATCACCGTCGGACGCCGTTCCTGCCAAGGCTCATTCGCCCGTGCATGGGTGCCCCCGGCAGGACTCGAACCTGCGACCGACCGCTTAGAAGGCGGCTGCTCTATCCACTGAGCTACGGGGGCCGGCACCGCGCAGGCTACCGGCTCCGGACCGGTCGCTCGCGGCGCCGACGGACCGCGCGGTCCGGCGGGGAGGCGCGCGCATGCCATTAATCCGGTGACCGGCGGCATGCCCGCATGGTCCAGTTCTCCTGCACACGTCGTCGGCCCCGGCCACGACCACGCGGCGCGGTCAGCGTCCGCACACACCCCACCCCCACTCTCCTGCCTGGAGTCGTCATGCACCCCCTCATGTCCATCGAGATCGCCCGTCGCGAGCAGCACGACCGCCTGACGGCCGTGGAGCACGCGCGTCGGCGCGCACCCCGGCGCGTCTCTCGACAGCACGCCTCGAGCCATCCGCCCGAACCGTCGCCGTCCCGCCCGGCCCAGCGCACCAGGATCGCCACCGCGTCCTGACCCGCCGACGCCGCCAGGCAGCGACCGATCGACCACAGGACGGGCGCGAGCTCCCTTCACCGGGGCTCGTGCCCGTTCGTCGTCCCCGCCACGCGCGCGTGCGCGTCCTTACCTGACCGCCGTGCCACGATGACGCCATGCATGCCGGCCGGCCCCGTCCCGCGATCCGCGGAGCGCGCTGATGGGCCGCCACGCGGGCTCGTCCGAGCCCGCCGCACGCGAGCCCGGTGCGGCCGCCCTGGTGTGGCTCGAGCGCGGTCTGCTGGGCCTGGTCGCGGGCGCCGTCATCGCGCTCGTGCTGCGGTGGGCGGGGCTGGCCGCGGACACGAGCCTCGTCGTCGGGATCGTCGTGCTCGTGCTGGTCCCCGTCGCGGCGTGGGTCGCCTCGACCGTCCCGGACCGCCCCGCCCATGACGACGAGCCGCCCGCGTAGGACCCCGCCCCCGTAGGCTGGCCGGGTGACCAGCAACAGCACCGGCAGCCCGCAGCCCAACGGGCACGAGAGCCAGGACCGGATCGTCTGGATCGACTGCGAGATGACCGGCCTCGACCTGGGCGCCGACGCCCTGATCGAGGTCGCCGCCGTGGTGACCGACTCCGAGCTCCGCGTCCTGGGCGACGGCGTCGACGTCCTCGTCGCGCCGCCCGCGGAGGCGATCGAGGGCATGTCCGACTTCGTCCGCACCATGCACACGACGTCCGGCCTGCTCGACGAGCTCGCAACCGGGACGACGCTCGCGCAGGCCCAGGAGCGCGTCCTGGAGTACGTGCGCCAGTGGGTGCCCGAGCCGGGCAAGGCGCCGCTCGCGGGCAACTCGGTGGGCACCGACAAGGCGTTCCTCGACCGGGACATGCCCGTGCTGGTCGGGCACCTGCACTACCGCGTGATCGACGTGTCCTCCATCAAGGAGCTCGCCCGCCGGTGGTACCCGCGCGTGTACTTCGCCTCCCCGCAGAAGAACGGCGGGCACCGCGCGCTGGCGGACATCCTCGAGAGCATCGACGAGCTGCGCTACTACCGGGCCGCGCTGTTCCCGGCGACCCCGGGGCCCGACTCCACCACCGCGCGCCGCCTCGCGGCCGAGATCGCGGCGACGTCGGTCACGCGCCGCTGAGGTCCGGGCCGGGGCTGCCGGCCGGGCCGGGCTTCCGGCCGGGACGGGCGGGGACGACGAAGGGGCGCTGACGGATCAGCGCCCCTTCGTCCTGCGTGGGGTGGCTAACGGGACTTGAACCCGCGACCCCCTGGACCACAACCAGGTGCTCTACCTGCTGAGCTATAGCCACCACGACCGCGGCGAACCGGGCCGACGAGAAGTGTACCGGGTCGTGCGGCGGGGTGCGCACACGCTGCCCAGCGGGCGGCGGTCAGTCCTGCGTCGTCGCGGCGATGCGCGCCACCACGGCGTCGGCGAACCGGTCCAGCGCCCCGGGGGCCTGTGCGAAGAACAGCGACGGCTCGGTCAGCTCGAGCTCGAGCAGCACGGGCTCACCCTCGTCGTCCGGGATGAGGTCGACACGCGCGTACAGCAGCGGCCCGTCGAGCCCCAGCACCTCGGGCAGCGCGTCGACGACGCGGCGGGCCACGGCCATCTCCGCCTCGCTCGGCTCGCGCGGGGTCATGGTCTCCTCGCGGTACAGCACGCCCTGCAGGTCGCCCTCGCGGTACGGGCCGGACAGCAGCGGGTCCTTGCGGACCGCGTGGCTGAACTCGCCCTCGACGAACACCAGCGCGGTCTCGCCCACGGTGTCCACCTGCGCCAGGTAGCGCTGGATCATCACCCACCGACCCACGCCGAGCAGGTTCTTGGCGTGCGTGATGGCCTGCGAACGCTGCGGCGTCTCGTCGGCGCGGTAGCGACCCGTGTCCCGCGAGCCCGCGCTGACGGTGGGCTTGACCACGAAGTCGCCGAACGCCGGGAAGCGCGTGTGGATCGCGCGGCCGTCGAAGTTCCGCGCCGGGTCCAGCCAGATCGTCGGGACCGTCGGGATGCCGCGCTCCTCGAGGTCACGCAGGTACGTCTTGTCGATGTTCCAGCGGACCACCGAGGCGGGGTTGAGCAGCACGCTGGAGGCCTCGACCTGCTGCGTCCAGCCGCTGAAGCGCTGCGGGCGCTTGGAGTAGTCCCACGTGGAGCGGATGAGCACGTGCTGGTACGTGCCCCAGTCCACGGTCGGGTCGTCCCACACGACCACGTCCGTCGCGATGCCACGCTCCTGGAGCGCGGCCCGCAGCGGGACGTCGTCGGGGTCCAGCTCGGGCAGCTCGGCGCAGGTGGCGAGCGCGAGCCGCGCGTCCTGCCCGCTCGGTAGCGTGGTCACCTTCGGAAGGTTACCTGCGGGGCGCCGCGGCGCTCGGGGTGACGGTGGTCACGTGCCGACGTCGACCTCCGGGCGGACGACGACGGGCGCCCCGGTGATCCGGGACGCCCGTCGGTTGGTACGGCACCAGGGACTCGAACCCTGAACCCGCTGATTAAGAGTCAGCTGCTCTGCCAGTTGAGCTAGTGCCGCGCGGTGCAGAAGATTAGCAGGCCCGCGGGGGTGCGAGCGAACCGGATCCCCCGCGCGTGACGAGGGTCACGCGCGTCCGCGGTCGATCACGCGGAACGGTCGCCGTGCAGCTCGTCGCGCAGGATCTGGGCGCTGGTCGGGGCGTCCTTGCGGAGCAGGTCGAGCAGCAGCGTGTGCGGCACGCGGCGGCTCACCAGGGCGCGCAGCCGCTCGGGGCTCACGTCCACCTCGCGGTGACGCCCACCCGCAGGGCCGCGTCGGCTCGAGTCGTTCATGGTGCACCTCCCCGCCGGGGCGTTCGCCCGGATCGGTCAGGCCATGAGAGCACCGCAGCCTGGGCGTCGCCTGGGAGCCGGGTCCGCCACGGCGGACCCTCACAGAACGTTCACGAGGCCGTCCCGCGGGCTACAGGTAGAGGCCCGTGCCCTCGCCCGTGCCGCCGGGCGTCGCGACCGCGTGCACGTCCTTCTCGCGCAGCAGCACGTACGTCTGCCCCTCGAGCTCCACCTCGGCGCGGTCCTCGGGGTCGAACAGCACGCGGTCGCCCACCTCCACCTGCCGCACGTGCTGACCCGCCGCGCGCACCAGCGCCCACGCGAGCCGCTTGCCGACCACCGCGGTCGCCGGGATCACGATGCCGGCCGACGACCGGCGCTCGGCCCCCTCGGCGTCGAGCTCGACCAGGAGGCGGTCGTTGAGCATGCGGATCGGCAGGGCGGGGCGGGGTTCGGGTGCGGAGCTCACGCCGCGACCGTACCCCGCACGCACCGGTCCCCCGCCGTAGTCTGACGGGGCGCCCGGCTCCGCCCGGGCCGCGCTCCCCGCACCCGGCCCTCAGGAGAGACCGTGCCCCGCCTCGCCGTCGGCGACACCGCCCCGGACTTCACGCTCCCGACCGCCGACGGCGGCAGCCTCACGCTGTCCGACCTGCGCGGCCGACGGGTGATCGTCTACTTCTACCCCGCGGCCGGCACGCCCGGGTGCACCAAGCAGGCGTGCGACTTCCGTGACTCGCTCGCGGCGCTGCAGGGCGCCGGGTTCGCGGTCGTCGGCGTGTCCCCGGACCCGGTGGCCACGCTCGCACGGTTCGCCGCGGCCGAGGGCCTCGCGTTCCCGCTGGTCTCCGACGAGTCCCGGGAGGTCCTGCAGGCGTGGGGTGCCTACGGCGAGAAGCAGCTGTACGGCAAGACCGTGACGGGCGTGATCCGCTCGACCGTGGTCCTGGACGCCGAGGGCGTGGTCGAGCTCGCGCAGTACAACGTGCGCGCCACGGGCCACGTCGCCAAGCTCCGCCGCGACCTCGGCCTGACGGCCTGAGCACCGGGTGCGGGAGACGGGAGTCGAACCCGCACGCCCGTGAGGGCACCAGGACCTAAACCTGGCGTGGCTGCCGTTTCACCACTCCCGCTCGCGGCGCCGATCCTGCCACACGGCACGGCCTCACCCGCCGACGGGCACCTCGCCCCCGACGGGCGGGAACAGCCGCGCGAGCAGGTCCGCGAGCGTGACCACCGCGGCCTCGCGGCCGGGTTCTCTCACGACCGCGAGGTGCTCACGCGTCTCCCGCATCGTGGCGAGCGCGGCGTACACGGGCGTGGTGGCCGGCAGCGTCAGCCCGGGGCGCGCGAGGGGCGCCACCGGGTGCTCGTCGGCCAGCACCAGCGTGTCACGCACGTGCACCACCGCGTCCGTCCCGACGAGCACGCGCAGGTGCCCCGAGCGCAGCGTCGCCGCACGCACCTCACCGACCGTCGCACCCGTCGGCACCGCGGTCGGCGCGTGCGCGCGCACCACGTCCGCGAGCGTGAGCGCCTGGAGCTCGAGCGCGCCCGACAGGTGGGCCGAGAAGCGCTCGTCGAGCGCGCCCACCGTGGCCGAGTGCTCCACCAGGTGGCGCAGGTCGTCGGGGCTCGAGCCGACCGCCACCTGGTCCGCCGGCTCGACGCCGACCGCGCGCAGGCACCGGTTGGCGGCGCCGTTGAGCGTGCGCAGCAGCGGACGCGTGAGCCACATGAACGCACGCATGGGCAGCGCCAGGAGCGTCGCGGACGTCTCCGGGTGCGCGATCGCCCAGGACTTCGGCGCCATCTCGCCGACCACCAGGTGCAGGAACGTCACGACGACGAGCGCGAGGACGAAGCCCGCGACGTCGGCCGCCCACGCCGCCAGACCCCAGTCCGCGAACAACGGCGTGAGCCAGTGGTGCACCGCGGGCTTGGTGACCGCGCCGAGCGCGAGCGTGCACGCAGTGATCCCCAGCTGCGAGCCCGCCAGGAGCACGGTGAGCTCGCTCGAGCTGCGCAGCGCCGCGCGGGCCGACCGGCTCGTGAGCGCGGCGTCCTCGAGCCGGTGGCGACGCGCGGCGAGCAGCGCGAACTCGACCGCGACGAAGAACGCGGACAGCGCGATCAGCGCGACCGTCGTGACGGCGACGACGAGCGGGCTCATCGGGGTGCCTCCTGCTCGTCGTCGGTGGCGGCCGCGGGTGCGGCACCCGGCCCGGCGTCCTGCTCGAGCCGCACGCGCACCTGCGCAGGGACGTGCCGCTCGAGCGCGAGCACCTCGATGCTCAGGTGGCGCTGCAGCGGCTCGTCGTGCTCGGTCAGGTCGCCCGGGTCGGGCGGCAGCGCGACGCGGACGCGTGCACCGACGGGCGGCAGCGCACCGTGCGCCGCGATCGCGAGACCCGCGATCGTCTCGTGGTCGCCGCGTGGCAGCACGTGGCCCACCGCGCGCTCGACCTCGTCCAGGTGCACGTCACCCGCCATGAGCCACATGCCGTCCTGCGGACCCGGCACCGCCTCGGGCACGTCGTCGTCGTGCTCGTCCGTGATCTCCCCCACGAGCTCCTCGGCGAGGTCCTCGAGCGTGAGGACGCCGGCCAGGCCGCCGTACTCGTCGACCACGCACGCCAGCTGGTCGCTCCGCGCGTTCAGCAGGCGCAGCGCGTCCGGCAGGGCCATCGACGTGGGCACCATCAGGGGCGGCCGCAGGAGGGCCGTGACCGGCGTCGCGTCGTCGGGACGCGTCAGCACGTCCTGCAGGTGCACCACGCCCAGCACCTCGTCGTCCGCGCTCAGCACCGGGTAGCGCGAGTGGCCCGTGGCCATCGCGCGACGTGCGTCGGCGATCGTCGCGTCGTCGGGCAGCGCGCCCACGCGCGCCCGCGGGATCATCGCGTGCTCGACGTCCTGGTCGGGGAAGTCGAGGATGCGGTCCAGGAGCATCGAGAGCTCGGCCGGCAGGTCCCCGCTGAGCCGCGAGTCCTCGACGATGTGCTCCAGGTCGCGTGCGGTCGCCGAGTGCTCGACGTCGTGCACCGGCTCGATCCGCAGCAGCCGCAGCAGCGCGTTGGACGCCGCGTCGAAGACCGTGACGAGCCAGCCGAAGACCGTGAGGTAGCCGGTCGTCGACCCCGCGAGCCGCACCGCGACCGGCTCGGGCCGGGCGATCGCCAGGTTCTTGGGGAACAGCTCGCCGAACACCATCTGCACGAGCGTCGAGACCAGCAGCGCGAGCACCGTGCCGACCGCGACGCCGACCCCCGTGGGGACGCCGACGCCGCCGAGCGCGGTGCCGAGGGACTCGCCGATCAGCGGCTCGGCCACGTAGCCGACCAGCAGGCCCGTGACCGTGATGCCCAGCTGCGCGCCGGACAGCATGAACGACGTGCGGCGCGTGACCGCGAGCGCGCGTGCGGCACCGGCGTCACCGGCCTCGGCCCGCGCGCGCAGGCGCGAGCGGTCCACCGCCATGTAGGCGAACTCCTGCGCGACGAAGTACCCGGTCGCCGCCGTGATCGCGAGCACCACGAGCAGGCCGAGCAGCAGGCTCAGCGCCCACATCGTCGTTCACCCCCCTCCGCGTGGTCGTGACGACGCCCGCGGTGGGGGCTGGGACTGCAGGGAAGGGCGGACATCTCTCTCCGGGTCGACACCAGGGACGCTCCCCCAACGCCCGACCCCCACCCCCGGTTCCCACCCCACCCCGCCGAACTGGTACCCAACCGCCAGTTCGGCCGGGGTGGGGGCGCCGAACTGGTAGCTAACCGCCAGCTCGGCCGGGGATGGCTGCGAACTGGTGGTTGTCCGCCAGCTCGGCGGGTGGGGGTGGGTGGGTGGGTCAGGCCTGGGGCGTCGCGGCGATCTTGGCGCGGACCTCGTCCATGTCGAGATCCTTGACGGCCTGGACCACCTGCTCGAGCGCGGGGCCGGGCAGCGCGCCGGCCTGGTTGAACACCAGGATGCCGTCGCGGAACGCCATCAGCGTGGGGATCGAGAAGATCTGCAGCTCGGCGGCGAGCGCCTGCTCGGCCTCGGTGTCGACCTTCGCGTGCACCACGTCCGGGTGCGTGTCCGAGGACGCCTCGAACACCGGCCCGAACCGCTTGCACGGGCCGCACCAGTCGGCCCAGAAGTCGACGAGCACGATCTCGTTGTCCTTGATGGTCTGACCGATCGTCTCGGCGGTCAGCGTGGTGGTGGCCATCGGGGCCTCCTTCGTCTCGGGGTCCGCCTGCTTGGAGCGTCGTGCCGCATCCGACTATTCCCGCCGCGCGGGCCATGGGCATCCCGACGGGCCCCCGCGAGCGCGCCTGGCGGCGCGGGCGGGCTCGTCGGGGTAGAACGGCACGGTGACCGAGACGGCCGACTTCCCCACCGACCCCGAGCGCCCCGCAGGCTGGCTCCCGCCCGACGAGATCACGCGCCTGCGCGGACTGCTCCCGCTGGTCTACGTGGACGCCGTGCCCGTACGCGTCGACGACTCGGGTGACGTGATCGCCGTGGGCCTGCTGCTGCGCGTCACGCGCGAGGGCGTCATGTCCCGCGCGCTCGTCTCGGGCCGCGTGATGTACCACGAGCGCGTCCGTGACGCGCTGGTCCGGCACATCGAGAAGGACCTCGGGCCGGTCGCGCTGCCGCAGATCCCCGCGGCGCCACAGCCCTTCACGGTCGCGGAGTACTTCCCCACGCCCGGCGTCACGCCGTACCACGACCCGCGTCAGCACGCGGTCTCGCTCGCGTACGTCGTGCCCGTGCTGGGTGACTGCCGCCCGCAGCACGACGCGATCGACCTGGCGTGGCTCACGCCCGAGGAGGCGTGCGCCGAGCAGGTGCAGGTGGAGATGAACGGCGGCCAGGGCGTGCTGCTGCGTCAGGCGATGGCCCACGTGGGGCGCTTGGCCTGAGCTCGCGTCACGCCAGGTCGAGCACCGGCCAGTCGGCCAGGTCGGCCCGCATGCGACGGTCGTGCGTCGCGACGACGACCGCGGCGGACGTCCCGCGCAGCGCGTCGGTGAGCTCGTCGACCAGACCCACCGACAGGTGGTTCGTCGGTTCGTCGAGCACCAGCACGTGCGGCGCCGCGAGCAGCGCGCACGCGAGGTCGAACCGGCGCCGCTGCCCCACCGAGAGCTCGCGCACCGGCCGGTCGAGGTCCTCCTCCGAGAGCAGGCCCAGGGCGGCGACGGGCACCAGCTGGTCGGGGTCGAGCAGGCCCTGGTCGAGCAGGTCGAGCGCGTGCCGTGCGTACGCGTCGAACGCGGTCGGGCCGCCGTCACCGTCGGGCCGACGTGCGGCGTGCTCGGTGGGCCCCTCCTGCGCGAGCACGCCCAGCCGCACACCCGGGGCGATCGTCCGGCTCCCCCGGTCCAGGGGCAGCGTGCCCGCGAGCGCCGCGAGCAGCGTGGACTTGCCCGACCCGTTGGGGCCGACGACGAGCAGGCGCGATGCGGGCGCCACCTCCAGGCGGCGGCCCGGCAGGTCCAGCCGGGGCCCGTGCGGGCCGGCCACGCGCGGCGCGCGCAGCTCGAGCAGCGGACCCGCGTGCGCGGCGGCGCGATCGGCGTCGGGGTCCAGCGGACGGTCGGGATCCGCACCCGTGGACGCGCGCCGCGGCAGGCTCGGCAGGTCCGGGAACGTCAGCGTGGGCGGCGGGACGGGCACGGCCACCGCGCGCGCCTCGAGCTGCTGCACCAGCCGGTCGGCGGCCTTGACGTGGATCCGCGCGCGCGTGGCCCTGCGGTGGCCCTGCGACCCCTTGGGCGGGCGCCACGCGTCGGACAGGCCCTCGTAGGACGCGTCGAGCCGCTGCGCGAGCTGCAGCGCACGCTTGCGCTCCTGCCGGTAGCGCACCTGCCAGCGCCGCAGCATCTGGTTCTTGGCGAACCGGTAGTCGGCGTACCGCGTCGCACCGTACAGCGCGGGGCGGCCGTCCATGGCCGGGTCCAGGTCGAGGATCGCGGTCATCACGTCGTCCAGCAGCCGCCGGTCGTGCGTCACGATCACCACGGCACCGGCCCACTCGCGCAGCAGCGGCGTGAGGTAGTCGATGCCGGCGGCATCCAGGTGGTTCGTCGGCTCGTCGAGCAGCAGCACGTCCGCACGCTCGCCGATCCGGCACGCGAGCCGCACGCGGTACCGCTCCCCCACGCTCAGCGCGTCCAGCCGCCGCTCCGGGTCGCGCGGTGCACCGAACCGCGTGAGCGCCTCGTCGACCCTGCGGTCCACGTCCCATGCCGCGAGCTGCTCGTACCGGGCCATCGCGGCCGTGAGCGCCGCGAGGTCGCCGCGCTCGTGGTCGAACGCCGCGATCGTCGCCTCGAGCTCGGCCGCCGCGGCCCGCACGGTCGCGCCCGTCGCGGCGACGAGCGTGCCCACGGTGTCCCCGGGTGCGACGACGAGCTCCTGGTCCACCACCGCCAACGAGCCGGAGCGCCGCACGGAGCCCGACGAGGGGACGAGCTCGCCCGCGAGCACGCGCAGCAGCGTCGTCTTGCCCGCGCCGTTCTCCCCCACGAGGCCGAGCCGCTCACCCGCGGCGACCGTCAGGTCCAGCGCGTCCAGCACCGGCCGGTCGGGGTAGCCGAACGAGACCGCGTCGGCGACCAGGTGCACCGTGCCGCGCGCGGCGTCAGGGCGGGTGGCGTCAGCCACCGGCGCCCTGCCCGGACAGCAGGTCCGCGACCACGGGGCCGAGCGCGCGGAACGCCTGGCCACGGTGGCTGATCGCGTTCTTCTCGTCGGGCGAGAGCTCCGCGCACGTGCGCGACCCGCCCGTGGGGACCAGCACCGGGTCGTAGCCGAACCCGCCGGCGCCGCGCGGCGCGAGCGCGAGCGTGCCGACGAGGGCTCCGGTCTCGACGTGCTCGAACCCGTCGGGCGTGACGAGCGCGGCCGCGCACACGAACCGCGCACCGCGGTGCGGGTCACGGATGTCCGCGAGCTGCGCGAGCAGCAGCTCGAGGTTGGCGGCGTCGTCGCCGTGCCGGCCCGCCCAGCGTGCCGAGAAGATGCCGGGCGCCCCGCCCAGCACGTCGACCGCGAGCCCGGAGTCGTCGGCGATCGCGGGCAGACCCGTGAAGGCCGCGAGCGCACGCGCCTTGAGCAGCGCGTTCTCCTCGAACGTCACGCCGTCCTCGACCGGCTCGGGGGCACCCACGTCCCGCGCGCCCACCACGGCCGACGGCTCGAGGCCGGGCAGCAGCGGCGCGAGGATCGCGCGCAGCTCACCGACCTTGTGCGCGTTGTGCGTGGCGAGCACCAGGCGGGCGGCGTCGGGCACGCTCATGCGCGCCCCGCCGACCGGGTCGCCGAGCCGTCGGCCGCGGGTGCGGCCAGCACGGCCGCCTGGAGCGCGGCGAGCTGCGACGTGCCCGCGAGCGCCAGGTCGAGCAGCGCGTCGAGCTCCGCGCGGACGAACGGGGCGGCCTCGGCGGTGCCCTGCACCTCGACGAACGCGCCCGAACCCGTGACCACGACGTTCATGTCCGTCTCGGCCCGCACGTCCTCGACGTACGGCAGGTCGAGGACCGGGACACCGTCGACGATGCCGACGCTCACCGCGGCGACCGAGTCACGCAGCACCTGACGCCCGGGCGCGACGATGCCGCGCTCCTGCGCCCACGCGACCGCGTCCGCGAGCGCGACGTACGCACCCGTGATCGCCGCGGTCCGCGTCCCGCCGTCGGCCTGCAGCACGTCGCAGTCGAGCACCAGGGTGTTCTCCCCGAGCGCGCTCACGTCGATGATCGCGCGCAGCGAGCGGCCGATCAGCCGCGAGATCTCGTGCGTGCGGCCGCCGACCTTGCCGCGCACCGACTCGCGGTCGGACCGGCTGTTCGTCGCGCGGGGCAGCATCGCGTACTCCGCGGTCACCCAGCCCTGGCCCGAACCCTTGCGCCACCGCGGGACGCCCTCGGTGAACGACGCGACGCACAGCACCTTGGTGTCGCCGAACTCGACGAGGACGCTGCCCTCGCCCGCGCTCAGGAAGCGCCGCGTGATCGTGACGGGCCGCAGCTCGTCGGCGGCCCGGCCGTCCGGGCGGGCCGAGGTCGCGGGTGCGGGGGTCGGAGAGGTGGCAGACATGCCCAGGAGCCTAACGAGCGCGCCGCGGGCCGGCGGCACCGGCCACGACCCGGCGACGACCCGGCGACGACCCGGGTACGCCTCAGAGCGTGTACGTCGCCCCGGGCCGGGCCACGTCGATCGGTCCGGCGAACGACTGCGCGGCACGCGCGACGACGTCCGCGGGATCGGCCCACGCGCTCAGGTGCGTGAGGACCAGCCGGCCCGCGCCGCCGCGCGCGGCGGCAGCACCTGCGCGCGCACCCGTCAGGTGGATGCCGCGCACGTCGTCGTCGTGCACGTCACGGAAGCCCGCCTCGCACAGCAGCAGGTCGGACGCGGCGAGCGCGTCGAGGCCGGGGCACTCGTCGGTGTCGCCCGTGTAGGCGAGCGTGACGGTGCGCGTCGCGTCGTCCTCCGCCGGGCCGTGCACGCGCACGCCGAACGCCGGGACGGGGTGGTCGACCGGGACGGGCTCGAGCGTCAGCGGGCCGACGGTCACGCGGGCGCCGGGCTCCCACGTGCGGAACCGGAACTGCCCGTCGACCTCGGTGGCCGGGTCCTTGCCGGCCATCTCGGCGATCCGCTCGGCCGTCCCGGGCGGCCCCCACACGTCGACCGGCGGCAAGGGTCCGTCCGGCCGGTAGCGCCGCAGCACGTTGAGGACCACCAGGTCGGCGACGTGGTCGGAGTGCAGGTGCGAGACCGCGATCGCGTCGAGGGCTGTGGGGTCCCCGTACCGCTGCAGCGGGCTGAGCGCACCGTTGCCCAGGTCCAGCAGCACGTTCCACGTGCGGCCCGCGGCGTCGCTCGCCTGCACCAGGTACGACGACGCCGCGGCGTCGCGCGACGGGTACGAGCCCGCGCAGCCCAGCACGGTGAGCCTCATCGCAGCGCCCCGGCGGGCTCGACCTGCTCGACCTCGGGGCCCAGGAAGCGCCGCGCGAGCGTGCGGAACGAGTGCGGGTCGCCCGTGGCCAGGAACCGGTGCTGCGGCGGGCCCGCGAGCGTCGAGCGCTCGAGCCCGTGCGCGACGAGCGTGCGGTAGACGTCCTTGGCGGTCTCCTCCGCGCTCGAGACGAGCGTGACCTGCTCGCCCATGACGTAGCTGATGGCGCCCGTGAGCAGCGGGTAGTGCGTGCACCCGAGCACGAGCGTGTCGACGCCGGACTCACGCACCGGGTCCAGGTACTCGTGCGCGACCGCGAGCACCTCGGGACCCGAGGTCACACCCGCCTCGACGAGCTCGACGAACCGCGGGCACGCCTGCGTGACGAGGCTGACCCCGGGGGCGACCGCGAGCGCGTCGTCGTACGCGAGCGAGTCGATCGTGGAACGGGTCGCGATCACGCCGATCCGCCCCGTCCGGGTCGCGGCCACCGCGCGGCGCGCCGCGGGCAGGATCACCTCGACCACCGGGATCCCGCGGCGCAGCGTGTACCGCTCGCGCGCGTCGCGCAGCATGGCCGACGACGCGGTGTTGCACGCGATCACCAGCGCCTTGACACCCGCGTCCACCAGGTCGTCCATGACCTCGAGCGCGAACGCCCGCACCGCGGCCAGCGGCTTGGTGCCGTACGGCGTGTTCTGCGTGTCGCCGATGTACACGGTGGACTCGTTCGGGAGCTGGTCGAGGATCGCGCGCGCGACCGTCAGACCCCCGACGCCGGAGTCGAAGATGCCGATGGGGGCGTCGTTCACGGGTGCGAGCCTAGCTGTTCCGGCTCATGAGGTTGGTGACGCCTGCGTGGAGGCGTGAGGCCGGGGGCTGGTTGCCGGCGGCGGTGTGGCAGCGATGGTAGTTGTAGTGGACGTTCCAGATCTTGATCGCTGCGGCCCGCTCGGCCTCGGAGGTCCAGATGCGGGCGTAGAGGAGTTCCTCGGCCAGGATCCGGTTGTATCTCTCGACCTTGCCGTTGTGCCGGGGAGTGTGCGGACGGATCCGCTGGTGACGCGAGGCGAACGCGGTCACCGTCCGGGTGAACGCCTTGGCGGTGTAGTTCGCGCCGTTGTCGGTGACCACCCGGACCAGCCGGTTGATGCCGTGGGCGGCGAAGAACGCCCGTGCCCGGCAGAAGAACCCGATCGTGGTCGCTGCCTTCTCGTCGGGCAGGTGCTCGGTGTAGGCCAGTCGGGAGAAGCCGTCGACGGCGGAGTGCAGGTAGACGTAGCCGGCGCGGGCGCCCTTGGTCTTGGCCCGCTGGGCGGCCTTGTCCGCCGCTGAGCCGCGCCCGTGAGCGCGCCAGCCGCCGCCATCGGGGATGCGCCCGACCTTCTTGACGTCCAGATGGACCATGTGACCGGGGTAGCGGGCGGTGATGCGGCCCGCGGTGCGGTTCATCGACCCGTCGGGGTCGATGTCGCGGCGCCGGCTGATGCCCAGGCGGACCAGCCACCGCCCGACGGTCGCGACCGAGACCTGGTGCCCGCGGCGGACCAGCTCGAGGTGGATCGCCCGGGCCGACCACTTGTGCTCCCGGCGCCACGTCTCGATCAACGCGACCAGGTCGGGCTCGAGCTGGGTCGGGGACGCGTGAGGGACACTCGCCCGGTCGGCCAGCCCGACCTCGCCCAACTCGTCGAACCGGGCCTTCCACTTCGACAGGCACTGCCGAGAGATGCCCGCCTCGGCAGCGACGTGAGCGATCGGTCGGTGGGCGCAGCGGCGCACGAGCCGCAGCCGCCCTTCGGGGGTGAACGGGGCGTTAGCGTGGCTCATCGAGGGGTAGGTCCTTCGCGCAGCAGTTGGTTGGTCGCACTTCCATCCTGCCGCCGGGGGCCTACCCCTCCCTCACACCCCCAGCCGCGTCACCAACCTCATGAGCCACAACACCTAGCCGGACGCCGGCGGGCCACCCCCGGGACGCCGGTGTGACGTCCCCCGCGCCCGCGCGTCGGCGAGCATGGCCCCGACGAGCGTCTCCTGCAGCTCGGACAGCACCGCGTAGATCCCGACGAACGCGTGCCGCACCTGCGCGGCGCGGTCGTCGCCCGGGTCCAGCGCGAGCTCGTCGTACAGCCGGTCGGCGTCCTCGTCGGTCACGACGCCCAGCCGGTCCGCGAGCACCAGGCGGATGTCGGTGAGCGCGGCGGCCACGGCGGGTGCCTCGGCGGCGGTGACCGCGACCGCGTCGCCCGAGCGGCCGCCCGGGGTGCGCAGCGCGGACCACCACGTGCGCAGGCCCTCGACCTTGCGCGCACGCAGGTCCGGCTCGGTCAGCCGCCGGAACTCGGCGGCCTGCTCGGCGTCGAGCGACCCGTCGGGCAGCAGCCGACGCACCGCGGGGTCCTGCGGCGGCTCGATCTCCTGCTCCCAGGGCCAGCCGCTCGTCGGGAGCCCGTCCGCACCTGCCGCCCCGGCGGACGAGGCCGCGGTGCTGTCGTGCCCGACGGTCCCTCCGTCGCGCGTGCCCGCGCTCTCGGCGGCCTGCGCAGCGGCACGGGCGGCACGGCGGAACGGCACCGCGCCCAGCATCACGCCCACGTCGGACGCGATGCCCGCGAGGACGTCCCGCTCGCCGGCGTCCAGGCGTGCGACGTACTGGCCCTGCCGGGCGACGAAACCGCGCATCAGGCGCCGCTGCGCTGCAGCGTGGCCCACAGCCCGAAGCCGTGCATCGCCTGCACGTCGACCTCCATGGCCTCGAGCGTGCCGCGCGAGACCACGGCCCGACCGTCCTGATGCACCTGACGCATGAGCTGCGCGGCCACGTCGTGCGGGTGCCCGAAGTACGTCTCGAACACGTAGGTCACGTAGGTCATGAGGTTCACCGGGTCGTTCCAGACGATCGTGACCCACGGGTCGTCGACGGAGGACTGCGCGTCGGCCTCGACGACCTCGTCGAGCTGGGGCACGGACATGCTCACGGCGACAACTCTAGGGAGCGCCGGGTACGTCCGCTTCGGCCTACCGTGTGCGCATGACCACGCCGTCCGAACCGTGGGACGCCCGGGCCGCGCACGCGCCCTCGCCCGCGCTGCTGACCGACCGCTACGAGCTGACGATGCTGCAGGCTGCGCTGCGCGACGGGACCGCGCACCGCCGTTGCGTGTTCGAGGTGTTCACCCGTCGGCTGCCCGCGGGGCGCCGGTACGGCGTGGTGGCGGGCACGGGCCGCGTGCTCGAGGAGCTCACGCGCTTCCGGTTCGGCCGCGCCGAGCTCGACTGGCTGGCCGACGAGCGCGTGGTGGACGACGCCACGCTGACCTTCCTGGCGGACTACCGGTTCACGGGCTCGATGGTGGGCTACGCCGAGGGCGAGGTGTTCTTCCCCAGCTCGCCGGTCCTGGTGGTCGAGGGCACGTTCGCCGAGGCCGTCCTGCTCGAGACGTTCGTGCTCTCGGTGCTCAACTACGACTCCGCCGTGGCATCGGCCGCGTCCCGCATGACCAGCGCGGCCGTCGACCGGCCGTGCCTCGAGATGGGCTCACGCCGCGCGCACGAGTGGGCGGGTGTGGCGGCCGCACGCGCCGCTGCGGTCGCCGGCTTCGCGGGCACGTCGAACCTCGAGGCGGGCCGGCGGTACGGGCTGGCGACCATCGGCACCGCCGCGCACGCGTTCACGCTGCTGCACGACGACGAGCGCGCAGCGTTCGACGCGCAGGTCGCGGCGTCGGGCACCGGGACCACGCTCCTGGTGGACACGTACGACGTGCGGACGGGTGTCGAGCACGCGCTGGCCGCCGCGGGGACCGGGCTCGGCGCGGTCCGCCTCGACTCGGGCGACCTGGGCGCGCTCGCGCACGAGGTCCGCGCGCAGCTGGACGCCGCGGGGGCCACCGGCACCCGCATCACCGTGACCTCGGACCTCGACGAGTACGCGATCGCGGCCCTCGCGGTCGCCCCGGTGGACTCCTACGGCGTGGGCACGTCGCTCGTGACCGGGTCGGGCGCGCCGACGTGCGGGATGGTCTACAAGCTCGTCGCGCGCGAGAGCTCCGACGGGGTGCTGACCCCCGTGGCCAAGGCGTCGCGCTCGAAGACGAGCGTCGGGGGACGCAAGGCCGCGGCGCGGCGCCTGGTCGACGGCCGGGCCGTCGAGGAGGTGCTCGTCACGGGCCCCGACGACGCGGTCCGGACCTGGGCGCCGGACGGCCGCCCCGACGACGAGCACGGCGCGCTCCGCGCGCTGCACGTCCCGTTGGTGACCGACGGCGTGGTCGACGACCGCTGGACGGGGGCGCAGGGCGTCCGCACCGCGGCCCGCCGTCACCACGACTCCCGCGCCGAGCTCCCGCGCGGCGCCCGCAGGCTGTCCGCGGACGAGGCGGCGCTGCCCACCGTGCCGCTGGTGCTGGAGGTCTGACCCGCTGCCGACGCGACGACGCCGGCCCTCGCGTGGTGCGAGGACCGGCGTCGTGGATCCGGGCGTACGGCCGGCGTGCAGTGCCGCCGGACGTGCGGTGCCGAGGGCTACACGCGACGGCGGCCGAGCAGGGACATGATGAGGCTGACGACGAGGACGGCGACGCCGATCCAGATGAGGATCTTGGCGATTCCGGCCAGGCCGAGGATCAGCAGCACCACACCGAGGATGATCAGGATGAGCCAGGTGGACATCGTCTGCCCCTTTCGTCACGGGCGGTGGCCCGCGGTTCGCGAGGTCCGAGGTGCGGCGTTCCGCACCCGGTATGGGACAACCGTGCTCCGCCGGACGATCCTCGGCACGTCGAACGACAACTTGCGACGCAACGCCCCGGTGCTATGTGGACACGCGTCCACCGCGCTGACCTGCGGTTTCTCATCCTCGGCGGCTCCGACAGGGTATCTCGGATCGTGAGACGGGCCTTGCGCTCACCACCGGCTCGGGGTTACTTGCGGCCGACGAACCACCCGCGGATCATCTCCACGCGGGACCCGAGCTGGGCCGGGTCCGCCAGCGCGACCTCGGGCCCGCCGCACCGCCGACGCAGCTCGGCGTGCACCGCGCCGTGCGGCTGCCCGCTGCGCCGCGACCAGGCACCCACGAGCTGCGCGAGCTCCTTGCGCAGCTCGGCCTGCTTGCGGTGGTCCATCTCGGCCAGGTCGGGTGCGGTCCGGACCGTTCGCCGGCCCTTGAGCTGATCGGCCTGACGCTGCCGCAGCAGCGCGGAGACCTGGTCGGCGTCCAACAGGCCCGGCAGCCCCAGGAAGTCGAGCTCCTCGTCGGACCCCACCTCGGCGCCCGTGCCGAACTCACCGCCGTCGAACAGGACGCGGTCGAACGAGGCCTGCGCCTCGAGCGCCTCGAACGAGCCCTGCAGACCGTCCGGGCCGACCGCGTCCGGGCCCGACCGCTCGGAGTTCGCCGCAGCGAGCAGCGCGTCCTCCGGGTTGTAGCCCGCGCCGTCCTCCTCCGCCGTCTTCGGCCGGTCCAGCGCGTGGTCCCGTTCGAGCTCCATCGACCCCGCGAGCGCGAGCAGCTGGGGCACCGACGGGAGGAACACCGAGGCGGTCTCGCCCCGCTTGCGCGCGCGCACGAACCGGCCGACGGCCTGCGCGAAGAACAGCGGCGTGGCGGTGCTGGTCGCGTACACGCCCACCGCGAGCCGGGGCACGTCCACCCCCTCGGAGACCATGCGGACCGCGACGAGCCAGCGCGAGTCACCCGCGGAGAACTCGTCGATCTTGTCGCTCGCGCCCTCCTCGTCGGACAGCACGACCGTCGGCGACTCGCCCGTGAGCCGCGCGAGGTGGCCCGCGTACGCGCGCGCGTCGTTCTGGTCGGTCGCGATGATCATGGCGCCCGCGTCGGGCACCGTGCGCCGCACCTCGGTCAGCCGACGATCGGCACCCGCGAGCACGGCCGGGATCCACTCGCCGCCCGGGTCGAGCGCGGTGCGCCAGGCCTGCGCGGTCATGTCCTTGGTCAGCGCCTCCCCCAGGCGCGCGCTGACCTCGTCACCCGTGCGCGTGCGCCAGCGCATCGCGCCCGAGTAGGACAGGAAGATCACCGGACGGACGACGTGGTCACGCAGCGCGTCTCCGTAGCCGTACGTGTAGTCGGCGCGTGAGCGGCGGATGCCGTGCGCGTCCCGCTCGTACTGCACGAACGGGATCGCGGCGGTGTCGGAGCGGAACGGCGTGCCGGTCAGCGCGAGCCGTCGCGCGGCGCCCTCGAACGCCTCCCGGACGCCGTCGCCCCAGGACAGCGCGTCGCCGCCGTGGTGCACCTCGTCCAGGATCACCAGCGTGGGGGCCGCGGTGGTGCGCGCCGCGTGCAGCGCGGGCTTGTTGGCCACCTGCGCGTACGTCACCGCGACGCCGTCGAACCCGTGACCGTGCCTGCCCTGTGCGTTGCTGAACGCGGGGTCCAGCCGGATCCCGACCCGCGCGGCCGCATCCGCCCACTGGCGCTTGAGGTGCTCCGTCGGGGCGACCACGGTCACCCGGCGCACCACGCGTGACTCGAGCAGCTCGGCCGCGATGCGCAGCGCGAACGTCGTCTTGCCCGCGCCCGGCGTGGCGACCGCGAGGAAGTCCCGCGGTGCGCGCGCCCGGTACAGCTCGAGCGCCTCGGCCTGCCACGCGCGCAGCTTGCCGGCCGTCCCCCACGGGGCACGCGACGGGAACGCCGGCGGCAGGTGCGATGCCGCAGACGAGGACGCGTGGGTGGTGGACGGCTCCTGCCGGGCGCTCAACGCCCCGAGGACCCGCGGCCGAAGCCGCTCCAGCGCCGGCCGGAGCCGCCGCCAGCGTCCCCGCCCGAGCCGTTCGAGCCGTCCCCGCCGTCCTGCGGCGGGCGCAGGCCCTCGTAGATCTCCTTGCACACGGGGCACACCGGGAACTTGTTCGGGTCGCGGCCCGGCACCCAGACCTTGCCGCACAGCGCGACGACGGGCGCACCCGTCACGGCCGACTCCGTGATCTTCTCCTTGCGCACGTAGTGCGCGAAGCGCTCGTGGTCGCCCGGTTCCACCTGCTCGGTGGTCTCCGTGCGCTCGAGGACGCTGGTCCCCGTCCCGGAGTCCGAGCCGAACGGGTCGTCAGGGCCGGCGGGCGGGAACTGCGGTTCACTCATGGCGGGAAGTCTACGTCGGGCGGCCGACACGGCCGCGGGTGGGACCACCGGGCCCGCACGTCCTCACAACCCCTGCCACGCGGGCTTGGCGGCGTACGTCTCGCGGTAGTAGTCGCCCAGCTGCAGCCGGCTCGCGGCCGCGTCGTCGACCAGGACCGTGACGTGCGGGTGGTGCTGCAGCACGGTCGCGGGCCACAACGCCGAGACCGGCCCCTCGACCAGCTGGTGCACCGCCTCGGCCTTGCCCCGACCCTGCGCCAGCAGCACCAGGTGCCGCGCGGACATGATCGTCGCCAGGCCCTGCGTGAGGCAGTGCGTGGGGACCTGCGCGACGTCGTCGTCGAAGAACCGCGCGTTGTCCTCGCGCGTCTGGCGGGTCAGCGTCTTGATGCGGGTCCGCGACGCGAGCGAGGACCCGGGCTCGTTGAACGCCACGTGGCCGTCGGTGCCGATGCCGAGCAGCTGCAGGTCCACGCCACCCGCGTCGGCGATCGCGTGCTCGTACGCCGCGCACGCCGCCACCAGGTCCTGCGCGAGCCCGTCGGGACCCAGCACCGCGCCGGGCGGCAGGTCCACGCGCGAGGCGAACTCGGTCTCGATCACGTTGCGGTAGCGCTGCGGGTGGTCCGCGGGCAGGCCCACGTACTCGTCGAGCATGAACGCGCGCGCCCGTGCGAACGACAGCCCGTCGCGCGTGTGCCGCCGCGCGAGCTCGTCGTACACGGCCAGCGGGCTCGAGCCCGTCGCCAGGCCGAGCACCGCCGTGGGGCGCGCCCGCAGCAGCCGTTCGACCGCGTCGGCCGCGATCCGGGCCAGCTCGGCACCCGGTGCGATCACGACCTCCATCAGATGCCTCCCCGTCCGACGAGGCCGGCGCCCACCGCGCCGACCGGCACCCCCGCGGGTGCGAGCCGCAGCCGGCCGGGCAGGTCCGCCTCGGCCAGGAACGGCGAGCCGGCGGCCTGCCGCTCGAGCTCCGCGACGAGCGCGTCGAGCAGCGGCGCGCCCAGCTGGCTGACGCCTCCACCGATCACGATCCGGCCGACGTCGCACGTCAGCACGAGCACCCGCACCGCCGCCGCGACCGCGCCGACGAAGTCCTCCCGCACGCGCACGGCGTCCGGGTCGCCCGCCGCGGCCGCCTCGAACAGCTCGACCGGGGCGGGCCGGCCCGTGCGCGACGGCCACGCGGCGTCGATCGCCGAGCCCGACGCGTACCGCTCGAGGCAGCCGGTCTGCCCGCACTTGCACGGCAGCCCGTCGGGCACGTATCGCAGGTGCCCGATCTCGCCCGCGGCCTGGTGGGGACCGCGCCGCAGGCGGCCGTCGAGCATGATGCCCGCGGCCAGCCCGGTGCCGAGCGCGACGAACGCGAGGTCGTCGACCCGTCCCTCGCCGGATGCGGCGAGGTGGTGCGCGGCGCCGATCACGGCGGCGTTGAGGTCGTTCTCGAGCCGCACCCGGGTGCCGCCCAACGCGTCGGACACGAGCGCGGCGAGCGGTGCGCGGCCCTCCACGCCGAGGTTGACCGCGTTCGCGACCGAGCCGCCGTCGGGGTCCACGACCCCGGGCACCCCGACGCCGACCCCGACGAGCCGGTCGGCCGGCACGTGCGCGTCGTGCAGGACGCGACGCACCGCGTCGGCGACGCCGCGCGCGACGGCCTCGACCCCGTGCCGCGTGGGCGTCCGGTCCTGGGCGACCACGCGTCCGGCACCGTCCAGCAGGACCGTCGCCGTCTTGGTGCCGCCGACGTCCACGCCGACGGTGTGGCCGACCTGCTCGTCGGCCGTGCTGTGCCTGTCCATGATCCGGGGCCGCCTCAGCCCTTGACCGCGCCGGAGACCAGGCCGGACGTCATCCGGCCCTGCACGATCAGGAAGAACACGATCACCGGCAGCGCGATCAGCGTCGAGGCCGCCATGACCTGGCCCCAGTCGACGCCGCGGTTGACCGACGCCGTGAGGAACTCCCGCAACCACAGCGGTAGCGTCTGCCGGTCGGGCGACGGGAGCGCGACGATCGCGACCGTGAACTCGTTCCACGCCTGCAGGAACGCGTACACCCCCGACGCGACGAGCCCGGGCGCCAGCAGCGGGAACGTGATGCGCAGGAACGCCTGCGTACGGGACAGCCCGTCGACCATCGCCGCCTCCTCGAGCTCGGCGGGCACGCCCGCGACGAACCCGCGCAGCATCCAGATGGTGAACGGGATGACCGCCGCGGTGTACAGCACCGTCACGCCGATCACCGAGTCCAGCAGGTGCGCGCTCGAGAGCATCTTGTACTGCGCGATGAACAGCCCCTCGGCCGGGAGCATCTGGATGAACAGCACCGCGAGCACGAACGACTTGCGGCCCCGGAACTTCCAGCGGCTGATCGCCAACGCCCCGAGGAACGCGAACGCCAGCACCAGGACGACGGTCAGGGACGTGATCGCCAGGCTCATCCTGAGCGCGGTGGTGAACCCGTCACCCTCGAGCACGCGCGAGAAGTTGACCCACGTCGCGTGCACCGGCAGGAGCTGCGGGTCCTTCGAGCGCAGGTAGGCCGACGGCGTGAACGCCGACAGGATCATCCAGTAGACCGGGAAGACCCAGACGAGCGATGCGACGAGTGCGAGCGCCGACAGCAGGACCCGGCGCAGCCGCCGGCGCCCGGCACCCGGCGCGTGCGGGCGGCGGACCGCGTCCCGCGCCGCGGCGGGTGCGACCTGGGCGGGGGCGATGGTGCTCATGCGTCCTCCTTCATGAGGCTGCGGACGTACGGCCAGCTCAGCGTGACCGTCAGGACGAGCACGAAGATCGAGACCGCCGCGGCGCCGCCGAAGTCCTGCCTGCTGATGCCCAGCTCGTAGATGAAGTTGCCCAGCAGGTTGGTCTCGGACACGGGCGCTCCCGCGTCCTGCAGGAGCCGGATCTGAGCGAACACGCGCAGGTCCCAGATGATCTGCAGCAGCAGCACGATCGAGATCACGGGCCGCACCATCGGCAGCAGGATGTACCAGAGCTGCTGGAACCCGCCCGCGCCGTCGATCCGGGAGGCCTCGAGCACCTCGTCGGGGACGGCCGTCAGGCCCGCGTAGATGGAGAGCGCGACGAACGGCACGGACATCCACACGATGACGAGCGTCGCGACGAGGAAGAACGTGAACGGCTGCGACAGCCACGAGAACCCGTCCATGCCGGAGAACCCGAGCTTGACCAGGAGCCAGTTGACGACACCCGTGCGGTAGTCGAACAACCACTTGAACACCGTGACGCCCGCGACCATCGGCATCGCCCACGCGAGCAGCAGGCAGACCTGCAGGACGATCCGGACCGCGGTGCCCACCGCGCGCATCAGGAGCGCGAAACCGAGGCCGATCAGCACCGTCAGGCCCGCGTTGACCAGGCAGAACACGATCGAGCGCAGGACCACGGACCACAGGCTGTCGTCGGTGAAGATCCGTACGAAGTTGTCGGCGCCGACGAACTCGGGCGGCTGACCGAACTGCTGCTCGAGGCCGAACCTCTGCAGCGACAGCACCACCTGCCGGCCCACGGGGTAGGCCAGGCCCGCGAGCAGCGCGAGCAGCGCCGGCAGCAGGAGCAGGTAGGGCGCGGCCGGGACGCGGCGTCGGCGCGGTGCCGGCGGGGCGCTCGTCGGGCCGCCGTGGTCGGCGTCCGCGCGGTGCGCGGGCACGCCGAGGGCAGCGTCGTGAGGCATGGGGTCTCTCCTGTGCGCCGGGGCGGCGCGACGTCGGTGCCGAGGCGGTGCCCCGGAGGGTGCCGTCCGCGGGGGCGCAGGGGGCAGGCTCCCGCGGACGGCCGTTCGGTGGGACGGGGTGGCCGGACCGGCGGTCCGGCCACCCCGCGAGCGGGCGTCAGCCCGCGGCGCCGCCGTTGAGCATCGGCGTCAGCTTGGCGTCGTACTCCGCGGCCAGCTCGGCCACGTCGCCGCCCTCGGCGATCTTCTGGAACAGCTCCTCGTAGACGGACGCGCCCTCGATCGCGGCCCAGCCCGGTGCGGGCGGGGTCTGCTTGGAGGCCTGCGCGGTCTCGATCATCGTCGTCGCGAACTTGTCGTCGCCCAGCGAGGACACGTAGTCGGAGTTGCCCGGGCCCAGGCCCGCACCGCCCAGCATCGTCTGGTACTCCTCGGAGAAGATGATCCGCAGCAGGTTCTCCGCGAGCTCGGGGTGCTGCGACTTCGCGGACACCGCGATGTCCGAGCCTCCCGCGAACACCGGCGCGACGCCGCCGTCCACGCCCGGCAGGGCGAAGATGTCGAACTTGGTCGCGTCGGCCATGCCGTCGCGGACCTCCTCGCCCTTGTCGTTCTCGGTCATGTCGCCGATCGACCACTGCGCCCACCGGGGCGCCATGATCGTCGCGGCCGCCGGGGCGTCCGGGTCGTCGTTGAGGAAGTCCCAGTACGCCACGTCACGCGCGGTCGAGGGCAGGTTCGAGCCGACCTGGTAGATCTCCTGCCACTGCTCGAGGCCCTTGATGGTGTTGGGGTCCGAGAGCGTCGACGTCCACGTGGTGCCGTCGACCGTCGCGAGCTCGCCGCCGTTGGCGAACACCCACGAGATGCCGTTGCGCCAGTCCTGGCCGCCCATCGCGAACCCGGACTGCTTGTCCGTCGTCAGCTTCTTGGCGGCCTCCGTGAACTCGGCGAGCGTCGTGGGGACCTCGACGCCGGCCTCCTTCCAGATGTCCGCGCGGTAGAACATGAAGCGCGAGCCGAAGTAGTACGGCAGCGCGAAGTTCTTGCCGTCGACCGTGCCCGCGTCGACGAGCGGCTTGAGCAGCTTGTCGCCGCCCAGCTCCTCGTACAGCGGGGTCAGGTCGCGGAACGCCCCGACCGTCGTGAACGTGGGCGCCTGTGTGTTGCCGATCTCCACGACGTCGGGCGTGTTGGCCTCGTCGGGCAGGGCGGTGGTCAGCTTGGTGATCAGGTCACCCCAGCCGATCTCCTCGATGACCAGCGTCGAGCCGGGGTTCTCCTCGGCGAACGTGTCCACCAGGTACTTCCGGAGGTCGGCGTTGGTGTCGCTGCCGGCGAGCCAGAGGGTGATCTCCGCGGCCTCGGGGGCGGCCGAGGTACCGCCGCCTCCGTTCGTCGCGGGGTCGGAGGGGTTGTCGTCGCCGGAGCCGCACGCCGTCAGCGCGAGCGTCGCCGCCACGCCGAGAGCCGCGAACCGTAGCATCTTCACGTTGGGGTTCCTCCCGAGAGCGAGGCGAACGCCGGGGCGGCGGTCGCCGGGTTGGAGCTTCGACCTGCAAGGGGGCGGCTCGGGGTCGTCACGTGACCCCGAGCTGCCCTGACAGGACCAGGACTGCCGCACCGGACAGCACCCCGTCCTCGTCGAGCGAGCTCATCCGGACCGACAGGCCACGCCCGATCACGGGCATGGTGCGGGTCCGGACTGCGGACAGCGCCGCCTCGCGCAGTGGGCCGTCCAGCAGCTCCGGCGGACCGGAGAGCAGGACCTCCGCGAGGTCGAGCGCACTGACGACGGGTGCGAGGGCGATGCCCAGCAGCCGTCCGACCGACGCCAGCGCGGCGTCGGACTCCTCGGGGGGCAGACCGGCGATGCGGCGGCGCAGCGCCGGCACGCTCAGCACGGTCTCCAGGCAGCCCGCGCGGCCGCACGCGCACTGCGCGGGGACCTCACCGGGTGTGGACTCGTCGACGACCGTCAGGTGGCCGAGCTCACCCGCCGCGTCGTTGCGGCCGACGACGAGCGCGCCGTCCACCACGATGCCCGCGCCCACGCCCTCGCCCACCGTCAGCACCAGCGACCCGTCGCCCGACGCGGTGCCGAACGTGAACTCACCCAGCGCGCGCGTGTTGGCGTCGTTGGCGACGTGCACCGGGACGCCCAGGCGCTCGCTGAGCGTCGCCGCGAGCGGCAGGTCGTACCAGCCGCGGTTCGGCGCCTGCACCACGTGGCCGTCGGTGGTGATGACGCCCGGCGACGCGATGCCGATGCCGATCACGGGCCGGACCGCGGCGGCGAGCAGCGCGCGGCACAGCTCCTCGAGCGCCGCGAGCGCGGCGTCGCCCGAGCGTCCGTCGATCGGCACCTCACGCCGTGCGGCGACGTCGCCGACGAGCGTGAGCGTGGCACCGTGCATCGTCGTGTCGTCGGTCAGGTCGACCGCGACCACCTGGAACGACTCGGTGCGCATCTGCACGAGCGTCGCGGGCTTGCCGACCTTGCCCTCCACCCGCACGCCCAGGTCCTCGACCAGCCCCTCCTCCTGGAGGTCCGCGACCAGGCCGGAGACGGTCACGCGCGTCAGGCCCGTGGAGCGGGCGATGTCCGCCCGGGACGACGGGCCGGTGTGGAACAGGTGCGCCAGGACGAGCGACCGGTTGTGCACGCGCGTGTGCTTCGGCAGCGCCTTGGCGGTGGGCCGCAGGGCGCGTCCGGCGCGGTTCCCGGGGCGGGTGGTCGTCGACACGTTTGTTAGTAGACGTTCCTTACTAATCCCGTGTCAAGCATCGATCGTGACCGTGATCACATCGTGACCCCCCGTTCACACCCCCGGAACGCGCCCCCACTCGCCGAACTGGCGGACAACTACCAGGTCGGCCGGTGGGGTCGCCCGGGGTCACCACCCACTCGCCGAACTGGCGGACAACTACCAGGTCGGCGGGTGGGCGGGTGGGGGTCCCAGGGGTGTCCTGTGCGGGGCGGCGTCGCGTCGCACTAGGTTGGGAGGGCCCGCGCGCACCGCAGCCGTCCCGGTTCGCCGTCCGCCTCCCCGGGCCACCCCAGCACATCTCGGAGGGAACCACCGTGACCAGCTCCACCGGCCCCATCGACGCCACCGCGACGAGTGCGTGGCAGGACCTGTCCGCGCACGAGTCGACCCTGACGCCGGACCTGCGCGGCTGGTTCGAGGCGGACCCGGCGCGCGCGCAGCGCCTCACGCTGCAGCTCGCCGACCTGCACGTCGACCTGTCCAAGAACCTCGTGACCGACGAGACGCTCGCGCTGCTGGTGCGCCTCGCGGACGAGGTCGGCCTCGCCGACCGGCTGCAGGCGCAGCTCACGGGTGAGCACATCAACGTCACGGAGGACCGCGCGGTCCTGCACACGGCGCTGCGCCGGCCCGCGGGTGCCGAGCCCCGGCTCGTCGTCGACGGGCAGGACGTGGACGCCGACGTGCAGGCCGAGCTCGCCAAGATGTACGCGTTCGCGGACCGCGTGCGCTCGGGCGAGTGGACGGGTGTGACGGGTGAGCGCGTGCGCACGGTCGTCAACATCGGCATCGGCGGCTCGGACCTGGGCCCCGTCATGGCGTACGAGGCCTTGAAGCCGTACGTGCAGGACGGCCTGGAGGTGCGCTTCGTCTCCAACATCGACCCCACCGACCTGGCCGAGAAGGTCAAGGGCCTGGACCCGACGACGACGCTGTTCATCGTCGCCTCCAAGACGTTCGGCACGCTCGAGACGCTGACGAACGCACGCCTGGCGCGCGAGTGGCTGTGGACCGAGCTCGCCGCGGCGGGCGTCCTCGAGGACTCCGACGACGCGCGCACGGCCGCGGTCGCGCAGCACTTCGTCGCGGTGTCCACGGCGCTCGACAAGGTCGCGGCGTTCGGCATCGACCCCGCCAACGCGTTCGGGTTCTGGGACTGGGTCGGTGGCCGGTACTCCGTGGACTCGGTGATCGGCACGTCGCTCGCGATCGCGATCGGTCCGGACGGCTTCCGTGACTTCCTGGCGGGCTTCCACGCCGTGGACCAGCACGTGGCCACCACGCCGTTCGCGCAGAACGTGCCCGTCCTGATGGGCCTGCTCAACGTCTGGTACGTCAACTTCCTGGGCGCGCACACGCACGCGGTGCTCCCCTACGCGCAGTACCTGCACCGCTTCCCGGCGTACCTGCAGCAGCTCACCATGGAGTCGAACGGCAAGTCGGTCCGCTGGGACGGCACGCCCGTGACCACGCAGACCGGTGAGGTGTTCTGGGGCGAGCCCGGCACCAACGGGCAGCACGCGTTCTACCAGCTGATCCACCAGGGCACGCGGCTCATCCCGGCCGACTTCATCGCGGTCGCCAACCCCGCGCACCCGCTGCGCGACGGCGACGCGGACGTGCACGCGCTGTTCCTGGCGAACTACTTCGCGCAGACCAAGGCGCTCGCGTTCGGCAAGACCGCGGACGAGGTGCGGGCCGAGGGCACCGCCGAGGAGATCGTGCCGGCGCGCGTGTTCTCCGGGAACCGGCCGACGACGTCGATCCTCGCCGCGTCGCTCACGCCGTCCGTGCTGGGTCAGCTCATCGCGCTGTACGAGCACATCACGTTCGTCCAGGGCGTGGTCTGGGGCATCGACTCGTTCGACCAGTGGGGCGTCGAGCTGGGCAAGAAGCTCGCCATGGAGATCGCGCCCGCCGTGGTGGGCGACGCCGACGCGCTCGCCGCGCAGGACCCGTCGACGCGGTCCCTCATCTCCACCTACCTGGCACTGCGCTCCTGACGCCGGACCGGCGGGTGGCGGCGCACGACCGCCGCCACCCGCCGGAGCTCGTCAGGGCGTGACGCGCACGCGCCCCATGGCGCCCTTCTCGGCGTCCGACATCACGTGCGTGACGAACGGGTACGTGCCCGCCTGCGGGAACGTCAGCTCGACGAACCCGCCCTCCGCGGGCTGCAGCGCGAGCACCTGCGCACCACCCGTCCCCGTGGAGCCGCCGGCCCGCAGCGTGTAGTCCCCCTCGCGGAACACGGTGTCGAACTGACCGCCGACCACGTGGAACGCGCTCGGCCGGTTCGGTCCCGCGTCGAGCACCCAGAGACGCACCCGCTCACCCACCGCTGCGGTCAGCGGACGGTCCCGGTACTGGTTGGCGTACCCGTTGAGGACGACGAGGTCCGGGACCTGGCCCGCGACCTTGGCCGCATCGACCTCGCCACCCTGCTCGCCCAGGTACAGCTCGTGCTGGACCACCACGTACTGCCGGTCGGCCTGCGCGAGCCCGTCGGGCTCGATCACGACCGCCCCGAGCATGCCGTTGGCGATGTGCACGGACATCGGCATCGTCGAGCAGTGGTACATCCAGACGCCCGACCGCGTCGCGGTGAAGCGGTACGTCAGCTCCTGCCCGGGAGCGATCGTGCGCATGACGTCGTCGGGTGCGAGCGCACCCGCGTGGAAGTCGATCGAGTGGCCGATCGAGCCGTCGTTGACCAGCGTCACGACGAACGTGTCCCCCACGCGCCCGTGCAGCACCGGGCCGGGCGCCTGCCCGCCGAACGTCCACAGCCGCTGCGTGACGCCCGGGGCCACCTCGCGCACCACCTCCTGGACCTCGAGCCGCACGTGCCGCGTGACGGGACCGTCGTCGGGGCCCAGCGGCGGCAGCGCCGCGTCGCGCGCGACGAACGACGCATCGGGTTCCGCCATGAGGTCGAGCCGGTCCGCGGCGGAGACGCCCGGTGTGCTCGCGGAGCCGTGGCCCATGTGGTCGCCGCTGTGGCCGCCCACGGTCGGCGCACCGGACGGGTCGGCGCTCTGTGCGGTGCGCGGCGCCTCGCCCGTGACGGCGATCTCGAGCGTCATGCCCATCAGGCGGTGCCCGGCCACCGAGCACCACGCGTCGGTGTCCGTGCCCACCACGCCCACGTCGACGCGGGCCGACTCCCCCGGCGCGAGCCGGCCGCTCGTCGCGCCGTTCGCGACGACGAGATCGTGCACGTCGTCGTCGACGTTGGTCACCTCGACGACCAGTCGGTCGCCCGCGGGCACCTCGATCCGGGCGGGCGAGAAGCGCATGTCCTGCGCCTGCACCGCGACCGTCGTCGTGCGGCCCGTCGCGGTCACGCCTCCCGCGACGTCCGACGCGGCGATGCCGGCTGACGGCGGATCCATCGCGACACCCACCACCACGGCGAGCGCGAGCCCGCCCACCCCCACCGCGAGCGCACCGCTGCGCACGGGGCGCTGGGGAACGGCCGGGCGTGCCTCGTCCACGGGCGCCGTGGGCCCCGCGGGTGCCGTGCGCCGGGCGATCAGCACTGCGCGCGCCGCGAGCACCAGGAACGCCGCGAGCGCGCCGAGCACGACGAGCGAGACCACGACCCGCACCGCGCTCGGCACCGGCGCGCAGAACAGCAGCAGCCCGCCGTTGACCAGGACGAGCCGCACGACCGCACCGCGATCGAGCTCGGCCGCGGTGCGCCGCGTGACGGCCGGTCCGCCGCCCAGCACCACGGGCAACAGGTGGGACAGCGCACCCAGCAGCACCTGCGCGGCGAAGCCCACCGCGAACGGCGCGACGAGTCCGCGCACGCGGTCGGCGGCGACGTCCCAGCCCGGCGCGGCCGCGACCACCGCCCCGAACGCGAGCAGCGAGCCCGCGAGCCAGGCGGTGGACGCCGCGAGCGCCACCGGGGCGAACGTCGGCGGCACGTGCACGGGTGCGGTGCGGCCCGGCGTGGCGCGTGCGGCGTTCGCCGCGACCACCGGAGCCGCCGAGCGCCACTGGCGCCACATCATCGCGCCGATCAGGCCCGCGCCGACCGCGACCACGACGCAGCCCGCGGGTACGAGCACGCGCAGCCCCGTCGCGGTGCCGATCACCACGACCGCGAGACCCGCGAGGACCACGGGCAGCGCGCGGCGACCCGCGGCCTCGTCGGCGGGCTCGATGCGCGCATGCGTGACGGTCGGCCACAGCACCATGAGTGTCCCGAGCACCGTGACCGCGACCCAGCCGATGAGCGTGAGCGTGACGTGCGCGACGTACAGGCGGCCGTGCAGCTCGTCCGAGAGCGTCCCGCGCGCGAGCACCACACCACCCGCGACGCCCAACGGGAGCGCGGCGCCGGCCGCGACGTACCACCGCACCAGGGGCCGGAACCGGCCCGGGAGCGCGGCGCGCATCTGGCGCAGCAGCACCACGGCCTGCGCCGCACCCGCACCGGCCACGAGCACCCCGCCGGGCACCACGAGCGCGAATGCGGGCACCGCGAGCCCCGCGACGACGAGCAGCGCCCCGACGGTGTGCGCCGCGAGGCGCAGCGTGAGGCCGCGACGCCCGCCCGGTGCGGGCTGCCGCAGCAGCGTGTCGGCGAAGTGCTGGCTCCACAGGAGGATCGCGCTGCTCACGGCGCCGAGCAGGAGCAGGTGGACCATGAGCCACTGCGCCGCGGGGACCCAGCGGTGCGCGACGGTCAGCGTCGCCGCGGCGAGCAGCCACGCGAGCACCAGGGCGTTGGCACGCAGGTGCCACGATGCGCGCGTCACGCGACCACCGCCACGGTGGGCGCCGGCTCGGTGCGGGACCGCACGGGCCGCACCGTGGGCGGTGCGCCCCGCAGCACGCTCGTCGCCGCGACGGCCACGAACGTCAGCACGGCCACGATGTTGCCGACCCCGCCCACCTGCACGGCCCACGCGACGTCACGCGCGTCGCCCACCAGCACCCGCAGCACGAGCGTGCTGTGCAGCAGCGCGAGCGGCACGTACATCACGGGGCGGTACGGCAGCGGGCGGCGCAGCACCGCGGGCAGGATGACGGGCGCGTGCGCCATCACCATGGACATCACGAACCCGAGGAAGACCGCGTGCAGCACCGCGTCGTACCGCACGCCGCCGGTCGCGGGGCCGCCCAGCAGCCAGATGCCCCCGGCGACCGCGAGCCACGCGAACGACGCGAGCATCGCGACCGCCATGAACCGCGGCAGCCCGTGCCCGCGCACCGTCCGCCGTGCGACGTCGAACCTGCCGAGCACCGCGACGAGGCCCACGAGCGAGGCACCGAGCACCGCGGTGCCGAGCCCGGGCCACAGCAGCGTGAGCGCGGCACCGCTCACCAGCCCCAGCGACGCGGCCACCAGCCCGCGCTCCGCCGCGGCCGGCACGGGCGTGATCCGCATCAGCTCGAGCCGCTCGCCGGCGATCGTGAGCACCAGGAACGCGACCAGCCACGGCGCGAGCGCCGGGACCGGGACGCCTGCCGCCCAGAGCGCCGCGGCGCCCACCGCGGCCACCGCACCCAGCCCTTGCACCGCGATCGCGGCGTCCGCCCGCCGGCCCCACGCCGCGCCGTACAGCGCCACGAGCACACCCGCGCCCCCGACCTGGCACAGCTGGCCGACGACGAGCGGGGCGGGCGCGACCAGCAGCAGCCCGCCGAGGCCCAGCAGCCCGGGCGACGCCCACGCCCATGGCCGGGAGCGCTCGCCGGCCGTGCGCGGCGCGAGCGCCACCGCGCGCTCGAGCGCGACGAGCGTGCCGACGAAGCCGAGCACCATGAGCGGGCCGTGCACGACGGGGAGCCGGTCGAGCCGGACGGGCGCCGGCAGCCCCAGCAGCGTGAGCGCGGCGTCGAGACCGGCGAGCAGAGCGACGCCCGCGGGGAGCAGCAGCACGAGCCGCACGGGCGGGGTCCGTCGCGGCGGGTGATTTTCCACGTTCCCGACCGTAATTAACCGGCCCCGCGGGGTGCACGGGACCTCGGTCCCCTGCGGACCCCGGGTGCGCGGGCCGGATACTGCCACCATGCCCGCAACCCGACGCCAGCCCGGCGAGCGCACGCTCGCCGCCGCGAGCCGCGTCGACCTGCTGCACATCCTGCAGCGCGGCGGCTCGCACACCGTGCACGAGCTCGCGCGGACCACCGGGCTGCACGAGAACACGACGCGTGAGCACCTCGCCAAGCTGGTCGGCGACGGCTACGCGGTGCGGGCGCCCGAGACCCGCACGGTGCGCGGCCGGCCCCGGATGCTCTACCGCGCGGCCTCGGCCGACGACGCGCGCCGCGACCCGATCGCGATGGGACGCCTCGAGCAGTCCATCGCGCACGTCGCACTCACGAAGGTGCTGCTCGACGGCTTCGGCCGCTCGCTGGGCCCCACCCGGGACGCGGCACGCACGGCGGGGCGGTCGCTCACCGCTCCCGGCGGTGCGCTCGAGCCGCCGCTCGCCCCGGCCGACCCGGCGGGCACCGCGCAGGACGCCGCGGCCCGCCAGCTCGACGCGCTCGAGGGCCACCTGGACCGCCTCGGGTTCGACCCGCAGCGCGACGACGACGGCCTGCGGGTCCACCTGTGGCGGTGCCCGTTCCTCGAGCTCGCACGTGAACGGCCGGACGTGGTGTGCAGCGTCCACCTGGGCCTGGCCTCGGGCGTCCTGGAGACCGCCGGCGGGCCCGTCACGGCGCACCGGCTGCGCCCGTTCGTGGGCCGCGAGCACTGCGTGCTGGACCTGCGCCGCGACCCCGACGTGGCGCCCACCGCCCCGGCCGACAAGCACGCGGGCCCGGGTTTTTCCACGGCGGGTCCTGTGGCATCACCCCCCGCACCCGTCCCATCCTCAGAACCCGGGCACAGCGCCCACGTCCCACGGGAGGCACCATGACCAGCCAGCACGTCGAGATCCTCGGCTCCGCGCCGACGCCCGAGCCCGCCGCGCACTCGTGCGGCTGCGGCGGGCACGACGAGGCCGACCCGGTCCTCGACGTGCGCGCGATCCCGCACGCCATCCGGCACGCCACCGTGTTCGGCGCGTTCGAGGCCATCGCGCCCGGCCAGTCGCTCGTGATCGTCGCGCCGCACCTGCCGCGTCCGCTGCTCGCGCAGCTCGCGGAGCGCGCGCCGATCGACACCGAGGTGCTCGTCGACGGCCCCGAGGCCTGGCACGTGCGCATCACGCGCCGCGCCGACTGACGGCACCGCGCACGGCGCCGCACCGCGGTGCCCCACGTCGCCGGTCGCTCCGGGTGAGGACTCCCCGGAGCGACCGCGCCGTGCCCGCGATCGCGGGCAGGCTCAGCGCAGGGGCAGCACCAGGCGGGTGACGTTCGCGGCCGGGTCGTCGTCCGGGCTCGGGTCGGTGAGGTACTCCTCCCAGAAGTCTCCGCGACCGGCGGCGCCGTGCTGCGCCGCCCACGTGACCAGCTGGTCCCAGGCGCCCGGGAGACCGTCGTACGGACCCGTGTAGGTCCCGACGACGGCGGCACCGGCCGGCAGCGTGTGCGTCTGCACGTCGTCGACGAACGGCCCCGCCCCGTCGGGCACCGCGAAGCCCGCGGCGACGTCCACCGAGTCCGTGGGCATGTCCGCGTACCAGCCGATCGCGGGACCTGTGGGCGCGAGCCCCGCGGCCGTCAGCGCGCGCTCGACCCGTGTGTAGGCGCTGTCGTAGAACCCCGTGAGCGCGGTCATCGCGACCCGCTCCCGGACCACCGCGAGCGTCGTCTCCGGCAGATCCACCTGCTCGATCTCCATGTCACCCTCCCTGTGCGGCGACCCTCGCCGTCCGCCCCCACCCTGGCGGACCGGCACCCCGAGCGCCAGGCTCTCGGCGGCGCGCTGCGGCTCGTGTGTCAGGGTGGGTGCGTGGCGGAGGCGGTGCGGGCGAGGGTCGACGCGTGGTGCTGGGCGGTGCGCCTGTTCCCGACCAGGTCCGCGGCCGGTGCCGCGTGCCGCGCCGGGCACGTGCGGGTCAACGGCGAACGCGCCAAGCCCGCGACGATCGTCGTCCCCGGTGACGAGGTGCACGTGCGCGGCGGCGAGCGGGAACGCGTGGTGATCGTGCAGCGGACGATCGTCAAGCGCGTGGGCGCGGCCGTGGCGGTCGCGTGCTACCTGGACCGGTCCCCCGCCGTCCCGCCGCGCGAGCAGGTCGCGCTGGCCGGCGTGCGCGAACGGGGTGCGGGTCGCCCGACCAAGCGGGACCGCCGCGAGCTGGACCGGCTGCGCGGCAGGGGCTGACCGCCGGCCCGGCTGCGCACCCGGTCCGCGAGGCCCGGCCGGTCCGAGTGCCGCGTCCCACGGGCCGGCCCGCACCACCCTGCGGAGGCGTGCGGGCCGGCGCGTGGCGCGACGCCGCCGTCAGGCGCCGCGGCAGGTGACCGACGTGGCCGTCGGGTCACCGGTCCCCTGGAAGCCGAGCTCGGTCGAGGCCCCTGCGGCGAGCCCGGAGTTCCACGCCGCGGGCGTGAACGTCGTGGTGGACCCCGCCGTCGCGACCTGTGAGCTCCAGGCGTTGGTCACCTGACCGCCCGGGATGCTCGCGACGACGCTCCACGACGACAACGCGCTCGCCCCGGCCGTGACCCGCACCGTCACGACGAACCCGCCCGGCCAGCGGCTCGCCACGGTGTACGCGGCGGTGCACGCGCCACCCGGCGCGGTGGACGTGGGCGACGGTGTCGGTGTCGCGCTCGCCGTGGGCGTGGGCGTGGGCGTCGGGGTGGGCATGGGCGTCGGCGTCGGGGTGGGCGTCGGCGTCGGGGTGGGCGTGGGCGTGACGCCGCGGACCGCGTCGACCACCGGCTGGAACCAGCGGTCGGCCATCTTGACGATGCCGGACTGGTTGGGGTGCACACCGTCACCCGTGTCGGCCGCCGCGTCCCAGCCCGTCCACTGGTCGACCACGCGCACCGGCGAGGCGGGGGTGCTCAGACCCGCGGCCCACGCGGGGATCGCCGCGTTGAGCTCGACGGTGCGCCCGGGGCACTGCGCGCATGACGAGGGTGCGACCGGGATGATCTGCGCGACGAGCACCGTGATGCCCGGGTCGTGGTCACGCATCTGCTGCACGAGCGTCGTGTAGGCCGCCAGGATCTGGGTCGTCGACCGGTTCGACCACACGTCGTTCGTGCCGAAGTGCATGAGCACCACGTCGGGGTCGGTCCGGTCCAGCCACCCGACCAGAAGGCCCTGCGCCGCGACGTCGGTCACCAGGTAGCCGCCGTGGCCCTCGTTCTCACCGTCGTACGCGAACCCGCAGCCCTGACCCGGCAGCGTCCCGACGAAGTCCGTCCCGGTGATCCCCGCGGCCTGCAGCCGCTGCCACAGCAGCGCGCGCCAGCAGCCGGGCGACCCGGTGATCGAGTCGCCGAGCGCCATGATCCGGACCGGGTCCGCGGCGGTGCCGGCAGGCGCCGTGGCCACCAGCCCGAGCACCGCCGCGAGCGCCGCGACGGCGAGCGCCGCCAGGGCGGATACCAGGCGCGGCACGCGCGGGGTCGAGGTCGTCGTGGTCCGCATGCGTGGTCCTCCCCCGGGATGCGGGGCGCGACATCGCGCTCCGTCGTCGAACCGCCTCGCGCACGTCGCCGTGCCACGGGTCGGCCCGTGTGCACCTTGGCGCAGGATCACGGGCCGGACCAGCCGTCGAATCGCTTAACCTCCGGGGGCGGCGACGCGGCGCGCACGGCCCGCGCCCGCGACGCCCGCGCACCCGCACGGCACGATGGCGCGGGTCGGGGTGCGGCCGTGTCGAGAACCGCGGACGTCGCGCGTCATCCCCGTGTCAGGACCGCAACTCCCGAAGGAGCCCACCATGCAGTTCCTCATGATCGTGTGCGAGGACCCCGAGGCCGAGCCGTACCGCGCCGAGGACGACAACATCGAGCAGTGGGTCGCCGACGTCGAGGCGCGCGGCGTCCACGTCCAGGGCGACCGCCTGCGCCCCGCCGCCGAGGCCCGGACGGTGCGCGTGCGCGGCGGCGAGCTGTCGGTCACCGACGGCCCGTTCGCCGAGGCGGGTGAGCACATCGCCGGCTACGACATCCTCGAGTGCGCGTCGCTCGAGGAGGCGGTCGAGATCGCGTCGCGCCACCCCATGGCCCGGTTCGGCCGGATCGACGTGCGGGCCGCGTGGCCGTTCGAGCCGGGCGACGCGTGACGCACCCGCGGGACCAACGTCCCGGGTAGGCTGCGCCGCATGAGCGAACCCGTCCTGCAGCGCCGCGACGACGACCGTTCCGGCTCCCCGGAGCGTGCCGTCACGGTCTTCTTCGCCTTCGTCCTGTTCCTCGCCGGCCTGGCGATGTTCTGGATCGCGTTCGAGGTGGTCGAGGCGGCTCGCCCGTGGGTCTTCTTCGGCGGCATCGCGTCCGTGAGCCTCGCGTTCGCGATCCCGACGACGATCGTCCCCGCGCTCGAGGACCGCTGAGCCCACCCCTGCCGGCCGGAGGCCGCGTCCGCACCGACACCGGTGCCGGGCGCGGCCTTCGTCGTCCCCGGACCGCGCACGCCGCGACGACGAAGGCGTGACCTTCGTCTCAGAACCGCACCCCGCGGCACTCCTACGTTCGACGGTGAGAGACCTTCGCCACCTGAGGGGATGTTGTGGACACCGTCGCCCGCTCCACCAGCCGCACCCACGCGCCGACCGCCCCCCGGCGGCGGCGCTGGGTGCTCGCCGTACTCGTCGCACCGCTGCTGACCCTGCTCGCCGGATGCGCGCAGGAGACCTCGAGCAGCGGTTCGGGGGTGCACGGCGGCGAGGCCAGCCTGTCGCTGCCCGACCTGAGCGAGGTCACCGTCGTCGGCGGGATGTCCGGCCGCGTGCTGCTGGGCCTCGGCCTGGTCGTGTGCGTCATGGGCCTCGCGATGGGCGTGGCCACCTACCTGCAGATGCGCAAGCTCGAGGTGCACACCTCGATGCGCGAGGTCTCGGAGCTCATCTACTCGACCTGCAAGGCCTACCTGGCCCAGCAGGGCAAGTTCCTCATGGTGCTGTGGGCCTTCATCGCCGCGGTGATCGTCGTCTACTACAAGGTGCTCGTCGGATTCGAGTGGGGCCGCGTCGCCGTGGTCATCGCGTTCAGCCTCATCGGCATGGCCGGGTCCTACTCGGTGGCGTGGTTCGGCATCCGCGTGAACACGCTGGCCAACAGCCGGGTCGCGTTCGCGAGCCTGCGCGGCAAGCCGCTCCCGCTGCACCGCATGCCGCTCAAGGCCGGCATGTCGATCGGCATGGTGCTCATCAGCCTCGAGCTGTTCATGATGCTCGTCATCCTCATGTTCCTGCCCCGCGACATCGCGGGCGCGTGCTTCATCGGCTTCGCGATCGGCGAGTCGCTCGGCGCGAGCGCGCTGCGCATCGCGGGCGGCATCTTCACCAAGATCGCGGACATCGGCTCCGACCTCATGAAGATCGCGTTCAAGATCAAGGAGGACGACGCGCGCAACCCCGGCGTCATCGCCGACTGCACGGGTGACAACGCGGGCGACTCGGTGGGCCCGTCGGCCGACGGCTTCGAGACGTACGGCGTGACCGGCGTCGCGCTGGTGACGTTCGTTCTGCTGGGCGTGCACGACCCCGCGGTCCAGGCGAGCCTGCTGGTCTGGGTGTTCGTCGTGCGCGCCGTGATGATCGTCGCGTCCGCGGTCTCCTACCAGCTCAACGACCTGTACACCGCACGGCGGTACCGCGACGCGGAGCGCATGGACTTCGAGCGTCCGCTGTCGAACCTGGTGTGGCTCACGTCCGCCGCGTGCATCGTCGCGACGTTCGCGACCACGTGGTTCGTGCTCGCCGACACCGCCGCGGGCGACCAGTGGTGGCGTCTGGCGACGATCGTCTCCTGCGGCACGCTGGCCGGCGCGCTCATCCCCGAGCTCGTCAAGGCGTTCACGTCCACCTCGTCGCGGCACGTGCGTGAGGTCGTCAAGTCCTCGCGGCAGGGCGGCCCGTCGCTCAACATCCTGTCCGGCCTGGTCGCGGGCAACTTCTCGGCCTACTGGCTGGGCATCGCGATCGTCGGCCTCATGGGCGGCTCGTACCTGCTCAGCGAGCAGGGCCTGGGCGACCTCATGGTCGCGCCCGCGGTGTTCTCGTTCGGGCTCGTCGCGTTCGGCTTCCTGGGCATGGGCCCGGTGACCATCGCGGTCGACTCCTACGGTCCCGTGACCGACAACGCGCAGAGCGTGTACGAGCTGTCCGTCATCGAGGACATCGAGGACATCGACGCCGAGCTCGAGCGCGAGTACGGGTTCACGCCGCAGTGGGAGCGCGGCAAGCTCATGCTCGAGGAGAACGACGGCGCCGGGAACACGTTCAAGGCGACCGCCAAGCCCGTCCTGATCGGCACGGCCGTGGTGGGTGCCACCACGATGATCTTCTCGATCATCATGGGCCTGACCGGGGGCCTGACCGAGGGCATCGAGAACCTCTCGCTTCTGCACCCGCCGTTCCTGCTGGGTCTCATCACCGGTGGTTCGGTCATCTACTGGTTCACGGGCGCCTCGATCCAGGCCGTCACCACGGGCGCGCACCGCGCGGTCGAGTTCATCCGCACCACCATCAAGCTCGATGGCGTGTCCAAGGCGAGCGAGGCCGACTCCCGCCGGGTCGTCGAGATCTGCACGCAGTACGCGCAGCAGGGCATGCTCACGATGTTCCTGGGCGTGTTCTTCGCGACGCTCGCGTTCGCGTTCGTCGAGCCGTACTTCTTCATCGGCTACCTGGTGTCCATCGCGACGTTCGGCCTCTACCAGGCGATCTTCATGGCCAACGCCGGTGGTGCGTGGGACAACGCCAAGAAGATCGTCGAGACCGACCTGCACGCCAAGGGCACGCAGCTGCACGACGCGACGATCGTCGGCGACACCGTGGGCGACCCGTACAAGGACACGTCCTCGGTCGCGCTCAACCCCGTCATCAAGTTCACGACGCTGTTCGGCCTGCTGGCCGTCGACCTCGCGGTCTCCCTGACCGACCAGGGCCGGCACACGCTCGTCGTGTCGCTCGCGGCCGTGTTCTTCGTGGTCTCCGCGTACTTCGTGCACCGGTCGTTCTACGGCATGCGGATCCAGACGTCGCTCGAGGGTGACGACGAGCCCGCGGTCGTCGAGGAGCCCGCACCGTCCGACGAGCCCGCCGACGGACTGCCGAGCCCCGCACGCCCGCGCGACGACGAGCCCGCGTCCGACGACGCGCCCGGCGCCGCCGGCGACGAGGCGCCGGGCGAGACGGTGCCGCAGGAGGCGGGTGCACGATGAGGATCGCGGTCCGCTACCGGGACGTCCTGATCGACCCCGACGGCCACGTCGCGGGGCACGACGCGGGTGCGACGCTGGTGCGCCGCCTGCTGCGCGTGTTCCCCGGTGCGATCGTCGTCGGGGACGGACCGCGTCGGTGCGACGGGTTCGACGTGCTGCCGCTCGAGTTCCTCGACGCGCGCGAGACCGTCGTCATCAACATGGACGTCGTCGACTCGATGTCCGTGTGGCGCACGCTGCGCCAGTCGTGCGACGAGCCCAAGGTCATGAACTTCGTGTGGTGGACCACGTCGCAGTTCACGCACCCGGTGGACCGGGCCGCGCTCGGCCTGTCCTGCGCGCTGTTCCCGACGTTCGCGAACTCGCAGCGCACCGCGACCGAGATCCAGGAGATCGTCGGCCAGCAGGTGGTCCAGCCGCTCGCCGAGCAGACGCGGATCGGCTGGGTCAACCTCGGCATCCGCCTGGAGCACGTGCACCCGCGCCAGGAGCCCGCGGTGCCCGTGGTGCTCTACCCCGCGATCTACCTGTCCGAGCGCAAGGCGCCGCAGGTGTTCTTCGACGTCGTCGAGCGCGTGCGCAAGCACGTGCCCGTCCGGGTCGAGGCGCGCCTGGTCGAGTCGCACCTGGTCTCCGAGCAGGCGATGCGGCTGTCGCGGCACGAGTGGGTGTGGATGGGGCCGCTGACCGCGAGCCGCGACGACTACTGGGAGGCGCTGTCCCGCACGACCGCGTTCCTGGCGACCGCGACCGACGAGTCCTACGGCCTGGAGTACATCGAGGCGCTCGTGGCCGGGGCCGTGGGCGTGTTCCCCGACCGGCCGTGGGCGCGCGCGATCCTGCCCGCGGACTACCCGTTCCTGTACTCCACCACGGCGCAGGCCGAGGAGCTGCTGCTGCGGGCCGTGAGCGACCCGGCCGGGTGCCGCCGTCAGCTGGACGACGCCGCGGGCGGCGACTTCCAGGACTGGCTGCGCGCGCGGCACGACGACGACGCGTTCGACCGGTCCGTGGTCGAGCACGTCCGCCGCTGGTTCGGCTGACCCGGACCGCTCAGCGACCCGTGACCAGAGGTGCGAGCCAGTCGCGCAGGTCGGGGACGAGCGAGCGCGCGTAGCTCGCGGTGACGTGGTCGGCGTCGCGCCACACGAGCACTCCCCCGATGATCGGCGGGCACGTGCCGTCGGGGCACATGAGGTCGGTCACGTCGAGCATCGGCAGCCCGAGCGCGTCCGCAGCCGCGCGCTGCTGCGCGACACCCGACCGTCGCGCGGGCACGTCCACCGGGAGCGTGCACGCGGTGGCCCAGTCGTCGGTGTGCTGCGCGACGCACTCGGGCGCGTCGATGCCGACCCATGGCGTGTCCCCCAGCACGACCACCGGCACCCCCGCCGCCTGCAGTCTGCTCCACGAGGCGGTCAGGCCTGCGACGGCCGCCCGGTCCTCCGAGGCACCCGTCAGCCGCTCGTCGTCCGCGCCCACCACCTCGGCCCGGTTGCTGCTCACCACCACGACGTCCGGCGGGTCGGCGAGCAGGTGCGCCAGCACCGCGTCGTTCCACTCGCCGCACGCGGTGTACGGCGCGTCCGTGGTGCCGAGCCACGTCCGTGCCGACGTCAGGCCGCAGCTGCCCTTGGTGTACGTGTCCAGGCGCCAGCCCTCGGCCTGCGCGATCTGCGCGAGCGGCGGCTGCCACTGACCCGCGTGCGAGTCCCCCACGAGCGCCACCACCGTGCCCGACGCGGGGTCGCCGAACGTGCACGCGTCCGGTGCGGTGCCGTGCGCGTCCTGATGGCAGTCCTGGTCGTACAGGTCGGCCACGTCCTGCGTCGCATCCGCGAGCGCGGGCACCAGCGCGTCCAGGTCCGTCCCCTGGTCGGGTCCTCGCCACGTGCCGTCGCGCAGCACCTGCGCACCCGGCGGTGCGGCGTCCGACGTGCTCGGCACCGCGCGCAGCAGACCCGCCGCGGCGAGCACGCCGACGAGCGTGCACGCGACCCCCAGCAGCGCGGACCGCGAGGTGCTGGCGCGCAGCCGCGCGGACGTGTGGAGCGGCCGTTCGACGAACCGGTACGACGCGACGGCCGGCACCACCGACACCAGCACCGCGATGACCAGCGCACGCGTGCTGGGCTCCCCCTCCGCGAGGCTCGTCGCGACCACGACGGCGGGCCAGTGCCACAGGTAGAGCGAGTAGGACGCGGCACCGACGGGCTGCAGCACGCCCGCGGTCAGCGGGCGCAGGCCGGGGCCTGCGAGACCCGCCGCGAGCACGAGCACGGTCCCGCCGACGGGCAGCAGCGCGGCCGTGCCCGGGAACGGCGTGCCGCCGTCCAGCAGCACCGCGGCGAGCAGGATCATCGCCAGGCCGGCCCACCCGCCCGCGCGGAGGAGGCCGGCGGGTGCCCGCACCACGCGGTGCGCGAGCAGCGCCAGCAACGCGCCTGCGGCCAGCTCCCACACCCTCGTCGTGGTGACGAAGTAGGCGCGCGCCGGGTCGAGGCCGGTCAGCGTCACGGACCACAGGACGGACGCCCAGGCGACCACCGCGACGCCGACGACGAGCGCACGCCGCGTGACCCGCTTGCCGCGCATGCGCGCGAGCGCGACCAGCGCCACCACGAGCAGCGGCCAGACGACGTAGAACTGCTCCTCGACCGCGAGCGACCAGAAGTGCTGGACCGGGCTCGCTGCCGCTCCCTCGGCCAGGTAGTCCACGGACCGGTCCGCCAGCCGCCAGTTCACGACGTACAGCGCGGTCGCGACCACGTCGCCGGCGATCTCTCGCCACCGTGTCACAGGCAGCCAGACGAGCGTGGCGACGACCACGGCCGTGAGCGTGAGCGCGGCCGCCGGGAGCAGGCGGCGCGCCCGACGCGCGTAGAACCGGCCGAGCCGGAGACGTCCCGTGCGTGCGACCTCGTCGGCGATCAGACCGGTGATGAGGAAGCCGGAGACGACGAAGAACACGTCGACGCCCACGAACCCGCCGGGCACCGGCAGACCCGCGTGGAACGCGAGCACCAGCGCGACCGCGACCGCGCGGAGCCCTTGGACGTCCCGGCGGAACCCGCGTGCGCGTGCGGCGGGCCCCGCCACCGCACGCGCGGCGACGTCCCGCTCGGCGAGGTCCGGGGGCGAGGGCACCGGCGCACGCTAGCCGACACGGCCCTGCGGCGCGCGGCACGTCGGGCAGCCTCCGGTCCCCGGGCACGGCTGGTGGACAATGGCGGCTCCGTCATCCACCACCGGGAGCACCCTCATGCCGGAGCACATGAACGTCGAGTCCTTCAACCTCGACCACCGCACGGTCGCGGCACCGTACGTGCGCCTCGCGGACGCCAAGCAGCTGCCCGCGGGCGACGTCATCGAGAAGTACGACGTGCGCTTCACGCAGCCGAACGTGGCGCACCTGGAGATGCCGACCGTGCACTCGCTCGAGCACCTGTTCGCGGAGCACTCGCGCAACCACAGCGACCAGGTGATCGACTTCTCCCCCATGGGGTGCCAGACGGGCTTCTACCTCACGCTCGCCGGGCAGTGGGACTACGACGACGTGCTGGCGCTGGTCGAGGCCACGCTGCGGGACGTGCTCGCGGCCGATGCGGTCCCCGCCGCGAACGAGGTCCAGTGCGGCTGGGGTGCGAACCACACGCTCGAGGGTGCCCAGGACGCGGCGCGCACGTTCCTCGCGGCACGTGACGAGTGGTCCACGGTGACGGCGTGACGGACGCGAGCACGACCGCCGCGGACGGCTCCGGACGCGTGGACGCGGTCGTCGTCGTCGCGATGGACGTCGAGGCCGAGCCGTTCGTCGCGCTGGCCGAGTCCGCCGGTGCCGCGCGCGACGTCGCCGGCGCGACGTGGCGCCGGCTGCGGCTCGCCGGACGCGACGTGCTGCTGGTGCGCTCGGGCGTCGGCCTGGTCAACGCCGCGTCGTCCGCGGCGCTCGCGCTCGCGGTGCACCCGCCCACGGTCCTCGTCAGCGCGGGGAGTGCGGGCGGTCTGGGTGTGGGCGTGCGCGTCGGGGACGTGGTGGTCGGCACAGAGCACGTCTACACCGGCGCGGACGCCCGCGCGTTCGGCTACGCGCTCGGTCAGGTGCCGGGCATGCCCGCGACCTACGCGGGCGACCCCACCCTGCACGCCGACGCGCTGGCCGCCGCTGCCGCGCTCGGTCCCTGGGCCGGCGCACCGCACGACGTGCGGGTGCTGCCCGGTGCGATCGTCGCGGGCGACGTGTTCGTCGACGCCGAGCGCGTGGGTCCCGTCCGTGAGGCGTTCCCTGCCGCGCTCGCGACGGACATGGAGACCACGGCGCTCGCGCAGACCGCGTTCCGCGCGGGGGTGCCGTTCCTGTCCGTGCGCGGCATCAGCGACCTGTGCAGCCCGATGGAGGCCGGCGAGTTCGCGACGCACGTGGACGACGCGGCGGACAGGTCCGCCGCGGTGGTCGCCGCGCTGCTCGCGTCGGCCCGTCTGCTGGCCTGACCACCGCTGCGGTCCCGGGGGCCGGCAGCACCAGGCTGCCGACCCCCGGCGACGGGGTCAGCGCCGCCGCGCGAGTGCGGCGTCGATCTCCGGGTCGCCCAGACGCCCGAGCCACTCCACGAGGTCCGGGTACGTCGACGGGTTCGACGCGAGGTGGACCCGCAGCTCGGGTGCCTGGGCCGCGATCGCGGCCAGCACGTCGAGGCTCGTGGCCGGGTCCTGCGCCTGCTCCGCCGTGAACGGGTGCGCGGGTGCGGGCGCCTGCTCGACCGGAGCCGGTGCGGGCGCCGGAGCCTGCTCGACCGGAGCCGGTGCGGGCGCCGGAGCCTGCTCGACCGGCGCGGGTGCCTGCTCGGCCGGCGCGGGCGCCTGGTGCTTGGTCAGGATGTCCACCGGTGCGGCGTCGGGCGCCGGTGCCACCGGCTGGGCTGCCGCGTGCTCGGGCGCGACCGGTGCCGGTGCGACGGGAGCCGGCGCCGCCTGCGGGTAGCCCTGCTGCTGCGGGTAGCCCTGCTGCGGGTAGCCCTGCTGCGGGTAGCCCGCCTGCTGCTGGGCCTCGCCCTGCCACGCGGGCCGGGGCGCACGGGGCACCGCGTGCGCCGTGAACCAGCTCCGCACGCTCGCGGGTGCGAGCAGCGCCGTGGCGATGAGCGCGGGCAGGCCGAACGCGATCAGCAGCAGCTCGAAGCCGACGGGCCACCACGAGTCGTGGTGCGACGCGGTGAGGATCACGGCCGTGAGGCCGAACGCCGCGACCACACCCGTGATGCCGAGCGCGGTCGCGCGCGCGGACGCCGGGTTCCCGACGAACATGGTGCGAGCGACCACGGAGCCCACCGCGGCGATCGCGAGCAGGATCACCATGACGACGACCCACACGATGCTGTCGCCGGTGTAGTCGAGGTACGGCTGCACGCCGATCAGGCGGAACGTCTGCACCACCGCGTAGCCACCGGCGACCACCGCGAGCGCGAGCCAGCCGAGCGACGCGACGCCGAACCACTCACGTTCGGGGGCGTCGGGGGCAGGAGCGGCGAGGAACCGGCGCGTCACCGCGGTGAGCGCGAGCACGCCCGCTGCGGGCAGGAGCACGAGAGCGGCGGTCCCGGAGCCGACGGACAGCGCGGCGTGGAAGTCCGAACCCGCGGACTCGCGGTTGATCGGGCCGAAGAAGACGAAGAGGAACACCGCGGTGCCGGCGAACGCCACCAGCACCCACCGCCACTCGAGCGAACGGCGCAGCGCCGTGCCGAGCGCGGGCCCGGCCGCCATGACGGCGACCAGGAGCGTCGAGGCGATCGAGGCCAGGAGCGCCGCCCAGCCCCGGTCCTGCCCCAGCGTGCCGTCCGAGTCGACCAGGATCGAGACCAGGCCGAGCAGCTGCAGGACGGCCGCGCCGCCGACGACGCCCAGCAGCGCCGTGCGCACCCACCGGCCGAGCTGGTCGGCGGTGTGCGCGGTGCCGACCTCGGCAGCGCGCGGCGAGGCCGCGAGCAGCGCCCCGGCGAAGCCGAGCGCGACGGCCGGCCCGAGACCACCGGTGCCCTCGACCGCGTCGCCGTCGAACGCGAACACGACGTCGAGCAGCGCGTAGATGCCGACGAGCAGCGCGAACGGCACGTTGGCCAGCGCGCGCACGGTCATCACGGTCGTGTTGCTCCACGTGTGCGGCAGCGCACCGGCGCGCGCGAGGTAGAACAGCCCGAGCGACAGCATCGACACGATCGAGACGAGCACGACCTCGATCCGCCCGGTCGCGGAGTGCTGCAGGTCCCACCCGTGACCGAGGGCGACCGCGAGCAGCAGCAGCGCGACGACGTCGGTGACGTAGTCCCGCACGGGGACCCCCTGGAACGGGCTCGGCGGCCGGGGCGCCGTGGCGGCCGCGGACGGCTGCGCACCGGGCGCGGGCGCCTGGGCGTACCCGGGCTGCGGGTAGGCGCCCTGCGGGTACTGGGCCTGGGGATACGGGCCCTGCGGGTACTGGGCCTGGGGCGGCTGTGCCGGCGGGTACGGGGCTTGGGGCTGCTGGGCCGGCGGGTACGGGGCCTGCGCGTACGCCGCATCCGGACCCGGTGCCGGGGCGGGGTCCGGCGGTGCGTGCTCCACCGGCGGGTTCGTGCCCTCGTCAGACGTGCTCATCCTCGTCGTGCCCTTCCTCGACCGCGTCACGTCACCCGTCCCGGGCGACGAGGCCCGACTGTATCGGGCACATGCCGGTGACGTGCCGATTCGCCCGGGCCGGTGGACGGACGCACGGCTGCCGGCGCGCCGAGGCTAGACCCGCTCGAGCAGCACGGCCACCTCGTAGTGCGTCGTCTGGGGGAACATGTCGAACACGCGCGCCTCGCGCACGGCCAGCGAGGGCATCGCGGCGAGGTCGCGCGCGAGCGAGACGGCGTTGCACGACGAGTAGACGACCCGGTCCACCGGCGCACGCTCGAGCCACGCGGCCAGCGCGGGGCCGATGCCGCGCCGCGGCGGGTTGACCACCACGAGGTCGGGCGCGGCCGGCTGCGCGAGCGCCCACGCGGTCGCGTCCGCCGCGACGAACGTCGCGGGCCGGCCCAGCTGCGCCGCGCTGGTGCGGGCGCTCTGCACGGCCTCGGGGCTGGTCTCCACCCCCACCACGTCGCGCGCGGGCAGGTGCAGCGCGAAGCCGCCCACCCCGCAGTACAGGTCCCACACGCTCGTCGGCGCCGCGGCGGCGACCCACTGCGCGGCCTGCGCGTACAGCGCGGCCGTCACCGCGGTGTTCGTCTGGAAGAAGCTGCGCGGCCGCAGGTGCAGCGGGACGCCGCCGACGTCCATCGTCAGGGTCTGCCGCTCGGTCAGCGGGATCTCGAGGTCGCCCTCGAGCACCGCCCGGTGCTCGGGCAGGATGTTCGCCGAGACGACGGCCAACCGGGGCAGCTCCGCGAGGAGCGCCGGCAGGTGCTTGCGGATCCGGGTCACGGCCTCCTGCGAGCGCAGCACGAAGCGCAGCATGAGCGCACCGTCCTCGGCCTGCGTGACGAGGACGTGCTTGAGCTCGCCGCGGCGTGCGGGCACGTCGTACGGCTCGATCGCGGCCCGCGTCACGAACCGCTGGACCACGGGCAGCACCGCGCGCAGGCCGTCCGGGTACAGGCCGCAGCCCTGCAGGTCGACGCCGTGGCCCGCGGCGTCGAGGATGCCGAGCGTCGGGTGCTCGCGCGTACCGGCGACCACCATCTTGGCCTTGTTGCGGAAGCCCGACTCGGCGCTCGCGACCGGCGGCAGCCAGTGCGCACCGGTGTGGTCCGCGAGCAGCTCACGCGCGTGCGCGGCCTTGGCCGCGAGCTGCTCGTCGTACGGGCGGCCCATCCAGCCGCAGGACCGGCACGCTCCCGCGTCGAAGTAGGAGCACTGCACGTCCACAGGGTACGGCGCGCACCCCGGACGCCTGTCGCAGCCGGTGGCTAGGGTGCGGGACGTGGAGGAGACGGCGGACGACGGCGAACGTGCGCGGGCGGCGCAGCGCACCGACCCGCGGCCCGCCGGTCTGCACGTGCACGTCGCCGAACGCGCGGACGCCCTGGTCGAGGCGCTGGCGGCCGAGCTCGCCGCACCGCCCGACGACCCGTTCGCCGAGGACCTCGTCGCGGTGCCGACGCGCGGCGTCGAGCGGTGGGTCGCGCAGCGGCTCGCGCACCGGCTCGGGGTCGGGGCGGCACCCGGCGCGGGCGACGGCGTGTGCGCGCACGTGCGGTTCGCGTCACCCGCGCGCGTGGTGGCCCAGGTGCTCGCGGGCGTCACCGGCGTCGAGCGGGAGCAGGACCCGTGGCGCGCGGAGAGCGTCGTGTGGGACGTGCTGGAGATCCTGGACGAGCGCGCGGGTGAGCCGTGGCTCGCGACCGTGGCCCGGCACGTCGGCGCCGTCCCGGGCGCGGGCTCGCGGGACGGCGACGACGACGAGGTGCGTGCGGGCCGCAGGTTCCACCTGGCGCAGCGCCTGGCCCACCTGCTCACCGCGTACGACGCGCGGCGCCCGGCGCTGGTGCGGTCGTGGACCGCGGGCGGCGACGACGACGGCACGGGTCAGCCACTCGCGCCGGACCTCGCGTGGCAGCCCGTGCTGTGGCGCGCGCTCGTGGACCGGCTCGGGCCGCCACCCGCGGTGCGCCTCGAGGACGCCGCCGCGCGGCTGGTGGCGGACCCGGGCCTGGTGGACCTGCCGCCGCGGCTGCACGTGTTCGGCCCCACCGCGCTGCCGGCCGGGCACCTGCGCGTCCTGTCCGCGCTCGCGCACGCGCGCGACGTGCACCTGTGGCTGCCGCAGCCGTCGCTCGCGCTGTGGTCGGCGGTCGGGCCGGTCGTCGGTGACGTCCGTCGCCGGGAGCTCCCGGCGCCCGCGCGCCACCCGCTGCTGCGCTCGATGGCCACCGACGCGACCGAGCTCGCCGCCCGGGTGGGCGCGCTCGCGGCCCACATCACGCACGTCCCCGCCCCGCCGCCGCGCGCGACCGTGCTCGGTGCGCTGCAGGCGCGCGTGCGCGCCGACACCCCGGCCGACGGTGCGCGCCCCGCCGACGACCGCGTCCCCGTCGCACCGGGCGACCGGTCCGTCCAGGTGCACGCGTGCCACGGCCGCTCGCGGCAGGTCGAGGTGCTCCGGGACGTCGTGGTCGGTCTGCTCGCCGACGACCCGACGCTCGAGCCGCGCGACGTGCTGGTGATGTGCCCGGACGTGGAGGCGTTCGCACCGCTGGTCCACGCCGTCCTCGGGCCCGCGCCCGACGTCGCAGGCGACCAGGACGTGCCGGACCATCCGGGTCGCACGCTCCGCGTGCGGATCGCGGACCGCTCCCCCGCGCGCACGAACCCCGTGCTCGCGGTGCTCGAGACGCTGCTGGGCCTGGCCGACTCGCGCGTGACGGCGTCGGCCGTGGTGGACCTGGCGGGCGCGGCTCCCGTGCGCCGCCGCTTCGCGTTCGACGACGACGCGCTCGACCGGCTGCGTGCGTGGGCGCTCGAGTCGGGCGTGCATTGGGGTGAGGACGTCGGACGCCGCGCACGGTTCCGCCTGGGCGCAGTCGCGCAGGGCACGTGGTCGGCGGCGCTCGACCGGCTGCTGCTCGGCGTGACGATGGCGGAGCAGGACGCGCGGTTCGTGGGTGCCGTGCTCCCGATCGACGACGTCGGGTCCTCGGACGTCGCGCTGGTCGGACGCGTGGCCGAGATGCTGGACCGCCTGGCCGCGGTGCTCGCGGACCTGACGGGCGCGCATCCCGCGGCGTACTGGTGCGATGTGCTGGACCGCGCGCTGACGCTGCTCACCGCGGTCGAGCCCGCCCACCGCTGGCAGGAGCTCGAGGCGGCGCAGGTGCTGACCGCCGTCCGGACGCAGAGCGCGGGTCGCGAGACGCTGCTGCGGCTGCCCGATGTCGTGGCGCTCGTGCGACCCCGGCTCGCGGGCCGGCCCACGCGTGCGGGGTTCCGCACGGGTGCGCTCACGGTGTGCTCGATGGCTCCCATGCGTGCCGTGCCGCACCGCGTCGTCGTGCTCCTGGGCATGGACGACGGCGCGTTCCCGCGCGCCGGGCGCCGTGACGGCGACGACGTGCTGGCGCGCGACCCGATGGTCGGCGAGCACGACCGGCGCCAGGAGGACCGGCAGCTGTTCCTCGACGCGGTCATGGCCGCGACCGACCACCTGGTGGTGCTGCACACGGGCGCGGACGAGCGCACGGGCGCACGCCGTCCGCCGTGCGTGCCGGTCGGCGAGCTGCTCGATGCGGTCGACGACGCGGTCACGCTGCCCGGCGGGGCGCGCGGCGCCCTCGTGGTCGAGCACCCGCTGCAACCCGTGGACCCGCGGGTGTTCACCCCCGGCGCACTGGGCCGGCCCGGGCCGTTCGGCTTCGACGCGCTCGACCTCACGGCGGCCCGCACCGCGGCAGGCCCACGCGAACCCGCCGGGCCGCTCGTCACCGAGCCGCTCCCGCCCGACGACGGCTCCGCGCCCGACCACGACCTCGACGACCTGATCGCCGTGCTCCAGCACCCTCCGCGGGCGTTCGTCGTGCAGCGCCTGGGTGCGCGGCTCCCCCGGGACACGCCCCAGCTCGACGACCGCATGCCGTTGGCGCCGGACGCCCTGACGCGCTGGGGCGTGGGCGACCGCCTGCTCAGCGCGGCGCTCGACGGTGCGGACCTCGCGGACGTGGCCGCGGCCGAACGACGCCGCGGGCACCTGCCGCCGCGTGACCTGGGCGCCGCGGCGCTCGACGAGATCGTCGCGCAGGCGCGCGCGATCCTCGAGACCGCACGCCCGCTGCTCGCGGCCCCGCACGAGTCCCGCGACGTGCGGATCGCGCTGGCCGGCGGCGAGGTGACGGGCACCGTGCGGGGCGTGCGGGGTCACCGGCTGGTCAACGTCGTGTACTCGCGGCTCGCCCCGAAGCACCTGATCGCGACGTGGGTCCAGCTGCTGGCGCTCTCGGCCGGCACGGTGCCGCCACCCGCGGCCGGGCCGGGGAGCGCCGCGGAACGGGTCCGCGTGGCCCTGACGATCGGCCGAGGGGCCGGCGACGCCGCCGTGAGCGTGCTGCGGGCACCCGAGCCCGAGCACGCCGCTGAGCTGCTCACCGACCTGCTCGCGGTCCACGACGAGGCGCTGCAGGCCCCGGTCCCGCTGCTCACCCGCACCAGCCACGCGTACGCGGCCGCACGCTGGGAGCGCGGTTCGACGCGCGAGGCCACCCAGGCCGCGCGCCGCGCGCTGGGCTCGCTCGACGACGCGGAGAGCGGCCGCGGCGGGTTCGAGCGGGTCGACCCGTATCACGTCCTGGCCTGGGGCGACGGCTTCGAGCTCGACGACCTCCTCGGGGAGCCGACACCGCTGGACCGTGCGCTCCGGCCCGACGAGCCCACGCGGTTCGGCGCGCTCGCGTCACGCGTCTGGCGCGCGCTGCTGGAGCACGAGCGGTACGAGGAGGCACCGTGACGACCGTGCCGGTGTTCGACGTCCGCGGGCCGCTGCCCGGCGTGGAGACCGTGGTCCTCGAGGCGAGCGCAGGCACGGGCAAGACGTGGACGATCGCGTCGCTCGCGGTGCGGTACGTCGCCGAGCTCGGGGTCCGTCTGCCCGAGCTCATGCTGGTGACGTTCGGACGGGCCGCGACCACCGAGCTGCGCGACCGCGTGCGGGGCCGCCTGGTCGAGGTCGAGCGCGGCTTGCGGTCACCCGTGGCACGCACGTCGAGCGACGAGGTCGTGGCGCTGCTCGCCGACGCCGACCCGGCCGAGGTCACGGCGCGCCGCACCCGGCTGGCCGCCGCGCTCGCGGAGTTCGACGCCGCGACCATCACGACGACGCACGGCTTCTGCCAGCAGATGCTCGCGATGCTCGGCACGACGTCCGACGTGGACCACGACGCGACGCTGCTGCCGGACGTCGCCGACCTCGAGGCCGAGGTCGCGGACGACCTGTACCTGCGCACGTACGCCGCCACCACGACCCCGCTCGTCACGGTCGACACCGCGCGCGAGGTGATGCACGCGGCCGTGTCCGACCACGCCGCCGTGCTCGAGCCGGGCGACGCCGAGCCCGGCACCGCTCCCCACCACCGGTTCAAGCTCGCCGAGGTGGCGCGCGCGGAGATGCGCCGCCGCAAGCGCGCCGCGGGTGTCGTCGACTACGACGACCTGCTCACGCTGCTGCGCGACGCGCTCGTCGATCCCGTGACCGGGCCCGCGGCCCGCGCGCGCGTACGCGCCGCGTTCCGGGTGGTCATGGTCGACGAGTTCCAGGACACCGATCCGGTGCAGTGGCAGATCCTGCGGTCGGCGTTCCACGGCGAGCGCACGCTCGTGCTCATCGGCGACCCCAAGCAGGCCATCTACGCGTTCCGCGGTGCCGACGTCACGACGTACCTCGTGGCCGCGGCCGAGGCGCGCCGGGCGACCCTGGCGCGCAACCACCGCGCGGACCCCGCCGTCCTGGCGGGACTGCGCCCGGTCCTCGAGGGGGCCGCACTCGGTGACCCCCGCATCGTCGTGCACCCCGTCGAGGCGCAGCACCGCGGCCGACGCCTGGCCGGTGGTCCGCCCGTGGTGCTGCGGCAGGTGACCCGGACCGCGCTGGGCACCCGTCCCGGACGCGTCCCGCCCGTGGGCGCGGTGCGTGACCTGCTGTACGCCGACGTCGCGGCGCAGGTGGTCGAGACGCTGACCACGTGCCGCGTCCCCGACGACGGCACCGCACCGCACGGCACCGCAGCGGACGGCACCGCACCGGACGGCACCGCGCTCGCCGGACGGCACGACCCGCCGCTGCGCGCCGTCCGACCGGGCGAGATCGCCGTGCTGGTCCGGCGCAACCGCGACGCGCAGGCGGTCCAGCGCGCGCTCGCCGAGGCCGGGGTGCCCGCCGTGATCTCGGGCCTGGCGAGCGTGTTCGGCACGCGCTCGGCCCAGCACTGGCTCACGCTCCTGTCCGCGCTGGCCCGTCCGGACGACTCCGGGCTCGCCGCGGGCGCCGCGCTCACCCCGTTCCTCGGCTGGACGGCCGCCGAGCTCGCGCTCGCGGACGACCGTGCGCGCGACCGCCTGGCGGAGCGCGTGCGCACCTGGGCCGCGACGCTCGCGTCGCACGGGGTCGCGGCGCTGCTCGAGGCGGCCGCGGCCACCGGCATGCGGGCGCGCGTGGTCGCCGCGGTGGACGGCGAGCGCGAGCTCACCGACCTCCGGCACGTGGGCGAGGCGCTGCACGCCGTCGCGGTCCACGAGAGCCTCGGCGCGTCCGCGCTGCTCGAGTGGCTGCGCGCACGGATCGAGGAGGCCGGCAGGGACTACGCCGAGGAGCGCAGCCGCCGCCTGCAGACCGATGCGGCCGCCGTCCAGGTGATCACCGTGCACGCGAGCAAGGGGCTGCAGTTCCCGGTCACGCTCGTCCCGTTCGCGTGGGACACCTGGGTGCCGTCCGAGCCCGCGGTGCTCCGCTTCCACCGCGACGACGAGCGAACGCTGCACGTGGGCGGTCCGGGCAGCCCGGGCTATGCGGCGGGAGCTGTGGCGCATGCGGAGGACGACGCGGGTGAGCAGCTGCGGCTGACGTACGTCGCCCTCACGCGTGCCCGCAGCCAGGTGGTGGTGTGGTGGGCACCGAGCCGCAACTCCGAGCGCAGCCCGCTGTCCCGCCTCCTGCTGGGGGCGCGCACGCCCGACGGCACCCCGGACGCGGTGGTCCCGGTGCCGACCGACGAGGACGCGACGGTCCGCTTCGCCGAGCTCGCCGCACGCACCGGCGGCGACCTGGTGCTCCAGGTCGTCGACGCGCCACGGGCACGCGCCCGCTGGTCACCCCCGGCGACCGCACGGCCCGCGCTCGAGCTCGCGCGGCTCGACCGCACGGTCGACCTGCTGTGGCGGCGCACGTCGTTCACGGGTCTCACCGCGGCGGCCTACGACCACCGCCCGCACGCGCCGTCGTCCGAGCCCGATGACCCGGGTGTGCAGGACGAGCCCGACGGCCCCGTGACGGGGACGTCCGCGCTGCCGGCCGCGGGTCCGGTCACGCCTGCGCAGGACGACGAGGAGCGCGTCGCCCGTGCGTGCGCCTCACCGCTCGCCGACCTGCCCGCCGGCACCGCGTTCGGCACGCTCGTGCACCACGTGCTCGAGCACGTGGACACCACGGCACCGGACCTCGGCGCCGAGGTGGCGCTGCGCTGCGCCGAGGCGGATCCCGGGGGCTCGCTCGGGATCGACCCGGAGGTGCTCGCCGCACGCCTGCTGCCCGCGCTGCGCACGCCACTGGGTCCGCTGATGGGCGGCCGGACGCTCGCGGACGTCCCGCCGGGCGACCGCCTGGCCGAGCTGGACTTCGAGCTGCCCCTGGCCGGCGGCGACGACCGGGCCGCACCCGGCCGGCCCGCGACGCTGCGCGCGGTGGCCGACCTGCTGCGCGCGCACCTGACCGCCGACGACCCGTTCGCGGGGTACGCCGCCCGGCTCGAGGACCCCGAGCTCGCCGGCGGCCCGCTGCGCGGCTACCTCGCGGGGAGCATCGACGCGGTCCTGCGGGTGCCGGCACCCGACGGCGGGCACACGTACGTGGTCGTGGACTACAAGACCAACCGGCTGGGCCCGTGGGACGAGCCGCTCACGGCGTGGCACTACCGGCCCTCGACGTTGGTGGACGCGATGGTCGAGCACCACTACCCGCTGCAGCTGCTGCTGTACTCGGCCGCGCTGCACCGGTTCCTGCGCTGGCGCGTGCGGGACTACGACCCCGCCCGGCACCTGGGCGGCGCGCTGTACCTGTTCGTGCGCGGGATGACCGGCCCGGGCACGCCCGTGCTGGACGGGCCCGGCGGTCCGAGCCCCGCGGGTGTTCTCGCCTGGCGCCCGCCCGCCGCGCTCGTGACGGACCTGTCCGACCTCCTGGCAGGTGTGCGATGAGCCACGACGTCACGCTCGGCGGCCAGGGCGCCGTGCCCGGAGCGTTCCCCGGTGCGCGTGACGCCGCACGCGCGTGGTCCGGCGACGCGTCGCCGGATGTGCCGTGGCACACCGAGGGCCTGCTCGCACCGTTCGTCGCCGCGCGCGTCCTGACGTCGGCCGACGTGCACGTCGCGCGCCGCGTCACCGCGCTGTGCGGCGAGGCCGACGAGTCGGTGCAGCTCGCCGCGGCGCTCGCGGTGCGCGCGCTGCGCGCGGGCTCGGTGTGCGTGGTCCTCGCGGACGTGGCGGCGACCGTGGTCGAGCCCACCGACGACGACGCGGGCAGCGACCCGCTCCCGGCCCCGTTCCCCGGCACGCCCGGGGTCGCCCCCGAGCCCGACGGCCTGCCGTGGCCCGAGACGGGCGCGTGGACCGGTGCGGTCCGCGCGAGCCCGGCGGTCGCGGACGGAGCCGACGGCCCGCCGGACCGGCCGCTGCGCTGGACGGACGGCCGCCTCTACCTGGACCGCTACTGGTGCGACGAGGTCGAGGTCGCCGAGCACGTCGCCGCGCGTCTCGAGCCGGTCGCGGTCGACGAGCAGCGCCTCACGGCGGCCGTGCAGCGCCTGTTCCCGGACGCCGCCGACGACCGGCAGCGGGCGGCGCTGCGGACCGCGGCCACGTCCCGGCTCACGGTCCTCACGGGCGGGCCGGGTACGGGCAAGACCACGACGGTCGCCCGGCTGGTGGCGGCGCTGCAGGACGTCGCAGGCCCCGGGCTGCGGGTCGCGCTCGCGGCGCCCACGGGCAAGGCGGCGGCGCGTCTGCAGGAGTCGGTCACCGCGGAGCTGCAGGCCCTGCCGCTCGACGCCGACCGGGCCGCAGCGGGCGAGCTCCGCGCGAGCACGGTCCACCGCCTGCTCGGGCACCGCCCGGGCAGCAGCACGCGCTTCGGCCACGACGCGCGGCACCGGCTGCCGCACGACGTGGTCGTGGTCGACGAGTGCTCGATGATGTCGCTCCCGCTCATGGCGCGCCTGCTCGAGGCCGTGCGGCCGCAGGCGCGCGTGGTGCTGGTGGGTGATGCGCACCAGCTCGCGAGCGTCGAGGCGGGCGCCGTCCTCGGCGACCTGGTCGCCTCGCTCCCGCACGGCGTCGTCGAGCTCACGCGCGAGCACCGGTTCGGTGCCGAGCTCGCGGCCCTCGCGCACGCCATCCGGGAGGGCGACGCCGACCGCACGGTCGCGCTGCTCACGGCGGGCGGTGCGGCCGTCGAGTGGGTGCCGACCGCGGGCGACGCGCCCACCGCGCGCGAGGCGGCGGGCCTCGAGGCCGACGTCCGCGCGACCGGCGCCGCGCTGGTCGCGGCGGCCCGCGCCGGTGCCGTCGACGACGCGCTGCACGCACTCGGTGAGCACCGGCTCCTGCTGGCCCACCGGCACGGGCCCGCGGGCGTCGCGCACTGGACCGACGTGGTCGAGGAGTGGGTGGCGCAGGAGACGGGCGGCCGGTCGGCAGCGCCGTACCCACCGGGCCGGCCGCTCATCGTGACGCGCAACGACCGGTCCACGGGCCTGTACAACGGCGACACGGGTGTGGTCGTGGAGACGCCCGACGGCGTCGCGGTCGCGTTCGGCGCACCCGGGGCGCACCGCCTGGTGGCGCCCTACCGGCTCCCGCCCGCGCGCAGCGTGCACGCGATGACCGTGCACCGCGGCCAGGGCAGCCAGTTCACGCGCGTGAGCGTGGTGCTGCCGCCGGCGGCCTCCCCGCTGCTGACGCGCGAGCTGCTGTACACCGCGGTCACACGGGCGCGCACGCACCTGCGCGTGATCGGTTCGGAGGCCGCGGTGCGGGCCGCCGTGCAGCGCCCCGTGCAGCGTGCGAGCGGCCTCGCGGCAGGAGCACGGCCCGTCACCGGGTGATCGGGAGCCACGCGAGCACGTCCTGGATGCGCGCGTCCCAGTAGCCCCACTCGTGCGAGCCGGGCCCCTCGACGTCCGTGCGCACCGCGACCCCGCGCTCGCGCGCGCGCTCGAGGAAGCGCAGGTTGCCCTCGTACAGGAAGTCCTCGGTGCCGCACGCGACGAACAGGTCCGGCAGCGCCCCGGGGTCGGCCGCGTCGAGCAGCGCGAGCAGGTCGTCGTCGGGTCCGGGCACCTGCCCGCCCCAGACCTGCGGGACCAGCGTGCGCAGGTTCTCGTCGGGCACCACGTCGAGCGCCCCGGACAGGGCAGCGGCCGCGGCGAACCTCCCGGGCTCGCGCAGCGCCCACTTGAGCGCCCCGTACCCGCCCATCGACAACCCCGCGACGAACGTGTCCTGCGGCCGGGTCGAGACGCGGAAGAACGACGACACGAGCGCGGGCAGCTCCTGCGTCAGGTGCGTCCAGTACGCGCCGCCGTGCCGCTCGTCGGCGTAGAACGACCGCCCCGCGCGCGGCATGACCACCGCGATGCCCCGCTCGGTCGCGTACCGCTCGATCGACGTGCGGCGGGTCCAGATCGTCTCGTCGTCGGACAGGCCGTGCAGCAGGTAGAGCACGGGCGGCGGTGCGTCGGACGCGACGCCCTCGAGGCCGATCTGCGCGTGCGTCGTCTGGGGCAGCAGCACGGTCATGGCGGTGCTGACCTGCAGCACGTCGGAGAAGAAGTGGCAGGTGACCAGGGCCACGCGGGGACCTCCTCGTCGGGGTGGGCGGACCGGCTCAGCCTGCCACGCCGCGCCGACGGCGCTGACCGGCCCCGCGGGGGGCTCCGCGGGGCCGGTCAGCCTGGGCCGCGCCGCGGACGGTCAGTCCGCGGGGCCCTGGACGAGCGTCACGGTCGCGGTCTGCGTCCCGCCCGTGCTGCCCGACGTCCAGGTGAGCGTGACCTCGTCGCCCGGGGCATACCCCGCGAGCACGCTCGAGAGCTCGTCTCCCGACGAGACCGCGGTGCCGTCCACGGCCGTCACGGTGTCTCCGGCCTCCAGTCCGGCCTCGGCGGCCGGCGTGTCCGCCACGACGCCCGCGATCGTCGCTCCCGCCGCGGAGCCCGCGCCCGACGGGCCCGTCGCCAACGACACCCCGAGGAACGCCGGGTACCCGATCGTCACGCCGCCGGAGTCGTCGCCCGACCGGATCTGCCGGACCAGCACGAGCGCGTCCTGCACGTCGATCGCGTACGCGACGGTCGTGACGCCCCCGCTCGACGCGGCGGTCGTCATGCCGACGACCTCGCCCTCGTCGTCGAGCACCGGCCCGCCCGAGTCGCCCGAGACCACGTCGGCCTGGAGCTGGACCAGGCCCGACAGCGTCTCGGAGTCCGTCCCGTCGGTCGAGGCGGTCATGGTCTGCTCGGTCGCGGTGACCGTCCCGGCCGCGGCGACCAGGTCGCCGGTGCCCTCGGCGTTGCCGACGGCCGTGACCTGGTCGCCCACGTCGACGCCGCCGTCGTCGTCGATCGTCACGGGGGTCAGCCCCGAGGCATCCTCGAGCTGCAGCAGCGCGACGTCGGAGTCCGGCGCCGTGCCCACCACCGTCGCGGCGTACGTCGTCCCGGTGGACTCGACCGTCACCTCGATCTCGGTCGCGCCGTCGATCACGTGGTTGTTGGTCAGCACCAGGCCGTCGGCGGTCAGGACCATGCCCGTCCCGGCCGACTCGGCCTGCGCGTAGCCGAGTGTGCTCGTGATGGTCACCACGCCCACCTGCTGGTCCGCATCCGCGGCGACCGCATCGCTCTGCGCGCCACCGCCCAGCGCAGAGCCGTCCTGGTCCGGGCCGGTCAGCCCGCCCCCTCCCGGACCACCCCACATGCCGTCGGGCAGCGTACGCGTCGCGTCCGACGAGCCCGAGCCGTCCGACGAGCTCGTGTCATCCGACGTATCGGTGCCGTCCGACGACGCGTCCTGCTGCGCGGTCACGCCGGTGCGCACCGAGCCGGTCGGGTCGGCCGACGACATGCCCTCGACGACCCCGAGCCCGACGATCGCGGCGATCGCGACGGGCGCGACGCCCATCGTGACCAGCTGCCAGGTGGGCGTGCGGTGCGGTGCCCCGGGCGCCCCCGGTTCCGTGGGCGGAGGCGGCACGGGCGGGAGCGCGGCCCGCGTCGGGTGGTCGGCGGGGCCGGCCAGGCTCGCGTGCGGGTGCTGCTCGGGGCGTCCCGCGCCGTCCTGCGGGTGGGGCGTGCTCTGCGACATGGTGCCGGTCCCTCCTTCGCGCCGCTCTGGCGCTCTGGGACCCATGTCACGCCCCGGACCCGGACGTCACCTGGACGCCGGCTCCGGGCCCGCTGTGAGTTCTCGGCGGGTCAGCGCACGCGGTGCGCGACCAGCTCGAGGGCGATCTCCTCCCACCACTGACCGGCGCCCGGTCCTCCGTTGCACGCGCCGTCGGACTCGCCGGGGTGCTTGACCCACAGGAGCGCGTCGAGCAGGTACCCGTCCTTCTTGGTGACGGGCCGCACGCCCAGCCCCTGCCCCCGGGGGTTGCACCACTGCCCGCGGGCGCTCGCCGTGCCGTTGCGCGACGTGTCGATCACGAAGTGCCGGTGCGCCTGACCGACGCCCGCCGCGGCGAGCTGCTGCGCGACCTTCTTGGCGTACGCCTGCTCGGCCGACGTCGCGTTGTAGTTGGACACGTTCGTCGCGAACCCGCGCGCCTTGGCCACACCCGCGGCGCGCAGCCGTGCGGCGGTGTCGGCGGGCGTGCGCCAGTTCGAGTGACCCGCGTCCAGGTAGACCCACGCGCCGGTCGCCGCGAGCTTGGCGGTCGCGTCCTTGATGAGCGGGACGCGCGTCGGGTCGTCGCAGTCCTGCACCAGGGCGTCGGGCTCGAGCACCACGATCGCCTCCGACCGCCCGCCGACCGCGCCGTCCCGCAGCCCGAGCGCGACCTGCGCGATCCACTTCGGGTAGGTCTGCGGCGTCAGGCCGCCGCCCGAGTGCCCGCCGCAGTCACGGTTGGGGATCGCATACAGCACCAGCTGCGGCGTCTGGTTCTTGGCGCGCGCCTTCTTCACGTACGCCGCGACCTCGGCGCGCGCACCGGCCACCCCGGTCCAGTCGCCGATCCAGCGCGCCTGCGGCGCGGTCGCGATGACGTCGAGCCGGTTCGCGACGCTCGTGCGGCCCGCGGCGCGGGCGGCCTTCGCGGCCGCGCGGGCCTGCGTGTCGGTGTCCACGTACAGGCGCTGCGCGAGGCGCGGCGCGACGCTCGCGGCCGGGGCCGCGTCGGAGGCTCCGGCCGACGCGGCCGCACCGGGCGCCGCCTGGGTCGGTGCCGCCAGGGCGAGCAGGAGCGCGACGACGGGCAGGGCCAGGAGCGCGCGGGCGCGGATGCGGGTCACCCGGCGAGGGTAGTGCGCACCGCGGACAGCGCCCAGCCCCGTCGCCGGGCCACGAGTGGGCGGAACGTGCTCACACGTCCACGAGACCCAGCCGCACTCGGGCCACGTCGCCCGCCTCGACGCCCTGCGCGCGGCGGACCGCCGCCTTCACCGGGAGCACGTACGTCGTCGCGCCCGGGAAGATCGACGTGCGCCACGTCGACGTCCCGATCGTCACCTCGACGCGCACGGACCCGAAGCCGCGCGCCACGCCCTCCGCCAGGTCGGCGATCTCGTCGGCGACCGACGTCGGCAGGTCCGCGAACGTCCACGAGTCGGACTTGCGGGCGTCCCACAGCCGCAGCTGCGCGTCGAACTCGAACTCGTGCTCCATGCGCCCATGGTGCCGAACCCCACCGACACCGCGGACGCGCGACCAGCCGTCAGGCGCGCAGCGCCATGGTGCTCGCGCGCACGGGTGCGGGCAGCGCGGTGGTGCCCGTGAGGTGACGGTCGACGCTCGCCGCGGCGGCGCGGCCCTCCGCGATCGCCCACACCACGAGCGACTGACCGCGTCCGCAGTCGCCCGCCACGAACACGCCCGGCACGGACGTCGCGAAGTCGTCGTCGCGCACGAACGCGCCCCGCGCGTCGGTCGCCAGCCCCAGCTGCTCGGCCAGGCCCCCGGTCTCGGGCCCGACGAAGCCGAGCGCGAGCACCACCAGCTGCGCGGGCAGCACGCGCTCGGTCCCGGGCACCGCCTCGAACCGACCGTCCACGCGCTCGACGTCGGCGATGCGCAGACCGCTGACGCGACCCTCGTCGTCGCCCACGATCTCGAGCGTGCTCACGGCGAACAGACGCTCGCCGCCCTCCTCGTGCGACGTCGAGACCTTGAAGATCGTGGGGTACGTGGGCCACGGCTGTGCGTCGGGACGCTCGCGCGGGGCCTCGGGCATGATCTCGAGCTGCGTGATGGAGCGGGCGCCCTGGCGGACCGCGGTGCCCACGCAGTCGGCGCCGGTGTCCCCGCCGCCGATGACCACGACGTCGCGCCCGGTCGCCAGCTCGGCGCCCGGCACAGGTGCCCCCACCGCGGCGTGGTTGGCGGGCACCAGGTAGTCCATCGCGGGCAGCACGCCGCGCAGCTCGCGGCCCGGCACGGGCAGGTCGCGCGGCACCGTCGAGCCGACGGTCACGACGATCGCGTCGTGCCGGCGCCGCAGCTCCTCGCCCGTGAGGTCCTTGCCGATCTCCACGCCGCAGCGGAACACCGTGCCCTCGGCCCGCATGACGTCCAGGCGGCGCTCGACCACGGCGGCGGGGAGCTTGTACTCGGGGATGCCGAACCGCAGCAGGCCACCGGGCGCGGACGACCGCTCGTACACGCTCACGGTGTGACCGGCCTGCGTCAGCTGCTGCGCGGCGGCCAGCCCGGCAGGCCCGGACCCGACGACGGCCACCGTGAAGCCGGTCATGCGGTCCGGCGGGAGCGGCTCGACGAGGCCGCGTGCGAACCCCTCCTCGGCGATGCTCAGCTCGATGTTGCGGATGGTCACGGGCGGCTGGTTGATCCCCAGCACGCACCCGGCCTCGCACGGCGCGGGGCACAGGCGGCCGGTGAACTCGGGGAAGTTGTTGGTCATGTGCATGCGCGCGGACGCGTCCGTCCACTGACCGCGCCAGACCAGGTCGTTCCACTCGGGCATGAGGTTGCCCAGCGGGCACGCGTGGTGGCAGAACGGCACGCCGCAGTCCATGCAGCGCCCGGCCTGCCGCGACAGGGTGCCGATCGCGGACTCGTCACCGGTGGGGTTCCGGTGCACCTCGTCCCAGTCCAGGATGCGGACGGGAACCGCCCGGTCGGCGGGCAGCTCACGCTCCCGGGTCCGGAGGAATCCACGCGGGTCGGCCATGCCGCGAAGGTAGCCGAACCCCGGCACCGCGCGAGCGCCCTAGGTCCTGGGTGGACACCCGTGGTCGACGAACGTGTCCAGCAGGGCGCCGCGTGCCACCTGCTCGGTGAGCGTGAGCCGCCCGTCGTCGACGAACACCTCGACGATCCCGGCGTCCGCCACCACGAGCAGGTCCACGTCGCGGTCGGGCAGGTCGACGGCCGCGCGGTGCAGCGTCGCGGGGACGGCGCGGGGTGCGCACCGCGAGCGGTCGACGACGAGCCGCCCGCCCGCGACCTCGAGGTGCAGCGCGGTCCCAGGATCCTGGGCGGCGTGCAGCACGAACGTCCGCGCGTCGCCGCGTGCGGCCCGCGCGCGGTGCACCACCAGACCGGGCGGTGTCGCTGCCGGCAGCACGGGGGTCGAGCGCAGCACCGGGCCACCCTCCGCCGACGGCACCAGCTCGAGGTCCCGGGCGAGCGTCATGGTCGCGCCCCACGGCTCGTCGAGCAGGTCGCGCGCGTAGAGCCACGACCCGGCCCAGGCCAGGGCGACCACGCGGCCGTCGGGTGCGTCCGTGAACGTGACCGCCGCGTAGTGGTCGTGGCCGTGGTCCAGCCAGCGCACGTCGTCGTGCCGCGCGCGGAAGGTCGTGCCGTCGAAGTCGCCCACCACGTACTGCGTCGCCGACCCGCCGCCCTGCGGCCCGCCGCGGTCGACGTTGACCAGGAGCACCCATGCGCGCTCGTCGGTCCCCGCCACGGGCACGTGCACCAGGTCGGGGCACTCCCACGCCCCCTCGACGCTGCCGTGCGGGCCGAACGCGGACAGCCACGTCCACGTGCGCAGGTCGGGTGACGTCCAGAACGCGATGCGCCGCTCGAGCGGCTCCGCGAGCGCCATGAGCCAGCGCCGCGCGGCGGCGTCCCAGCGCACCTTGGGGTCGCGCGAGTCCTGCTTGCCGAGGTCGAGCACCGGGTTGTCCGCGATGCGGGTGAACGTCGCACCCTCGTCGTGGCTCACCGCGAGCGACTGCGTCTCGGTCCCCGCACGCGGCGAGCCGGGCTCGTGGTGGCTCGTGAACACCGCGACGAGCGGTCCGCGCGGACCGTCGGCGGGCGTCGCGAGCCCTGCGGTGTCGAGCGGGTCGGCGACCACGCACCCGCTGAACGACATCTCGTCGGGCGTCGCGGGCAGCGCGTGCCCGCGCCACGTCCACGTGAGCAGGTCCGACGAGGTCGCGTGCCCCCAGCCGATCGATCCCCAGTCCCGGCCGTGCGGGTTGTGCTGCAGGTACAGGTGCCACACGCCGTCCCGGTGGATCATCCCGTTGGGGTCGTTCATCCACGTGGCGCCCGTCGTGAAGTGCGCCACCGGCCACACCGCCATGGGGACCCGCCTTCGTCGTCCTGTTCGTCGCCTCACCCTCGTCCGGGCCTCACGCTACGCGGCGCCGCGCCACCACCCGCGGCGCGGCGGCCGGCCCGACCACCGCGAGCGACGGCGCGTCCCGCTCGCGACGCCGGACGAACACCGCGGCGCGCTGCACCTGGAACCCGACGACGAACAGCAGCAGGTCGGTGAGGACCTTCGCCGGCAGCAGCGCGACCCCGAGCTCCGTGAGCCCCCACAGCGTCGCGTAGCCCGCCGTGAGCAGCACGACCGCCAGCGCCCAGTACCGGGCGGCCTCCTGGGGCCACCGGCCGCGCTGCGGGCGGCGGAACACCCACCACCGGTTCGCCGTGAAGTTGACCACCGAGCTGATCAGCCGCGCGAGCACCACGGCCGGGAGCAGCGCGTGCGTGACCGCGACGAGCGCGAGCAGCGCCACCGCGTCCACCGCGAACGCCACGAGCGACGACGCGGCGAACCGCAGCAGCGGCGCGTACACCCGCGCCGAGTCCACCAACGGCCGGAAGTGCGAGGACGCGTTGCCGTCCAGGTACACGGTCGCGATCGGCACCTCGACGATCGTCCGATCCTCGGCCACGGCGCGCAGCAGCGCGGCGAGCTCGTACTCGAACCGGTCGCCCTGCACCTCCAGCAGCCCGGCGAGCGCGTGCGCGGGGTACGCGCGCAGACCGGTCTGCGTGTCCCGGACCCGGCAGCCCGTGCCCAGGTGGAAGGCCGTGCGCGTGCACGCGTTTCCGAACCGCGAGCGCAGCGGCACCCGGCCGGTCAGCAGGCGCGTGCCCAGGACCACGTCCGCGTCGCCCAGCATCGCGCGGTCCGCCACCGCGAGCACGTCGCCGACCGTGTGCTGGCCGTCGCAGTCGGCGCACACCACGCCGGCTCCCGGATGGTGTGCGCGCACGTGCGCGAACCCGGTGCGCAGGGCCCGGCCCTTGCCGCGGTTCCGGTCGTGCCGCAGGACCGTGGCGCCCGTGGCCGCGACGCCGGCCAGGACGTGAGCGCATGCGGGACCGCTACCGTCGTCGACCACGACCACGGGCAGGTCCGGCCGCGCGGTGCGCACGCGCGCCACCAGCTGCACCAGCCGCTCGTCGGGCTCGTACGCGGGGATCAGCAGCACCATGCCGCTCATGCGCCGGCCGCCGTGCTCGCCGCGGCCAGGCCGCCGACGTACAGGACGTCGGACGTGCCGCGCTCCTGGCCCCTGCCGAGGGGGTCGTTGACGAGCTCCCCGCCGAACACCATGGTCGACGAGCCGCCACCGTCCAGGTTGTACGCGGTCTGGGCCCCGAGGCCCTGCATGATCTCGGTCAGGCCGGGGAGCGTCACCCCGGCGCTGTAGCCCGGGCTACGACCGTCGACGACGACGAGCACCAGGTGGTTCTCGTCCACGACGCCGATCGCGGTGCGCGGCTGCTCGCCCTGGATCGAGTGGTTGCCGACGTTCGTGTCCACCTCGACGTCCTCGACGCCCTCGACCACCTGCCCGTCCTGGAGCAGCGCGGGGCCGAAGCTGAGCGTGTTCCACACCCCGGCGGCGACGAGCTCGTCGGCGGTCGTGGTGGTCTCGTCGACCACCTCCACATGCCCGTCGCGGTAGAACGCCAGCGCCTGGCGCGCACCCTCGTCGCGGTACGCGACGCCGTTGCGGATGACGATCCCCGTGTCGCGGAACCCGTAGTAGTCCCCGTTGATCGCGAGCACCGCGTCGTGCGCCGCCGCGATGTCGGACGTGTCCTGCGTGATGTTGGTGCCGTACGCGTCGTCGGCGAACGCCGAGCGCAGGACGGTCGCGTCGGAGAGCACCACGTCGGCCACGTAGTACGTCACCTTGTCGTCACCCGTCCCGGTCACGACGGTCGAGATCTCGATGCTCGCGTCGTCGGACGTGTACGTGGTCGCGGTCAGCGTGCCCGCCGCGCCCGACGACCGAGTGGTGTCGGTGGTGCCGTCGGCCACCGCGAGCGCGGCCTCGTACGCGCTCACGTCGGCGATCTCGACGTGGTCGATCACGAAGCGGTCGAGCGCCCACGCCGTGGTGCCGCCCGCTGCGAGCACGAACGTCGCGGTCGAGGCGAGCAGGATGCGGCGCACACGGCGCCCGGGGTGCGGCGCCGGGTCAGGCCCTGCGGGTGGTGGAGTCGTCATGGGAGGTGTCTACGGAGGCGACCTGGAGCGCCCGTGGGCTCCGGCTGCGAGCAGGCTGGACGCCCCGTCATGTGACCCAGGTCCCAGGGCCCGGGCCGCCGACGGCCGTAATCTCCGAGTCAAGTGCGGACCGTGTCCGGGTGTGCTCTCGACCAAACGCCCGCGGTCCTGACGAAGGGAGCACCCGTGGGCACCGTGCCGGAGCTGACCGCCGTCCACCTGCCGCCTGCCGTGCGCGCAGCGATCGAAGCGAGCCCTCGGGTCATCGTGCCGTCGTCGCGCGACGAGCTGTACCGCCTGTCGCTGGGCCCCGCCGGTGGCCCCGTGCACGAGGTCGCGTACGACGTCGCGGGTCCGGACGGGACCACGTCGGTGGTCGAGGCGACCGTGACGCGCTGCCGCAACGGCATCGCGGTCAACTACCCCGAGGACTACATGCGCCGGCGCGACCCGGACTGCATGCGCATCGCCGACGACCTGCCGACCGACAAGCCGCGCTACGCCGACGTGTACGGCGAGCAGTTCGCGCCGACGAAGGCCGCGACGCTCGAGTGGCTCGGCGAGCAGGACCTCGTCGTCGTGCCGTTCAAGGCGGGCGGGCCGACGTTCGGGTACCCGTCGGTGGCGCTCGTCCCGGTCAACGCCGCGTTCTTCGCGCTCGCGCTCGTGGACCTGCAGGGCTGGGTCACGTTCGACGAGCTGGTCGAGCAGCACGGCGAGTTCGCGCCGCGCTCGATCCTGTACGTCGCTCCCCCGTTCCGGCACACCGCGTTCGCGGGGCGGCAGGTCGTCGTGCACGACCGCACGCCCGACCTGCACGAGGTCTTCGCGTACAACCTGTACCCCGGCCCGAGCGCCAAGAAGGGCGTGTTCTCGGTCCTGCTCGACATCGGCGAGGCCGAGGGCTGGATCACCGCGCACGCGTCGGCGGTCCGCGTCACCACGCCGTACGACAACGACACCGTCGTCATGCACGAGGGTGCGTCGGGTGGCGGCAAGTCCGAGATGTGCCAGGAGTTCCGCCGCCAGGACGACGGCCGCATCCTGCTCGGCACCAACGTGGTGACCAACGAGCCGTACGTCATCACGCTCGCCGAGTCGAGCGCGCTCGCGCCCGTGACCGACGACATGACGCTGTGCCACTCGTCGCTCCAGGACGGCGACGGACGCCTGGTCATCGCCGACGCCGAGGCCGGCTGGTTCGTGCGCGTGGACAACCTGCGCTCGTACGGCGAGGACACCAACTTCGAGCGCGCCTGCATCCACCCGACCAAGCCGCTGGTGTTCTTCAACATCCAGGGCGTGCCGGACGCGACGGTCCTGCCGTGGGAGCACACGCTCGACTCGACGGGCAAGCCGTGCCCCAACCCGCGCGTCGTCATCGACCGCTCGATGATCCGCGGCGTGGTCTCCGAGCCCGCCCACGTGGACGTGCGGACGTTCGGGGTCCGGATGCCCGCGTGCACGCGTGAGAAGCCGACCTACGGGATCATGGGCGTCACGCACTTCGTCCCCCCGGCCCTGGCGTGGGTGTGGCGCCTGATCGCCCCGCGCGGGGACAAGAACCCGTCGATCGGCGAGACGAAGTCCGAGGCCAAGGTCATCAAGCACGGCGGCATGGTCTCCGAGGGCGTCGGCTCGTACTGGCCGTTCGCGACGGGCACCAAGGTCGCCGCCGCGAACCTGCTGCTCGCGCAGCTGGTCGAGGCCTCGCGCACGCGCTACGTGCTCACCCCCAACCAGCACATCGGCGCCTACCAGGTGGGTTTCGCGGCCGAGTGGATGACGCGCGAGTACCTCGCCCGCCGCGGTGGCGGTCGTGTCCGTCGTGACCAGCTGACCCCGGCACGGTGCGCGCTGTTCGGCTACACGATGCGGGAGATGAAGCTCGACGGGCAGCTGGTGCGCCCCACGTGGCTCGCCCCCGAGATGCAGTCGCAGGTGGGCGTCGAGGCGTACGACGAGGGCGCGCGCATCATCTCCTCGTTCTTCAAGGCCGAGCTCGAGCAGTACCTGACCGACGACCTGGACCCGCTGGGCCGCGCGATCATCGAGCTCGTGCTCAAGGACGCGTCGATCGAGGACTACGAGGCGCTCACGCCGATGCACATCTGAGCACGCCCGTGTGGGTGGTCGGGTCGAACATGTGTTCGTGCGACCCGACCACCCCCGCCGCGACGCGACGATCCTGCACGCCGACCTGGACGCGTTCTACGCGTCGGTCGAGCAGCGTGACGACCCGCGCCTGCGGCGGCGCCCCGTGGCGGTCGGCGGCGGCGTGGTGCTCTCGGCGTCCTACGAGGCGCGGCGGCGCGGTGTGCGCACCGCGATGGGTGGCGCGCAGGCGCGGCGGTTGTGCCCCGACCTGATCGTCGTCCCACCCCGGTTCGACGAGTACGTCGCCGCGAGCCGCGCGGTGTTCGCGGTGTTCCGCGAGACCACGCCCCAGGTCCAAGGCGTCTCGATCGACGAGGCGTTCCTCGACGTGGCCGGGCTGCGCCACGTGGACCCGACCCCGCCGGTCGGGATCGGCGCACGCGTGCGCCGGCGCGTGCGTGACGAGGTCGGGCTGCCCATCACGGTCGGCGTGGCGCGCACGCCGTTCCTCTCCAAGGTCGCGAGTCGGGTCGGCAAGCCCGACGGCCTGCTCCTGGTCCCGCCGGACCGGGAGGCCGCCTTCCTGCACCCGCTGCCCGTGGAGACGCTCTGGGGCGTCGGCGCGGTGACCGCGGCGCGCCTGCACGCGCTGGGGCTGCACACCGCGGGCGACGTGGCCGCCCTGCCCGAGGACGTGCTGCGCGGCGTGCTGGGGCCCGCCGCGGGCGCGCACCTGTTCGCGGTGGTGCACGGCCGGACGGGCACGCACCTGGTGACCGACCACGCGCGCGGGTCGATCGGCGCGCAGCGCGCGCTCGGCCGCGGCCCGCACCCGCCCGCGGACGTGCGCGCGGCACTGCTCGGGCTCGTGGACCGGGTGGCGCGCCGGCTGCGGGCCGCACACCTGGTCGCCCGGACCGTGGTGCTGCGCCTGCGCTTCGCCGACTTCACGCGCGCGACGCGCTCGCGCACGCTCGCGTTCGGCACCGCCTCGGGACCCGAGCTGACCTCCTGTGCGACGCACCTGCTGGACTCGGTGGGCGCGCTGGTCGACGAGCGTGGGCTCACCCTGATCGGCGTGGCGCTGACCGGGCTCGGCTCGGACGCCGCAGTGCAGCCGGCGTTGGCGCTCGACGCACCCGACCGGGAGCGCCTCGACTCGGCGACCGACGCGTTGCGCGAGCGGTTCGGGGCGCGCAGCCTCACACGCGCGAGCCTGCTGCGGGTCGGCGACGGGTTCGCGGCACCACAGCTGCCCGAGCACGGCCCATGAGCACGCGGCCCCACAGCGTCGGCCACGCGCCCACACCCCACGGCGGCAGCCCACCGTGACACCCGGACGCCCGGATCCGCGCGTGCCCGGTCGCAGCCGAACGTCACACCCGACACGCTGGATCGGGGCGCGTCCGGTGCCGATGATCTGCACATGTCCCGCACGGTCGCCGCCCGACGACGCCCGCCGCACGCGATCGCGGCCGCCTGCGTGGTCGCGGCCACGCTCCTTCTGCCGGCCGGGTGCACCGCCGCGGCGGAGGCTGGCACGCGCGCCGCGGCGACGTCGTCCGCGACGGCGCCGCGACCGACACCCCCACCCTCGGCCCCGGCACGTCCGGCTCCCGCGCCCGGCCCGTCCGCGACTCCGCACGCGACCACGGCGCCGCGCCCGGGCTCGGCTCTCGCCACGCTCGCGCAGCTGGACGTCAAGGGCCGTGCGCCGCTCACGGGGTACGACCGCGCGCGGTTCGGCTACGAGGACGGGGATCTGGACGGCGACGGCTGCGACACGCGCAACGAGATCCTGCGGCGGGACCTGGTGGCGGTGACCCTGCGCCCGGACGGCTGCCTCGTCGACTCGGGCGTCCTCGCCGATCCGTACTCGGGGCGCACGATCGCGTTCGAACGTGGGGTGCAGACGTCGCCGCTCGTGCAGATCGACCACGTCGTCGCGCTCGCCGACGCGTGGCAGAAGGGTGCGCAGCGCTGGGACGCCGCCACGTCCGAGCGCTTCGGGAACGACCCGCTCAACCTGCTCGCGGTGGACGGCCCGCTCAACCAGCGCAAGGGCGCGGGAGATGCGGCGACCTGGCTGCCGCCGCACAAGGCGTTCCGCTGCGCGTACGTCGCGCGGCAGGTCGCGGTCAAGCACGAGTACGGGCTGTGGGTCACCGCCGCCGAGCGCGACGCCATGACGCGCGTCCTGACGGCCTGCCCCGACGAGCCGCTGCCCGACGCGTCCGGTCCGGCGCCGCGCAGCCCCGCCTCCCCGGGCCCGGCCGTGCCGAGCGCACCCGCGCCCGGGTCACCCGCGCCGACGCCGCCGGCCGACGCGCCGTACTACGCGAGCTGCGCCGAGGCCCGCGCCGCCGGTGTGACGCCGCTGCACCGGGGAACGCCCGGCTACCGGCCGGAGATGGACGGCGACGGCGACGGGATCGCCTGCGAGTAGGAGACGGCCCGGAGCTCACGACTGTCCGACCCACCTCCGCCCGCTCCCCGCGGCCGTCCGGGCCACCCCCGATCCTGGGCAGCGACTCCTCCACCGTGCCGAGCTACGTGGCCCGGTTCCCCGTGCCGGGCGACCCGGGGGCGGGCATCGAGCCGCCGGCAGCGCCCGACGACCCGGCGACCAACCCGGAGACCGAGCCCGTGGTGGCCCGCCCGGCGACCGTCACCGTCGCACCCCTGTCGCGCGTCTACGGCACGGCCGGAACCGTCAGGGTCCAGGTCACCGCCGGGGCCGGCGCGACGCCGACCGGCACCGTGCAGATCCGCAAGGGCACCGCGGTGCTCGGGTCCGCGACGCTCGACAGCGCGGGCGTCGCGCGTGTCCGGCTGCCCGCGACGCTCGCGCGGGCGACGCACACGCTCACGGTCGCGTACTCGGGAGACGCGACGACGAGCCCTGCGGCCGTGAGCCTGACCGTCACGGTCGCCAGGGTGACCCCGCGCCTGACCGCGAGCGCGCCGCCGCTGCGGTACGGCACGGCGGGGACGCTGACGGTCGTCGTCGGCGCCGGCGCGGGCGACCGCACGGGCACCGTCCGGCTCGAGGACCTCACCGCAGGGTCCGTGCGCACGGGCACGCTGAGGAACGGCACGGTTGCGTTCACCCTGCCGAAGACGATGCGGCCGGGTGAGCACGTGCTCCGCGTCACGTACCTCGGCTCGTCCACCGTCGCTCCGGCCACGACGACGCTGCGGGTCACGGTGCGCAAGGCCGTGTCACGCACCACGGTCCAGGTGCCGGCCGGAACGGTCCGCGCCGGCACGCAGGCCGTGCTGACCGGGCGGGTCACCGCCCCGGGGGTGACGGCCCGGGGCACCGTCACGATCCGCGTGCGGTCCGCCGCGGGTGCGGTCGTGGCGACGCGCACGGCGACGCTCACGAGCACGGGGAGCTACCGCGTGGTGCTCCCGGCGTTGCGGGCCGGGTCGTACACGGTCGTCGCGCAGTACGCGGGCAGCGCGACTGTCTCCGCGTCGCACGTCGGCGCACGGCTCTCGGTGCGCTGACGCACCCACGCGCGGCGGGGTCGTCCGGTTCGCCGGGCGGCCCCGCCGCCGTGAGTAAACCGTTGGAACCGCCGCCCGGGACGTGCGAAGGTGCGACGTCCTTGCCGCCTGACGAAGGTCGTGATCATGACGGGCATGCCGTCCGCGCCGAGCCCCGCGCGCTGACCCCACGCCCCGCCGCACCTGCGGCCCGGGCAGGACGGTCGCGCGCACCCCGCCGACCCGTGGAGCCCGCATGTCATCCTTCGATCCCGCACGCCCCGGCCCGTCCGTCCTGCCGACGCGGTCCGCCGTCACGTTCACCGACGTCACCCTGGTCCGCGCCGACGGCACCGTGACCCTCGACGCCGTCTCCGGCACGTTCGGCCCGGGCCGGACGGGCCTGGTCGGCGCGAACGGCTCCGGCAAGTCCACGCTCCTGCAGATCGCCGCCGGAGCGCTGCATCCCACCTCGGGCACCGTCACCGTCGCCGGCGACGTGGCCCTGCTCCCCCAGTCCGTCGCGCTCGACCAGGACCGCCGCGTCGCGGACCTCCTGGGCGTGGGCCGCACGCTCGACGCGCTGCGCGCGATCGAGTCCGGCTCGGTCGACGAGGCCGACTTCGATGCCGTCGGCGACGACTGGGACGTCGAGGCGCGCTCGGCGGACGCGCTGCGGCCGCTCGGGCTCTCCCCGGCGGACCTCGAGCGCCCCGTCGGGACACTGTCGGGCGGCGAGGCCGTGCTCGTCGCGGTCACCGGGCTGCGCCTGCGCCGGGCCGCGGTGACGCTGCTCGACGAGCCGACCAACAACCTCGACCGCACGGCGCGCGCCGCGGTGCGCGACCTGGTCCGCACGTGGCCCGGCGCGCTCGTCGTCGTCTCGCACGACACGGCGCTCCTCGAGGAGATGGACGAGACCGCCGAGCTGTACGCGCACCGGCTGTCGGTGCACGGCGGGCCGTACTCGGCATGGCGCGCGCGGCTCGAGGTCGAGCAGTCCGCGGCGGCGCAGGCCGCACGGACGGCGGACCAGCAGGTGCGCGTCGAACGGCGGCTCCGGATCGAGACGGAGACGAAGATCGCGCGCCGGGCCCGGATCGGCCGGTCGATGGCCGAGAACGCGAAGGCGGCGCCGATCGTCCTCAACTCCTGGGCGGCCAAGGCCGAGGTGACCGCAGGTCGGCAGCGGCGTGGCGCGGACGACCGGGTCGCCGCGGCACGCGCCGCCGCGGGGGCTGCCGCTTCGCGGGTCCGGGACGACGAGTCGGTGCGGCTCGACCTGCCCGACCCGGACGTCCCACGCGGTCGGCGGATCGCCGAGCTGCGCGGGTTCGCGAGCGGCGCCGCGCCCGTGGTGCTCCAGGGACCCGAGCGCGTCGCGCTGGTGGGCCGCAACGGCGTCGGCAAGACCACGTTGCTGGAGGGCCTTGTGCACGGCAGGGGCCCGGGCGCGCTGCGCACCGACCGTGTCGGCTACCTGCCGCAGCGCTCGTCCCACCTGGACGACGACGCGAGCGCGCTGGCCGTCGTCGGCGCAGCCGCACCGGGAGTGCCGGACCGAGAGCTGCGCAATCGGCTGGCCCGGCTGCTGCTGCGGGGGGACACGGTGCACCGGCCGATCGGCACGCTGTCCGGCGGTGAGCGGTTCCGCGTGTCGCTCGGGCGGCTCCTGCTGGCCGACCCGGCACCGCAGCTCCTGGTGCTCGACGAGCCGACCAACGACCTGGACCTCACCACGGTGGACCAGCTCGTCGACGCGCTCGCGGCCTACCGCGGTGCGGTGCTCGTGGTCAGCCATGACGACGCGTTCCTCGCGCGGATCGGCCTGGACCGCCGCATCGAGCTGCGGGCGGACGGCGCGCTCCACGCGGTCGACGCCTGACCCGCCCGGGCCCGGCCGTGGCGGCGCACGCCACGGCCGGGTGCCGCTCAGCCCGCGTGCTCGAGCCGGGGGCGCGCGTCGTCCTCGTCGCCGGTCGGCGGCTCGTCGGGGTCGCGCGGGTGCGGGATCACCGCCTCGACGACGACCGAGCCCTCGGCGGGCCCCTCGACCACCATGGGTTCCGACCGCGGCGCGCTCGTGCGGCCGAGCGCGCCGAGCGCACGCTGCGCGCGCACGTAGGCGGGGATGAGCAGCACGACCGCGCCGATCCAGGCGAGCGGGTTGCTCCAGACCACGCCGGCGTACCCGAACGCCGCACCGAGCACGATCGCCGCACCCACGCGCATCGCGAGCTCGAGCACGCCCGTCATCGTCGGGACGAACGACTGGCCAAGCCCCTGCAGCGCGCCGCGCAGCACGAACAGGACGCCGAGCACGGCGTACATCGCGCCGTTGACGGTCAGGAACAGCGCGGCCATCTCGACCACGCGCTCCTCGCCCGGGCCCACGAACATCTCCACGAGCGTGGCGCCGCACGTGATCAGCACGGCCGCGAGCAGCGCGGCGCCGACGACCGCCATCACGACGCCCTGGGTCACCCCGCGGCGGATCCGGTCGGACCGGCCCGCACCGTGGTTCTGCGCCGCGAACGTGGACACCGCGAGGCCGAGCGACGCCAGGAGGGCGACCGCCAGGCCGTCCACCCGCGCGGCCGTGGTGTACGCCGCGACCGCGTCCGAGCCGAGCTCGTTCAGACGCAGCTGCACCACGAGCGTGCCGATCGCGATGATCGACGACTGGAAGCCCATCGGGAGCCCGAGGCGCAGGTGCGCCACCACGTCGGCGCGGTGGACGTGCCAGTCCTCGCGGTGGACGTGCAGCGCGGGGACACGGCGGCGGACGTACGCCAGGCACAGCAGCACCGAGACGGCCTGCGAGATCACGGTCGCGAGCGCTGCACCACCGACGCCCGTGCCCAGTCCGCGCACCAGCCCGACCACGAGGACCACGTTGAGCGCGCAGCTCACGGTGAGGAAGAGCAACGGGGTCCGCGAGTCGCCGATCGCTCGGATGATCGCCGCGAGGTAGTTGTAGAACATCGTCACGGTGGACCCGGCGAAGCTGACCAGGGCGAAGGTGCGCGCCTCGGGCAGCAGGTCCGCGGGGGTGCGCAGCAGGTGGAGCGCCGGGTCGACCATGAGCACCGCGACCGCCATCAGCACCACGCTCGCGCCCGCGGTCAGGAGGGTGCCCGTCGCGACGGACCGGCGCACCGCGCGCGCGTCGCCCGCGCCGAACGCCTGGGCCGTCGGGATCGCAAAGCCCGTGGTCATGCCCCACGCGGCGCCGAGCAGCAGGAACAGGAGGCTGCCGACCACGCCGACCGCGGCGAGCGACGTCACGCCCAACGATCGGCCGACCACGAAGGCATCGGCGACCTGGTACAGCTGCTGGACGACGCTGCCGATCAGCAGCGGGACGGCGAAGGCAAGGATGACGCGCCAAGGGCGGCCGGTCGTGAGGACCTTGGCCATGAGGTGCTCCGAGGTGGTGCGGGTCGGGTGGGGACGAGCGCCCGGGCGGGGGCTGACCGACGCGACGCTCCCCCGATCGTATCGTTACGACCCGCACTGGACTGAGCCCTTTTCCGTCATGCACTGCCACGCGACCCGCGCTGGACTGAGCTCTGTTCCGTCACGGTCCGCCAGGCGACCGCGCTGTACCGAGCCCGCCTTCGCCGCGCGTCGCCAGGCGACCCGCAAGCCCGCACGGTCGCCACACACACCATCGCCGGCTACGCGCCACACGCCCCACGGACGCCGCTCGATCGGCCCTCAGACGGCGGCGGCGACCTCGTCAGCGTCGCGGAGCAGGCTGCCCGCGCCGATCATCTCGAGGACATCCCGGAGCACGCGCCCCGGGTCGCGGAGCGAGAGGTCCATGCGCGCCTCGTCGGCTGCACGCTTCATCTGCATGACAAAGGCGATGCCGGACGAGTCGACGAACGTCGCCTCGGTCGCGTCGACCACGATGGGTGCGTCCGCGGTCAGCGCGGTGGCCATCGACAGGCTCGCCTGCTCGCGCAGCGCGACGTCGATCTCCCCGACCAGCCTGACGAGCGTCGTGCCGGGACCCGCCTCGACGCGGATCTCGCCCATTGCCGCCACGGTCTCTCCTCGCTCATCGCAGCCGATCGACACACGGCCCTTGTGACCATACGCGCACTTCGCGAAAGTGCCAGTCCCGCACACCACGCTCCTCCTTCCGAACGAGCCAGCCATCGGACCCGTTCCACCAGCACCGCACCCTGGCACCCGTACCCGAGCCCGCCCTTGCGCCTGCGCCGGACCCCGCGCCAGCACCGTGTCCGCACGCCGCCGGCATCCGAACCGCCGCACCCCACTCGTGTCCCGCACCCGCACCCCACTCGTGTCCCGCACCGCACCCGCACCGCGCCCGCACCGCGCCCACATGCGACCCGAGCCCGCACCTGACCCGCGTCTGCGTCCGACCTGCGCCGCACCCGCGCGGTCTCCGTACCCGCGACCGCACCCGCGCGGCGCCCGTACCCGCGACCACACCCGCGCGTCGCCCGTACCCGCGACCACACCCGCGCGGCGCCCGTACCCGCGACCACACCCGCGCGGCGCCCGTACCCGCGACCACACCCGGCGCATGCCCGCACGCGCGTCCGCACCCCGCCCGCATCCGACCCGCGCCCGACACTCCGGCCGACGGTCACAGCACACGATGTGGGCCGAAAGTCCTCACACCAGGGCAAGCCGGTCAGGTTGCCTTGACCAACGGACTGCATCGCCCCTCGACGACCGGTCCTCCTGGACACCTCGCGGCGGTACGTGGCTCACAACTCGACCGCCGCGGGGTGGTTCTCCCCCGCTGGACGCCCCTAGAACGGTGGCGGTTGGCACGCGCCCGGCCCCGCCCGCGCTCCCGCCGCCTCCGCCGGCGCGTGGCTCCAGGCCGTGGGCTCCGCCAGCACCGCCTCGGGGTGCACCACGTAGGTGATGCCCGTCCGACTGGTCCAGGCCACTCCACCATCGGCGACGCGTCTCACCGTCCAGAGCCCCTGCGTCTTGAGGTCGTGGTGCCGCTTGCACGCGGCGTGCAGGTTGTCAGCGGTCGTCTGCACCGCATCCGCAGCGTCGTGCCGGTACGGCGTGATGTGGTCGAGCTCGCACGTCGCCGCCGGACGCACGCAGCCCGGGAACGTGCACGTCACGTCGCGCGCGCGCACATGAGCACCGAGCGCCGCACCCGGCCGGTAGGCCGTGGAGCCCCGCTCGACCAGCGCACCCGTGCGCGGGTCGGTCAGCAGCCTGCGCCACGTCCCGTCCGCGGCGATCGCGCGCGCCACGTCGGCGCCGACCGGCCCGTACCCGGCCAGCTCCGCGGGAGCGTCGTCCAGCCCGAGCAAAGTCGTGGCCGCCACCGTGACCTGGATGTGCGGCTTGACCCGCTGACGCGCGGGCAGCGCGTCGCCGCAGGGCAGCACGCCCGTGCTCGCGATCCCGTCGAAGATCGACACGAACGCATCCGCACGCCGCTGGTCGAGCGTGCGCGGGTCGATCGCGTCGCGGACGTCCGCCGCTGCGTCCAGCACCGTGCGCACCACGATCGCGTCGGGTGCCGTGAGAAACGCGCTGACCCACGCCATGCCGTCGGGCGCCCAGTCCACACGCACGCTCCTGCGCGCGCGTGCCTGCTCGGCGCGCGTGCGCGCCGCGGCCGGGTCGACCGCGATGACCTCGCGCCGCACGAGCCGTCGCAGCTGCGTGGTCGTCCGGCCGTCGGCACGGCTCATGGCGGCCGACGCGACCCGGCTGCGCGCGGCGCGCACGTCGTGCGCATCAGGAAGCTCATCGGTCCCGACCGTCAGCGCGGCGAGCTCGTCCAGCAGCACGTCCACCTTGCGCGCATCCACCACACCGTCCCGCAGCGCCTCGTCGACCACGGGGAGCTCGCCCAGCCCTTCCGCACGCGCGACGAGCTGCTGCGCAGCAGGCGTCGTCCAGGCCAGCGCCGCAGCCAGCTCCTCGGGCAGTCCGTCGAGGATGCCGTGGCCGCGCGCGAGCAGCTCCCGCACCACCGCCGCCTGACCCGCGACCGCGAGGCCGATCAGCTGCTGCCAGCCGACCACCAGTCCGACCAGATCGACGTCACGCACCTGCGGGACATCCGCAGCTGTCAGGAGCGCGATGAGGTCCGCCGGGCGGACCCGCGGCGCCGGCAGCGTCGCGAGGTCCTGATCCCACCGCTCGTCGGACGCACCCCCGTCACCCGCGGCCACACTGCGCCCTGGACCGGCTGGTCGCACGACGGCACTGCCGCCAGGCACCCGAACCCGCCGCTCCGCGACCGACACCGTCATGCGCTCACCCCCTCGAACAAGTGTTCCATCGACCACTGACATGCCCTCCACCTCGCGGCGTCCGCACGACGCGAGGTCCATGCACGACAGACGGCGGAGCACGTGAGTGCACCTCAGGAACGGCTGGACCGCCGCAGCGACGTCGCGCGACGGGCGCCCTTTCGGGCAGCGAGCCACGTCGAGACCGCCGCAGCGACGAGAGCCACAGATGCGACGACGTGGCTCATACGCGACGAGGCAGCTGGAGCGAGGCGCCCGACCGACATCGCACCCCGCAGGTACCGCGTCGCGGAATGGCGCGTCACGCGAGCGGGGCGCACGGCCGACGCGGCGGCCCACGGGGCCCGGGCCCGGGAACGACGAAGCCCCGGCCGCACGACGTGCGACCGGGGCCCGTGCACAGGCTGCGCTAAGCGCGGACGGGCACCCGCTCCCCGTCACGCGCCGCGCCGGCCTCGTCGGACGGCACCAGCTCGCGGTCGGCGACGGGCTCGTCCGCGAACAGGTCCTCGGCCGACGCCGAGGCGTAGCGCTCGAGGTCGAGGATCCCCTCCCGCTTGGCGACGACGGTCGGCACGAGCGCCTGCCCGGCCACGTTCACGGCCGTGCGGCCCATGTCGAGGATGGGGTCGATCGCCAGCAGCAGGCCCACGCCGGCGAGCGGCAGCCCGAGCGTCGAGAGCGTGAGGGTGAGCATCACGACGGCGCCGGTGAGACCGGCGGTCGCGGCGGAGCCGACGACCGAGACGAACGCGATGAGCAGGTAGTCGGTCAGCGACAGGTCGATGCCGAAGATCTGCGCGACGAAGATCGCGGACACCGCGGGGTAGATCGAGGCGCAACCATCCATCTTCGTCGTCGCGGCGAGCGGCACGGCGAACGAGGCGTACGACGGCGGGACGCCCAGGTTGCGCTCGGCGACCCGCTGCGTGACGGGCAGCGTGCCCACCGACGAACGGGACACGAACGCGAGCTGGATGGCGGGCCAGGCCCCACGGAAGAAGCTCAGCACGCGCAGCCCGTTGGTCCGCAGGATCACGGGGTAGATCGCCAGGAGGACGATCGCCAGGCCCAGGTAGATGGCGCCGGCGTACGTCGCGAGCGGGGCCAGCAGGTCCCACCCGTAGGTCGCCACCGCGGTGCCGATGAGCCCGAGCGTGCCGAGCGGCGCGAGGCGGATGATCCACCACAGCACCTTCTGCACCACGGCCAGCGCCGAGCGGTTGAACGCGAGGAACGGCTCCGCAGCCTTGCCGGTCCGCAGGGCCGCGATCCCGACGACGAGCGCGACGACGACGATCTGCAGCACGTTGAACGAGATGGACGTGCTCGCGGTGCCGTCCTCCGCGATCTGCGTCGAGCCGCCGATCCCCAGGAAGTTGGCGGGGATGAGGCCGTTGAGGAAGTCGAGCCACGACCCCGTCCGGGTCGGGTCGGATCCGTCCGCGGGGTCGAGCGTGGTGTTGGCACCGGGCCGCAGCAGCACACCCAGGCCGATGCCGACCGCGACCGAGATGCCCGCCGTGATGGCGAACCACAGCAGGGTCTGACCGGCGAGCCGGGCGGCGTTGGTGACGTGCCGCAGGTTGGCGATGGACGCGACGATCGCCAGGAACACGAGCGGCGGCACGATCGCCTTGAGGAGCGTCACGAACGACGACCCGATGGTGTCGAGCGTCGTCGTGAGCCAGTTGGGGCTGCCGTCGGGACCGACGGTCCCCAGGCGCAGGGCGATCCACCCGAGCAGGACGCCGAGGCCGAGGCCCAGCAGCACCTGCACGGTGAACGAGGGAAGGCGCAGCCGCCGGGTGGGCTGCGTGGACGTGTCAGACACGGGAGACCTTTCGAAGGCGCACGGCGACGAGGCCGCGGCGCGGTCAGGAAGGAGGTGCCGCCCGGGGCGGGTCGGCAGGAGGACGGCCCGACGAGGGCCGACGGCCGCGCGTCAGGCGCGGCGACAGGCGGAAGGACCCAGCAGGTCCACGCCCGGAGGACGAGCGACGAGGTCCGCTCGGCTCAACAGCCCCGCACGGGTCGACAGAGCGCGCTGGCGACCAGGGACAGGTCGACGGCACGGCGCTCGGTCAGGTTCCACGCGCTCACGCGGGGGCTCTCCTCGGTGCGGGGTCGATGGCGCGCCCGGAGCGGGCGGCCGTTTCCTCCAACACGCTAACCCGCCGGATTCATCCCACCCAACGGTGAGGTCAGCGCTTGCGCTCCTGCCCCTGTGCCGCGAGCCCCACGCGCGAGTGGCTCCGGGAGTACCCGAAGTAGATCGCGAACCCGATCGCGAGCCACACCAGGAAGCGCAACCAGGTCTCCACCGGGAGGTTGAGCATCAGGTAGAAGCAGACCACCGCGGCGGCCGCGGGAAGGACCGGCACCCACGGCACCCGGAACGCGCGCGGGAGCTCGGGCCGGGTGCGCCGCAGCACGATCACGCCCACGCTGACCAGCACGAACGCCGAGAGCGTGCCGATGTTGACCATCTCCTCGAGCACGCCCACGGGGGTGAGCCCGGCGATCAGCGCCGTCACCACGGTGACGATCACGGTGATGACCCAGGGCGTGCGGAACGTGGGGTGGACCTTCGCCAGGACCGGAGGGAGCAGGTGGTCGCGGCTCATCGCGAACATGACGCGCGACGCGCCGATCATGAGCGTCAGCACCACCGTGGTGAGTCCGGCCACAGCACCCGCGGCGATGATCGTGGCCATCCACCCCTGCCCGTGGATCTCGAACGCGCGCGCGAGCGCGGCGTCCTTGGGCAGCTCGTCGTAGGACACCATGCCGGTGACCACCAGGGCGACCGCGCAGTACAGGACCGTGCAGATCGCGAGCGAGCCGAGGATGCCGATGGGCAGGTCCCGGCGCGGGTTGCGCGTCTCCTCGGCCGTCGTCGCGACCACGTCGAACCCGATGTAGGCGAAGAAGACCAGCGCCGCGCCCGCGAAGATCCCCCCGACGCCGAACGCGGACGGCTCGATCCCCAGCACCGCCTGCAGGAGCGGCTGCGTGAGCCCGTTCTTCGCCTCGGCCACCGAGGCGGGCGGGATGAACGGGTCGTAGTTCGCGGACGAGATGAACCCGATGCCCGCGACGATCACGAACAGGACGATGAACAGCTTGAGCCCGACGAGCGCGATGTTGACCCGCATCGACTCCTTGATGCCGAGCACCACGAGCACGCCGAGCACGAGCACCAGCAGCACCGCGGGCAGGTCGACCGTGCCGCCGTGGCTGATCGCCGCCGGCAACGTGATCCCGAGCTGGCCGAGGAACGTGCCCAGGTAGGAGCTCCAGCCCTGCGCGACGACGCTCGCCCCCAGGAACATCTCGAGCAGCAGGTCCCAGCCGACGATCCACGCGACCAGCTCGCCCATGCTCGCGTAGGAGAACGTGTACGCCGAGCCGGAGATCGGGATGCTGGACGCGAACTCGGCGTAGCACATGGCCGCGAGCGCGCAGCAGACGGCGGCGATGACGAAGGACAGCACGATCGACGGACCGGCGACGTCGTGCGCCGCCCGGCCCGTGAGCGTGAAGATGCCCGCACCGATGACGACGCCGACGCCGAACACGACGAGGTCGAACGCCGAGAGCGTCTTCTTGAGCTGGTACTCCGGCTCGTCCGCATCGGCGAGCGACTGCTCGATCGACTTGGTCCGCAGCATGCTCATGGCAGGTCCTTCCGCTCGCGGCCGACTGTCGGACAGTGTGGCCGACCGCGGCGGGGAGGCGCGCGGGCGGCGGGCGTCCTCTCACGGTGCGGACACCCTCGACGAGTCGCTACCGCGGGCCCGAGGACGGCCGGCCCGACGTTCGTCCCGCACACCGGGGCCGGGGCGCGTGCGCTTCGTCACGCCGCGGCCGAGCCGCCGGTCTGTGCACGACGACCGCGCGCCACCCCACCGCTGGTTAGGGTGACCGCGAGCCGACCACCACCCGCCCGGAAGGAGCCCGTCCATGGGGCTGTTCTCGCGCACGCCGCGCCCGGTGCCCGCCCCGGCGACGGAGCCCGTCACCCCGACCGACGCGGCGACCGGCACCGGTCGCGTGAGCCTCACGAAGGGCTCGCGGATCACGCTCACGAAGGCGGGTGCGGACCGGCCGCAGATCCAGGCGAGCAACGGCTGGACCGCCAAGGGCAAGGACTACGACCTCAAGGCGCTGGTCCGATACCACGACGGGCACGTCGTGTACGTGGGCGCGGCCAACGCCGACGAGGTGCTCGTGACGCCGGAGGGCGCGGTCCGCCACTCGGGCGACGCACGCGGACCGGGCGAGCTCGAGACCGTCACCATCACGTGGCACCCGGACGTCGCGGCGGTCGCGCTGTCGAGCTACTCGGCGCTCGAGAACGGCTTCGGCAGCTTCCGCAGGTACGGCGTGCACGTGGACGTCGTCAACGGGGACCAGGTGATCGGCCTGGCCGCGGAGGACTCGTCGGCCCGCTGGAACCAGTACACGCTGTGCTTCGGGGAGGTGCTGCTCAACCCCGACGAGACGTTCACCGTGGTCAACCTGGAGCTCTACTCGCACAAGAACTCCGAGCACCGCATCGGCTACGTCGACGGCGTGGTCACCATGGACGCCGGACCGCGGGGCCAGCGCAAGGCCTGACGGCTAAGGGGCGAGCAGCGCGGCCTTCGCGTGCGCGTACTCGTCGTCGCTGAGGTGCCCCTGCGTGTGCAGGCGCTGCAACCGCTCGAGCTGGTCCACGAGGCTCGCGGGCGCGGGGACCTCGATGGTCGTCGACCCGGGCGCGGGTGCCGGGGTGGCGCTCGGCGCGTGACGCTGCTCGTCGCGGGTCGCGACGAACCCGTCGCGTCCGGCCTTGACCGCGGCTCCGGCACCGGACGCGAGCGCCGCCGAGGTCTCGGCGGCCGCGGCCACCACCTCGCCGCTCTTGATCTTGATCGTCGCGCGCGTGACCTCACCGACGGGCAGCTTGTCCACGCCCCGGCCGATCGCGCCCCCGAGGTCACGCGCCAGCGGATACCGCGCGAGGCGCTCGGCCACGGGCGGCTTGCGGTTCTTCGTCATCGCTCTTCCTCTCGACCAGGCTGAGGCCAGCGTAGGTCCCGGCCGGGGTCGCAGGGGCGCGCCCGACTCACGAGCCAGCGAGCGCCTCGGCCGCCACCAGGCCGAGACCCGCGAGCGCCAGCACCGCGCACGTGAGCAGCCAGACGAGCCCGAGGCCCGATGCGGCGGCCCGGTCGTCGCCGGGTGCAGGTGGTGCCGCAGGCTCGGCCGACCGCCACCGCGCCCATGCGGCACCGATCAGCAGCGGCGCGGCGAGCACGGTCCGCCACGAGACGCCCAGCCACACCAGCTGCGTGACGCTCACGACGAGCGCCGCCACGGCGACCGGCAGCACCGCCGCGGTCTGGGCCGTCCGGTCGGCCCGGTCGGCGACGGACTCCTGGGCTGCACTCATGGGCCCCAGGATGCCGCACCGGCGCTCGGACGGACGAGGTCGCGCGCGGGCATATAGTGAACAGCGTGTCCATGAATGAGGAGCCGCCACGCCGGGGTCGCCCGCGCTCCCCCGAGCGCCGCCGGGCGGTGCTCGATGCCGCCGCCGAGCTCGCGCTGGGTAGCGGGAACCTGCCGACCGTCGACGCGATCGCCACGCGCGCCGGCGTGTCCCGGACCACGCTCTACAAGTGGTGGCCGTCGGCGGCCGCCGTGCTGCTCGAGGGACTGCTCGACCGCTTCCACGCGAGCATCGAGTTCGACGACGACCTGCCGGTGCGCACCGCGCTCGAGGCGCAGCTGGACACGCTCGTCCACCTGCTGCGCGACACCCCGGCGGGCCGGCTCCTGCGCCAGCTCATGGCCGCGTCGATCACGGACGCCGCGACCGCGACCGCACTGCTCGACCAGTGGCTCGAACCGCGCCGGCACGCAGCCGTGCACCACGTCGAGCGCGGCATCGCCTCGGGTGAGCTGCGCGCGGGAACGGACGCCGCGCTCGTCGTCGACGCGCTTTTCGCGCCCGCCTACCACAGGCTGGTCTGGGGGCACGCGCCGCTCGACGACGACCTCGCCGCACGCGTGTGCGCCCTGGTCTGGCCCGCGATCGCCACCTGACCCGAACGGTCACCCCACGCGGCGCACCCGGCCGCACCACCACCCACATCAGGGAGAGCTGCATGACCACCGTCGCGAAGAACATGGTCGACTCGCTCGTCGCCGCAGGCGTCAAGCGGGTCTACGGGATCCCCGGGGACTCCCTCAACGGGTTCACGGACGCGCTGCGCGACTCGGGCATCGACTGGGTGCACGTGCGGCACGAGGAGGCGGCGGCGTTCGCGGCAGGCGCCGAGGCGGCGCTCACGGGCGAGCTCGCGGTGTGCGTCGGGTCCTGCGGCCCGGGCAACCTCCACCTGATCAACGGCCTGTTCGACGCGCAGCGCTCGGGCGTGCCCGTGCTCGCGATCGCGGCGCACATCCCCACCTCCGAGATCGGCTCGGGGTACTTCCAGGAGACCCACCCGCAGGAGCTGTTCCGCGAGTGCTCGGTGTACGTCGAGTACGCCGCGTCGCCCGTGCAGATGCCGCGCGTGCTGCACACCGCGATGCGCGCCGCGGTCGAGCGCAAGGGCGTCGCGGTCGTCGTGATCCCCGGTGACGTCGCGCTCGCCGACGCGCAGGACGAGACCGTCGCAGCGATCCGCGCGACGACGCCGCGCATCGTGCCGTCCGACGACGAGCTGGCCGCGATGGCCGCGCTCCTGGACGGCTCGCAGCGCGTGACCATCCTGGCGGGTGCGGGTGCCGAGGGCGCGCACGCCGAGCTGCTCGCGCTCGCCGACACGCTCGGTGCGCCGATCGTGCACACGCTGCGCTCCAAGCAGTTCGTCGAGCACGACAACCCGTTCGACGTCGGCATGACCGGGCTGCTCGGGTTCGCGTCGGGGTACAAGGCCATGGAGTCGTGCGACACCCTGCTGATGCTCGGCACCGACTTCCCGTACCGGCCCTTCCTGCCGGAGAAGGCGAAGGTGGTGCAGGTGGACGTGCGGGGCGAGCGCCTGGGCCGCCGCACCCCGCTCGAGCTGGGCGTCGTCGGGGACGTGCGCGAGACGCTGCGCGGGCTCCTGCCCCTGCTGACCCGGCACGACGACCGGTCGCACCTGGAGGAGGCGGTCGCGCACTACGCCAAGACCCGCGCCAGGCTCGACGACCTCGCGACGCCGCGCAAGGGCGCCCAGCCGCTGCACCCGCAGTACGTGGCACGCCTGATCGACGAGATCGCGTCCGACGACGCGGTGTTCGTCCCGGACGTCGGCTCGCCCGTGATCTGGGCCGCGCGCTACCTCCGGATGAACGGCCGACGCCGGCTCATCGGCTCGTTCATCCACGGCTCGATGGCCAACGCGCTGCCGCAGGCGGTCGGCGCAGCGGCCGCGCACCCGGGCCGGCAGGTGGTGGCGCTGTCCGGCGACGGCGGCGTCGCGATGCTCCTGGGCGAGCTGCTCACCATCACGCAGAACAAGCTCCCGGTGAAGGTGGTCGTGTTCAACAACGCGTCCCTCAACTTCGTCGAGCTCGAGATGAAGGCGGCCGGGTTCGTCACCACCGCGACCGACCTGGAGAACCCGTCGCTCGCGGCGATCGCGGAGGCCGCCGGGCTCAAGGCGTTCCGGGTGGAGCGTTCGGACCAGCTGCGCGACGCGCTCGAGGCCGCGTTCGCGCACGACGGGCCGGCGTTCGTCGACGTGGTCACCGAACGCCAGGAGCTGACCATCCCGCCGTCCGTCAAGCTCGAGCAGGCCAAGGGCTTCGCGCTGTACGCGCTGCGCACGCTGCTGTCCGGACGCGGCGACGAGCTGCTCGACCTGACCCGCGCGAACCTGCGCCAGGTGTTCTGAGCCGCCCGCCTCACCGCGCGAGGAGCGCGGTCAGCAGGTAGGAACGTCAGGCATGGCGACGATCGGGTTCCACCACTCGCACGAGCAGGTCCACCCCGCCGGGCTCCTGGCGGCCGCGCAGCACGCCGAGCAGGTCGGGTTCGACGCGGGCATGTGCTCCGACCACTTCGCGCCCTGGAGCGTGACGCAGGGCCACTCGGGCTTCGCCTGGAGCTGGCTGGGGGCCGCGCTCGCGACGACGAGCCTGCCGTTCGGCGTGGTCAATGCGCCCGGCCAGCGCTACCACCCGGCGATCATCGCGCAGGCCGCCGCGACGCTCGCCGCGATGTTCCCCGGCCGGTTCTGGGTCGCGCTCGGCTCGGGCGAGAACCTCAACGAGCACGTCACGGGTGACGCCTGGCCGCGCAAGCAGGTGCGTGACGCGCGGCTGCGCGAGTGCGTCGACGTCATCCGCGCCCTGCTCGCGGGCGAGGAGGTCTCGCACGACGGCCTGGTCCGCGTCGACCGCGCCAAGCTGTGGACGCTGCCCGACGAGCCCCCGCTGCTCGTCGGACCCGCGGTCACTCCCGCGACCGCCGCGTCGCACGCCGCCTGGGCCGATGGCCTCGTCACGGTCAACCAGCACCCCGACCGGCTGCGCGAGGTCGTGCGTGCCTACCGCGACGCGGGCGGGCGCGGCACCGCGGCGCTGCAGGTGCACGTCGCATGGGCGCCGGACGCGGACGAGGCGCTCGCGATGGCCCGGGAGCAGTGGGGTGTGCAGGTGTTCGGCCCGCCCCTGGCGTGGGACCTGGACCTGCCCGAGTCCTTCGACTCGCTCGCGCCGCACGTGTCCGACGACGCCGTGCGCGCGTCGGTGCTCGTCGAGCACGACCCGGCGCGCCTGCGGGACCGCCTCGCCGACCTCGTCGGGATCGGGTTCGACGCCGTGTACGTCCACCAGGTGGCCACCGACCCCCGCCCGTCGCAGGACAAGCACGCGAGCGCCGCACCGACCGCGACGCACGTCTCCGCCACGCTCGGCCGGTTCCTCGACATGGCCGGCGAGCACGTGCTGCCGGGCCTGCGGGAGGTGCTCGGATGAGGATCCGCGAGACCGGCGAGCTGTGGTGGAAGACCGCGGTGATCTACTGCCTGGACGTCGAGACGTTCATGGACTGGGACGACGACGGGATCGGGGACCTGGAGGGCCTCGTCCAGCGCATCGACCACCTGGCCGACCTGGGCGTCACGTGCCTGTGGCTCATGCCGTTCTACCCGACGGCCGACCGTGACGACGGCTACGACATCACCGACTTCCTGGGCGTCGACCCCCGCCTGGGAGACCTGGGCGACCTGGTGCGGCTCATCCGCACCGCGCAGGACCGCGGCATCCGCGTGATCGCCGACCTCGTCGTGAACCACACCAGCGCGCAGCACCCGTGGTTCAAGGCCGCGCGACGCAGCACGTCCTCGCCGTACCGCGACTACTACGTGTGGCGTTCCACGCCGCCACCCGACACGAGCGACCAGGTGGTCTTCCCCGACCAGGAGGACAGCATCTGGACGCTCGACGAGGCGAGCGGTGAGTACTACCGGCACCGGTTCTACCGCCACCAGCCCGACCTCAACACCGCCAACCCGGCCGTGCGCGACGAGATCGCCAAGACCGTGGGCTTCTGGACGCAGCTCGGGCTGTCCGGCTTCCGCGTCGACGCCGTCCCGTTCTTCCTGAGCGACACCGCCAAGCACCCCGGCGACGACATCACCGACCCGCACGACTACCTGCGGGACCTGCGTGCGTTCCTGCACCGCCGCCGCGGCGACGCCATCCTCATGGGCGAGGTCAACCTCCCGTACGACGAGCAGCGCCTGTACTTCGGGGACAGCGACGGCGACGGCACGTCCGACGGCGACGAGCTCACGCTGCAGTTCGACTTCGTCGGGATGCAGCAGCTGTACCTGGCGCTCGCCCGCCAGGACGCGGGCCCGATCGCCGACGCGCTGCGGGCCCGGCCCGCGATCCCCCGTGACGCGCAGTGGGCGACGTTCGTGCGCAACCATGACGAGCTCACGCTGGACAAGCTGTCCGACGACGAGCGCGCCGAGGTGTTCGCCGCGTTCGGACCCGACCCCGACATGCAGCTGTACGGCCGCGGCCTGCGGCGCCGGCTGCCCCCGATGCTGGCGGGAGACCCCCGGCGCATCCGGATGGTCTACTCGCTGCTGTTCTCCCTGCCCGGCACGCCCGTGCTGTTCTACGGCGAGGAGATCGGCATGGGCGAGAACCTGGCCGTCGAGGGCCGCATGGCGGTGCGCACCCCCATGCAGTGGAGCGACGCGCGCAACGGCGGCTTCAGCCGAGCGGCCCCGTCGCGCCTGCCCGGGCCCGTCGTCGAGGGCGGGTACGGCCCCGAGCACGTCAACGTCGCCGACCAGCGCCGCGACCCCGACGCGCTGCTGTCCTTCGTCGGGACGCTCGTGCGGCGCTACCGCGAGAGCCCCGAGCTCGGCTGGGCGGAATGCGCGGAGATCCTCGACCAGCCGCACCCCGGCGTGCTCGCACACCGGTGCACGTGGGAGGACGGGTCCATGGTCGCGGTGCACAACCTCACCGACCAGGCCGTCACGGTCCCGCTCACGCTGGCCGACCTCAAGCACGACGACGATGCGCCCGCCCGGCTCGTCGACCTGCTGCAGGACGGCGCGTGCGACGTCGACGGCCGCGGCCGCGTCTCGCTCGAGCTGCCCGCCTACGGCTATCGCTGGCTGCGCGTGGTGCACGCCGACGACCGCCGCATGGTCTGAGCGACCCGTGCGCCCCTGTTCGGTTGTCCACACCCCCGCGGACAATCCCCTGTGCGCCGCGCCCTGAATGGGTAGTTTCTCCCCCATGCGCCGGAGACTCGCCCGCACCGCCGCGGCCCTGGTCTGTCTGATCGCCCTCGGTGCCTGCACCTCCGAGCCGTCGGAGGTCCCGCCGAGTGCCACTCCGTCGCCGACGGCCACCGCCTCCGCCACCCCATCACCGACTCCGGCTCCGAGCCCGACACCCTCGACCGCACCCACCTCCGGCCCGGACCAGGACGTGACCCGGCCGCCCACGCCGCCCGCCGCACTCGACGGCCCGGCCACCGAGGACAACGCGGTCCTTGTGGCGAAGTACTTCGTCGCGCTGTTCCCTTATGTGACGTCCACTGGCGACCTCCAGGTATGGGACCGCATGAGTGGAAGGACGTGCCACTACTGCGCCAACGTCCGCGACATCGTGACGAAGCTGTTCGATGCCGACCAGCGCTCCGTGGGCGGTGCCGACGACATCGGCTTCGGCTCAGCTTCACGCATCAGCGCGGACTCATTCGTTGCCGCGATCGATCTGGTGCAGCATCCGTCCCGCACCGTTGACAGGCAGGACCGCGTCATCGAGACCTTCCCAGACACGCTCGTGCTCCGAGCCCACGTCGAGCTGAGTTGGACGGGAAGTCGCTGGCGGATCGACGGCTTGGAAATGCAGCGAATGGGAACGCAATGAGGCGGACAGCGCTCACCGCACTCACGCTCGTGACGGCGTTAGTGGCCGCGAGCCCTGCGCTGGCTATTCAGCAGGACACCGACGGCGACCAGATCACCCTGAGTGACACATTCAAGCGGCATCAGGAGTACCGCAGGTACCAGGCGCTGGGTGTCGCTCCAGAGCAGCGCCTCATCGAGTTCGTTCACGCTCCGCTCTGCAATGTCGACAGCCGGTTCCTCGAGCCGGGGATCGATGGGAACTGCGAACCTCCCAATGGCACCGTGAACCTCCCCGGGTGTGGCGACGACGAGCCGGTCGAACCGCTGTGGCGTCGAACGCGCACGAGCCCCGACGCCGAGTGGACGCGCTGGGACCAGTACATCGGCTGGATCTGCCCCGACGACCTGCTGCCTCCGTTCACCGAGCAGGACTTCCGGAGCCTGACCATCGCCTCGCCCGAGGCGCACCGACAGCCCGCGACGGGCGACGTGCTCGTCAACAAGCCCCTGATCGTCTACACCGAGCCGGACGTCGAGCGCAGGTTCCGCACCAGCCTGTTCGGGTACGGCATCGACGTCGTCGCGACGCCGCTGGAGTACACGTGGGACTTCGGCGACGGGACCGAGCTGACGACGACGTCCCCAGGTGCGCCCTACCCGTCGTTCGAGCTGACGCACGACTACCGCGCCCCGGGCGCGGCGACCGTCACGCTGACGACCAGCTGGGAGGGCCAGTACCGCGTCGACGAGGACCCCGACGGCGAGTGGCGGGACATCGACGGGACGGCAGTCACCACGGTCGCGCTCGACCCGTTCGAGGTGGTCGAGCTGCGCACCCGTCTGACGGACGGCCGGCGCTGACCGGTCACGGGACGCCAGCCATGCACGTCGGAGGCCGTGCCTAGACTCGCCCCTCGTGACCACCCGGACGTTCGCGCGCGGCTCCCACCTGGGCGAGGACGGTCTGACGCTCGGGCTGGCACCGGCGCTGACACCGGGCGGTGTCGTCGACGACCCGAGCTTCTTCCACGGGTTCGCCGCGCACCCCCAGGTGCTGGCCCGTGGACTGCTCACGCTCGCGGACGTGACGGCGACGCGGTACTTCCAGTTCACGCCGACGTCGCAGCGCGATCCGGTGCTCACGGCTCACGGCGACCGGCTGCGCGCCGAGTGCTTCTCGGCGTGCAACAGCGTCTACGCGCGACTCGACCTGCTGCCGGACTCGTTCGACTCGGGCCGGATGAGCCACGGGACCACCAACGTGGACATCGGTCTGGCCACCCGCGCGGCGCTCGCGCGGGTCGGCCGGGACCGGCTGCTCCACCTCGACGTGGGCTCCGACGGGCTGACGCTCTCGAGCCCCACGGACACGATCGCGGAGCGGCCCGTGCAGATGCCGGGGCGCTGGGTGCGCGCGCTGGGCAACGTCGCGCAGCTGCACCACGCGCTGGCGCCCGGGTTCACGGTGGGCACGGCGGCCGCGCGCGCGTTCGTCGCAGCGCTGCCTGCGGCGACGGCCACCCACCGTACGGGCTGGCTCGTCGCGGACCGGTCCGGCGTACGTGTCTCCTCCCGTGCGGCGCCGGGCGGGGTGCACGTCGCGGGACTGCACCGGCTGAGCGCCGCCAAGCGCCTGCTCCCCCACGTCGCGGGGCTCACCATGCACGGCGGTGCGGAGCCGGGCCCGGTCGCGGTGGAGCTGGCGCTGCCGGGCGCACGGCTGGTGCTCGGGCTGACCGACGAGGCGTGGCGCGGCCACTCCGGCGAGGGCGCGCTGCTCGCGGCGCTCGCCGGCGCCACGGTCGCGGAGGACGCCGACCTGGTGAGCGCGCTCCTGGCGTTCGAGCCCGTGATCGACATCCCCGCACTCGCGCGCGCGGCCGCGCTCGACGAGCACCGGGTGCGCGATGCGCTCGCAGTGCTGGCGGCCGACGGGCGGGTCGGGTGGGACGCACACGACGCGGCGTGGTTCCACCGCGAGCTCCCGCACGATCCCGAGCGGGTGGACAAGGACAACCCGCGGCTGGTCGCGGCACGCAGGCTCGTCGCGGACGGCGCGGCGACCCCGACCGCAGGCGGGTGGTCGGTCCGGCGTCAGCGCGGCGACGGCCCCGAGCACCGGGTCACGCACGGCGACGCGGGTCCGCGCTGCACCTGCACCTGGTACCTCACGCACGGCCGTGGTCGCGGCCCGTGCGCGCACGTCCTGGCCGTCCAGATCCTCACGGAGGACCCCGCATGACCGTCACCCCCCGCCTCGCCGCCGCGGTCGAGGTGTTCCGGGAGCTCGGCTGGACGCAGGCGTCACCGGACGACGTGGCGACGTTGCCCGCGGGCACCCCCGAGCAGCAGCGCACCGCGCGCGACGGCCTGGCCACGGGCGAGTGGGGCGAGTGGGGCCGGACCGGGCCGAACACGTACGGCTGGATCAGCTGGGTGGACGTGGACCGGGACATGCTCGGGGCGTTCGCGGTGCGGGTGGGGGTCGACGCGCGCCAAGCGGCCCGCGTCCTGCCGGGCACGGAACGCCTGTCCGACGAGCAGGCCACACGACTCCTGGCGACGCGCGGACCCCGGTTCGCCGAGCAGTTCGTCGAGGCGGCCTGCCGGTCCAACCGACGCGCGTGGGAGCACGCGACCAGCGCGCACGCGGGCGCCGCGGTGCGGCTCGTGGACCTGCACGACCTGCCCGTGCCCCGCAACGTCGAGTACCTCAAGGACTGGTCGGTCTACGCGCTCGGCGCGCTCACCGGTGAGGGCGAGCTGTTCCCGCAGAGCCGCGGCTGGTGCGAGCCCGCGGTGGTCACGCGGCGGCTGGCCGAGCACGTGCGCGCCGGCATCGAGGTGGGCTGCCCCGCCACCGGGCCGTTCGGTGCGGTGGTCCCGGAGGCCGTGGCCCGTGGTCTGCTCCCCCGCGACGAGACGCTGGCCCTGGTGCTGACGGCGCTCGACGCCGCTCAGCGGCCCGGGGACCGGACCGTGTGGGTGCGCGTGCTGACCGGTCCGCTGGCGCTGACGGACGACGAGCTGCTGGCGCACGCCGATGCGTTCGTCACGGTCCTGGCGCACGGCGACGGGCCCGTCGTCGAGCTGCTGGCGCCGCGGCTGATCCGCCTGGCGCCGCAGGACGTCCTCGGCGACGTGCTCGCCGTGACGCTGCCGACCCGCACGAAGAAGCTGGTCCGCGTGCTGCTCGGTGCCGCGGCCGAGCGCGCGCGACCCGCCGACCACGTGGTCGAGGCCGTCGCGCCGCTGGTCCTGCCGCACGTCACGGGGACGGACCGGCAGCTCGCGCGTGCGGCGCGGACCCTCGCCGATGCGTGGGCCATGGAGCCTGGCCCGGACAGCGCGCCCGACGACGAGGCACGTGGCCTGTGGCGGCCCACCCCGCCGCTCTGGACCGTGCCGCGCCTGGAGCTCGGTCCCGTGACCGCGGAGGCGCTGACGGCGTCGGCCGCGGCGCTCACCGGACGGCCGGAGGGGGTCGTCGACGTCGAGGTGGAGCGGTTCCTCGCGCTCGCCAACGCGGTGGCGCGCGACGACGTCGCCGCGGCACGCACCGCGCTCGGCGGCGTGCGCCACGGCTGGGTGGGCGGCCTGCGGTGCGTCCCGGAGTGGGTCGCCGGCGAGCCCAACCGCCTGCTCGACCGGCCCGCCAACCCCGCGTACACCGACGCGCGCGCCACGGTGTGGGGCCCGGCCGAGGCGCGGGAGGCCGCCGTGATGCAGCGGCTCGGAGAGGCGCCGGTGCTGCTGTCCACGCCCACGTGGGTGGACCTGAGGATCGACCCGGCGGACCTCGTCGACCGCCTGCGTGAGTACCGGGCGGCGGGCGCCACCGTGAGCGAGGGTGACCTGTACCTGGCGCTCACGCGCAGCGACCCGACGCTCGCGACGCCCGAGGTGCTCGAGGCGCTCGTCGGGCTGACCGTGCCCGTCGTGCTGCAGTCGGGCAGCACCGCACCCGTCACCGCCGGACCGGCCGTGCGCGACTACCTCCTCGACCCGCTGGTCGAGCCCCCGCTCGAGGTCACCGAGTCGTGGCGGCAGTGGTCGCCGGCCGCACGGGCCGTGCCCGCGTCGCTCGGGTGGCTGCCCGCACGCATCGACGCCGAGAGCCGCTTCGACTTCCCCGGTCTCGACGAGGTGCCGACGTGGGGCGACGCGGCCGCCACCCACCTCGGCCACTCCGAGTCGGCCGAGATCGGACTGCTCCTGCGACAGGCCGTCCGTCGCGCCACGCCGCTGCCCCCGGGCCTCGCGGTCAACCTCATCGGCGCGCAGCGCGTCTTCCACCACGCCGCCGCACCCGACGGCACCGCCGCGGTCCACGAGGCATGGGAGCGGGGTCTGCTGCGTCCGGGCGTTCCCGACGTGCGCCTCCTGGACTGGCGCGAGACGCCGTCGAACCTGGCCGCCCTGGCCCGCGCGTGCGACGAGCTCGCCGCCGAGGGCCTGCTCTCGGTGGTCTGGCCGGTGCTCGACGGCGTCCTCACCGCGAGCCTGCGCGCACCCCGCATGCTCGCCGGCACCGCCGAGGTGGTCGAGGCCATGCAACGGCTCCTGCCGGAGGTCCGGGCCGCCGTCGCGGGCGACCTGGCCGGTCCCGCCGCGCTCGCCCTTCCCGGTGCGCGCGCGCTCGCCGAGCGCGCCGGTTCCTCCCGCGCGGTCACCGCCGCGCGCGCCCTCGTCGCGCAGCTCCCGGCCCTGCCTCCCACTCCCGAGACCGCTCCCGAGACCGCCCCCGCAGAGGTGCCCGCACCCGCGCCGGCGACCGGACGGTCGTTCGACGAGATCTGGCCCGCCGGGGCCGGCAGCGCGCCCGCCGTCGACGACGGTGCCGTGCTCACCGCGCAGTGGGCCGACACCTCGGGCAAGCAGCTGGCCCTCGACCTCACGCTGCCGCACGAGCCGCACGGCCCGTTCCGCGTGATCAAAGGCTGGTTCTACGACCTGGAGCACGAGGGCCAGTGCGCCGCGGTGGCGCTCCCGGTGCCCGAGGGCGCGCGCGGTGCGCAGGCGTGGCTGCGCTGGGACGCCGACGCGGGCCGGCTCGTCGTGTCCTCGCAGCGCAACTGGCGCGGCGGAACGGACGGCCCGTTGGACGGCGGGCCGGTCGCCCCGCTGACCACCTCGATGGTCGCCGCGGTGCTGGCGAGCCTGTGCCACGCCGACGGCGGGACCTACCACCAGCACCACCTGGTGACGTCCGGGCTGTTCGGCTCGGCGGCCGTCGCGGCCGCGATGCGCGCGCTGCTGCCCCACCCGGACGTCAGCCCGGCCCGGATGGTCAAGCTGCTCGAGAGCGACCCGACCACGTTGCCAGTGCTGTGGCCCGTCCTGGCCGAGTCCGTCCGCCACGCCGCCGAGCTCCCCGGCGCGGCTCCGCGGTGGCTCAACCGTGTGCTGGACGTGACGCTGCTGCACGCGGCCGCGTTGCGCACCGCGGCCGACCGCGCCCTGATCCCTGCCGCTGCCGCCGCGTGGCCCGGACTCGCCGCGCTCGCCGCCCGCCCCGGGTCCTCGGCGGTCCCCCGCAAGGCCCGCACGCTCGTCGCCGCGCTGCTGGACACCGATCGCGGTACGCCGATCGACGCTGCCGGCGCCGCAGCGCGCGCCTCGGGGTAGGCGCCGGCCGCCGGGCGAGCCGGCGACGGTGCCCTGCTCGGCGCCTGACCAGCGCGGCGATCACTGCCGGCCACCCGGTGAGCACCGTCGATCGTCGGCGGATGTCGCTCCTCGTCGAGCTCGCGTGTCAACCCCCGAACGGGCGATATCCAGCCACCCGGAGTGCGGGCCGCCCGGACCGCGCCTAGCGTCGGCGGGGTGCTGGGACATGTGGACTCGCCTCCGACGGCCCCCTCGTCGGACGTACCGGAGCCGATCGTCTTCGACGGTCGCTACCGGCTCGATGGCGTGCTCGGCCACGGCGGCATGGCGACGGTCCACCGCGCTCACGACCTGCTCCTGGAGCGCGACGTCGCCCTCAAGGTGTTCCCCGTGAGCCACGGCGAGGACGAGCTCATGCGCAACCGCGCCGAGGTGCGCGTGCTCGCGGCGCTCAGCCACCCCGCGCTGGTCATGCTGTACGACGCAGGCGCCGAGCAGCGGCCCGACGGCGGCCAGCAGGACTACCTGGTCATGGAGCTGGTAGGCGGCCCCACCCTGTCCCAGCGGCTGCGCCGCGCCCCGCTCGGCCGCGCCCAGGCCGCCCGCGTGGGCCGTGACCTCGCCGAGGCGCTCGCCGTGGTGCACGCGCAGGACGTGATCCACCGCGACATCAAGCCGGGCAACATCCTGCTCACGGGTCCGGACGCGCTCGAGGCCGACGAGGCGGGCGGACCTGCGGTCAAGCTCGCCGACTTCGGCATCGCGCGTCTGATCGACGGCACCCGGCTGACGAAGACCGGCCAGACGCTCGGCACGGTGCTCTACCTGAGCCCCGAGCAGGCCCGCGGGGAGGCGCTGACACCGTCGAGCGACATCTACTCGCTCGGTCTCGTGCTCATCGAGTGCCTCACCGGGGTGCCCGCCTTCCCGGGCACCACCACCGAGTCCGCGGTCGCACGCCTGGTCTCCCCGCCGCGCATCCCGGACGACATCGATCCCGAGATAGCGGCGCTGCTGACGCGGATGACGCTCATGGCGCCCGACGAGCGCCCGAGCGCCGACGAGGTCGCGGTCGCCCTCGCGCCGCTCACCTCGCCGGACCGCACGCTCGACCTCTCTGCCGTCGCCGCACCTCCCACCGAGCCACAGCCCACCGAGGCGCAGCCCACCGAAGCCGCCCCCGCGGCCCCTGCGCAGGGTAGGAGCCGCTGGCGCCATCCGCGCCGCGCGCTGCTGTCCGCCGGTGCCGCCCTGGCGCTGACCGCGGGCGGTCTGCTCGTCACGCAGCAGGTGGCGGCCTCGGACGTGCCGTCCGACGCGCCGTCGTACCCCGCAGTGGACGGGCGTCTCGGCGACGCACTGACCGAGCTGCAGAAGAGCGTGCAGCCATGAGGCGCCTGCGCACCACCCTCGCCGCGTTCGGCCTCGCGATCGCGCTCCTCGGAGCGTCAGGCTGCGGAAGCACCACCGAGCTCGCGGCGGAACGCGGCCGCACGCTCCAGGCATCGGTGCTCGCGGTCACGCAGGCCGCCGCCCAGGGCCACTGGCGCGAGGCTTCGACCCTCCTCGCGTCCACGCGGGCGCTTCTCGACGCGGGCGTCGAGCAGGGTGAGGTCTCGGCGGTGCGGTACCGCGCGATCGACGCGGCCCTCGACGACGTCGAGGCGGAGCTGGCCGCCGCACGCCAGCGCGCTGCCGCGGCCAAGGCCGCCGCCGCGGTTAAGGAGACAGCCCCGGCCGACGACGCGACGCCGACGCAGCAGACCACGACGCAGCCGGTCGTCCAGGAGAAGGACGCGCCGGCGAAGCCCGACGACCAGCCCAAGAAGCCCAAAAAGCCCAAGGACCCCGGCAAGGCCGTGCCGCCGGACAAGCCCAGCGGCGGCAAGGGCAAGAAGGCGCCGCGCCACGCCAGCCGCGGGTGAGCACCCCGCGCCCAGAATGCACGGAGGCACTCCCGTCGGCGGACCGTCAGGTGAATGATGGCGGGTAGATCCCCGACCCGAGGAGGGCTCGATGACCACGAAGACCCACGCTCGTCGCCGTGGCGGTCCCGGCGACGTCGTCCGTGCCGTCGGCCTGGCGCTGGCCGTCACCGCGGTGGTCAAGGAGCTGCGCACGCCCAAGGAGAACCGCACCTGGCACGGCGTGGTGCTCGGGTTCGTGCCCTACGAGCTCCGCCCGCCGACTCTCACCCGGTTCCGCGAGCGCGTCTGGGCCCCGGACGACGAGCACCTGATCGGCCCGCGCGTGTTCGGCGTCGGGTGGACGCTCAACCTCGGGCGCCTCTACGCGCTGGCGCGCGAAGCCGCGGACAAGGACTGACCCACGCGCCCTCGGAGAAGCGCTAGACCGCGCACTCGCAGACGAGGTTGTACTCGACCACGATCTCGTCGTCCTGCGCCCACGCCTCGGCCTCGGCGCGCGACCCGAACGTCCGGCCCGCCAGCCGGCCGTTGGCCATCAGCACGCTGAACTCGATCTGCTCCCGCGGGTCCGCCCATCCGCTCATGGCGCCATCATCACCCGCTCGGGCGTCCCCCGTCACGTGGGTCATGCGCGCCGCCCCACGTGCCGATGACGGAGCATGGGTCTCGTCGACGCGTCGATCCGCTGGTTCCACGGGACCCGTGGACTGCTCGCACTCACCCTCGCCGTCATGGCGGTCAGCGTCTTCGCGGCGCTCCGCTGGTCGGTGAACCCGCACGCCTCTGCCCTGCCCTGGCTCGTGGTCGGCACGCTCCTGGCCGTCCTGTCCGGGCTGACGGTGGTGCTGCCCGAGCGGGCGTGGGTCCGGCCCGTGATCCTCGCACTGGCGATCGTCGGGCTCGGGGTGCTCCTGGCCGCGTGCCGGACGGCCGAGGGTCTGGTCTCGATCTCGCTCGCGCTGATCACCGCCGCGCAGCTCGCTGCGTTCGCCTTCCCGGCGCCGCAGGCGATCCCGCTCGTCGGGCTCGCCCTCGCGACGATCACCGCCGGCATGGCGGCCACCTCAGCCGAGTTCCACCCGATGACCTGGGTCGCCGTCATGGTGATGACGGCCGCCTCGACGTCGTTGCTGGGCTACGTGACGCACCGGCTGCGTCACCACGCGACCACCGACGACCTCACCGGAGCGCTCGCCCGCCGGAAGCTGCTGGAGCGCCTGGCGACGCTGCTGCACGAGTCCCGACGCACGGGAGCAGCGCTCGCGGTCGTCTCCGCGGACGTCGACGACTTCAAACTGATCAACGACACGCAGGGCCACCTCGCCGGCGACGAGGTGCTCGGATCGCTCGTGGCGACCTGGCGCTCGACGAGGCAGGGCGCCGCACCGGTGATCGGACGAGTCGGCGGCGACGAGTTCATCGTGGTGCTGCCGGGATACGACGAGGCCCGCGCGGCCGACTGGGTCGCCCGCGCGCAGTCAGCCTCGACGGCGCCGTGGAGCGCCGGCATCGCCGTCGCGGACCGGAGCGACTCCCTGTCGGACCTCCTGCACCGCGCCGACGTCTCGCTCTACGAGGCCAAGCGCTCCCGCGCCAGGGATCCGGAACCGGAGGGCCGCCCGGCAACGCCGCACGCTCCGCCGGTCTGAGCGCCCCGGCGTGCTCGCACGCGGTCCACACCGTCGGTCAGCGCATGCGCCAGACGCCAGAAGGCAGCCGCTCGCGTCGACGAGTGGCTGCCTTCTGAGCAGTACGACCGCCATTTCTGCAAGTCGCTGAGGTGGAGGTGGCGGGAATCGAACCCGCGTCCGATGACGTGGAACCAGGGCTTCTCCGGGTGCAGTCCGTGATGGATTTTCTCGGCCCCCACCACTCCCACGGACGGGAAGGTGGACGGGCTCAGTCAGCTAGAAGTCCCGGTCCTCACACTGACGATGAGGACCAGCAGTGGCTCCCTAGATGACGCCAGGGACTAAGCCGGAAGCGTGCTTAGGCTGACGGACTTCGGGACTCGCTCAGGCGGCGAGGGCGAAGTCGGTGCGCTTGGAATCGGCACCTATGGGTTTGCGCGGAGCGTTAACGAGATAACCGTGCGTCCTCGACCCGCTTCTCCTGGCTCGACGATCACCGTCGAAACCGATCACCCCCGTGTGCATTTATCAACCGCCCGGACCTGGCCGCAGCCGTGCCGGGCGGGGTCCAGACTACCCGTCCAACGCGGGCGGCGTCGCGGTGATTCCCTCGACGCTGTCAGTGGGCGGGTCTAGCGTCCCGGACATGACGGACACACCGGACAGACCCAGCTTCGACGGCACGGACCTGCGGGGGGCGCGCTTCACGAGCGTCGACCTCACGGACGCGGTGTTCCGACGAGTGCGCCTGCGCGGCGCGCACATCCGCGGCGCAGACCTGGAGAACGTGCGCATGGAGGGCGTCGAGATGTTCGACGTCACGATCGAGGGTGACGTCCGGAACCTCACGATCAACGGCGTGGAGGTGACGGGCTACATCTCCGACGAGCTGGACCGCCGGGAACCCGATCGCCTGCTGCTGCGCCCGACGACGGCCGAGGGCTACCGGACCGCGTGGGACCTGCTGGAGCGCCGGTGGGCGGAGACGGTCGAGCGGGCGCGCGCGCTGGGGCCCGAGCGCCTGCACGAGTCGGTGGACGGTGAGTGGTCGTTCGTCGAGACGCAGCGCCACCTGCTGTTCGTCACGGACGCCTGGGTGCGGCGCGGCATCCTGCGCGAGCCGGAGCCGTGGCACCCGCTCGACCTGCCGTGGGACGAGATGCCGGAGAAGCCGGGCATCCCCCGCGACCGCGCGGTGCGCCCGAGCCTCGACGAGGTGCTCGTGCCGCGCGCGGAGCGTCAGCGCATCGTCCGGGAGCTGGTCGCGGGCCTCACGGACGAGCGGCTCGACGAGGAGATCGAGCCCTTGGGCGGTGACTCCTGGCCGCCGGTGCACGTCTTCAAGGTGCGCGAGTGCCTGGACGTGCTCATCGAGGAGGAGTGGTGGCACCGGAGGTTCGCCGAACGCGACCTGGCGGTGCTCACGGGCGCCGCGACCGCCTGAGGGTCCGGCCGACCGGGCACCGCGCGCTGCTGCGGCGCCCTGGCACGTCGGCCACCAGGGGTGCAACGCCCGCAGTCAGGGCTGGCGCGCGTCAGTCGCAGGGCGCCGGCTCGTCGCGCGGCGGGCGGGGCGGGTCGGTGGCGGCGCGCAGCTCGGGCCAGGCGTGGACCGACGGCGGCCGCACCTCGGACCAGTGCACGACCGTGGTCAGCGTGGTGCCGAACACCGCGAAGTACCAGGCCCGCTCGGTCGCGGTGAGCGTGCGGTCCGGCATGCGCAGCCGGCGCAGCGTCCAGTCGGGTCCGTGCGGCCCGTCGGTCGCATACACCGTGAGGTAGCCCCGCGCCTCGAGGTCCCTGACCACGGCCGGGATGCGGCCCCCGCGACGCCGCAGCACCGAGTTGCGCACGATCATCACCAGGCCGAGCAGCACGATCACGCCCACGGCGGCGACCCCCGCCCAGGCGGACGTGCCGATGCCGTCGGCGGTGGTGGCGAGCAGCCCGTCGATGGTCCCGAAGTCCGGTGAACCACCGCTGACCAGCAGGTTCGTGTGCATGGCGCAGTCCCGTCCGCCGAGTCTCGTCGAGAGCCCCCACCCCGGCATCGAGGAACCTAACGCCGCATGAACCCCGGCCGCAGCGCGTGCGCACAGACGTCACCCGCGCCGGTGCACGATTGCCCACCTGGGGGTGAACGGTTGCCGCCGGTACTCAGGCGGGCGCGTCCTCGACCAGGTCGTCGCGCAGCGCCGCGGGGTCGGCGACCGTGGCGGACACCAGCTGCAGCACCGCCATGTCGGCACGCGGATCGCTCACCAGCACCGACGCGAGCGACCGGCGGCCGGAGACGGGATCGGTCACGACGATCGTCGTCGCGCCGGCCACCACGTGCCGGTGCGTCACCGCGATGCCGTCGGCCGTGACAGCCAACGCGGTACCGGTCACGGACCCGGCGGCACCACGCGCCGCGACCTCGAGCACACCGGCGGTCGGGTCGGCCGCCGCCAGCCCGGGCCACGACGGCGCGACGAGCGGCTGCCGCGCACCGTGCGCGCTCGCCGCGGCCGCCGCCGTTCCGGCGGGTCCGACGACGCTCGCACCGACGGCGAGGGCCGCCCCGATCGCGAGACCGCGCCGCCGCCCCCGGGTGCGTCCGGGTGCCTGCTCGGCCGGCTCGGCCTGTGACGCGCCCGGCCCGGTCAGGGCTTCGGTCACGTCGTCCTGTCGTGCGGTCGGTCCGGCGTCGTCGCGGGCAGCCATCGTCGTACCCCTCCTCCCGACGCCGGGCGGCGTCGCTCCGGGACCACACAAGTCCCTCCGCCCGCACAACGACTGAGAGCTCCTTGGGAGTTCCATGGGAATCCCGTGACGTGCTCCGGACCCGACGCTCAGAGATCGGGAGCGCACACCCCGCGGCCCAGCTGGGCCAGCCCGTACGCGTCGCCGCCGCTGTACGCGGCGACGTCGGGTGACCAGAAGGGGTTCATCACCTGGCTGGGGTCCTCGACGTGTGCCAGGCCCAGCGCATGCGCCAGCTCGTGCCTCAGGACGGTCACGTACGCGGGAGACCCGTCGGTCATGGCCTGTCCGACGAGTGTGGTGTCCAGCCATACGGCCCCCGTGACGGTGACCAGCAGACCGTCGCCCCGGTCCACGTTGACGGGGCCGCCCAGTCCGGCGACGTCGCCCTCCAGGTCCGCGACGTCCTGCTCGTCCGCGAACCGGATGAGCAGCGGCGCCCACCGGCCCGGGTAGCGGCTCGGCTGGTACGGCAGCCGGTCGGTGCTCGACGTCTCCGTGGTGACGCCGTCGGACACGAACCGCAGACCCGTCACAGCCGAGGCCTCCGCCACCACGTCCGCGACCTGCGCAGCGAACCCGTCGGGCGCACCGTCGGTGTTCACGACGAAATGGACCGGCCGGCACGGCGACCATCCCACGGGTGCGACGCGGCCGTCCGGCAGCTCCTGCGTGTCGAGGAACGCGAAGGGCTCCCCGGTCGGCGCCAGTCGCATGGGCGCACCGAGTGGCTCGGCTGCCTCCTCGACGCCGGCCGGAGGCCCGTTCAGGATCGTCGTCGTCCCGCCCCAGCCGGTCCCGTACGCGAGCGCGCCCTCCGCGAGAGCACCCGGGAGGTCGTCGAGCGCGGGGCTGTTCAGCTGCTCGTACCCGCGCACGGCCAGGACGCCGATCGCGAGCACGGCGCACGTGGTCGCGAGGATGGTCCGTGTCCGCTCCCACCCCCTGCGCGCATGGATCGGCGCCAGACGGCGGAGCCGGGCCGGCGGCGCGACGTAGCTGGGCGGCCCGTCGCGGTCGATCCCGAAGGTGCGCACGCGGGGTGCACGGTCGCGCCGGCGCATGCGCCGGTGGAGCCAGCGCTCGTCCTGCGCCGCCGACGTGTCGTACGCGTCGGTGCGGAACGGAGCGGGCGTCGTCTCCCGGCCCTGCGCCTCGTCGATCACCCACTGCGGGATCCGACCCGTGGGTGAGCGCGGCAGGTCGTCGTGGGACACGCGGTGGCATCGGCACTTCACGCGCTCGGGTGAAGCCCCTGCACGCCGCCGCTGCCGATGTCACCCGGTTGGTCCAGGATGAGCCCATGCGCCTGCCCGTGATGCCGCCGGTCGCCCCCATGCTCGCCAGGTCGGTCAAGGACATCCCCGACGTGGGGCACGTCGAACCCAAGTGGGACGGCTTCCGCACGATCGTGTTCCGCGACGGCGACGAGGTGGAGCTCGGCAGCCGCAACGAGAAGCCGCTGACGCGCTACTTCCCGGAGCTGGTCGAGCAGATCAAGGCCCACACACCGGACCGCTGCGTGCTCGACGGCGAGATCGTCATCGTCGAGGGCGACCACCTGGCCTGGGACGCGCTCACGAACCGCATCCACCCCGCGGCGTCGCGCGTGCGGCTCCTCGCGGAGCAGACCCCCGCGAGCCTCGTCGCGTTCGACCTCCTGGCCCTGGGCGACGAGGACCTGATGGGTGCTCCGCTGCGGGACCGGCGCCGACGGCTCGTGGACGCGCTCGGCGAGGCGCACTCCCCCGTCCACGTCACACCCGCCACGGCGGACATGGACGAGGCGCACCGCTGGTTCACGCAGTTCGAGGGCGCGGGCCTGGACGGCGTCGTCGCCAAGCCGCTGGACGGCACGTACCAGCCGGACAAGCGCGCGATGTTCAAGGTCAAGCACGAGCGCACCGCCGACTGCGTGGTCGCCGGGTTCCGGTGGCACAAGACCGGCGGGATCCTCGGCAGCCTGCTGCTGGGCCTGTGGGACGACGAGGGGCACCTCCAGCACGTGGGCGTCGCGGCGTCGTTCCCCATGGCGCGGCGTGCGGCGCTCATCGAGGAGCTCGCGCCGCTGCGGACCGACGTGGGCGACCACCCCTGGGCGCAGTGGGCGGACAGCGACGCGCACGCGGGCAACCGGCTGCCGGGCGCGGTCAGCCGCTGGAACGCGACCAAGGACCTCAGCTTCGAGCCGCTGCGCCCCGAGCTGGTGGTCGAGGTGGCCTACGACCACATGGAGGGGACGCGCTTCCGGCACACCGCGCAGTTCCGGCGGTGGCGCCCGGACCGGGACCCGGCCACGTGCACGTACGCGCAGCTCGAGACACCCGTGCGGTTCGACCTCGCGGACGTCCTGGGCGGCTGAGCCTCAGCGGTCGCGGCGCTCGCGCATCGCGCGCTGCGACTCCATGTTGTCCTGCCGCTCGCGCAGCGCCTGACGCTTGTCCCAGTCCTTCTTGCCGCGCGCGAGGGCGATCTCGACCTTGGCGCGGCCGTCGAGGAAGTACAGCGCGAGCGGGACGATCGTCTGGCCCTTCTCGCGTGTCTTCGCCGCGAGACGGTCGATCTCGTCGCGGTGCAGCAGCAGCTTGCGCTTGCGGCGCGGCGCGTGGTTGGTCCACGTGCCCTGCGCGTACTCGGGGATGTGCACGCCGTGCAGCCACGCCTCGCCGGCCTCGATCTCGCACCAGCCGTCGACGAGCGACGCGCGGCCGAGCCGCAGCGCCTTGACCTCGGTGCCGGTGAGCATGACGCCGGCCTCGAAGACGTCCTCGATCGTGTAGTCGTGGCGGGCCTTGCGGTTGGCGGCCACGAGCTTGCGCCCGGAGTCCTTGGCCACCGCGCACCCCTCCTCGTCGTCGTCGCGGCCTGGCCCACCCCACGGGGCGTCCGGCCACGCGCGCACGCGAGCCGTGCGCCGGACGAGCCTACCTGGCGGCGCCGGTGGACTCCCGTGGATAACCGGGCGTCACAGCGGCAGGTACGGCCGGGGGTTGGTCGTCGCGCCGTTGAAGTACACCTCGAAGTGCAGGTGGCACGCGCCCGAGATGCCCGTGTTGCCGGCCCGCGCGATCAGCTGCCCGGCCTTCACCTTGGTACCGGGCGCCACGACGAACGACGACAGGTGGTTGTAGCTCGTCGCGAGCGTCCGCCCGTTGACGTCGTTGTGCGCGATCATCACCTGGTTGCCCCAGCCGTACCGGTACTGCGTCCACAGCACCGTGCCGGAGCGCGCGGCGTACACGTCGTTGCCGCAGTAGTCGCGCAGGTCGATACCCGCGTGCAGCCGCCAGTAGCGCAGCACGGGGTGGAACCGCATGCCGTACTCGGACGTGACGTAGATCGGCTTGGTCTGCGTGGGGTTGACGAACAGCGTGCCCGACGAGGACGGCGGGTCGGCCGGGTCGTCGGGACGGTCCTTGTCGCGCTCACGCTGGTCCCGGATCGCGTCGTTGAGGTCGTCCTCGATCCGGTCGGCCTCGCGGTTGATCTTGGCGAGCTGCTCGGTGATCTCGCCCTTCTTGGCCACCAGCTGCTGCTGCTTGGCCTGCTGCTCGGCCTGCAGGCCCTCGAGCTTGGTCTTGGCGCGGGCCGCGGCCTCCTTGGCCGCCTTGGCCTCGTCGACCTTGCCCTGCGCCTGCTCGCGCAGCTCACCGATCCGGCCCTGCACCGCGGTCAGGCGTTCGGCGGAGTTGCGGTTGCCGGACTCGGTGGCCTGCAGGTCGTCCAGCACCTGTGCGCGCGTGCGCAGCGCCATGCTGACCAGGTCGGCCCGCTCGATGAAGTCCTCGCTCGAGTCGGCGTCCAGGATCATGCTGACGCTCGAGACGTCGCCGCCGCCCCGGTACGCCTCACGCGCCATCTGGCCGATCGCCTCGCGCATGCGCGTCGCCTCGTCGGAGTCGGCCTCCATGGTGGTCTCGAGGTCCGCGGCCTGCTCCTGCGCGTCCTCGAGCCGGCCGGTGACCAGCGCGAGCTCACGCTTGGCCTTGGCGAACGTCGCGTTCGCCTCCTCGAGCGCCAGGCGCGCGGCGGGCAGCTGGGCCTGGATCTCCAGCAGGCGGTCGGAGACCGCGCCGAGCTCGCCCTCGAGGCCCTCCATGGCCTCCTCAGCGTCCGCCCGCTCGCGCTCGTTCTTGGCCTGCTCGCGCTCGGCGGCCTCGCGTCGGTCGTCGATCGCGTCGCCCATCGCGGGCGTCGCGGCGAACGCCAGACCGGCTAGCAGCGCGGCGACCGTGAGGGTCGCGGTTCGTCGGGACACGCGTCGGGGAACGGACAGCATCGTCACACCTTCGTGTAGCGGCTCAGGGTCACCAGCGAGGAGATCGCCGCGAGCAGGATCGCCGCGGCCACCAGGAACGGCGCGACCGTGAGCACGTCGGCCGTCGTCACGTACGGGATCCAGCTCACGGTGCCGCCCAGCCAGTCGGTCACCAGGTACTCCACGCCCAGCCACAGCCCGCCCACCGCGAGCAGCGAGCCGACCGTCGCGGCGATCGCGCCCTCGAGCATGAACGGGAGCTGGATGAACAGGTTGGACGCGCCGACCAGGCGCATGATCCCGGTCTCACGGCGGCGCGAGAGCGCCGACAGGCGGATGGTCGTGGTGATGAGCAGGACGGCCGCGATGAGCATCACGGCGGCGAGCCCACCCGTGAGCAGCGTCGCCCGGTCGATCACCAGGAACAGCCGGTCGAACAGCCGCCGCTGGTCCTGCACGGCCTCCACGCCCTGCCGGCCCGAGACGACCTCCGCGACCACCTGGTACTGCGACGGGTCGGTCAGCTTGATCCGGTAGGACGAGTTCATGTCGTCGACGGTCGCCACCGAGGCCCACGACTGGTCGCCGAACTGCTTGCGGAAGGAGCTGAACGCCTCCTCCTTCGTCTCGAAGAAGATCTCCTCGACGAACGGCTTGACTTCGGGCTCGGCGAGCGCGTCGAGGATCGCCGTCTTCTGGTCCTCGGTCACCTCGCCGCTCGCGCACGTGGGCTCGGGCGACGTGGCCGGGCACAGGAACACCGAGACCTCGACCTTGTCGTACCAGTCGTCCTTCATCTTGCCGATCTGCAGCTGCAGCAGGGCCGCGCTGCCGACGAACGTCAGCGAGACGAACGTGACGAGGATGACCGAGATGGTCATCGACAGGTTCCGGCGAAGACCGATGCCGATCTCGGAGAGGATGAATCGCAGTCGCACGGCCGTCCCCCTCAGCGATCCGAGCCGTAGACACCGCGCGACTGGTCGCGCACCAGCTCGCCCGTGGCGAGCTCGACGACGCGCTTGCGCATCTGGTCGACGATCTCGTCGTCGTGCGTGGCCATGACCACCGTGGTGCCGGTGCGGTTGATCCGGTCGAGCAGGCGCATGATCCCCAGGGACGTGGTCGGGTCGAGGTTGCCGGTCGGCTCGTCGCACAGCAGGATCTGCGGCCGGTTGACGAACGCGCGCGCGATCGCCACGCGCTGCTGCTCACCGCCGGACAGCTCGTGCGGGCGACGCTTCTCCTTGCCCCCGAGCCCCACCATCTCGAGCACGTCGGGCACGGTGGTGAGGATCTGGTGGCGCGGCTTGCCGATCACCTGCAGCGCGAACGCGACGTTCTCGAAGACCGTCTTGTTGGGCAGGAGGCGGAAGTCCTGGAAGACCGCGCCGATCTGCCGGCGCAGCTGCGGGACCTTCCACGACGAGAGCGACCCGAGCTCCTTGCCCGCGACGAACACCTTGCCGGCCGAGGCGCGCTCCTCGCGCAGCACCAGCCGCAGGAAGGTGGACTTGCCCGAGCCGGACGCGCCGACGAGGAACACGAACTCGCCGCGCTCGACGTCGAGCGAGACGCGGTCCAGCGCGGGCCTCGCGCCGCGCGCATAGACCTTGGTGACGTTCTCGAACTTGATCACGGTGCTCGCTCAGCTCGCCGGACACGGACTGCGGCCGAGGGCACGGCCTCGTCGAGACTAGGCATCCGTCCTGGGGGTCCGGCCGGGCGACACGCCGGAGCGTGCGGAGGTCCCGTGAAGGCCGCCTGCGACGCGCGCGCCCGCGGGCGGCGAAACGTGACGAACCGCCCGCGGCGAGCGGTCAGCGCAGCGCCTGCACGCGCGGACCGCGCCGCACCGTGGCCCCCGTGATCGCCGCGAGGACCTCCTCATGGCTGGTGGTCGACGCCGTGAACGTCCCGTTGTTGCGCCCGTGCCGCAGCACGACGATGCGGTCCGAGACCGCGCGCACGTCGGTCATGTTGTGACTGATGAGGATCACGCCCAGGCCCAGCTCGCGCAGCCGCTCGATGTGCGTGAGGACCTCCGCGGTCCCCGCGACGGACAGCGACGCGGTGGGCTCGTCGAGCACGACGATGCGCGGGTCGCCGATCAGCGTGCGCGCGATCGCCACCGCCTGGCGCTGCCCGGCCGAGAGCGTCGACAACGGCGTGCGGACCGACGGGATGCGGCTGTTCAGCGCGTCGAGCGCGCGGCGGGCCGTGGCCTCCATGTAGCCGTCGTCACGCAGCGGGCCCCGGTGGATCTCGCGGCCGAGGTACAGGTTGCTGGTGACGTCCAGGTTGTCGCACAGCGCCAGGTCCTGGAAGACCGTGGCCACGCCCAGCTCGCGCGCCGCCGCGGGCGTGGGGATCGCGGTCGGCTCGCCGTCGATCTCGATGAGCCCGGAGTCTGCCACGTACGCACCCGCGATGATCTTGGCGAGCGTGGACTTGCCGGCGCCGTTGTCCCCCACCAGCGCGACCACCTCGTGCGCATGCACGTCCAGGTCCACGCCGACCAGCGCCTCGACCGCGCCGAAGCTCTTGCTGATGCCGCGCATCGACAGCAGCGGCACGGGCGTCGCGCTCATCTGCTCACCTGATCTTCGTCGAACACGTGGTTGCTGTAGTGAAGTGTCCCACTGCTGCGCCGTCAACCCAGTCCCCCGACGTCGACGGTCTCCTCCACGCTCAGCGGCACGTCCGTGGACTGGACCGCGAGCGCGAGCGCCCCCACCATCTCGGCGCGCGAGCCGAGCCCGGCGCGCACCACCTCGAGCGGCGCGATCCGGTTGGGCAGCGCGTACCGCTGCAGCGCGGCGCGCAGCGGCGCGACGAGCGTCTCCCCGGTCTCGGCCAGCTCACCGCCGATCACGACGACCTGCGGGTTGACCGCGAGCGCCAGGCCGGCCACGGCCGTGCCGATCACCGAGCCCGCCTCGGCGACCGCGTCGCCGCAGCGTTCGTCCCCCTGATTGGCCCGCTGCACCACGTCCCGCAGGCTCGCGATGCCGGGCACCGGGCCGATCGCGTCGAGCAGCGCGCTCGAGCCGACCACGGTGTCCAGGCAGCCGCGGCGCCCGCAGCGGCACTCGTCGCCGTCGGGCGCCACGGTGAGGTGGCCGATCTCCCCCGCGGTGCCCGCGAAGCCGCGGAACACCTGGTTGCCGAGCACGATCCCCGCACCCACGCCGTAGGACGCACGCACGAACAGGCTGTCGCTGAAGTCGCGGGCCGCACCCGCGGTGGACTCGGCGAACGCCCCGAGGTTCGCGTCGTTGTCGACGTAGACGGGCAGGTCCAGTCGCTTGGACAGCACCTGGCCCAGGTGCACGTCGTCCCAGCCGGGCATGATCCCGTGCACGGAGATCATGCCGGTCGCGGCGTCGACGGGGGCGGGCACGCCCACACCCATCCCGACGATGTCCTGCAGCGACGCCCCGACCCGCTCGAGCAGGTCCACCACCAGCAGCGCGACCCGGTCGAGCGTGGTGTCCACGCGGTGCTCCACGGGCAGCGGCAGCGTCTGCTCCGCGAGGATCTCGTGGCTGAAGTCCCCGAGCGCCACCCGCAGGTGGCGGTGGCCGATCTGGATGCCGGCCGCCAGGCCCACGCGGCGGGCGAGCGTGACCATCTGGGCACGCCGCCCGCTGCGTGTGGTCGCGACGGTGTCGACGACGCCCGCGGCATACAGCTCACGGACGATCGTCGACACCGTCGCCTGCGACAACCCGGTCGCCGTGGCGAGCTCGACCTGGGTGAGCCCGCCGTACCGCTTGACGGTCTCGACGACGAGCTGGCGGTTCGCCTCGCGCAGCGACGACTGGGAGCCGGCTGCACCTGCGGGCCTGCTCACGCTGGCACCTTAGTGGTCGAGTCCTGGACGGACGATCAGCTCGTGCCCGCGCGCCGCTTGTTGATCAGGTCGAACGCGACGGCTGCGAGCAGGACGAGGCCCTTGATGGCCTGCTGCCACGCCGGGTCGACGACCATGATCGACAGGCCCATGTTGAGCACGCCCATGATCAGCGCACCGACGATCGCGCCGGAGATCCGGCCGATGCCGCCCGTGACGGCCGCGCCACCGATGAAGCACGCCGCGATCGCGTCGAGCTCGTAGTTCTGACCCGCGGCCGCGACGGCCGCACCGAGGCGACCGGTCGTGACGATGGCTGCGATACCCGCCAGCGCACCGATGTTGACGAAGATCAGGAAGTCGACGCGCTTGGTGTTGACGCCCGACAGGCTCGCGGCGGAGCGGTTGCCACCGATCGCGTAGATGTGCCGGCCGAACACCGTGCGCCCCATGAGGAACGTGTAGGCGACGATCAGCAGGCCGACGATCACCAGGATGATCGGCGTGCCGCCCGTGGACAGCGACAGGATGACGGCCAGGAAGCCGATCGCGACCGCGACGCCCACGAGCTTGGCCGCGAACGCGCCGGTCGACTCCATGTGCAGCTCGTGCTTGCGGAGCTGGGCGCGGGCCCGGAACTGCGCGAACGCGAACGCGCCGATGGCCAGGGCGCCGATCACCAGCGTGACCACGTCGAGCTTGCCGACGAACCCGAGGGAGTTGGGCAGCGAGCCGTTGGCGATCTTCTTGAAGCCGTCGTCGGACACGGCGAGCGTCTTGCCGACCACCGCGAGCGCGAGGCCGCGGAAGATGAGCATGCCCGCCAACGTGACGATGAACGCCGGGATCCCGACGTACGCGACCCAGAAGCCCTGCCAGGCGCCCACGGCCGCACCGATCGCGATGCCGATGAGGACAGCCATCGGCCACGAGAAGCCCCAGTCCGACATCGACACCGCTACGACGCCGCCGATGAGGGCCACGACGGACCCCACGGACAGGTCGATGTGACCGGCGACGATGACCATGACCATGCCGATGGCCAGGATCATCACGTACGCGTTCTGCTGGAACAGCGCCGCGACGTTGTTCGCGAGCAGCAGGCGCCCGTCCGTCAGGAACTGGAACAGCAGCACCACGACGACGAGCGCCGCGAAGATGCCGTACTGGCGCGCGTTGCCGCCCAGGCCCGACAGGCGCTGGCTCAGCGGGACGCGGTCCCCCGGCGGCACGGTGGGTGCGAGGTTGGTCTCGGTGCTCATCGGACAGTCACGTCCTTCTCCATGGTCATGTAGTGCATGAGTCGCTCCTGGGTCGCCTCGGCGCGGGCGACCTCGCCCGTGATGCGACCCTGCGACAGGGCGTAGATGCGGTCACAGATGCCGAGCAGCTCCGGCAGCTCCGAGGAGATGACGATGACGCCCTTCCCCTCGTCCGCGAGGCGGTTGATGATCGTGTAGATCTCGTACTTCGCCCCGACGTCGATGCCACGCGTGGGCTCGTCGAGGATCAGCACGTCCGGGTCGGAGTAGATCCACTTGCTCAGGACGACCTTCTGCTGGTTGCCGCCGGACAGCTTGCCGACCAGCGCCTCGACGCTGGGCGTGCGGATGTTCATGTCCTTGCGGAACCGCTCGGCCACCTTGAGCTCGGCGTTGCGGTCGATGACCCCGCGGCGCGAGACCTTCTCGATCGCGGCGCCCGAGATGTTCTCCCGGATCGTCGTGATGAGGTTGAGGCCGTAGTGCTTGCGGTCCTCGGTCGCGTACGCGAGGCCGGCGTCGATCGCCTGCCCCACCGAGTGCAGGTGGATCTCCTGGCCGTCCTTGAAGACGCGCCCGGAGATGTGCGCCCCGTAGGAGCGCCCGAACACCGACATCGCGAGCTCGGTGCGGCCGGCGCCCATGAGGCCTGCCAGCCCCACGATCTCGCCGCGGCGCACGTTGAGCGACGCGTTGTCGACGACCTTGCGGGCCTGGTCGAGCGGGTGGTGCACGGTCCAGTCCTCGATGCGCAGCACCTCGGCGCCGATGGTCGGCGTGTGGTCCGGGAAGCGCTGGTCGAGCGAGCGACCCACCATCCCGCGGATGATGCGCTCCTCGCTGACCTTCTCGGTGCCGTGCATGTCCAGCGACTCGATCGTCTGGCCGTCGCGGATGATCGTCGTGGTGTCCGCGATCGCCTCGATCTCGTTCAGCTTGTGGCTGATGATGATCGAGGTGATCCCGTGGTCACGCAGACCGCTGATGAGACCGAGCAGGTGGGCCGAGTCCTCGTCGTTCAGGGCCGCCGTGGGCTCGTCGAGGATGAGGAGCTTGACCTCCTTGGACAGGGCCTTGGCGATCTCGACCAGCTGCTGCTTGCCGACGCCGATGTCCTTGATCTTGGTGTCCGGCAGCTCGTTGAGGCCGACCCGCGCGAGCAGCTTGGCGGCCTCCGCGTTGGTGCGGTTCCAGTCGATGACGCCGCGCGCCGCGCGCTCGTTGCCGAGGTAGATGTTCTCGGCGATCGACAGGAACGGCGAGAGCGCGAGCTCCTGGTGGATGATCACGATGCCGACGTGCTCCGAGTCGCGGATGCCGCGGAACTCGGCGGTCTGGCCCTCGAAGACGATGTCGCCCTCATAGGTGCCGTGCGGGTACACGCCCGAGAGCACCTTCATGAGGGTCGACTTGCCCGCGCCGTTCTCGCCGCAGATCGCGTGGATCTCGCCGCGGCGCACGGACAGGTTCACGTGGGAGAGCGCGAGCACACCGGGGAAACGCTTGGTGATGTCCCGCATCTCGAGGATGTTGTCGGGTGTTGCAGTGGTGTCCATCTCGACCTCGGTCCTTGCCCGGTCCTTGTCCGGGTCCTGGCTGCCCGCCTGACGGCGGGACGGTTCCGTCCCTGTGGTGCGGCCGACCGGCCGCCGGTGCGCGCAGGGGCACGCACCGGCGGCCGGACGACGCGTCAGGACCGGGTCACAGACCCAGGTCGGATGCCGAGTAGAACTCCGAGTCGACGAGCGCCGACTGGATCGTGTCCGGCGTGACGACCATCGGGTCGAGCAGGTTCGTCGGGACGACCTTGACGTTGTTGTTGTACGTCTTCTCGTCGTTCACCGTGACCGTCTCACCCTTGACGATCTGCTGGACCATCTCGGCCACGGCGTCGCCCAGGGCGCGCGTGTCCTTCCAGACCGTCATGGACTGCTTGCCGTCGATCATGTTGAGCACGTTCGCCTGGTCGGCGTCCTGGCCGGTCAGCACGGGCCAGTCGCCACCCTCGCCGGCCTTGTAGCCGGCGCTCTCGAGCGCCTGCGCGATGCCCAGGGCGAGCGAGTCGTTCGGGGACAGCACCGCGTCGAGCTTGGTCCCGTCGTTGTAGAACGAGCTCAGGCGGTTCTCCATCTCGGCCTGCGCGTCGTCCGAGCCCCAGCCGAGGATGCCGATCGAGGTCCACTCCTCGTTGGTCTTCGGGGCCTTGCCCGACTTCGCGACGAGCTGGCCGCTCTCGACGTACTGGCTCAGGATGTCCCACGCGCCGGAGAAGAAGAACTTGGCGTTGTTGTCGTCCGGCGAACCGGCGAAGGGCTCGAAGTTGTAGGGGCCCTCGCCCGAGTCCAGCTTGAGCTGGTCGCGGATGAACTCGCCCTGCAGCTGGCCGACCTTGTAGTTGTCGAACGTGGCGTAGTAGTCGACGTTCGGGGTGTCGTTGATCAGGCGGTCGTACGCGATGACCTTGACGTCCTTCTCCGCCGCCTTCTCCAGCACCGGGCCGAGGGCCGTGCCGTCGATCGACGCGATCACGAGGACCTTGGCGCCCTCGTTGATCATGTTCTCGATCTGCGTGATCTGCTGGTCGACCTTGTTGTCGGCGTACTGCAGCGAGGTGTCGAAACCGGCGGTCTCGAGCAGCTCGGTCAGGTGCGCGCCGTCACGGTTCCAGCGCTCGAGGCTCTTGGTCGGCATCGCGATGCCGATGAGGCCACCCGTGTCGCCGCCGGCGGTGGTGCCGCCCGTGGGGTCGTCGCTCGCGCGCTCGCTGCTGCAGGCGGCCAGCGAGGCGGTCAGGAGGCCGGCCGTGGCGAACACGACTGCAGCCTTCTTCCAGGTCTTGGACATCGTCGTCTGCTCCTCTGGTTCAGCTCCCGGGGCATGCGTCGCGGCGGTGCGCCGTCGCACTGGGTGTGTGAGCCGCCCATGGCTCACCGCCCCGGGGGTGACGGTTGGATTCAAGTCTCAAAGCCATGACTTCCGCAAGCGCCGTTACCAAAGCGTGTCCTGACGGTGATCTGCCGTGCGTGGGGTCCGTGACATTGGTTCACTTCACGATCTGAAGAGATGCCGTCGCGACCTGCGCCTCCGCTCCGACCGCCTGGCCGCGACGCGGCACGCGCGCGCTGGGGGCGGCGCGCACAGTTCACCCGCTCGGGCGACCCGGCCCGCCGCAAGGCGGGGCGCGCCGAGCCGGGACCAACGTCACCCCACCAGGCCCCGCACCCGACAGAATCGACGCGTGAGCGTCACCATCCGCGACGTCGCGCTGCGCGCCGGCGTCAGCAAGACCACCGTCTCCCGCGTCCTGAACGGACGGGGCGAGCTCGACGAGCGCACCGCCGAACGCGTGCGGGCCGTCATCGACGAGCTCGGCTACGTGCCCTCGGCACGCGCCGTCGCGTTCGCACGCGGGTCCGCGCGCGTCATCGGGATGCTCGTCCCGTCGCTCGCGTGGCCGTGGACGGGTGAGGTGGTCCAGGCCGCGGTCGAGGTGGCCGAGGAGGCCGGCTACGGGATGCTCGTGTTCACCGCGACGCAGGGCGAGCAGTCCATGCGCCGGTTCGCGGGCCACGTCTCCGCCAAGGCGATCGACGGGCTGCTGGTGATCGAGCCCGACGGCACGCTCGACGCGATCACCGCGCTGCACGACGACGGGCTGCCCGTGGTCCTGATCGACGACCGAGGCAGCGAGCCGCGCTTCCCCTCGGTCAGCACTACCAACCGGCTCGGCGCGCGCGCCGCCGCGCACCACCTGCTCGCGCTGGGCCGCCACCGCCCGCTCGTCGTGAGCGGCGAACCGCGGTTCGGCTGCATCCGCGAGCGCCTCGCGGGGTTCGACGAGGGCTATGCGTCGGCAGGCGTGACGCTCGACCCGGGCCTCGTCGTCGAGGGGGACTTCACGTACGAGTCCGGGCAGACGGCCGCGGCCCGCGCGCTCGAGGCCGGGCTGCGCTTCGACTCCGTGTTCGCGCACAACGACGTGATGGCGGCCGGCGCCATGGCGGTGCTGCGCGGCGCCGGGCTGCGCATCCCCGAGGACGTCGCGGTGGTCGGGTTCGACGACCTGCCGCTGGCGGCACAGACCGACCCGCCCCTGACCGCGGTGCACCAGCCCATCCGCGAGATGGGTCAGACCGCCGCGCGCATGCTGCTGGCCGCGTGCGCGGGCACGCCGCCGCCCGACGAGGCGATCGTCCTGCCGACGTCGTTCACCGTCCGCACGTCGACCGCGGGCTGAGCCCGCGCGCTCGTCGGACGGCGCGTGCGGCGCGTCAGGCCGTGACGTCCTGCGCGCGACGCCAGCGCACGCCGGCCTCGATGAAGTCGTCGATGTCGCCGTCGAACACCGCGGCCGGGTTGCCGACCTCGTGCTCGGTGCGCAGGTCCTTGACCATCTGGTACGGCTGCAGCACGTAGGAGCGCATCTGGTCGCCCCAGCTCGCCTTGATGTCCCCCGCCATCTCCTTCTTGGCGGCGCGCTCCTCCTCCTGACGCTGCAGCAGCAGCCGGGACTGGAGCACGCGCAGCGCCGCCGCGCGGTTCTGGATCTGCGACTTCTCGTTCTGCATCGAGACGACGATGCCCGTGGGGATGTGCGTCATGCGCACCGCGGAGTCCGTGGTGTTGACCGACTGCCCGCCCGGCCCGGAGGAGCGGAACACGTCCACCTTGAGCTCGGACTCGGGGATCTCGATGCTGTCCGTCTGCTCGATCAGCGGGATGACCTCGACCGCCGCGAACGACGTCTGGCGCCGGCCCTGGTTGTCGAACGGAGAGATGCGCACCAGCCGGTGCGTGCCCGCCTCGACCGAGAGGTGCCCGAACGCGTACGGCGCCTTGACCTCGAACGTCGCCGACTTCAGGCCCGCCTCCTCCGCGTAGGACGTGTCCAGCACGGTGGTGGCGTACCCGTGCCGCTCCGCCCAGCGCAGGTACATGCGCAGCAGCATCTCCGCGAAGTCCGCCGCGTCGACGCCGCCCGCACCCGCGCGGATGGTCACCACGGCCTCGCGCTCGTCGTACTCCCCCGCCAGCAGCGTGCGGACCTCGAGCTCGCCCAGGTCCTTGCGGATCGCGGCCAGGTCCGCCTCCGCCTCGACCAGCGTGTCCTCGTCGCCCATCTCCTGGCCCAGCTCGACGAGCGTCTCCAGGTCGTCGATGCGCGCACCGAGCTTGTCCACACGGTCCAGCTCCGCCTGCGCCGACGAGAGCGCGCTGGTGACCTTCTGCGCCGACTCCGGGTCGTCCCACAGGTTCGGCGCGCTGGCGTCCTCCGAGAGGCGGGCGATCTTGGCCCGCAGTGCGGTGGGGTCGCTCACCGCCTGGATGGACTGCAGCGTGGTGCGCAGCTCGCGGATCTCAGCGGGGAAGTCGATGGTGGCCACGACCATCCAGGCTACCGTCAGCAGCGCGCTGCGCGGTCCCCGCTAGCCCGAGGTGGCGTGGGCCTCGGCCTCGATCGTGATGCCGTCCGACCATGCGGCGAGCACCCAGGCCGTCGCGCTCGGGACCACGCGCGCGGACAGGTGGACGCGCGCCGTGAGCGCGTCGGGCGCATCGGCCCGCACCACCGCGAACCCGCGCAGCCCCGCGCTCTGGTCCGGGTGGGCGGCCAGGTAGTCCTCGACGCTGTCCCGCACGGATGCGTCCGTGAGCACGATCCGCGTGCCGTCCACGTCGTAGTACACCTGGTCCGGCACCGCGTCCGCGGCCTCCAGCGCCAGCACGTCCGCGAGCGCGAGCAGCCGCTTGCGCTCGAGGTGCACCTGCGCGGCGGAGGCGACGACGAGCACGAGCGCCACGGCGATCAGCACCGCGCCGAGCGTCAGCACCATGACCTGGCCGCCGTCGTCGCCGGCCCGCAGCCGGCGCCTCATCCCGTGCCCCGGTACGTGTCGACGGCGGCGACGTGGCTCGCCGAGACCGGGACCTCGAGCGGCACGACGTCGCGCACGAAGCCCGGCACCAGCGGCAACGGCACGCGCACCTGCACGCGCGCCTCGACGTGCGCACCGGGCTGCAGGCACGGCGCCTGCTCGCACGCGATGTTCAGCGCGTGCGCCGGGTCGTCCTCGAAGCCCTGGTCCTGGAGCGCGACACCCGTGACCGCCACCGCGTGCGCGGCGGCGGACGCCGCGTCGTCGGCCGCGACGTACGTGCGCGCGGCCTCACGCGCGGCCCCCTCCACCGCGAACGCGGCCGCCTCGAGCCGGCCGAGCGTCACGACGAGGTAGACGAGCGGCACGAGCAGCACCAACGACAGCCCGAGGAACTCGACCACGCTGCTCCCGGCGTCGCGGTGCGCGCCGGACTCGTGCGACCCGGCGGTGAGCACCCGAGCGCGGACCCGGTCGCGCAGCCCCGTCACGGCAACGACTCCTCGGCGATCGCGTGGCCGGACACCGTGACCGCACCGGTCGGCCCCACGAGCCCGACCACCGGAAGCGGCGCCGTCACCGTGACCTCGACCAACGTGACACCGTCGCGCACCACGCGCGTGCTCGTCACGTCCGAGGCGTACGACGCCGACAACGCCCCCGTGACCAGCTCGCGCGTCCGCTGCGCGCCGTCGGCCGGGGTCCGGCCGAGCAGCGCGCCGTACCGTGCACCCTCCGACGCGCTGTCGACCAGCACGTTGCGGACGTGCAGCGCGAGCGCGAGCTGCACGATGCCCAGCACCAGCACGATCACGAGGCCGCCGACGAGCACGAAGTCCACCACCGCGGAGCCGCGGTCACGCGCGGACCGGCACGTCGCCGCTACGGCTGGACCTGCTCCACGGCGTCCACGAACAGGCCCTCGAGCAGCGGCTGCGCGAACACCAGGAGCGCCGCCACCAGCATCGCGGTCATCAGCGTGACCATGACCCAGCCGGGCACGTCGCCGCGGTCCGCGGCACCCGAGCGGGCCAGCCGCGACCGCACGCCCAGCAGGGCCCGGGTGGGCAGGTGGCGCAGCGCAGGACGGCGCGCCCCTCCGCGTCGTCGAACCGTCATCGTCGTCTCCTCGGTGCTCGGGCGGGCCGGGCGGCCCCGCCTCCTGGTCCGACGACCCGACGGGCCGCCGTGCATTCGTGGCTCTCGTGCGGGCCGGCGTCACAGGCCCACCTGCAGGATCACGACGCTCGGGAACGCCGCGAACACGACGGTGACCGGCAGGATCAGGAACACCACCGGCACCATCATCTGGACCTCCTTGCGGCCACCCGTCTCCATGAGCGTGCGGCGCCCCTCCTCACGGACGTCCTGGGCCTGCGCGCGCAGCACGTCGGCCAGTGGCGCACCGCGCTCGACCGCGACCGCGACGCCCTCGGCGAAGCGCGAGAGCGCGGGCAGTCCCGTGCGGTCCGCGAGCCGGTCCAACGCCTGGACGATCGGCAGTCCCGCGCGCGCGTCGGCCAGGGTGCGCTCGAGCTCGACGCTGAGCTCCCCGTGGGTCGAGCGGACCACGCGTTCCAACGCGCCGACCGCGCCCTCGCCCGCGCCGACGGCCAGCGCGAGCAGCTCCGCGATCGTCGGCAGCTCGGCCATCATGCGCGTCTCGCGGTCGCGGACCTGCCGGGACAGGAGCCAGTCCGGCGTGAGCAAGCCCGCGATCCCGCAGCCCAGGACCAGCACCGCGAGCACCGCCGTCGCCGAGCCGCGCGCGGCCGCGAGCAGCAGCCCCAGCGTCAGCCCGCCGGCCAGGCCGAGCGCTCCTGCGACCACCTGCCCCGCGCGGAACTGCTCGACGCTCTCCACCCGTCCGGCCCGCGCCAGACGGCGCCGGAGCTCGTCGGTGGGTGAGCCGAGCCGTGCGGCCAGACGCACGCCGTCGGCCAGCACGGGTGCCACGAGGCGCTCGAACGTGGGCAGCGGTCCGCGCGCCGCGGGCACGTCGAGCAAGGAGGAACCCGTCCGGCGGGGCCGCAGGTAGGGCGCGAGGCGCGCGTCGAGGCCGGGCCGACGAGCGCGCACGCGCGCGATCACCAGCAGGACGCCCAGAGCGGCGAGCAGACCCGCCAACCCGCCCATGGCCACCGGGGTCATCGCAGCACCCGCGGGTCGTCGGGCAGCCGCGCGACCCGCAGCATGAGGGCGTAGGCGACGGCCGAGCACGTACCCCCGGTCAGCAGCACCAGGAAGCCCGCGACCGAGTCGTACGCCGCGGCGGCCTCGGGCCGGGTCGCGAGCATCGCGAGCACCAGCCACGGCGCCGCGACCGCGAGCCGTGCGGCGTAGACCGTCCAGCTCTGACGGGCCTCGAGCTCACCGCGCGTGCGCACGTCGTCGCGCAGGAAGCCCGCGAGCGTGCGCAGCAGCCGGCCCAGGTCCGTGCCGCCGACGTCGCGCGTGATCCGGAGCGCCTCGATGATGCGATCGGCGACGGGGTCCGCCAGCCGCGCCTTGAGCGCGTCGAGGCTCTCGGGGAAGCTGCCCGTCGCGCGGTAGTCCTCGCCGAACGCCCAGAACGGCTGCCGCAGCTCGACCGGGCCGCGCTCCCCCACCTGCGCGACCGCCTCGGGCAGCGACAGCCCCGCCCGGATCCCGGACGCGAGGTGGTCCACCACCTCGGGCCACAGGCGCCGCAGCCGGCTGCGGCGCCGGCGGGCCCGGCCGCGCACCACGCCGAGCGGGGCACCCGCGGCCGCGAGCGCGAAGAACAGCGCGATCGTCGGGGCACGCGTCGTCGCGACCATGACCACCAGCACCGTGAGGCCGAGCACCATGCTCGCCGCGGCGAGCCCGCCCGGACTCACACCGACGACGCCCGCCTGCACCAGGTCGTCCTGCACGCGCGCGCTCCAGCGCACCGAACGGGTCCCGGGCTCGCGCGGCCAGAAGGACCACCAGACGCACGCCACGCCTGCGCCGAGCAGCAAGCCGACCACGACGCCCATGTCAGCCCCGCGCGCGCAGGAGCTGCGGCAGGTCGATCCCCAGCCGCGCGAACCGTTCAGGGTGCGGTGGGAACCCCTCCGCACGGACCAGCCTGTCGTCGCGCCAGTGGAAGATCTCCGCGGTCTCCACCACGCCATGCTCGGTGCGCCCGGGGATCGCCAGGATCTCCCGCACGCGCCGCCGGCCGCGCGCGTCGTGCCCGAGGTGCACCACCAGGTCCACGCACGACGCGACGGTCGGCACCACGAACCGGTCCGAGACGTTCTCGCCCGCGAGCAGCGGCAGCGTGCACAGCTTCGTCACCGCCTCACGCGCGGAGTTCGCGTGGATGGTGCACATCGCGGGCACACCCGCGTTGAGGGCGATGAGCAGGTCCAGCGCCTCGGCCTCGCGCACCTCCCCCACCAGCAACCGGTCCGGGCGCATCCGCAGCGCCTCCTTGACCAGGCGGCGCAGCGGGATCTCGCCCGCGCCCTCGAGGTTCGGCTGCCGGCACTGCATCGCGACCCAGTCCCGCACGGCGAGGCGCAGCTCGAACACCTCCTCGCACGAGACCACGCGCTCACGCACCGGGGTCGCGCCGGCGAGGGCGTTGAGCATCGTCGTCTTGCCCGCCTGCGTCGCGCCGCTGACCAGCACGTTCAGTCCGGCTCGCACCGAGGCGCCGAGGAACGCCGCGGCGTCCGGCGGGAGCGAGCCGAGCGCCACCAGGTCGTCCAGGTGGTCCGCGCGGACGATGTACTTGCGGATGTTGACCGACCAGTGCCGACGCGTGACGTCCGGGATGGCCGCGTGCAGGCGTTCACCACCGGGCAGGGTCGCGTCGACGAACGGGCTCGACAGGTCCAGCCGCCGGCCCGAGACCTTGAGCATCCGCTCGACGAGCTCGCGCACCTCACCGTCCGTGAGGATCGTGGTGGTCAGCTCGGCCTCGCCACGCCGCGCGACGAACACCTGCGTGGGCGTGTTGATCCAGATCTCCTCGACCTCGGGGTCGTCGAGGTAGCGCTGCAGCGGACCGAAGCCCGCGACCGCGTCGAGCACCGCCTTGTGTGCCGCGGCGCCGTCGGGCAGGGGCGGCACCGCGCCGAGCACCGAGCGGGCGTCGTAGTCCGCGAGCGCGTCGTCGACCAGCGCAGTGACGCCCGTCCGGTCCCGGACGGGGTCGATGCCGCGCCGGCGGATCAGCTCCCGCACCTCGCGTTCGAGGATCACGACGCCGTCCATCAGCCCCCCAGCAGACCAGGCCCCGAACCGGATGATTCGGACAGTTGCCCGGCCCCGCACCCTAGGGCACGGGCGTCACGGCGCACATCCCGTTGTCCACAGCGAGGACACGCGGCACGTGACGCGAGGTCAGCGTGCGGCGTGGCCGTACTGCGCGCGCAGGCCGGCGTCCGCGACCACCGCGGTGCACTGCTGGATGGAGCCCGAGTAGGACACGGCACCGCGCACGGTGTTCGCGGACCGGTTGAACCGGCCCGTCTCCTCGCGGATCGCCTGCTTGTACCCGGCCAGCAGGTTGCCCTTCACGGTGACCAGGTCCGCGCGCTTGAGCTCCCAGCCCTTGACCGCCGCGTCGTACGGTCCGGCACCCGCCTGGTTCGCGACGAGGTTGCCCTCGATGCGGATCCACTGCGCCGCGAGCCCCACCACGACGCCCGTGGAGCTGTTGAGCATCGTGTTCTTGCGGATCGTCACGCCCCGCGGGCTGTCGGCCGCGGTCGCGGCGCCGGCCGCGGCGACCTTGATCTGGGAGCCGTTGGGCGCGCCTGCCAGCAGGTTGCGCTCGATGAGGCCGCCCGTGGAGTAGATGCCGGCCATCAGGTAGATGTTGTGGTCCATGCCGTGCGTGTGGCGGCCACGGTTGTCGTGGATGCAGTTGCCCGAGATCGTGTAGTCCCGCGGGCCGGCGGCACGGCGCACGGCCTCGGACCCGCTGCGCGCACCGGGCGTGATCATGATGTTCGCGACGCCCGGGGAGTCCTTGACCTCGTTGTCCGCGAACGTCCAGCCCGTGCCGCCCTGGAGGTTGACGATCGCCTGGCCGGAGCCCTGGACCTCGCGGTTGTACGTGAAGTGGAAGCCCCGGACGGTCCAGTAGCTGGGCTTGCGCAGCATCAGGGTCCCGTTGACCTCGGCGCGCTCGCCCGGGTAGGCCTGCAGCACGATCGGCTTGGTGCTGGTGGCGGCCACCGCGCCCCAGCCGACGGCCTCCCGGTACACGCCCTCCCGCACGACGAGCACGTCACCGGGCAGCGCCGACCGGACGGCGGCCTGCACCGAGCGCAGCGGACGGTTGACGGTCGCGGCGGGGCAGTAGTCCTGGTCCGTCATGCGCTTGGCGAGGCACACGTACCGGCTCGCGTAGTTGTCGCCTCGACGCACCCTGTCCGTGCCGGTCACCGCCACGTAGATCGTCCGGCCGCCCGAGGCGGGCGCAGCGATCTCCTCGGTGCCGACGCCCGAGGCCGTCACCGCGCCCGCGGCGGTGCCCTGCGCGGACGCACCACCGGCAGCCAGGGGCACGAGCACCCCGACGAGCGCGAGGCCCGTGAGCAGTCGGGTCAACGCGCCGCGGTGGTGCGGGCGGGGTGCGCGGGGCTGCATGCGGGTCCTCCTGGTCGGGGTCTGTCCGGTCTATCGGCAGCGGGCGGACGGTCCTGCATCGTCGTCGCGGACGAACCACTACCGTGGGCGCGTGACCTCCCCCACCACGAACCCGTCCCCGGACGCCGACCGTGCCGCGTACGTCCCGTCCGGCACCCAGCACGTCCTGACCCACGGCGACCAGATCGCCGTCGTCGCCGCCGTCGGAGCGAGCCTGCGCGTGTACCGCGACGGTGACCGCGACGTCGTGCTGCCGTTCGAAGAGCACCAGATCGCGCCCGCGTATTCCGGCGCCGTGCTCGCGCCCTGGCCCAACCGGCTGGGCAACGGCAGCTACGCGTTCGCCGGCGAGCGGTACGAGGTGCCGCTCAACGAGCAGGACCGCCAGACCGCGCTGCACGGCCTGCTGCCCTACACCGCGTTCGAGCCGCTGGCCGGTGCCCCCCGCGAGGCCGGCACGCTCACGCTCACCGCGACCGTGGTCCCGACCCCCGGGTACCCCTGGCCCGTCCGCGTGGACGTCACGTACGCGCTGTCCGACGAGGGCCTCGAGGTCACCACGGTCGCGACGAACCTGGGTGACCGCACGGCCCCGTTCGGGCTGGGCTTCCACCCGTGGCTGTCGCCCGGTGACGCGCACGTCGACGAGTGCACGCTCCAGCTGGACGCGCAGCGTCACGTGACCGTGGACGCGCGCCTGCTGCCCACGGGCGACGAGGCGCTGACGGGCCCGTTCGACCTGCGCGAGCCCACCGTCCTCAAGGGCATCGCGCTCGACGACGCCTGGCTGCAGCCCACGCGTGACGACGCGGGCCGCACGTGGGCCCGCCTGGGCGCACCCGACGGCCGGACGGTGGCCATGTGGGCCGACGAGGCGTTCGACGCCTGGCAGGTCTGCACCGGCAACGGCATCCCCGGGATCATGCGCCGCGGCGTCGCCGTCGAGCCCATGACCTGCATCGCGGACGCGTTCCGCACGGGCGACCTGCTGGTCGAGCTCGCCCCCGGCGCGACGCACGAGTCCCACTGGGGCCTGCGCCTCGAGTGACGCGCCCGCTCGCACGACGAGAGGGGCGGTCCGGGATCATTCCCGGGCCGCCCCTCTCGTCGTCGATGCGGGTGGTGCGTCAGCCGTAGTACTCGCCGTCCGCCTTGACGCCCTTGAGGTACTCCCAGTGCCAGCGCTCGTACGGACCCGAGCCGCCCGGCTGCGCCCAGTCCGGGTTCTCGAACCCGTACGTCGCGGCGTTGGCCTGCAGCCAGTCCCACCGGCTGCCGGACGTCATGCTCGAGCAGAAGTCGACCGCCAGGCCCCAGCCGTGGTTGCTCTTGCCGGGCTGCGCGGCGAGGCCGCCCTTCTGCGCCTTGACCGCGTACTGCTGCTGCAGCGTCCGGTACCCGGAGGAGACGCAGATGTCGGCGCCGAACTGCGCGACGTACAGGGTGTTGAGCTGCGCGAGCGCCGACGCGGCGTCCGCGCGCATCTGCGTGTGGCCGTCCCACAGCGTGCACAGGTCCTCGGTGGCGAGCAGACCGTTGAGGCCCGCCGCACGCGCCGACGGGTCGCACCCGGGGATCGGCTCGCGCCCGAAGTCGCGGCTCACGAGACCCTCGGCGCGCGCGTCCAGCACCGACGTGTCGCCTGCGGCCAGCGACGCGGGTGGCGACGCCGACGACGGCTGCGCGGTGAGGGCGGACACCGTGGACGGCAGCGTCCCGCGGTCGGTCGGGAGGCCGCTCAGCACGTCGGTGTCGCCGAGCGAGCCGCGGCTGAGCGGCACGGCGACCGTGACGGCGGCCAGCGCCCCGACGACGCCCAGGCGCACCGCGACGCGGCCGGTCTTGTTCAGCGGCCGGGCCACCCGCACCACGTGCGAGCGGAGTGCGGCCTGCTCGTCGTGCGGACCCGATGCGGGCCGCAGGGGCGCTCGGCCCGTACGGCGCTGTGCCGGCTCGGCATGCGCCTCGGTCTCGTCCTCGGTGGGCGGCTCGGCGTGCACCACGTGCAGCACGCGTGCGGCGGCCGGCGCGTCCTCGCGAGCGACCGGCCCCAGCTCGTGCGCGGCGGCGAGCAGCAGCGCGTCCTGTGCCACGGGCAGCGCGCTCGTGGCGGCGTCGCGGCTCGTGTCGCCGGCCGCGGCCTGGTCTGCGTGGCGCGTACCCGCCCAGCGCGGGGTGTGGCTCGCCTGCGCGGCGGCGTGCTCCGCGGCCGCACGCTCGGCAGCCGCTCGCTCGGCAGCAGCACGGTCTGCAGCCGCACGCTCGGCAGCGGCACGCTCAGCTGCCGCACGCTCAGCTGCCGCACGCTCGGCCTCGGCGAGAGCGGCCTGCGCACGCTCGGCCTCGGCTCGCTCGGCGGCGGCGCGCTGGGCAGCGGCCCGCTCGGCGGCCGCACTCTCAGCGGCCGCACGCTGCGCCTCCGCCGTCTCGGCGGCAGCCCGCTCGGCGGCCGCGCGCTGCACGGCGGCACGCTCCGCGGCAGCGCGCTCGGCGACGGCGGCACGCTCGGCCGCAGCACGGTCGGCGGCGGCACGCTCGGTCGCGGCGCGGTGGATGGCCGCGCGCTGCGCAGCTGCGCGCTCGGCGGCGACGCGTTCGGCAGCGGCACGGTCGGTCGCGGCGCGCTGGAGCAGCGCGAGCTCGGCGGCCGCCCGCTCGGCGGAGGCGCGCTCGGTACCCACGCGCTCGGCGGCGGCACGCTCGGCCGCCTCGGCCGCACGGCGGGCCTGCTCGCGCAACGCGGCGCGGGTGAGCGGGGCGCGGGGTGCATCGGGACCGACCGAGGCCGGCCCCGGGGCGTCGGGCCCGGCCGAGAACGACGCGGGCGCCGGGACGTTCGCGGCGCGCGGCGCCGCGGACGCCCAGGAGGGTGCGGAGGGCTGCTGCGGGAGGCGGGCGGGGCCGGCGTCGGGTCCCGACCCGAACGCGGCCGGACGCGCGGCCACGGGGCCCGTGGACACCGAGCGCCGCGCACCCGCGGAGGGGGCGCTCATGTCGGTCGCGGCAGGGCCGCTGGTCGCCGCGACCTGCGCCTGCTCGGCGGCGCGCTGCTGGGCCTCACGGAGGGCTCGTCGGGTCTGCGGCGCGGGGGACGCCTGGTCCGGGACGACCACGGCACCTCCTCACCGGTCCGACGGGCGCGGGGCCCTGCGCAGGGCCTCGACATGACACGCGCCGGCGCACAGGACCCGAAGGGGCCTGCGACGGTGCCGGCGATCACGAAACCATAACGGGAGATGGTGACGCTTCCAAGCCCCCTGGACGTCCGTCCAGCCGGACGGGTGAGGGACCGCGCAGTGGGCGCCCAGTCGACACGCCGGGCAACACGCCGATTCACTCGTCACCTGGCGCGCTTTCACCCGTTAGCGCCCTCGCAAAACGGACAGCACCGCGCCACCATCGCGCCACCGCGGGGCCCATGTGAAGGTTTGGTGATCCTCACCTCAGGCGGGGGCCCCGCGCTGCATCGCGTCGCGCACCTCGCCCACGAGCTCCTCGAGGATGTCCTCGAGGAACACGACTCCCACGGCCCGCCCGGCCTCGTCGACCCGCGCCAGGTGCGAGCCGGTGCGCTGCATGGCCGCGAGCGCCTCCTCCACCTCGTCGTCCGGGCCGACGACCGCCAGCTGCCGCACGCGCCAGGGCTGCACGCGCTCGTCCCGCGCGCGGGGGTCGTCGTCGTGCGCGTACAGGACGTCCTTGAGGTGCAGGTAGCCCACCAGCGCGCCCGCGTCGTCGGCCATCGGGAACCGGGAGAAGCCCGTGCGCGCCACGAGCTGCTCCACCTGGGCGGGCGTCGTCACGGGCTCGAGCACCACGAGCTCGTCGGTGGGCACCATGACGTCCCGCGCGGTCTTGTCGGAGAACTCGATCGCGCCGGTGAGCAGCCCCTGCTCGTCGTCCAGCAGCCCCTCGGCCTGCGAGCGCTCGACGATCGACTGGACCTCCTGCGCGGTGAACGCCGAGGACACCTCGTCCTTGGGCTCGACGCCGAACAGCCGCAGCGTGTGGTTGGCCAGCCAGTTCAGCGCCACGATCACGGGCTTGACCACGCGCGCCACCACCACGAGCGGCGGCCCGAACAGCAGCACCGCGCGGTCCGGGCCCGAGACCGCCAGGTTCTTCGGCACCATCTCGCCCAGCACCACGTGCAGGTACACGACCACGAGCAGCGCGACGACGAACGCGATCGGGTGCGTCCAGGAGTCGGGGACGCCCGCGGCGTGCAGCGGGTCCTCGATGAGGTGCGCGATGGCCGGTTCGGCCACCACACCCAGGCTCGTGGAGCAGACCGTGATCCCCAGCTGCGCGCACGCCAGCATGAGCGAGACGTTCTCCATGGCCCACAGCACGGTGCGCGCCCGGCGGTCGCCCGCCTCGGCGCGCGGCTCGATCGACGAGCGGCGCGCCGAGATGATCGCGAACTCGGCGCCGACGAAGAACGCGTTGGCTGCGAGCAGCACGACGGCCAGCGCGAGTGCGGTGGTGCTGCTCATCGCCGCCTCCGCTCGTCGCGGACCTCGTCGACCGCGGGCGCGGGGGGTGCGGCGGGGTCGTCGGACCCGGCGGGTGCGGGCCGCACGCGCAGCCGCTCGACGCGACGTCCGGCCATGCGCTCGACCTCGAGGCGCACGCCGTCGACGTCGACCGCGTCCCCGGCCTCGGGGATCCGGCCCAGCCGCGCCATGAGCAGGCCGCCCAGCGTCTCGTACGCGCCGTCCTCGGGGACGACGAGGCCCGTGCGCTCGGCGAGCTCGTCGGGACGCGTGACACCGGGCAGGTGCCACGTGCCGTCCGGCGTGCGCGCGATGCCCCCGCGGCCGCGGTCGTGCTCGTCGGCGACCTCGCCCACGAGCTCCTCGACCACGTCCTCGAGCGTGACGACGCCCGACGTGCCGCCGTACTCGTCGACCACGACGGCCATCTGCATGCCGTGCCCGCGCAGCTCCACCAGCAGCGGACCCAGGTGCACGGTCTCCGGCACGCGGGGCGCGTCGTCCATGAGCGCGGCCGCGGGCACCTCGCCGCGGCGCTCGTACGGCACGCCGATCGCGCGGCGCAGGTGCACCAGGCCCACGACGTCGTCGGGGCCCTCCCCCACCACCGGGAACCGCGAGTGGCCCGTGCGGCGCGCGAGCGCGACGACGTCGACCGCGGTGTCCTCGCGGCGCACCGTGACCATGCGCTGCCGGTCGGTCATGACGTCCACCGCGGTGAGGCCGCCGAAGTCGAGGGAGTTGGTCAGCAGCGTCGCGGTCGACTCGTCGAGCGTCCCGACCTGCGCCGAGCGGCGCACCAGCGCGGCGAGCTCCTGCGGCGAGCGGCCGCCGGACAGCTCCTCACGCGGCTCGACGCCCACGCGGCGCAGCAGCCAGTTGGCGCTGCCGTTGAAGAACGCGATCACGGGCCGCAGCCCGCTGGTGAACGCGCGCTGCAGCGGCGCGACCACGCGCGCGGTGCCGAGCGGCCGCGCGATCGCGAAGTTCTTGGGGATGAGCTCGCCGACGACCATCGAGAAGCCGTTGACCAGCACGATCGCGGCGATCACGGCCAGGCCCGTCGCGACCGTCTCGCTCAGGGCGCCGTCGCCGAGCGCGCCCGCGACGAGGCGCTGCACCGCGGGCTGCGTGGTGTAGCCGAGCAGGACCGTGGTGGCGGTGATGCCGACCTGCGCCCCCGACAGCTCGGTGGACAGGCGGCGCAACGACTTCAGGACCGACTGGCCGCGCCGGTCGTCGGGCGACGTCTGGTTCTCGACCACACCCGGGTCGAGCGTGACGAGCGAGAACTCGCCCGCGACGAACACCGCGGTGCCCAGCGTCAGCAGGACGCCGAGACCGACGAGCAGCCACTCGGTCAGCACGCGCACGCCCCGGGGGGCTGCGCGCAGGGGGATCTCCAGGCAGGGCCGGCTTGGTCAGGACCGGGCTGGAGCGGCGACGGGACGCCGACCCGGACGGGACGCCGGCAGCGACTCGGGCTGCTCATTTGCGCGCCATCATACGGGCGGCCCGGCCGACGGTCCTGGTGAGCGGCCGACGGGCACGGTACGGCGACCGGGGCCGGTACCGCGGCGGGCGCACGCCGGGCGGCACGCACGTCCGGGCCCGGCACGGCCCGTTGTGCCACATTGGGGGGATGAGTGCGGTGAGCGGGTCACGGTCGTCGGCAACGCCGACGAAGGTGCTGGTCGTGGAGGACGAGCCGGCGATCGCGCAGGCGATCGCGCGCCGGCTCTCGGCGGAGGGCTGGGCGGTCGAGGCCGTCGGAGACGGGCTGGCGGGCGTCGAGGCCGCCGCGCGGATCGTTCCCGACGTGGTGGTGCTCGACGTGATGCTGCCGGGGATCGACGGGCTCGAGGTGTGCCGCCGCATCCAGGCCGAGCGTCCCGTGCCGGTGCTGATGCTGACGGCGCGCGACGACGAGACCGACATGCTGATCGGCCTCGGCGTGGGCGCCGACGACTACATGACCAAGCCGTTCTCGATGCGCGAGCTCGTGGCCCGCACCAAGGCGCTGCTGCGCCGCACCGAACGCGCGACGCGTGCGCTCGAGATCGCGACGGCCGAGGCGCCCGAGCCGCCGTTGGCCGTCGGCGACGTGACGATCGACCGCGCGCAGCGCCGCGTGGTGCGGCACGGCCAGGAGGTGCACCTCACACCGACCGAGTTCGACCTGCTCGTCGCGCTCGCCACGTCCCCGCGCACCGTGCTGACGCGCGAGCGACTGCTCGCCGAGGTGTGGGACTGGGTGGACGCGAGCGGCACGCGCACCGTGGACTCGCACGTCAAGGCGCTGCGTCGCAAGCTCGGCCCGGACCTGATCCGCACCGTGCACGGCGTGGGCTACGCGTTCGAGCCGGCCGAACCCGACGCGTGAGCGCGCGGTGACCGACCCGGACACCGCTCCCCTGCCCGGCGGGCGCTACGAGGTCCCCCGCCACGTGCGCGGCGACTCGGTGCGCCTGCGGCTGACCGACGTGCGCCCGCTCGACCGCTTCCGCTCGATCAAGATCAAGCTGGGCGTGCTCGTCGCGGCCACCGTGACGCTCGCGTCGTTCGTCACGTGGTTGGGGCTGTCGCACCAGCTCGGCCCGTCGCGCACGCTCCCGCTCGCGATCATCGTCTCGCTGGTGCTCACCCAGCTGCTCGCACGCGGCATGACGTCGCCGCTGCGCGAGATGACGTTCGCGGCGCGGCGCATGGCGGGCGGCGACTACTCGTTGCGCGTGCGCGCCACCAGCAACGACGAGGTGGGCCAGCTCGCCGAGGCGTTCAACACGATGTCCGACGACCTGCAGCAGGCCGACGCGTTCCGGCGCGAGCTCGTCGCGAACGTGTCGCACGAGCTGCGCACCCCGGTGACCGCGCTGCAGGCGCAGCTCGAGAACATCGTCGACGGCGTCACCGACCCCGACCCGGCGACCATGGAGGCCGCGCTCGCCCAGACCGAGCGCCTGGGCCGCCTGGTCACCTACCTGCTGGACCTGTCCCGCCTCGAGGCCGGTGACGTGCCGCTCGAGATCACGCAGGTCCGGCTCACGGACTTCCTGCAGGAGGCCGCCGACGGCGCGGCGCTCGTCGGCGCCGCCAAGCGGCTGCGGTTCCCCGTGGTCGTGGACCCGCCCGACCTGGTGGTCCCGGCCGACCCGGAGCGCCTGCACCAGGTGGTCGCGAACCTGGTGAACAACGCCGTGCGGCACTCCCCCGAGGACGACGAGGTCCGCCTCGAGGCCTCGCGCGTGGGCGCGCAGGTGCGCATCGACGTCGTCGACCACGGGCCCGGCATCAGCCCGGACCAGCGTGCGCACGTGTTCGAGCGGTTCGTCCGAGGCAACACGCCGGCCGCGACCGGGCAGGTGTCCACGGGCGGGACCGGGCTGGGCCTGGCGATCGTGCGGTGGGCCGTCGAGCTGCACGGCGGCCGCATCGAGGTGGCCGACGTCGCGGACGGCTGCACCATGCGCGTGACCCTGCCGGGCTACCCGCAGGCCCCCACGGGCCGCGCGCTGTTCCACCGCACCTGAGCGCCCCGCACGGCGGTCACGCCGTCAGCAGCGCCTCGACGTCCTGCGGGTAGGGGAACGACCCCGGCTCGTAGCCGCACAGCGGGTCCTCGCCGTGCGGGTCGCCGCTGGCCGCGTAGCCGCGCGAGCGCGACCCGCCGCACACGCGAGCGAACTCGCACCGCCCGCAGCGGCCCTGCAGCCGCGTGGCGTCGCGCAGACCCGTGAACAGCTCCGACGTGCGGTAGATCTCGGGCAGCGGCGTGACGCGCACGTCACCCGCGGACACCGGCAGGAAGCCGGACGGGTGCACGGTGCCGACGTGCGAGACGAACACGAAGCCGTAGCCCGCGTTGACGTTGACCGGCGGCCGGCGCGTGCGCACGGGCTCGCCCCAGCCGAACGCGGCCGTGCGCTCGGTGAGCTCGCGGTACAGGTCACCGAGACCGAGCGCCGCGACGTGGTCGACGCCGCGCTCGGCGAGCACCGCACGCTGCAGCGAGACGCGGCGGAAGTGGTGGCCCTCGGTGGTCTTCACCGGGACGTACGGGCCCAGGTCGTACAGGTAGTTCATGACGTCCTCGGCCTGCTGCGCGCTCAGCACGCCCAGGTCCACGCCGCGGCCCATCGGCACGAGCATGAACGCGCTCCACGTCATGGCGCCCTGCGCGCGCACCAGCGCGGCCAGGTCCGGCAGCTCGTGCACCGTGCGCGCCGACATCGTGGAGTTGACCTGGACCTTCATGCCGAGCTCGCGCGCGACCGCCCACGCCTCCACGGTGCGCTGGAACGTGCCCGGCACGCGCCGGAAGCCGTCGTGCACCTGCGCCGTCGCGCCGTCCAGCGACAGCGACATGGCCGTGACGCCGGCCTCCTGCAACCGCACCAGCGCCGCGCGGTCCAGCTTCGCGGTGCCCGACGGCGACACGGCGACCGCCAGCCCCAGCTCGCGGCCCCGGCGCACCAGCTCGTCCAGGTCGGGGCGCTCGAAGCAGTCACCGCCCGTGATGACGAAGATGGGCGACGGCCGCCCGAACGACGCGACCTGCCGCATGAGCTCGGTCGCCTCGTCGGTGTCCAGCTCACGCGGGTCACGGCGCGGCTGCGCCTCGGCGCGGCAGTGCACGCAGGACAGCGCGCACGCGCGCGTCGCCTCCCAGATCACCAGCAGCGGACGATCCGCCGGGTCGTGCCGGACCGTGCGGACTGCCGTGGTGGGTCGCATGGGTCCGGATGCTGCACCCCGCGCGACCCCCGGGTCCGGGACACAGGTCCCGGACCTGCGCGGACACCGCCCGGTCCCGGTTAGGGTCGAACCCATGACCTCGCCGACCGTGACCCCACGTGCCGACGACGGTGCCGGACCCGACTCCCCGGGCCTCGTGCGCGTCGACCACCTCACCAAGCAGTTCGGCAGCGGCCCCACGGGCGTCCGCGCCGTCGACGACCTGAGCTTCGAGGTCCGGCCCGGCAGGGTCACGGGCTTCCTGGGCCCCAACGGCGCGGGCAAGACCACCACGCTGCGCATGCTGCTGGGCCTGGTCACCCCCACGTCGGGCACGGCGACGATCGGCGGCCGCACGTACGGCCAGATCGAGCGTCCCGCGCACGTCGTCGGCGCCGCGCTCGAGGCCGCGAGCTTCCACCCGGGCCGCACCGCACGCGACCACCTGCGCGTGTACGCACCCCAGGTGGGCGTGCCGGACGCGCGTGCCGACGAGGTGCTCGAGCTGGTCGGGCTGACCGGAGCGGCGCGGCGGCGCGTCGGCGGCTTCTCGCTCGGCATGCGCCAGCGCCTGGCGCTCGCGACGACGCTGCTGGGCGACCCCCCGGTGCTGCTGCTCGACGAGCCCGCGAACGGGCTGGACCCCGAGGGCATCGCCTGGCTGCGCAGCTTCCTGCGTGCGCTCGCGGCGCAGGGCCGCACCGTGCTGGTCTCGAGCCACGTGCTGTCCGAGGTCGAGCAGACCGTCGACGACGTCGTGATCATCGCGCGCGGCCGCCTGGTGCACGCGTCCTCGCTGCCGGACCTGGCCCGCCTGGCCCGGTCGCGCGTGAGCGTGGCGTCACCCGACGGCGACCGGCTCGCGGCGCTCGTCGCGCAGCAGGGGTGGGCGGTCGAGAGCGTCGAACGCGACGGCGCCGGCACGGTGTACGAGCTGCTCGACGTCGAGACCGCGCCTGTGGGCGCCGCGGCGTTCGCCGCCGGGGTCGAGCTGCACCGCCTCGCGGGCCGCGACGTGGGCCTCGAGGACCTGTTCCTCCAGCTCACCGCCCCGCCGACCACCGAGGCCCCGGACGCACCCCCGTACGGCGCGCCACCGGGAGGGCCCGTCCCCCCGTCCGGCCCGACGACGAAGACGGAGGCGGCCCGATGAAGGCGGCGATCGTCACCGAGTACCGCAAGCTCGTCACCACCCGCATGTGGTGGATCCTGCTCCTGGCGATGGCCGCGTACATGCTGTTCCTCGCGGCGGCGATGGCCTGGGCGTTCAGCCAGGGCCAGTCCACCGGGCCGTCCGGGGACGGCGACGTCGTGATCACGCCCGAGATGACCGTGCGGACCGTGTACGCGCTCGCCGTCTCGCTGGGCTACGTCTTCCCGCTCGTGGTCGGGGGGCTCTCCTTCTCGGGCGAGTTCCGCCACAAGACCGTGACGCCCACGCTCCTCGCGGAGCCGCGGCGCGGCGTGGTCGTGCTCGCCAAGCTCGTCGCGGGTGCCGCGCTCGGCCTGGTGTTCGGCGTCGTCGGCACGCTCGCGTGCGTCGGGGCGGGCAGCGGCGTGCTCGCCGCGCTCGGCGAGCCGACCTTCCTGGGCGACCCGGTCGCGTGGCGCACCATCGGGCTGTCGGTGGTCGCGCTCGCGCTGTGGTCGCTCGTGGGCGTCGCGCTCGGCTCCGTCCTGACCAACCAGGTGGCCGTCATCGTCGTGGCGCTCGCGTTCACGCAGTTCGTCGAGCCGATCGCGCGCGTCGCGCTGGGCTCGATCGACGGTGGCGCGCGCATCGCGGCGTACCTGCCGGGTGCGGCCGGCGAGGCGGTCTCGGGCGGCTCGTTCTACGCCGCGTCGGGCATCGGGGAGCTGCTGCCGGTCTGGGGCGGTCTGCTGGTCATGCTCGCGTACGTCGCGGTGCTCGCGGCGGCCGGGCGGTTGACGACGCTGCGCCGCGACATCACCTGACGGCCCGGTCGCTCTCAGCAGTTGAGACGCGGCGGGACGACGCACGTCGATTCACCCGTTCGCGTGAGCGCGGCGCACGTGACCTGCGGCTGGTCTCGGGGCGACCACCGGACGGCCCCGGCGCTGCCGTCGTCGCCGGGGCCAAAGACGCCCTTGCCCCGCGGGACGCCAGCCCCTTGCCCGCTGTTGACCCGCTGGTGGGGACCGTGTGGCAGGTGTGTGGACGCCCGCACACGCACGGCGTCCCCGAGCGGGTCGAACGTCCCGTTGGCCGTAGGGTTGTGCCCATCTGAACCGGAAACGACGCGGTCTCCCGGACCGCAGCGGAAGTGGGCGATCCTCGCGTGTCCCAGAAGTCTGAGTCCGACTCGGCACGCGCCGTCTTCGGCGCGAACGAATGGCTCGTGGACGAGCTGTACGAGCAGTACCTGAAGGACAAGGACGCGGTGGACCCCGCGTGGTGGGACTTCTTCGAGGGGTACAAGCCCGGCGACGGCACCGCACAGGACACGCCCGCCGCTGCGCCGGCCCGGCCGGCCGGGACCAACGGCACGCCCAGCCCCGCGGCACCGGCCGCTGCGGTCCCCGCGGCGCCCGCCCCGGCACCCGCCCCCGCCGCGCCGGCGGCCCCCGCTCCGCAGCCGGAGGCGGACGCCGAGGCCCCGTCGCCCGTGGCCACGGCGCAGCCCGCGACCGCGCCGTACGCCGCCGTGGCGCTGCGGTCCAGCCCCGCGGACGACGAGGACGCGACGGACGACGTGCAGAAGCTGCGCGGCCCCGCGGCACGCGTCGTGACCAACATGGAGGCCTCGCTCGAGGTCCCCACGGCGACCTCGGTGCGCGCGATCCCGGCCAAGCTCATGGTCGACAACCGCATCGTCGTCAACAACCACCTCAAGCGGGGCCGCGGCGGCAAGATCTCGTTCACGCACCTCATCGGGTTCGCGCTGGTCGAGGCTCTCGCGGAGATGCCCGCGATGAACGCGTCCTACACGCTCGTCGACGGCAAGCCGGGTGTGAACCAGCCCGCGCACGTCAACCTGGGCCTCGCGATCGACCTGGCCAAGCCGGACGGCACGCGCCAGCTCCTGGTGCCGTCGATCAAGAAGGCCGAGACGCTCGACTTCGCCCAGTTCTGGACCGCGTACGAGGACGTGGTGCGGCGCGCGCGCGGCGGCAAGCTCACGGTCGAGGACTTCGCCGGCACGACGATCTCGCTCACCAACCCCGGCACCATCGGGACCGTCCACTCGGTGCCGCGCCTCATGCAGGGCCAGGGCACGATCGTCGGCGTGGGCGCGATGGACTACCCCGCGGAGTTTGCGGGCACGTCCGAGGACCGCCTCAACCAGATGGGCGTCTCGCGCGTCCTGACGATCACCAGCACGTACGACCACCGGATCATCCAGGGCGCGCAGTCGGGCGACTTCCTGCGGATCCTGGGCGTGAAGCTGCTGGGCGAGGACGGCTTCTACGACCGCGTGTTCGCGGCGCTGCGCGTGCCGTACGAGCCCGTGCGCTGGGTGCGGGACAGCTCGAGCGACCCGGACGCCGAGGCCGTCAAGCCCGCACGGATCGCCGAGCTCATCCACGCCTACCGCTCGCGCGGCCACCTGATGGCGGACACCGACCCGCTCGCCTACCGCCAGCGCAAGCACCCCGACCTGGACATCCAGAACCACGGCCTGACGCTGTGGGACCTGGACCGGCCGTTCCCGACGGGCGGGTTCACGGGCAAGCCGCGCGCGACGCTGCGCGACGTCCTCGGTCTTCTGCGCGACTCCTACTGCCGCACCACGGGCATCGAGTACATGCACCTGCAGGACCCGCGGCAGCGCCGCTGGCTGCAGGAGCGCCTCGAGTCGGGGTGGGCCCGCACGCCGCGCGAGGACCAGCTGCGCATCCTGCGCCGGCTCAACGCCGCCGAGGCGTTCGAGACGTTCCTGCAGACCAAGTACGTGGGCCAGAAGCGGTTCTCGCTCGAGGGCGGCGAGTCCGTCATCCCGCTGCTGGACGCGATCCTGTCGCGTGCCGCGAACAACGGTCTCGACGAGGTCGGCATCGGCATGGCCCACCGCGGCCGCCTCAACGTGCTGGCCAACATCGCCGGCAAGTCCTACGCGCAGATCTTCAGCGAGTTCGAGGGCAACGCCGACCCCAAGTCGGTGCAGGGATCGGGTGACGTCAAGTACCACCTGGGCACCGAGGGCGTCTTCACGGCCGAGTCGGGTGCCACGACGAAGGTCTACCTCGCCGCGAACCCGTCGCACCTCGAGGCGGTGGACCCCGTGCTCGAGGGCATCGTCCGCGCCAAGCAGGACCGCATCGACCTGGGTGGTGACGGCTTCTCCGTGCTGCCCGTGCTGATCCACGGCGACGCGGCGTTCGCGGGCCAGGGCGTGGTGTTCGAGACGCTCAACCTCGCGCAGCTGCGCGGGTACCGCACCGGCGGCACGATCCACGTGATCATCAACAACCAGGTGGGCTTCACCACGGGTCCGTCGTCGTCGCGCTCGTCGCAGTACGCGACCGACGTCGCCAAGGGCCTGCAGGTGCCGATCTTCCACGTCAACGGGGACGACCCCGAGGCCGTGGTGCGCGCCGCGGAGCTCGCGTTCGAGTACCGCGAGCAGTTCGACCGCGACGTCATCATCGACCTGCTGTGCTACCGCCGGCGTGGCCACAACGAGGGTGACGACCCCTCGATGACGCAGCCGCTCATGTACAACCTCATCGAGGCGAAGCGTTCGGTGCGCAAGATCTACACCGAGACGCTCGTCGCGCGCGGCGACATCACGATCGACGAGGCGGAGCAGGCGCTGCGCGACTACCAGGCGCAGCTCGAGCGGGTGTTCTCCGAGACGCGCGAGGACGGCTGGGCGGCCCCCACCAAGGACGCCGAGTCCGTGGCGGGCCTCGAACGGCCCGAGTCGCAGCACGAGGACGCGGGCGTGATGGTCGGCTGGCAGACCGCCGTCCCCGCCTCGGTGCTCGAGCGCATCGGGGCGGCGCACGTGCGGCCGCCCGAGGGCTTCACGGTGCACCCCAAGCTCCAGCAGCTGCTGCACAAGCGTGAGCAGATGTCCCGCGAGGGTGGCATCGACTGGGGCTACGGCGAGCTGCTCGCGTTCGGCTCGCTGCTCATCGAGGGCACGCCCGTGCGCCTGGCGGGCCAGGACTCGCGGCGTGGCACGTTCGTCCAGCGGCACGCGGTCCTGCACGACCGCGAGACCGGCGCGGAGTGGACGCCGCTGCTGTACCTCTCGGGCGACCAGGCGAAGTTCTGGGTGTACGACTCCTCGCTCTCGGAGTACGCGTGCCTGGGCTTCGAGTACGGGTACTCCGTCGAGCGGCCCGACGCGCTGGTGCTGTGGGAGGCGCAGTTCGGCGACTTCGTCAACGGTGCGCAGACGATCATCGACGAGTTCATCTCCTCGGCCGAGCAGAAGTGGGCGCAGCGGTCCTCGGTGGTGCTGCTGCTGCCGCACGGCTACGAGGGTCAGGGACCCGACCACTCGTCGGCGCGCATCGAGCGGTTCCTGCAGCTCGCCGCGCAGGAGAACATGGTCATCGCGCAGCCCTCGACGCCCGCGTCGTACTTCCACCTGCTGCGCCGCCAGGCGTACGCCCGCCCGCGCAAGCCGCTGGTCGTGTTCACGCCCAAGTCGATGCTCCGCCTGAAGGCGGCGTCCTCGGCGGTCGAGGACTTCACCACGGGCACGTGGCAGCCGGTCCTGCACGACACGCTGGCCGAGGCCAAGGCCGGTCAGGTGGACCGCGTGCTGCTGTGCTCGGGCAAGGTCTACTGGGACCTGCTGGCGCACCGCGTCACGTCAGGCGACGAGCGGACCGCGATCGTGCGGCTCGAGCAGCTGTACCCGCTCGACGCCGACGCGCTGCGCTCGGCGCTGGCCGCGTTCGGCGACGCCGAGCTCGTGTGGGTGCAGGACGAGCCGCACAACCAGGGGCCGTGGTCGTACCTGTCGCTGCACCTGCCGCAGATCATCGACCGCACGCTGCAGGTCGTCTCGCGCTCGGAGTCCGCCTCCCCCGCGACGGGCACCGCCAAGAAGCACCAGGCGCAGCAGGCGGACCTGATCGAGCGCGCGTTCGCCCGCTGACCCCGCGCGCATGCCCGGAGCCGCCGCTCAGACCGGCTGCGGCTCCGGGCAGGCGAACGTGCGCCGGTACGCCTGGGGGCTGGTGCCGAGCGTCCGCGCGAAGTGGTGCCGCAGCACCGCGGCGGTGCCGAACCCGGCCAGCCGCGCGATCTCGTCGACGCCCGCCGTGGTCCGCTCCAGCAGCTCCTGCGCGCGCACCACGCGCTGCCGCGTGATCCACGCGGCGGGCGTCGTGCCCGTCTCGGCCCGGAACCGACGGGCGAACGTCCGCTCCGACATGAGGGCACGTGCGGCGAGGTCGGGCACCGTGTGCTCGTCCTCGAGGTGCTCCGCCACCCAGGCCAGGAGAGGCGCGAGCGTGTCCGCGTCGCACGGCAGGGGCGTGTCCACGTACTGCGCCTGACCGCCGTCGCGGTGCGGCGGGACCACCATGCGCCGCGCGACCACGGCCGCGGCCGCGGCCCCGAGCTCGCGGCGGACCAGGTACAGGCTCGCGTCGATGCCCGCCGCCGTGCCGGCGCTCGTGAGCACGCGCCCGTCCTCGACGTACAGCACCGCGGCGTCGACGCGGGCGGTCGGGAACCGGCCGGCGAGCGCCTCCGCGTGCATCCAGTGCGTGGTGCACGCGCGGCCGTCCAGCAGACCCGCCTCGCCCAGCGCGAACGCACCGCTGCAGATGCTCATGATCCACGCGCCCCGCGCATGCGCGGCGCGCAGCGCCTCGAGCACGGGACCGGGCACGGGTGCGGGATCCGCGCCGTACGCCGGCACGATCACCAGGTCGGCGTCCAGCGTCGCCTCGAGCCCGTGCTCGACGACGAGGCCGAACCCCGCCTTCGTCGAGACCACACCCGGTTCCTGCGCGCACACGCGGAAGTCGAACGCCGGGCCGCCGCTGTCGCGGCGGTCGATGCCGAAGACCTCGCACGCGACGCCGAGCTCGAACGGCGCGGTCTGAGGCAGGAGGACGGCGGTCACGCGGTGCAGCATCCGGCCATCCTGGGCGAGATCTGGCAGAAGATCAATGAACCGCGTCAGATCTGCCACTTACGGCGGAACATCGTCGGGCGAAGACTTTCTGCCATGACCACCTTAGCCGCCCTGCTCGCCCTGCTGATCCTCGCGATCATCGCCGCTGCCGTCCGCCTGGCCCTGACGGTCCGGCGCGACGGTCACGGGACGCGCGTGCCGCCGCACGCGGACGCTCCCTGGGCCGACGCCGCCCAGAACCTCCCGAGCCGTCCCTACTGAGCGCGCCGCACGTCACGCGACTCACCCCCGCTGCTGGGCTGCGCCGCGCGCACGCGCTGGGACACTGGTCCCCGGGTGCGGCCGGTGCGGCCGCCATGACGCGACGGAGGTCGGTGGCGTGACTGAGGTGCGGCTCATGGTGATCGGCGACGAGCTCGTCGCCGGCGCCGGCGACCCGAAGGCGCTCGGGTGGGTCGGCCGGGTCGCTGCCAGGACGCACCCCACGGACCGGCTCTCGGTGCTCACGCTCGCGGTCCCGGGCGAGACCACCACGGCACTCGGCCAGCGCTGGGAGGACGAGGTCGCGCGACGGCTGTCACCCGACGCGGACAACCGCCTGGTGATCGGCCTGGGCCGTGCGGACCTGGGTGCGGGTCTGTCGCTGGCCCGCAGCCGGCTCAACCTGGCCAACGTGCTGGACGTCGCCGAGCAGCGGCGGATCCCCGCGTTCGTCGTCGGCCCGCCTCCCGGGAGCACCGCCGAGGCCGACCGCCTGGCCGAGCTGTCGGCCGCGTTCGGCGACGTCGCCACCCGGCGCCGCGTGCCCTACGTGGACACGTTCTCCCCGCTCGCGGCGCACGAGCAGTGGCTCGGCGACCTGGCCATGGGCGACGGCGTGCTGCCCGGTCAGGCCGGGTACGGGCTGATGGCCTGGCTGGTGCTGCACACCGGCTGGCACACGTGGCTCGGCCTGCCCGACGACGCCGCCTGACGACGGCGCGGGCGGGCGCGCGGACGTGCCGCACGTGAGCCACGAGATCAGCAGCACGTACCGCCACGGCAGCACGGCCGCCCCCTAGTCCCGCGCCCGGACGCGGCTCACGGCAGCGTCCGGCGGACCGCGTCGAGGGCCGAGTCCAGCACGGTCTGCAGCGTCTCGACCGTCAGCCGCTCGACGCCGCCGCGCGCGTCGGCCCGGCGCAGGTCGGCACGCAGCTCGTCGCGGAACCGCTGCAGGAGCTGCTCGGCCTCCATCCAGTGCACGTGCGAGACCGTGCGCGGGTCCTGCGAGACGGGCGTGTACGGCACCGCGCGCTCCCGCGCGTGCCGGGCCGCCTCGGCCAGGTCGGCGCGCAGGTCACGCATCGTGCCCCGCACGTCCTGACGGACCGTGTCCGCACGCGCCCGCACCGACTCCTCGATGTCCTGCTCGAGCCGCGCGAGATCCTCACGCCGCGCGGTGAGCTCGGCGTAGCCGGCCTCGGTGAGCGCGTACGTGCTCTTGCGCTCCTGGTCGACGCGCGTGACCAGCCCCTCCTCCTCGAGGCGCGCGAGCCGCGGGTAGATCGTGCCCGCGCTGGGCCGGTACGTGCCGCCGAACCGGTCGGACAGCGCGGTGATCAGCTCGTACCCGTGCTTGGGCCCCGACTCCAGGAGCGCCAGCAGGTACAGGCGCAGCTGCCCGTGCGCAAACACCGGCGCCATCATCGCTTCACCTCGTCCGGCACGCCCCGCAGCACCGTGACGTGGCCGCTGACCGTGTTCGCCGAGACGTAGCACGCACCGTCGCCCGTGGACATGTCCACCTTGCGCCCGCCCGGCGACGACCCCTTGAACTCCTCGCCGTCCACGACGAGCCGCCCCGAGACGGACTGCGCCTTGACGTGCACGCCGCGGCCCGCGGGCAGGCGCACGGTCACGTCGCCGGACACGGTCGACGCCGTGATCGACGACGTGCCCGTGGTGACGTCGAGCGAGAGCGCACCCGAGACGGTGTTCGCCTGGACCAGCGACAGCTCACCCGACGCCGCGACCTCGCCCGAGACGGAGTTCGCCTTGAGGGAGCCGCCGTGGTCCCGCACCACCACCTCGCCGTTGACGGTGTTGACCGAGAGCCGACCCCGCGTCCCGTCCGTGACGAGCGAGCCCGAGACCGTGGAGACCGACGAGTCCTCCGCCACGCCGACGAGCAGGCCGTCCGCGCTCACCGTGCCGAGCTTGGCGGCGGCGCTGCGCGGGATGGCGATGTGGACGTCCGCCCGGTCCTTGTCCATGAAGTTGCGGAACCGCTCGACGAACCCGTCCCACCCGCTCAGGGTGAAGCTGTAGCCCACGCGCAGCTCGCCGTCCGACAGCCCGATCTCCAACGGACGCCCGTCCACGGAGTGCACCTCGATGCGCGCGACCGGCTCGTCGTGCGCGACGACGTCGACGCGACCCCCGACCAGCTGCACGCGCAGGCGGTCGACGCGCTCGACCTCGATGATCTGCGGGCCGGCGACGACCCAGGACTCCGTGGCCATGACGATGGCTCCTCTCGCGATATGTCGTGTCGCGACACACGATACATCGCGTTTGGTCCGCGTCAAGGGGGGGTGTCAGACGCGCCCGAGCAGCATCGACATCGCCTGCCGCACGAGCCCGTCACGCGAGTCACCGAGGCCCAGCTTGGTCAGACCGCCACGCGCGTCGAGCACCGCGAGGCCGTGCAGGGTGGCCCAGATGGTCCGGGCCAGGTCCCCGACCGCCTGGTCCGCCGGCAGCACGCCCGCGTCCTGCGCCTGGACCACCGCAGTGACCAGCGGCTCGAACGTGGGCGGCCCGGCCGGCGCGGGCCGGCCCGCGCGGTCGCCGAACATGAGCTGGAAGACGTCGGGATGCTCCGCCGCGAAGTCCAGGTACGCCACACCGAGGCCGACCAGGCATGCGCGGGGGTCCGGAGCGGCTTGCGCCGCTGCCCGCAGCGCGGCCCCGAAGATCGCGTACCCCTCGTTCGCGAGCGCGTCCAGCAGCGCGTCACGGTCGGCGAAGTGCCGGTACGGAGCGGCCGTGCTCACCCCCACGCGCCGCGACAGCTCGTTGAGGCTGAACCCGGCGGGCCCGCGCTCGACCAGGAGCTCACGGCCGGCCGCCAGCAGCGCCGACCGCAGATCCCCGTGGTGGTACGTGTCTCGTGATGCGGCGCACATGTTGACGACTCTAACATTCGCCCCTAGCGTCGCCCCCGACCCGATGTGACGACCGTTCACATTCACGCGACCCGGGAGTCCTGATGACGCACGACGAGCTCACGCACGCCCCCGCCGCCGGACCTGAGTCCCCTCGCGGGGCACCGCGCCGTCGCCGCCCCCACAACCGACCGGGCGTCGTCGCCGTCACGCTCGCCGCAGTCGCGATCGCGCTCGTGTCGGTCGCGACGTACGCGCAGGGCACGTTGCGCGAGCTCGCCGACGAGGGAGCGGGCCTGGCCTCGACGTACGCGGACGCCCCCGCGGTGGTGCAGGGCGCGCTCTACGTGCACATCGCGAGCGCGTCGTTCGCACTGGTCGCCGGCGCCGTGCAGCTGTGGGGTCGGCTGCGCCGTCGCGCGCCACGCCTGCACCGCGGGCTCGGACGCGCGTACCTGGTCGCGGTGCTGACCGGCGCGGTGTCGTCGCTCGTCATGCTGCCCGCCAACTCGGCGGGCCTCAATGGCGCGTTCGGCTTCGGCGCGCTCGCGCTGCTGTGGGTGGGCTCGGGCGCGCGGGCGCTGCACGCCATCCGGCACGGCGACGTCGCGGGGCACGAGGCGTGGATGATCCGCACGTACGCGCTGACGTTCGCGGCGGTCACGCTGCGCACGTGGACGGGCCTGCTCGTGGGCGTGCTGCTGCCCGGCGCAGGCCCCGACGCGGACGCCGACGCGCTGTTCGCGCAGGCCTACGCGCCCGTGCCGTTCCTGTGCTGGCTGCCGAACCTCGTCGTCGCCGAGTGGTTGATCCGCCGCCGCGGGCTGCCCGCCTACCGCCTCACCACGGCCGCGCCGGCCGCGCGACCGGCGTGAGCCGTGCCGTCAGGCGACGATGCCCGCCTGCCGCAGCTCGACCGTGAGGTCGTGCGGGTTCGAGGAGGCCGCGAGCGCCTCGTCGTACGTGATGACGTCGTCGCGGACCAGACGGAACAGGTGCTGGTCGAACGTCTGCATCTTGTAGTAGTCGCCCTCGCGGATCAGGTCCACCAGAGGCGGCGCGTTCTGCGGGTCCAGGATCGCCTCGGCCGTGCGGCCCGTGTTGATCATCACCTCGATGGCCGGGCAGCGGCCCGTGCCGTCGGACTTGCGGACCAGCCGCTGCGAGACCACGCCCCGCAGCGCCTGCGAGAGCGCGACGCGCACCTGCTTCTGCTCGTGCAGCGGGAAGAAGTCGACGATGCGGTTGATCGTCTCGGGCGCGTCGATCGTGTGCAGCGTCGAGAGGACCAGGTGACCGGTCTCCGCGGCGGACAGCGCCGCACGGACCGTCTCGATGTCACGCATCTCGCCGACGAGGATGACGTCCGGGTCCTGCCGCATCGCGGCGCGCAGCGCGACCGTGAAGTCCGCGGTGTCCTGCCGGACCTCACGCTGCGAGACGATCGCCTTCTTGTCGTGGTGGAGGATCTCGATCGGGTCCTCGATCGTGATGATGTTGACCTCGCGGTAGCTGTTGATGAGGTCGACCATCGAGGCCAGCGTCGTCGTCTTGCCCGAACCGGTCGGACCCGTCACCAGCACCAGCCCGCGCGGCTCGAGCGCGAGCTCGCCCACCACCTCGGGGATGCCGAGCGACCCGAGCGACTGCGCACCCACCGCGACCCGGCGGAAGACCAGGCCGTACGTGCCGCGGGCCTGGTAGGCGTTCACGCGGAACCGGCCCACGCCGGAGACCGAGTAGGCGAAGTCCGCCTCGTGCGAGTCGCGGAAGTGCTGCACCAGGTCGTCCGGGAGCACCTCCTCGAGCATGCGCTCGGTGTCGGCGGGCTTGAGCTCGGGCACCTGGAGCTTGCGCAGGCGGCCGTCGACGCGCACGCGCGGGGCCGATCCGACCTTGCAGTGCAGGTCGGAGCCGCCCGTGCTGGCCAGGGCGTGCAGCAGCGGGATGACGGACTGGGTCGACGTGCTCACGTCGGGAGTCATCGGCCACCCGGCCGCCCGACTTGAGCGCTTGGTACCGCGGTGTCGTCACGCGGCCCCCGCGGCCCGCACGGTCCGGGGACCTCGCGGGGTGTGGGACCATGGCACGTACAGCGACCACAGGTCGCCGGTCCGCCCTGCGGTCCGGCGGACCGACGAAAGGGACAGCCATGAGCAAGCGAGGCCGCAAGCGCCGCTCCCGCGCCGGAAGCGCCGCGAACCACGGCAAGCGCCCCAACGCCTGAGCTCACGCTCAGCCGGGGTCGACGCCGTCGCACCCGTACGAAGGCCCCGCGCACCACTCAGGTGCAGCGGGGCCTTCGTCGTCCGGGGTCAGGAGCGTCCGGCCTGATCGCTGATCGTGACGGTCGTGAACGTCGCGTGGATGCGCGCGCGCAGCTCGGCCGGTGCGGGCTCCTCGTCCGACCAGCACCTGCGGACCAGCTTCTTCACCACGACCTCGACCTCGTGCTCCTCGAGGCAGCCGCGGCAGCCCTCGAGGTGCGCCTTGACGCGTTCGGCCTCGAGCGGCTCGAGCTCGGAGTCCAGGTAGGCCCACAGCTCGGCGACCGCCTCGTCGCACCCGCAGCCGCCCGGCGAGGCCGCCGTCGACCCGTCGTCCGTGCCCGCCATCAGGCCCCCTCCCCTGCCGGTCCGTGCCCCGCCGGCACCAGGCCGCGGTCGCGCGCGTAGTCCGCGAGCAGGTCGCGCAGCTGGCCACGTCCCCGGTGCAGCCGGGACATCACCGTGCCGATCGGAGTGCCCATGATCTCGGCGATCTCCTTGTACGCGAAGCCCTCGACGTCCGCGAGGTACACCGCGATCCGGAACTCCTCCGGGATGCGCTGCAGCGCGTCCTTCACGTCCGAGTCCGGCAGGTGGTCCAGCGCCTCGGCCTCGGCCGACCGCAGGCCGCTCGAGGTGTGCGACGCGGCACGCGCGAGCTGCCAGTCCTCGATCTCCTCGGCGTGCGACTGCTGTGGCTCGCGCTGCTTCTTGCGGTACGTGTTGATGTACGTGTTCGTCAGGATGCGGTACAGCCACGCCTTGAGGTTGGTCCCCGGCCGGTACTGGTGGAACGCCGCGAACGCCTTGGTGAACGTCTCCTGGACCAGGTCCTCGGCATCGGCGGGGTTGCGCGTCATGCGCAGCGCCGCGCCGTACAGCTGGTCGAGGTAGACGAGCGCGTCGGCCTCGAAGCGCGCGGCGCGCGCCGCGTCGTCCTCGGTGGCGGGCACGCGCGAGTGCCCCTCGCCGGGCGGCGTCGGGTCGATCGGGTCGATCGTGTCGTCGGTCATCGCCGCCGATGCTATGCCCCACGGCCGTGCGGCACCGGCCGCGGCACGGTCGGCGCTCCGGTCCGCGGCGTGCGCGGCGGCCAGCCCGACGAACGGCGCGAGCACGGCGGGCACCCCGTCCGCGGGGGTCGCCGACGAGGGTGCGGGCGTCTCCACGAGGCAGGTCATGCCGGTCGACAACACGCACGGGGTGCCACGTGTTCCCGCGTGCCTCCGTCGCCCGCACCGCGGGCCCGGCGCAGCCGACGCGAGTAGCGTGGCGGAGTCCGGGGCCGCGGCCCGCACCTGCGGCCGGGCACCGGCCGTCCGTCCGACGAAGGGGATCCCGTGCTGCTGCGTCGCCTCGCCCGCCCGCTGTTCGCCACCTGGTTCGTCACGGAGGGCATCGACGCGTTGCGCCGGCCGGTGCCGCACGTGGCGGACGCCCGCGCGGTGCTCGCGCGCGTCGAGCGCGCCCGCCCCGACGCGCGCGTCGACGTGACCGACGCGCAGCTGACCGGAATCGTGCGTGCGCACGGCGCGGCGGTCGTGACCGCGGGGGCGATGCTCGCGCTCGGGAAGGCACCGCGCACCGCGGCGCTCGCGCTCGCCGCGCTGACCGCTCCGCTCGTGCTCGCGACGCTGCCCGAGCGCGGTGCCAAGCGGCTCGACCCGGTCGCCGCGCAGGCGCGTCAGGACCGTCTGGTGCGCACACTCGCGTTCGCAGCGGGCGCCGTGCTGGTGGCGGCCGACCGCGAGGGCCGGCCCGGCGTCGCGTGGCGGCTGCAGGACGCGCGGGCTCGCCGTGCGGCGGCGGCCGCCGAGCACGACGACTGACCGCCGCACGCAGCCACGTGCCCGCCACCCGCGCGTCGGGTGGCGGGCACGCTCGCGTCTCAGTGCGCGCGGGCGCTGAGCACCAGGTCGGTACCGACCTCGACCCTGACGTCCGTCAGCCGCACGCCCGCGGGCAGCGACGCCGCCAGGTCCATGCGCCGGCCCTCGTACCGCTCCACACGGCTGCGCGCGGCGACCAGGAGCGCGGCGACCACCGGGTTGCGGCTCGTGGCGCGCACGTCGGACAGGGTCACGCCCAGCGCGTCGTCGACGGTGGCGTTCGCGCCCGCCTCGACCGTCGCCGAGAGCACGCCCTTGCGCACCTGCGCGTGCACGGTGACCGCGACGCCGTTGCTCCCGGCGGGCGCGAACTGCGCGTCCAGCTTGGTGAGCGTGAGCCCGTGCCCCCGTGCGACCTGCGTCGCGACGCGCTCCACGGCCTGCTCGAGCGCAGCGGCGGACACGCTCAGCCGGGCCGAACCCGTCACGGGCGCGCTCTCGGTCGGCTCGACCGGCGCGAGCCCGAGCTCGGACTGCGCACCCTCGACCCACTCGAACGGGACGCCGGCGACGTCGACCAGGACGTCCACGGGCGCACCCGAGACGGTCACGGGGTGCGCCTCGACGCGCAGCCGACGGATCGTGCCGGGCTCACGCGACGTGGGCGCGAAGCTCGCCGCCCGCTCACGCGCGACCTTGGCCTCGCGCGGCGACACCACGACCCCCGTGAGGTCCACGTCGAGCGTCGCGACGTCGGCGCCGTCGAGCGTCGCGGCCACCTGCAGCCGCTGCGCGGACTCGTCGGCGACCCCCGCGCCGGTCTGCAGCGCGGTACGCACACGCGTCGCGAGGTCGTCGCCGGAGGTGGGTCGGGGCAGGGAGCCCAGGGGCACGATGTCCGTTTTCTGTGTGTTCACGACGTGAGCCTAGACGCCCGCGCGCGTGCCGCTGACTAGCCTTGCGCCATGACCGCGACGAACCCCACGACGCCCCTGCCGCTGTGGGCCGCGCCCGGTGCCGGTGCCCCGCTCGACGTGCTCGTCGACGTGCCCGGGTCCAAGTCGCTGACCAACCGCTACCTGGTGCTCGCGGCTCTCGCCGACGGCCCCGGCGTGCTGCGCTCCGCGCTGCTCTCGCGCGACACGCGCCTCATGGCGGGTGCGCTCGAGACGCTGGGCATCGCCGTGGACCTGCCCACCGCGCCCGAGGGCGCGCTCGCGGTGACGCCGCACCCCGTGCGCGGTCACGTGACCATCGACTGCGGCCTCGCGGGGACCGTCATGCGGTTCCTCCCGGCGGTGGCCGCGCTCGCCGACGGACCCGTGCACTTCAAGGGCGACGTCGAGGCGCTCGCGCGGCCCATGGGCCCCGTCATCCGTGCGCTGCAGGCGCTCGGCGTACGCGTCGACGAGGAGGGCGAGCGCGGGCGCCTGCCGTTCACGGTGCACGGGCACGGGGCCGTGCGCGGCGGGCACGTGGACGTCGACGCCTCCGGGTCCAGCCAGTTCGTCTCGGGGCTGCTGCTCGCGGCGGCCCGGTTCGAGCAGGGGCTCGTGGTGCGGCACACCGGCCCGACGCTGCCGAGCCTGCCCCACATCGAGATGACGGTGGAGACCCTGCGCGCCGCGGGTGTCCAGGTGGACGACTCGCGCCCCGCCATCTGGGAGGTCGCGCCCGGGCCGATCGCGGCGCGCGACGTGCGCGTCGAGCCGGACCTCTCGAACGCCGCACCGTTCCTGTGCGCCGCGCTCGTCGTCGGGGGGACCGTGCGGGTGCCCGGCTGGCCCGCGCGCACCACGCAGCCCGGCGCGCTGCTGCCGGGCATCCTCGAGCGCATGGGGGCGCGCACCGCGCTGACGGACGACGTGCTGGCCGTGACCGGCACGGGCGAGATCCACGGCGTGGACCTGGACCTGCACGCCGCGGGTGAGATCGCCCCGACCATCGCGGCGCTCGCGGTCCTGGCCGACTCCCCCACGCGGCTGCGCGGCATCGCCCACCTGCGCGGCCACGAGACCGACCGGCTGGCCGCGCTCGCGCAGGAGATCGGGCGCCTGGGCGGCCAGGCGGAGCAGACGGCCGACGGGCTCGTCATCACGCCACGCCCGCTCACCGGTGGGACGTGGCGAACCTACGCCGACCACCGCATGGCCACGGCGGGTGCGCTGATCGGTCTGCGCGTGCCGGGCGTCCTCGTCGAGGACGTCGCCACCACGGCCAAGACGATCCCCGACTTCGTCCGGATGTGGGACACGATGCTCGCGGGCGGCGCCGCGCAGCCGGGAGCAGTGGCCCCGCGGTGACGCCCCGCCGCCAGTACGACGAGTCCGACGTGCGGATCCGGCCCGGCAAGGGCTCGCGTCCGCGGACCAAGCAGCGACCCGAGCACGCGGATGCGCAGCGCGCGATGGTCACGGGTGTCGACCGCGGCCGGTACGCGGTCCTGGTCGATGCCGACGGTCCCGACGAGCGCCGCGCGATCGCCATGAAGGCCCGCGAGCTCGGGCGCGATCGCGTGGTGCCCGGCGACCTCGTCGACCTGGTCGGCGACTCGTCGGGCGAGGACGGCACGCTCGCGCGGATCGTGCGGATCGTCGAGCGGCGCACCGTGCTGCGCCGGACCGCCGACGACACCGACCCCGTCGAGCGTGTGATCGTCGCCAACGCCGACCAGCTGGTCATCGTCACGGCCCTGGCCGACCCCGAGCCGCGCACGCGCATGATCGACCGGTGCGTCGCGGCCGCGTACGACGCGGGCATGGACGCGCTGCTCGCGCTGACCAAGGCGGACCTGGCGGACCCTGCCGAGCTCGTCGCGATGTACGCCCCCGTGGGGGTCCGCGTCGTGGTGACGCACACCGAGGGGGCCGGGCCCGACCGGACCATCCACGGGCTGCCCGCGCTGCACGACGCGCTCGCCGGGCGCACGTCGGTCCTCGTCGGCCACTCGGGCGTGGGCAAGTCCACGCTCGTCAACGCGCTGGTGCCCGCCGCGCAGCGCGCGACGGGCGTGGTCAACGTGGTCACCGGGCGCGGGCGGCACACGTCCACGTCCGCGATCGCGCTGCGCGTGCCCGACCAGGCCGCGCCCACCTGGGTCATCGACACCCCGGGCGTCCGGTCATTCGGGCTCGCACACGTGGACCCCGACCACCTGCTGCTCGCGTTCGCGGACCTCGCCGACGTGGCCGGACGCGACTGCCCACGCGGCTGCACGCACGCCGCCGACGCACCCGACTGCGGGCTCGACGAGTGGGTGGGCGCCGCGTCCGACGACGACGAGCGCGCCGCGCGCGCCGCACGCGTGGACTCGTTCCGCCGGATCCTGGCCAGCCGGCTCGGCACGCCCGACCCCGAGCCGCCCGCCGGCTGACCGCGGGAACCCCGAGCGGCGCCGCCATCGCGCGGGACCGCGCCACTACGGTGTGGCCATGAGCCTGCGCACCGGGTACGACGACGACCTCCGCCTCGCGCACGTGATCGCCGACCAGGTGGACTCCCTGACGATGTCCCGGTTCAAGGCGCTGGACCTGCGCGTCGAGACCAAGCCCGACCTGACGCCCGTCTCGGACGCCGACCGCACGGCCGAGGAGCTGGTGCGCAGCCAGCTGGCCCGGGCCCGCCCGCGTGACGCGGTGCACGGCGAGGAGCTGCCCGACACGGGCCACGGGCCGCGCCGCTGGGTGGTGGACCCCATCGACGGCACCAAGAACTTCGTGCGCGGCGTCCCCGTGTGGGCGACGCTGATCGCGCTGCTCGACGGCGACCAGGTGGTCGTCGGCCTGGTCAGCGCGCCCGCGCTGGGGCGCCGGTGGTGGGCCGCGCAGGGCTCGGGCGCGTGGACGGGCCGGTCGCTGGCCGCCGCGACGCGCATCCAGGTCTCGCAGGTGGACCGCCTCGAGGACGCGTCGTTCTCCTACTCGAGCCTGACCGGCTGGGAGGAGCGCGACCGGCTGCCGCACGTGCTCGACCTCATGCGACGCGTCTGGCGCACGCGCGCGTACGGCGACTTCTGGTCCTACGTGCTGGTGGCCGAGGGCGCCGTGGACGTCGCGGCCGAGCCCGAGCTGTCGCTGCACGACATGGCCGCGCTGGTCCCGATCGTCACCGAGGCAGGCGGCCGGTTCACGTCGGTCCGCGGTGTGCCCGGACCGTTCGGCGGATCTGCGCTCGCGACCAACGGCCGGCTGCACGACGACGCGCTCGCGCTCCTCGACCCGCTGCCGGGCGTGCACCTCTAGGTCCGGGGCAGTCCCAGGGCGCCCGGGAGCTCGTCGAGCGACGTGATCCGGACGACGCCCGTCACCGTCGCCTCGTCGACCGGGCGACGGCGCGCGCCGGGCCGGTCGATCCAGACACCCATCAGGCCCGCGTCACGCGCGGCGAGCGCGTCCACGTCGGCCTCGTCGCCCACGTACGCCGTGCGCGCCGGGTGGGTCCCGAGTCGGCGGCACGCCTCGAGGAACACGCGCGGATCGGGCTTGCCGACGCCGAGCGTGTCCACGCCCACGAGCAGCGGCACGCGGTCCAGCAGGCCGGCCTTCTCGAGCTTGGCGGTCTGCAGCGCGGTGCCCGCGTTGGAGAGGGCACCGATCGCGAGGCCGGCGTCGAGCAACGCGGTCAGCGCCGCCTCGGTCTCGTGGTGCGCCGCCCATGCGGCACGGAAGCCCGCGTCGAACACCGCGTTCCACGCGACGAAGTCCTCGTCGGAGAGCACGGGTCCGCTGAACGCCGCGTGCAGGTCGTTCGCGCGGAGCATCTTCTGGTGCTCGTACGTGTCGAGCCCGCTGGTGTAGCGGCGGTAGCGATGGTGCGGGTCCTCGCGCCACATCGCGACGACCGCCCGGAGCCGCGCCTCGGCCTCGTCGGCGGGCAGCGGCGGCAGGTAGTGCTCCGCCACACCCGCGAGCGCCGCGGCGAACGCCGTGCGCGTGTCGACGATGGTGTCGTCGATGTCGAACAGGACGCCGTCGACGAGCAGGCCGGAGCTCGTCGTCGCGCTCGTCGACGTTCCGGTGCCCGCCGTCACGGGGCCGTCGGCAGCGACGCGCGCAGCGACGCGATGCGGGCCAGCGTCGAGTCCTTGCCGAGCAGCTCCATCGACTCGAACAGCGGCGGCGAGACGCGCCGGCCCGTGACCGCGACGCGCAGCGGCGTGAACGCGAACCGCGCCTTGATCCCGAGCCCGGCCTCGTCCACCAGGGCGGCCGTGAGCGCGGCCTGGGTCGCGTCGGGCGTGAAGCCGTCCGCCGGGACGTCCGCGAGCACCTGCGCGGAGACGTCGAGCACCTGCGCCGCCTCGGCCCGCAGGGCCGCGCGCGCGTCGTCGACCACGTGCAGCTCGTCGTCGGGCACGAACAGGAAGCCGAGCATCCCCACGGCCTCGCCCAGCAGCGTCATGCGCTCCTGGACCAGCGGCGCGGCACGCGTGAGCAGGTCCTGGTGCGGCGCGGCCAGGTCGGCGAACGAGTGCGCGGGGACCAGACCCGCGGCGTGCAGGTAGGGCACCAGCCGGTCGCGGAAGTCCTCGGCCCCCAGGAGGCGCACGTGCGCACCGTTGATGGCCTCGGCCTTCTTGAGGTCGAACCGCGCGGGGTTGGGGTTGACGTCGTGCACGTCGAACGCGGCCACCAGCTCCTCGACCGTGAAGATGTCGCGGTCCGCGGACAGGCCCCAGCCCAGCAGGGACAGGTAGTTGAGCAGGCCCTCGGGCGTGAAGCCGCGGTCCCGGTGCAGGAACAGGTTCGACTCGGGGTCGCGCTTGGAGAGCTTCTTGTTGCCCTCCCCCATGACGTACGGCAGGTGGCCGAACTGCGGCATGACCGTGGCCACGCCCAGGTCCAGCAGCGCGCGGTACAGCGCGACCTGGCGCGGCGTGGAGGACAGCAGGTCCTCGCCGCGCAGCACGTGCGTGATGCCCATGAGCGCGTCGTCGACCGGGTTGACCAGGGTGTAGAGCGGGTGGCCGTTCGCGCGCACGATCACGTAGTCCGGCACCGAACCGGCCTTGAACGTGACATCGCCGCGCACCAGGTCGGTGAACGTCAGGTCGTCGTCGGGCATGCGCAGCCGGATGACGGGCTCGCGGCCCTCCTCGCGGTAGGCGAGGCGCTGCGCGTCGGTCAGGTCACGGTCGAACCCGTCGTACCCGAGCTTCGGGTCGCGGCCCGCGGCACGGTGCCGCGCCTCGACCTCCTCGGGCGTCGTCCACGACTCGTACGCGTAGCCGCCCTCGAGCAGCCGCGCGACGACGTCGCGGTACAGGTCGTAGCGCTGCGACTGGCGGTACGGCTCGTGCGGGCCGCCCACCTCGACGCCCTCGTCCCAGTCCAGGCCGAGCCAGCGCAGCGCCTCCAGGAGCATCTGGTAGCTCTCCTCGGAGTCGCGCGCCGCGTCCGTGTCCTCGATGCGGAAGACGAACGTGCCGCCCGTGTGCCGCGCGTACGCCCAGTTGAACAGCGCCGTGCGGATCAGGCCGACGTGCGGCAGACCGGTCGGGGAGGGGCAGAAGCGGACGCGCACGGCGGAGCCGTCGAGGGCGGGGGTGGTCACGGGGTCCAGGCTAGTGGCGTCCGGGCACCCGGACGTCAGCGCCGGCGCAGCACCGGGTTGCGCAGGACGCCGATCTCCTCGACCTCGCACTCGACCACGTCGCGGTCGACGACGGGCCCCACGCCCGCGGGCGTGCCCGTGAGGATCACGTCGCCCGGGAGCAGCGTGAAGACCTCGCTGACGTACGAGACGAGGTAGGCGGTGTCGAACACCATCTGCGACGTGCGGCCGTCCTGGCGCGCCTCGCCGTTGACGCGCGAGCGGACCGCGAGGTCCTCGACGTCGAGCCCCGGCACGATCCACGGCCCGAGCGGGCACGATCCGTCGAAGCCCTTGGCGCGCGTCCACTGGTCGTCGCTGCGCTGGATGTCCCGCGCCGTGACGTCGTTGGCCACGGTGAAGCCGAACACGTGGTCGAGCGCACGCTCGGGCGGCACGTCCTTGGTGACCTTGCCGATCACCACGGCCAGCTCCGCCTCGTGCTCGACGTGCTCGGTCCAGTCCGGCAGCAGGATCGGGTCGTCCGGGCCGATCACGGTGGTGTTCGGCTTGAGGAACAGCAGCGGCTGCGTGGGCACCGCGACGCCGTGCTCGGCCGCGTGGTCGGCGTAGTTGCGGCCCACGCCGACGATCTTCGAGCGCGGGATCACGGGTGCCAGCAGGCGCACCGCGTCGTCGTCCAGCGGGACGCGCTCGCCCGTGGGCTGCACGGGCGTGTAGATCGGGTCGCCCGTGATGACGACGAGCTCCTCGGACCCGGGCTCGCCCTCGACCAGGGCGAAGCGGGGGTCCCCGCCGGTGGTGAACCTCGCGATGCGCACGGGACCACCCTACGGGCGACCCGCGGGTCAGACGCGCGCCAGCACCTCGCCGTGCAGCACCGCGAACCAGCCCTCGGGCTGCCTGCCCCACTCGTGCCAGCCGTCGGCGAGCTGCTCCAGGCCCACCTCGTCCGCCAGCCCGTGCTCGATGGCCTGCTGCGCGAAGTTCGACGCGACGCAGCGGTCCGCCCACAGACCCGCCCACCAGGTGCGGTCCTCGGGCGTCGCGTAGCACCACACGCCCGCGCTGGGTGCGATGCCCGCGGGGTCGAAGCCCGCCGCGCGCACCCAGGAGAGCAGGCGACGGCCCGCGTCGGCATCGGCGCCGTTCGCCTGCGTGACCTCGTGGTAGAGCGCGGACCACTCGTCGAGGCCCGCCGACGGCGGGAACCACGTCATCCCCGCGTAGTCCGCGTCCCGGACCGCGACGACGCCGCCCGGGCGCGTGACGCGCTTCATCTCGCGCAGTGCCGCGACCGGGTCCGTCAGGTGCTGGAGCACCTGGTGCGCGTGCACGACGTCGAACGACTCGTCGTCGAACGGCAGCGCGTACGCGTCCGCGGCGTCGAACGTGACGTTGATCGCACCGGCGTCCGCGGCCGCCTTGCGGGCGATCTCGACGACGGCCGACGACGCGTCGATGCCGACGACCTCACCGGGTGCGACGCGCTGGGCGAGGTCGATCGTCACCGTGCCCGGACCGCAGCCGACATCCAGCAGGCGCTGCCCCGGCTCGAGCGCGGGCAGCAGGTACGCGGCCGAGTTGGCGGCGGTCCGCCAGCGGTGGGAGCGCAGCACGGACTCGTGGTGGCCGTGCACGTACACGTCGGGGCGGGTGCTCACACATGAGAGTAGGGCTCAGCGGGCCGTGTGGATCAAGGCCCGGGACGATCTGGTCCACGATCCGAGACGTGCGGGTCCCCGACCGCCCTCCGCGGCCGCAGCGGCCCCACCCCGTACCGTCGGTACGTGGACCGGGTGCCGGGGATCGACGTCGCGCGCGGGCTCGCCGTGCTCGGCATGATGACCGCGCACGTCGGGCCGGACTGGTCGGCGCACGCGCCCGCCGCGGCCGCGGTGGTCGACCTCGCGGACGGGCGGCCGTCCGCGCTGTTCGTCGTGCTCGCCGGCCTCTCGCTCGCGCTGCTCTCCGGCGGGCCCACGCCCGCCCGGGACCGCGACCTCACGCGTGCGCGGGTCCGGATCGCGGTGCGTGCGGTGGTCGTGCTGGGTGTCGGCCTCGTGCTCGAGGCGCTCGGCACGCCCGTCCTGGTGATCCTGCCCACGTACGCGGTGCTGTTCCTGCTGGGCTGCCTGGTCCTGCGGTGGCCGGTGCGCGCGCTCGTGACCGCCGCGGCGCTCGTCGCGCTCGTGGCGCCCGCGGTGCGGGACGCGCTCGGCGTGCGCACGGACGCGACCGACGTCGGCGGGGTCGTCGGCCTGCTCGTCGGGCCGCACTACCCCGCGCTGGTCTGGGCGGCGTATCTGCTCGCGGGCCTGGCGCTCGGCCGGTGCGACCTCGGGGCACGGGCCGTGCGGTGGCGCACGGCCGTGGTCGGCGCCGCGCTCGGCGTCGTCGGCTACGGCGGCGGGTGGGTCGCGCAGCAGGTGCTTCCCGGGTCGGTGCTGACCTCGACCGCGCCCCACTCGTCGTCGACGTTCGAGGTGGTGGGCAACACCGGCGTCGCGCTGCTCGTCGTCGCGCTCGCCGTGGGCCTGGCGCCGCGCGCGCCGCACCTGGCCGCACCCGTCGCCGCCGTGGGCGCGCTCGCGTTCACGGCGTACACGGTCCACGTCGTCGCCATCGCGCTGCTCGGGGACCACGTCGTCTGGCAGCCGACCACCGCCGTGTGGCTCGCGTTTCTGCTCACGACGACGGCGCTGTGCTGGGCGTGGCGCGCGACACTCGGCCGCGGCCCCCTCGAGCGCGGGATGCACGCGCTCTCCGCGGGCCTCGCGGACGCCCTGGTGCCGCACCGTCGCGAGCCCGTGCCCCGCTGAGGCGTCTCCTACCCTGGGAGCCATGACCGTCCAGGCCGAGCTCGTCGCGCTGCCGCCCGACGAGTGGCGCGCCCGGGCCGACACGCACGCCGCGCGCGCCGATGCGCTCACCGCAGGTCACCGCGCACGCCGGGCGCGGGGCGAACGGCACGCGATCGAGGACTTCCTGTACGAGTACTACCCCGCCAAGCCGGCCCAGCTGCGCCGCTGGCACCCGGGCGCGGGCGTCGCGCTGGACCCGGAGCCCGGCGGCCCTGCCCCGCACGCCGCGTGGCGGTGGTACCGCGTGGACGACGACGGGCGCACGTCGGTGGACACCGCGACGTGGTGCGAGGAGCGCGGCGAGACGCTCCGGTACGTCACCGAGCTGCTGGCCGCGACCGCGGCACGTCCCGCCGCCACCGGGTGCTTCGGATTGCACGAGTGGGCGATGGTCTACCGCGAGGACACCCACCGGCACCCGCTCCCGCTGCGCCTCGGCGGCGCGGGGACCGACGCCGTGGTCGAGGGCCACCGCATCCGGTGCACGCACTTCGACGCGTTCCGCTTCTTCACGCCCGCGGCCGTCGGCCGCAACACGCTCCAGCCCACGCGCACCACCCAGCCGTCGCTCGAGCAGCCCGGCTGCCTGCACGCTGCGATGGACTGCTACAAGTGGGCGCTCAAGCTCGGCCCGCTGGTGCCGGGCGAGCTGCTGCTCGACTGCTTCGAGCTCGCGCGCGAGATCCGCACCACCGACATGCAGGCCTCGCCGTACGACGTGTCGTCGTACGGGCTCGGGCCCGTTGCGATCGAGACGCCTGAGGGCAAGGCCGAATACGTCCGGCGTCAGCGCGACTACGCGGCCCGCTCCAATGCGCTCCGTAGTCGGCTCATCGATGCGTGCGCCGTCGCCCGAGGAGTGCCGCCGACCTGAGGCCATGCGGGGCCTCGTCGATTCTTCCTCGATCACCGCTGTCGTTCACGGCACACTTCGGCATGTGACCAGCACAGACGACGCACGGGCGTTGGCACGCGCAGTCGTCGAGGCGGCGGCCAACGGCAGTGAGCAGGAAGCCGCCGAGCTACTGCTCGACGGCCTCGACGGTCGCGCTTGGCTTGCGCTCGACCAGGCAGCGCGCGCATTCGACTGGCGGACCGGCCGTGCACCCGTGAGCGGTCCGGTGCCGAGTCTGGGCATCGCACGCACCGGGGCCGAGCTCCTGACACTGATCGCCGCAAGCCTGCACGTGGACGGTCGCATCCGGCAGCGTGCGGTCGAGGCACTCGCCTCGGTCGATGCGCCTCTCGCAGCCAGCGCTCTCACCGTTCGCGCCCTCGACCACGTCGCCCAGGTACGCGGCCCGGCCCTGGAGGCGACGTTTGCGCGCCTCGACTTGGCGCACGCCGAGCCAATCCTCGAGATCCTGATCGCCGGCCGCGAACGCGACTCGGCACGACGCATGCTTGCGAGTGCGATCGAGAGCCTGGGCCGGCGGTACTCGGTTGCAGAGATCGCTGCCCGACTGACGGTGAGCCCGCGACGAGGCGTGCGCCGGTGGGCCTTCACCTTCGTGCACCGTGAAGACGGCATGACCGCAGACGACCTCGCCGAGGCCGCCAGGAGCAACGGCGACCAGTGGGTGCGAGCGTCGTGCGCAGAGTGGCTCTCTCACACGAACCCCGAGCGGCTGGGCGCGCTGCTCGACGCGACATCGGTGGAGGCGCGCCTCATTGCGATCGCGCGCGTGCCCGATGCTCTGCTCACGGCCGCTGCTCTGGATGGGCTCCTCGTCGACCGAGCTGCACGGGTGCGTGAGATCGCTAGGACTCGAGCGAGGCGCCGCGGAGTCGACGTCGCATCGCACTACCGCCGCCTCGCGGCAGGTGAGCCGACACCCCGCGAGCTCGTCGCGTGCCTGGACGGCCTCGCGTGGAGCGGCGACGTGCAGGACATCACTTTCGCCGTGGGTGCGCTCAGTCACGGCGCAGTTCAGGTCCGCGCGGCCGCAATCTCGGCTGTCGTCGCGCGGGCCGACTCGGCGACCGCGGTCCAGGCCATCGGGCCGTGCCTGGTCGACCCGAGCGCTCGCATCAGCTCAGTCGCAGCCCGCGCTCTCGCCAGAGCCGGCGCGGCGCCCGAGGTTGCCGCGAACGCCTGGGCATCCGACCTCGTCTCCAGCCGCCGGGTCGCGTGGCGCCTGACTCGCGTTTCGGGCGGGTGGAACCGGGTGGAGGCCGACCTTCGGGCCTCGTGCGACCGCGATGCTTCACTCGCTGGACTTGGTCGTGCTGGCGTTCGCAACTGGCTCGAAACTGCGGCCGCGACGACTTGGGAGCCGCTCTCCGACGTCCAGCGTGAGCGCATGGCGGCGCTCTTGCCGCTCTCCGGCCTGGACGAACGTCGTTCCGCTCTGCTCGCGTTCCACGCGGGTATCGCACGAACCGGGTCTACGCCCGACCGTCACCCCGCGGACAGCTCTCCTGACTCGCTTCGTCGGCCACGGTGGTGGCAACGCCTCACGCGACGGTAGTGCGGCCGCGCCGGCGTCCGATCGAGAGATCTTTAACGCAGTCTTGCGTTAATGCGGTACGGTGGCGACATCACATCCGGTGATGGACCACTTGAGAGGCCGATCGCATGCTCCTCGAGATCGACATCCCTGAAGGGGCGGCGGGTCCCGCCGGCCGCACCGCGCCAGGCCGACGCGACGTCGTCGTCGCCGTCGCGGCAGCCGCCCTGCTGACCGCCGCGAGCTACGGCCTCGGCATCGCCGCGGGGTGGATCTCCGGGGTCGAGTGGCTCGAGGCGCTCGCCGTCGCCACGTCGTACGCCAGCACGGCGCTGTGCATCGTCCAGAGGCGGTTCAACTACGTCTTCGGCGCGGTGAGCACGGCGCTGTACGCCGCCCTCTTCTTCCGGCACGGGCTGGTCGCCTCCGCCTTCCTCAACGTCTACCTGACCCCACAGCTCGTGTACGGGTGGGTGCGCTGGCGGCGGGACGACCAGACGCGCCCGGTGACGTGGCTGGTCCATGACAAGAAGTGGATCCCTGCGTACCTGGGAGTCACCGTCGTGGCGTACCTCGGCGGCGCCTGGCTGGTCGGACTCCTCGACGGCCAGCTGGCCTGGGCGGACTCCGCGATCCTGGCCGGCTCGATCCTCGCCCAGCTCCTCCTCGACAACAAGCGGATCGAGACCTGGTTCGTCTGGATCGCCGTCAACGTCATCGCCGTCTGGACGTACTTCACGGCTGGGCTCGTCGTCGCGGGCCTGCAGTACGTCATCTTCATCGGCACCGCCGTGCTCGGGTTCATCGCCTGGCTGCGGGCCACGCGATGAACGAGCACGCCTGGGTGCTCATGACGGCACTACCGCCCACCACCGGACACGAGGACCTCATCCGCTTCGCAACCCGGTGCGCCCGGACCGCCCACGTCGTGCTGTGCACGCAGCCCAGCGAACCGTTCGCGGACGAGCGTGACGCGGCGCTGCGGGCCTTCGCGGCCCGGGCTGAGTTCGGAGATGCGGTTCGGGTTCACCGGATCCACTACGAGCTGCCGCAGGAGCCGACGGACGCCCCAGACTTCTGGGACCTGTGGGGCGGGCTCATGCGCGATCTGGGCGCCAGGGCCGGGGAACTGGTCGTCGCGTCGGAGCCCTACGGGGCTCGACTGGCCGAGGTGATCGACGGCCAGTTCCTCCCGTACGACCCTGACCGGAGCATCAACCCAGTGAAGGCAACCCGCCTCCGAGAGGACGCGATCGCCTCGTTCTCCCACCTGGTGGCGGAGTTCCAGCCTTTCGTGCGCAAGCGGGTCACATTATTCGGAGCGGAGTCGGTCGGCAAGACGACCATGACGAACCGACTCGACGAACTCGGCCTGGCCGCCGCGTTCCCCGAGTGGGCCCGCCCGTACCTCGAGCTCGAGACAGTCGGCCCCGAGGTGACCGCTGAGAAGATGCACGCGATCTGGCGCGGCCAGCTGGCCCAGCAGCGCGCCGCAGACGCCATCGCGACCCGCCGCGGCCGTGCGTTCATCGCCCAGGACACCGACCTCTTCTCCACCATCGGGTACTGGCTACTCAAAGGCGCCGAGTTCGGTGAGCCTGCCGTCCCGGCAGCGCTGTGGGCGGACGCCGCCAGGAACGCCAGCGACCTGTACATCGTGCTCGGGCAGGATGCCGTGCCGTTCGAGGCCGACCCGCTTCGATACGGCGGTCACTGCCGCGAGTCCGACGACGCGTTCTGGACCAATCTCTGCGAACGCGCCGGGCTGAACTGGATCCTGGTCGACGACGCGGATCGGGCGGCACGTGAGGATCGGGTGGTCGCGGAGCTGCGTCGGGTGTTCGGAAATCCGCTCGCCTATCAGCGTCGAGGTGCCGAGTACCAGTCCACGGGAGGTGGCCGATGACGGCCTCCCGCGACGCCACGGGCAGGTCGCTCGAGGACTACCCACGGCCGTCCCTCGCCGTGGACACCGCCGTGCTGACGATCAAGGACCGTGCGCTGTGCGTGCTTCTCGTCCGCGCGGTGGACGTCGACGACGCGACGGCCTGGCGGCTGCCGGGAACGTTCTTGCATCCAGGCGAGACACTCGCCGACGCAGTCACACGCTCCTTGCGAGACAAGGCCGGCGTCACCGGGCTTCACCCAGAGCAGCTCCACGTGTTCGACGACCCGAGCCGAGACGACCGCGGATGGGTCCTGTCGGTCGCACACCTGGAGGTCGTCCGCGCTGACCGAATCCCCGCGACGGCCGAAAACCGCCTGGTATCAGCCTCCGAGGTTCCCGACCTCCCATTCGACCACCGCGACATCATCGACTTCGCGGTCGAAGCCCTGCGCCGTCGCTACGAGTCGACTCCGGACCCGTCCGACCTCGTCGACCCGGCCGAACCTGACGGCTCCTTCACGCTGCGAGAGCTGCGGCAGACCCACGAGGCCGTCGCCGGCCGCCCACTGCCCCCGGACACGTTCCGCCGCACGATGCAGGGCTCGCTCGTGGACACCGGACGCCTGAGTCTGGGGCGGCGGGGAAAGCCAGCGACCCTCTTCCGGCGACTGCCCGGCTGACAGGCGATGCCACCCGGGCTGCATGCTGAATGCGGGTGACGATGGACTGCGACAAGTGGGCGCTCAAGCTCGGCCCGCTGGTGCCGGGCGAGCTGCTGCTCGACTGCTTCGAGCTCGCGCGCGAGATCCGCACCACCGACATGCAGGACTCGCCGTACGACGTGTCGTCGTACGGGCTCGCACCCGTCGCCATCGAGACCCCTGAGGGCAAGGCCGAGTACGTGCGCCGCCAGCGTGACTACGCGACGCGCGCGAATGCGCTGCGCGTCGGGCTCCTCTCCGTGTGCGCCGCCGTCGAGGGGCCGCCGTCCCGCTGAGGCGCGCCGTGCGCCCCGGTGGATCGAGTCGGGCGGCCCTCAGGACGCGTCCGGGCGCGCCTCCGTGACGCGGCGCAGGGCGCGGACGACGCCGTCGACACTCACGCGGCCGACGGGTGCGGTTCCGTCGGGTGTGTCGCGGTCGACGACCGGCAGCGCGGACTCACCGCTCGCCGCGAGCGCGTCGAGCACCTCGCCGAGCTCGTCCCCGAGGTGGACGGCGGGGCCACGACGAGCGTCTGGCTCCCCGCCCTGCAGGGGTTCGAGGTCCCCGGCCTCGAGTGTGCCGAGCGACAGCAGGCGTGCGGTGCGACCACGGCCGACGAGGTCCGCGACGGCCGGGGACGCGGGGCGGGCCACGATCTCGAGCGGGGGCGCCACCTGTTCCAGGTGCGCGCCCGTGCTGAGCACCGCCACGCGGTCCGCCAGGCGCACGGCCTCGTCGATGTCGTGCGTGACGAGCATGACCGTGGTGCCCACCTCACGCTGGATGCGCACGAACTCGTCCTGCAGGTGGCGGCGGCCCACCGGGTCCACGGCGCCGAACGGCTCGTCCATGAGCAGCACGGGCGGGTCGGTCGCCAGGGCGCGCGCCACGCCGACGCGCTGGCGCTCGCCGCCCGAGAGCTCGTGCGGGTAGCGGCGCGCGTACCGGTCCGGTGGCAGGCCGACCAGGTCGAGCAGCTCGGCCACACGCGCGCGGGTCCGCGTGCGGTCCCAGCCGAGCAGGCGGGGCACGGTCGCGACGTTCTGCGCGACCGTGCGGTGCGGGAACAGGCCCACGTTCTGGATGACGTACCCGATGCGCCGCCGCAGCTCCACCGGGTCGGCTCGCGCGACGTCCTCGCCGTCGAGCAGCACGCGACCGCTCGTGGGCTCGATCAGTCGGTTGACCATGCGCAGCGTCGTCGACTTGCCGCATCCCGACGGGCCGACTAGGACGAGCACCTCGTGCGCGTGCACCTCGAGGCTCAGGTCGTCGACCGCGGCTGGCGCGTCCGCCGTGCGGGTGCCCGCGGGGTAGCGCTTCGCGACCCGGTCGAACCGGATCGCCGCAGCGCTCGCACCCGTCCCGGGTCCTGTGCCGTTGGTCACGTCTGTCGTCGCTGCCACCACGGGACGGACCGTAACCGGGGGCACCGACACCCGCGAGCGGGCGGTGGTTCCGCAGGTCAGCGCGCGCGTGTCGGACCCCGCGGCTACGTTCGCTGCCATGTCCCCGACCGAGGTCCCCGCGAACCCCTGGTTCTCGTGGGACTACGTCGTGCGCAACTGGGCGGACATCGAGCGCGCGGTCGGGCAGCACGTGTCGCTGACCGTGCAGGCGGTAGTGCTCGCGCTCGTCATCGCGCTCCCCCTGGCCGCGCTGGCCCACCTGCGGCCCCGGCTCGCGGGACCCGTGGTGGGGCTCGCAGGTGTCCTGTACACCGTGCCGTCGCTCGCGCTGTTCGCGCTGCTCGCGCCGTGGACCGGCATCGGGCGGACCACCGTGCTGATCGGGCTGGTCGCGTACGCGCTGCTGGTGCTGGTGCGCAACGTGCTGGTGGGGCTGCGCGGCGTGGACCCCGCGGTCACGGACGCCGCACGCGGCATGGGGTACGGGCGCCTCCGGATGCTCGTGCAGGTCGAGCTGCCGCAGGCCCTGCCGAGCGTCGTCGCGGGGGTCCGGGTCGCCACCGTGACCACCGTCGCGCTCGTGACCGTCGGCGTCGTCGTCGGGTACGGCGGCCTCGGGCAGCTCATGTTCCGCGGGTTCCGGAGCAGGTACCACGCCGAGATCATGACCGCGACGCTGCTGTGCCTGGTGCTCGCGCTGGTCGCGGACGTGCTCGTGGTGCTGCTGGGGCGCGCGCTGACGCCGTGGTCGCGCTCGACGCGCATGCTCGCGGAGTCCTCGACGTGAGGGGCATGCCGTGGACGTGCTGACCGATGCGCTGGCCTGGCTGAACGACCCGCTGAACTGGTCGGGGACCAACGGGGTCGTCGCGCTCACCCTCGAGCACCTGCGGGTGACGGCGCTCGCGGTGCTGCTCGCCGCGGCGGTCTCGCTCCCGCTCGGGGTGGCGCTCGGGCATGCGCGCCGCGGCGCGACGCTCGGGGTCGTGGTCGCCAACACCACGCGCGCGCTGCCCACGCTCGCGCTCCTGACGCTCCTGGCGGCCACGGGACTGTTCGGCGCGACCGCGACGGTCCTGGCCTGTGCGGTGTTTGCCGTGCCACCGCTGCTCACCAACACCGTGACGGGGCTCGGCGGCGTGGACCGGGACGTCGTGGACGCGGCACGCGGGCTCGGCATGAGCGGGCGCCGGCGGCTGTGGGCCGTGGAGGTGCCGCTCGCCGGGCCGCTGATCGCGGCCGGGGCACGGACCGCCGCGGTCCAGGTGCTCGCCACCGTGCCGCTCGCCGCGCTCGTCGGCGGCCGGAGCCTCGGCACGGTGATCGTCACGGGCTTCGGCACGCAGCGTTACGGGCAGGTGCTCGCCGGCGGGCTGCTGGTCGCCGCGCTGTGCCTGCTCACCGAGGGCGTGCTGGCCCTCGCGCAACGGCTGCTCACCCCGCGTGGCGTCCGGGAAGCCGGATCGGGCCAGCGGCCTCGGCGCTCGCGTCCCACCACCGAGAAGGCACCGGTGCCGCAGCCCGCAGCGGTTGCCGCACCCACGTCGCGCGGGTCGAATGGTCCCGCCGCGTGACCGGCCCTCACTGCTGCCCGGCGCGCTCGCGCGCCACCCGACCTCCCTCCGTCACCCGGACCGCACACCCTCACCCCTTGGAGTCACCATGACCACCCGACGCCACCTGCGGCTGCTGTCCCTCACGGCGGTCGGCGCCGCGCTGCTGCTCTCGGGCTGCGGCGAACCCGGATCCGGCGGAGGCGAGACCGAACCGGCCGCACCCGCCTCCGCGACGGGTGCCACGTGCGCCCCGGTCGCGGGCGACCAGCTCGTGGTCCTGACCGACGACCTGGGCCTGCAGAACTCGGACAACATCATCCCGGCGCTCAACGCGAAGTTCGCGAAGGCCAACCCCGAGGCGGTCGAGCTCCTGGACACGGTCTCCCAGAACCTCGACACCGACGGCCTGATCGCGCTCAACAAGGCCGTCGACATCGACCGGCAGACCTCCAGCGAGGCCGCGAAGGCGTTCGTCGAGGCCCAGGGGCTGGCCGCCGAGGGCACGCCGGGCAAGGGGGTCTCCCTGACGGTCGGCGCCGCGAACTTCTCGGAGAGCGCGACGCTCGCGGAGGTCTACGCGGCCGTGCTCCGCACCGGCGGGTACGACGTCACCGTCCAGACCATCGGCTCACGGGAGACCTACCTGCCCGCGCTCGAGAAGGGCGACATCGCCGCGGTGCCCGAGTACGCGGCCACGCTCGCGGACTTCCTCAACGCGACGGTCAACGGTCCGGACGCGGGGTCGGTGGCCTCCGACGACGTCGCCGAGACCGTGGCCGCGCTCACGCCGCTGGCGAAAAAGCGCGGGCTCGTGGTCGGCGAGGCCTCGGCCGCGCAGGACCAGAACGCGTTCGCCGTGACCCAGGAGTTCGCGGACGAGCACGACGTGACCACCCTCAGCGACCTGGCGACCGCGTGCCCCGGCGGTCTGACGCTGGCCGGTCCGCCCGAGTGCCCCGAGCGTCCGTTCTGCCAGCCGGGCCTCGAGGAGACCTACGGCCTGGTGTTCAGCGAGTTCACGTCGTACGACTTCGGGCTCATCGGTGAGGCCGTCCGGCAGGGCGAGACGGCCCTCGGGCTCGTGCTCTCGAGCGACGGCTCGCTCGCGGCCTGATCGCTCGCGGCGCCCGGCCGCGGTCCGTCCTCACCCGAGCGTGGACCCGGCCGGGCGCCGTCGCCCGCCCTGGCGTGCGCGGTCAGAGGCCTGCGGCCTCGCCGAACCGCAACCAGACCTCGCTGACCGTGGGGTAGGACGGGACGGCGTGCCACAACCTGCTCAGGGGCACCTCGCCGACCACGGCGATCGTCGCGGCGTGCAGCATCTCGGCCGCATCGGGTCCGACGAACGTCGCGCCCACCACGCGGTCGTCCCGGCCCGCGTCGAGCACCAGCGCGGCGCGGCCGGCGTACTCGGGTGACACGACCGACGCCCCGGCGAGGTCGGCGAGGTCGTAGCTCACCACGCGCACGTCGAGGCCCGCGTCGCGCGCCGCGCGCTCGGTGAGCCCCACCCAGGCGACCTCCGGCTGCGTGAACACGACCTGCGGCACGGCCGCGTGGTCGGCGGTCGCGCGGTACCGGCTCCACGGCCCGGCCGCGGCCTCGGCCGTGCGCGCAGCCTCGTCGCCGCCGAACCGCGCGGCGACCACGTCGCCGACCACGCGCGCGTCGTACTTGCCCTGATGGGTGGTCCCCGTGCGGCCCGTGACGTCGCCCGCGGCGAACAGCCAGCCACCCGCGACGCCGTTCACCTGCATCGCGTCGTCCACCTCGACGGGCCGTCCGGGCTCGAGCCCGATGGTCTCCAGACCTAGGTCGGTGGTCCGCGGGTGCCGTCCGGTCGCGACCAGGACCTCGTCGGCGTGCACGTCGGGGCCCTGCGTGACGCGCAGGTGCACGCCGTCGTCGTCGCGCGTCACCGCGATCGCCTCGGTGCCGAACCGCACGTCGACCGCGCGCGCGACGAGCGCGTCGGCCACGGCCTCACCCGCGAACGGCTCGGCGTCGGCGAGCAGGCGCGGCCCGCGGACCAGCAGCGTGACGTGCGCGCCCAGGTCGGCGTACGCGCACGCCATCTCGACACCGACGACGCCTCCGCCCAGGATCGCGAGGCGTCCGGGGACGTGCGTCGCCGACGTCGCGTCACGACTGGTCCAGGGCGCAGCACCCCGCAGCCCGTCGACGGGCGGGATGGTCGCACCCGACCCGGTCGCCAGGATCACGGCGTGCCGGGCGTGCACCAGGACGGTGCCCGCGTCGGAACGGACCGCGAGCTCGCGCGGACCGAGGAACCGCGCCTGCCCGCGCACGAGCGCGATGCCGGCGCCGCGGACCCACTCCTCCTGCCCCGAGTCATCCCAGTGGTGCGTGATCTCGTCGCGGCGGGCCAGCACCGCCGCGACGTCCGGTGCACCGGGGTCGGCGACGCCCGGTGTGCGCCGCGCGGCGTCACGTGCGGCGCCGGCGCGCAGCAGCACCTTGGACGGCATGCAGGCCCAGTACGAGCACTCGCCGCCGACGAGTGCACCCTCGACGATCGCGACCGAGAGCCCGGTCCGGGCCGCGCGGTCGGCCGCGTTCTCCCCCACGGCGCCACCGCCCACCACCACGACGTCGAACGTGTGCTCCTGCGTGCCGGCCATGGGTGACTCCTCGGTGCGGTCGAGCGGGACGGTCCGCGGTCATCGTGACCCGCGGGTGCGCCACCCGCGCGGCGAGCGGAGCGCGGCACGCGGACGCCGCGTCGCCGTGGCTGCGGCTCAGTGCCGCGCGTCGGCGGCGATGACGTCCAGCAGGGCCTGGGCGGCATCCGGCACGCGCGGCAGCGTGGGCGACCACACCACGCTCAGCGGGCGTGTGACGCGCAGGTCCGCGAGCGGCACCCGCACCAGCGAGCCCGCGAGCAGCGCGTCGCGGACCGCCAGGAGGCTGAGCACCGCCGGCCCGGCACCCGCGGCAGCGGTGGCGCGCACGGCCGCGGTGGTCGGCAGCAGGGCCACGGGTCGCGGCAGTGCGGACGCCGGGACGTGCACGTGGGCCTGCAGCGCAGCCTCGAGCGCCGCGCGCGTCCCGGAGCCGTCCTCCCGCGTGACCAGCGCGGTCGCGGCGAGCTCGGCCGACGTGAGCGGGGTCGCGCGGTGCGCCCACGGGTGCTGCGGGCCGACGACCACCACGAGCTCGTCGTGCGCGAGCGTGCGGGACTCCAGGTCGGCCGGCAGGTGCGGGGTCTCGACGAAGCCGAGGTCGTGCGAACCCGCGCGCACCAGCGCGAGCACGGCCGCGCTGTTGGCGGCCGTGAGCTCCACGGAGTCGCTGCCCGGCGCACCCGTCGCGCGCAGCCGCACCAACCAGCCCGGCATGAGGTGCTCGGCGACTGTGAGGCTCGCGGCGACGCGCAGCGGCGCCGCCCCGGGCGCTCGCAGCGCGGCCACCGCGACCTCGAACCGGGTCGCGGCCTCGACCACGTCCCGCGCCCACGTCGCGACGAGCCGGCCGGGCTCGGACAGCGCAGAGCCACGCGCTGACCGATCGACGAGCCGTGCCCCCACCTCGCGCTCGAGCGCGCGCACGCGCTGCGAGACGGCCTGCTGGCTGAGCCCGAGCGCACGCGCCGCGGCGGAGATGCTGCCGTGCGCCTCGATCGCGGCGAGCACGCGCAGCGCTGTCAGGTCAGCCATGGGCGGTCACGGCCACCATCTCCGGTTGTGCGGGCGCTCGTCGGACACAAGGCCTGATTGTGTCAGAACAAGGACCATCGTCTACCGGGGCGCGTGGCAGGGCGGCCAGACTTCCCCTGTGCTCGACCGCGCCCCCGTCATCGCCCGCCCCACCGGCGCGCCCCTGACGCCCGCACCCGGCACCCCGCGGCAGGCGCTCACCACCGCGCGGCTGGGCCCGAACTGGTTCACCTCCGTGATGGGCACCGGCATCGTCGCGACGTCCTCCGCGGGGCTGCCGGTCCACGTCCCGGGCGTGCGGGCCGCGGCGACGGTCGTGTGGCTCACGGCCGCGAGCCTGCTGGTGGTGCTCGTCGTGGCGACCGCCCGGCACTGGTCGCACCACCGCGCGGCCGCGCGGCGCCACCACCTGGACCCGTTCATGGCGCACTTCTACGGCGCACCGCCGATGGCGATGCTGACCGTGGGCGCGGGCGCGGTGCTGCTGGGTCCGCCGCTCCTGGGCGACCGCGCGGCGCTCGTGGTCGGCGCCACGCTGTGGACGCTCGGCACGCTCGCGGGCCTCGCGAGCGCGGTCGCGATCCCCGTCCTGCAGCTGACCCGGCACGCCGTGGGCGAGCAGGACGCGTTCGCGGGCTGGCTGATGCCCGTGGTGCCCCCGCTCGTCTCCGCGGCGACCGGAGCGCTGCTGCTCCCCCACGTGCCCGCGGGCGAGGCACGGCTCGCGTTCGCCCTCACGCTCGGCGCGCTGTTCGGGCTCTCGTTGCTGGGCTCGGCGCTGATCCTGCCGCTCGTGTGGGCGCGGCTGGTCCGGCACGGCCCCGGGGCCCCGACCCTGGTCCCCACGCTGTGGCTGGTGCTCGGCCCCCTGGGTCAGTCGGCGACCGCCGCGCTCGCGCTCGCGGGAGTCACGCACCTGGTCGCCGGCCCCGGCACGGCGCACGTGGTCGAGGTCCTGGCGGTGCTGTACGCCGTCCCGACGCTCGGCTTCGCGGCGCTGTGGGCCGCGTGGGCGCTCACCGTCACGGTGCGCACCGCCCGTGCGGGGATGCCGTTCGCGCTCACGTGGTGGGCGTTCACGTTCCCGGTCGGCACGTGCGTCACGGGGCTCTCGGGCCTCGCGGTGCACACGGGTTCGCGCGTGGTGGCCGTCGCGGCGGTCGGCGCGTGGGCCGGGCTCGTCGGCGCGTGGGCCACGGTCGGCGTGCGGACCGCGCGCGGTGCGCTCGTGACGCGGGAGCTGCTCGCCCCGCCGCAGCCCGCACCCGCACCCGTACCCGCTCAGTCGCGCGCGTACCGCGACACGAACGCGGACAGGATCCGCGGGGGCGCCCACACGTCGGCGCGCGCCACCCCCGCGAGCACCTGCGCCTGCTCGTCGGGCTCGTAGTACCCGTACCCGCCGTAGACGCGGATGCGCGTACTGATCCCCTCGACGTCGAGCTCGGGGTGGAACTGCGTCGCGTACAGGTGCGTCCGCACCCGGAACATCTGCACCGGACAGGTCGGCGAGCTCGCCAGCAACGTCGCGGTCGGCGGCAGCACGCGGCACGCCTCCTTGTGCCCGACGAACGCGTCGAACTCGTCCGGCACGTCGGCCAGGAGCGGATCGGCGCGCCCCTCGTCGGTGAGCCGCACGCGTACCGCGCTGATGGGCTCGGCGAACGTCCGGTCGATCACCCCTCCCTGGTGGCTGCCCAGCGTCCCCACGCCGTAGCACGCGCCCAGGAACGGGTAGTCGCGTGCCACGAGCTCGTCGAGCAGCGCCGACATCTCCCGCTCGACGCGCTGCTGCGTCACCGACTTGCGGACCTCGGGCAGGCTCGCGTCGAACGGGCTCCCCCCGACGATCACGCCCGACAGCGCGTCCAGGTCCAGCGCCGGCACCGGCCCCCGCTCCATCCGGATGCGCACCAGCTCCCGGGGCTCCAGCCCGCCGAACCGCAGGAACGAGGCGTACTCGTCGTCGGCGGCGGCGTCCTCGGCCCGCGAAGCCAGCAGCACGAACGGCCTCATGCTCACCGACCCTAGCGGCGCACGCGGTCGCCGGCCGGGCGAGCGCGGCACCGGCCCGGCAGGGCCGGGGTGCGAGGATGCCGGGGTGCCCACCACCCTCGCCGACCGCGTCCCGGCGGACCCCACGGACCCGGACGCCCTGTACGAGGCGTTCACGGGGTGGGCGGCCGAGCAGGGCCTGACGCTGTACCCGCACCAGGAGGAGTCGCTCCTGGAGCTCGTGACCGGCAGCCACGTGATCCTGTCCACGCCCACCGGGTCGGGCAAGTCGCTCGTGGCCACCGCGGCGCACTTCGTCGCGCTCGCACGGGGCGTCCGCACGTACTACACGGCACCGCTCAAGGCGCTCGTCAGCGAGAAGTTCTTCGCGCTGGTCGCGGCGTTCGGCTCGGAGAACGTCGGCATGATGACGGGCGACTCGGCGGTCAATCCGGGTGCGCCGATCATCTGCTGCACGGCCGAGATCCTGGCGAACGTGGCGCTGCGCGACGGCAAGGACGCCGACGCGGGCCAGGTGGTCATGGACGAGTTCCACTTCTACTCCGACCCCCAGCGCGGGTGGGCGTGGCAGGTGCCGCTGCTCGAGCTGCCGCGCGCGCAGTTCGTGCTGATGTCCGCGACGCTCGGCGACGTCACGTTCTTCGCCGACGACCTGCGTGCCCGCACGGGAGGCGAGGTCGCGGTCGTCGCCGACGCCGAGCGGCCCGTGCCGCTCACGTTCTCCTACGTGGTCGAGCCGTTGCACGAGGTGCTCGACGAGCTGGTCACCACGCGCCGTGCACCGGTCTACGTCGTGCACTTCACGCAGAAGGAGGCCGTCGAGCGCGCGCAGTCGCTGCTCTCGGCCACGCTCACCAGCCGCGAGCAGCGGGACGCGATCGCCGCGGAGCTCGGCGCGTTCCGGTTCGGCCCGGGCTTCGGGCGCACGCTGTCCCGCCTGCTGCGGCACGGCGTGGGCGTGCACCACGCGGGGATGCTGCCCAAGTACCGCCGCGTCGTCGAGCGGCTCACGCAGAAGGGCCTGCTGCCCGTGGTCTGCGGCACGGACACGCTGGGCGTCGGCATCAACGTGCCCATCCGCACGGTGGTGCTCACGAGCCTCGTGAAGTACGACGGCACGCGCATGCGCCACCTGTCCGCGCGTGAGTTCCACCAGATCGCGGGCCGCGCCGGGCGCGCGGGGTTCGACACGGTCGGCGAGGTCGTCGTGATGGCGCCCGAGCACGTGATCGAGAACCGCAAGGCGCTCGAACGTGCGGGCGACGACCCGCGCAAGCTCAAGAAGATCGTCCGCAAGCAGGCGCCCGCAGGTCACGTGAACTGGACCGACAAGACGTTCGAGCGCCTGCGCGACGCTCCCCCGGAGCCGCTGACCAGCAGCTTCGCGGTGACCCACGCGATGGTGCTGCACGTGCTGGCGCGCGGTGCCGCGGGTGAGGACCCGGTCGCGGCGATGACCCGGCTCCTCACGGACAACCACGAGCCCGAGGGCGCACGCGGCCGGCACGTGCGGCGCGCGGTCGCGGTGTACCGCTCGCTGCGCGCCGCGGGCGTGATCGAGCGCGTCTGGGTGCCGGACCCGGACGCACCGCACGGCCGCCGCCGCTCGGTCCGGCTGACGCACGACCTGCCGCCCAACTTCGCGCTCAACCAGGCGCTGTCGCCGTTCGCGTACGCCGCGCTCGAGCTGCTGGACCGCGAGGACCCGGCCTACGCGCACGACGTTGTCTCGGTCCTCGAGGCGACGCTCGACGACCCGCGCCAGGTGCTAGCCGCGCAGGAGAACAAGGCGCGCGGCGAGGCCGTGGCCGCGATGAAGGCCGACGGCCTGGACTACGACGAGCGCATGGCCCTGCTCGAGGACGTGACCTACCCCCGGCCGCTCGCCGAGCTGCTGACCGCGGCGTTCGCCACCTACCGGACGACGAACCCGTGGGTCGCGGACCTCGAGCTGTCGCCCAAGTCCGTGGTGCGGGACATGCACGAGCGCGCCGCGACGTTCGCGGAGTACGTCAGCCTGTTCACGCTCGACCGGACCGAGGGCGTGCTGCTGCGCTACCTCGCGGACGCCTACCGCACGCTGCGCCAGACGGTCCCGGAGGACGCGCGCACCGAGGAGCTGTGGGAGCTCATCGAGTGGCTCGGCGACCTGGTGCGCCGCACCGACTCGAGCCTGCTGGACGAGTGGGAGCGGCTCGCCAACCCCCTCGACGAGCGCGGGGCGGACGCGCCGGGCGGCGTGGACGACGACACGCCCGCGCCGATCACCGACAACCCGCGCGTGTTCCGCGCGCTGGTCCGCGGCGCGCTGTTCCGCCGCGTCGAGCTGCTGGCCCGCGAGGCGTACGGACCGCTCGCCGCACTGGGCGACCAGGACGAGGACGGCGGCCCGTGGACCGCCGAGCGGTGGGCCACCGCGCTCGACCCGTTCTACGACGACCACGACGAGGTGCTCACGGGCGCACCGGCACGCGGTCCGGCGCTGTTCCAGGTCACGACGAGCCCGACGACGTGGCGAGTGCGGCAGCTGCTCGACGACCCCGAGGGCGACCACGACTGGCGGATCGACGCCGTCGTGGACCTGGCCGCGTCCGACGAGACGGGGGAGGTCGCTCTGCGGGTGGTAGCCGTCGGACCGCTGTGACCGGGCCGGACGCAGGGTAGGCATACCTGCATACATGCAGGTCAGGCCAGGCTTTCCAACGATGACAAGGCCCGGCACGCGTGCCTACCGTGGTCGCATGACCGCACTCTCGACCGTCCTGTGGCACCCGTCCGAGCCGCTCGACACGGCACGGCTGAACGGTCTGCGCGCCGGTGTGCTGGGCGCGAACGACGGCATCGTGTCCATCGCGGCGCTCGTCGTGGGTGTCGCGGGTGCGACGCCCGGGAGCAGGGCCATCCTCACTGCCGGGTTCGCCGGGCTCGTCGCGGGTGCGCTGTCGATGGCCACCGGCGAGTACGTGTCGGTCAGCTCGCAGCGCGACGCCGAGCGTGCGGGGCAGGTCGCGGAGCACGAGCAGGTCAACCCCTGGCACGCGGCCGTGGCGTCGCTCGCCGCGTTCGTCGTCGGCGGGCTGATCCCCATGCTCGTCGCGCTCCTGCCGTGGGGTCACGCGGTCGTGCCCGCGATCTTCGTGGCGGTCGCGCTCGCGCTCGTCGGCACGGGCGCGGTCAGCGCCCGCATCGGAGGCGCGCGCATCGCGCCCGCGGTCCGGCGCAACGTGGTGGGCGGCTCGCTCGCGATGATCGTGACGTACGCGATCGGCACGCTCGTCGGCACCGTGATCTGAGCGCGCCCTACCCTGGGCCGGTGGCCAAGCACGCGAAGCACGCCCCGACCGGAACCCCCGCGCTCGTCGCGCTCGCGCAGGCGGGCGTCCCCCACACCGCACACCCCTACGAGCACGACCCCGCCTCCGACCTGGGGTACGGACTGGAGGCTGCGCAGGTGCTCGGCGTGCCGCCCGAGCAGGTGTTCAAGACCCTCGTGACGGTGGTCGACGGCACGCTGACGGTCGCCGTGGTGCCCGTGACGGGCCAGCTGGACCTCAAGGCGCTCGCCGCCGCGGTCGGCGGCAAGAAGGCCGCGATGGCGCCCAAGGCCGACGCCGAGCGGGCCACGGGCTACGTGCTCGGCGGCATCTCCCCGCTGGGTCAGCGCACGGCGCACCCGACGGTCGTCGACGAGACCGCCTGGCTGTTCGACACGGTGCTCGTCTCGGGCGGGCGACGCGGCCTCGACGTCGAGCTCGCACCCGACGACCTGGTGCGGCTGACCGGGGCGGTCGTCGCGGACGTCGCGAAGAGTTAGGCGCCGTACGCCGCGAACGGACGGTCGGTGGGGACCACCCGCTTGCCGAGCGGGAGCAGCGAGACGGGGATCATCTTGAGGTTCGCGATGCCCAGCGGGATACCGATGATCGAGACGAACAGCGGGATCGCGGTCACCACGTGCCCGATCGCGAGCCAGATCCCCGCGACCAGCACCCAGATGACGTTCCCGACGGTGGACCAGGCGCCCGCGGTCGGGCTGTCCACGACGGTGCGGCCGAACGGCCAGAGCGCGTACCCGGCGATGCGGAACGACGCGATGCCGAACGGGATGGTCACCACCAGCAGGCAGCAGACGATGCCCGCCACGACGTAGCCGAGCGCGAGCCAGGCGCCCGCGAGCACCAACCAGATGACGTTGAGCAGGGTCTTCACCCGCTCACGGTGCCACGCCGCCGCGTCGCAGAGCCATCCGGGAGACCCCTGGTTCGTCCCCGACCGCCGGGTTCCGCTAGGTTCCGACGACGTGACCGACGAGCAGCACGACGAGCGCATCGCGGCCCTGGACCGCCGCCTCGCCGAGGTGCGCGAGCGGGTGCGCCGCGCGTGCGCCGCCGCCGGGCGCCCCGAGCGCGACGTCACGCTCCTGCTCGCGTCGAAGGCGCAGCCGCTGCCCGTGGTGCGGGCCGCGGTCGAGGCCTCCGCTCGCACGCCCGGGCCTGTGCTGCTGGGCGAGAACCGCGTGCAGGAGCTCGTGGCGAAGGCGCCCGCGCTCCTGGACCTGGGACCGGCGTGGCACTTCATCGGCCCGCTGCAGTCGAACAAGGTCAACGCGGCGCTGCCGTGGGTCTCGTGCGTCGAGTCGCTCGCGAGCCTCGAGCTGGCGCACCGGCTCGCCGCGCGCGTGCCGGACCGCTCCGCTCCGCTGGACGTGATGGTCCAGGTCAACGTCTCGGGCGAGCCCACCAAGAGCGGCGTGGCCCCCGACGACGCGCTCGCGCTCGCGCGGGACGTCGCCGCGATCGACGGGCTGCGTCTGGTGGGGCTGATGACGGTCGGCGCACGCAGCGACGACGAGGCCGTCGTCGCGTCGGGCTACGACCGGCTGCGGTCGCTGCGCGACGAGGTGCTCGCGAGCGGCGCACCCGGGACCGCGAGCGCGGTGGGCCTGTCGATGGGCATGAGCGGCGACCTGGAGCTCGCGATCGCCCACGGGGCGACCGTGGTGCGCATCGGCAGCGCGGTGTTCGGCGGGCGCTGACGCAGAACGGGACGAGCGCCCGCACGGCGCAGCGCGGCCATCTCCCGTGCGTGCAGCACGGCCATGCGCCGCAGGGCCCGGTCCAACGTGATCGGCTCGGTCGCCATGCGTGTCCCCTCCCGCCGGGTGCCGGCAGCGGGGCCGTCCCCCGTCACCCGCTCCATGTCGCGAGCCGTGCGGCTCCTGCACGCAGGAGCGGATCGAGACCGTGCTGATACGTGCTCAGGGCACGCGCGCGGTCCACGCGGGGTCGGCGAACTTGGTGCGCCGCAGCTCCTCGGCCCGCTCGAGCTCGGCTGGACGCAGATCGCCCGGGACGCTCGGGTAGCGGGCGCGGAAGTGCGCCTCGAACGCGTCGATCACGGCCTCACGCGGCAGGTGCGTCTGCGAGCGCACGGGGTCCACGCGCTTGGCCGCGCTGGGCGTGCCCTTGTCGGAGACCTTCTCGCGGCCGATGCGCAGCACCTCGAGCATCTTCGCCGCATCGATGTCGTACGACATCGTCACGTGGTGCAGCACGGCGCCGCCCACCACGCGCTTCTGCGCGGAACCCGCGAGCTTGCCCGCGGGTGAGGCGATGTCGTTCAGGCCGGTGAGCGTGGCCTGCACGCCCACGTCCGCGAGCGCGCCGAGCACCCACTGGTTGAGGAACGCGTACGACTCCTCGAACGTCATCCCGTCGACGAGCGAGGCCGGGACCACCAGCGAGAACGTGATGCAGTTGCCCGCCTCCATGAACATCGCGCCGCCGCCCGAGATGCGGCGCACCACGGTGATGCCGTACCGCTCGGCGGCGGCCAGGTCCACCTCGTTACGCAGCGACTGGAACGAGCCGATGACGACCGCGGGGTCCTCCCACTCCCAGAACCGCAGCGTGGGACCGCGCCGCCCCGCCGCGAGCTCCTCGGTCAGCACCTGGTCGAGCGCCGCGTGCACCGCGGGCGGCATCGGGCCGGGCCGGATCACCGCGAACTCGTGGTCCTCCCACGTGGTCGACAGGCCCAGCGCACGGCGGACGGCGACGGCGACGGCCCGCTCGTCGAACCCGACCATCGCCACCGGGCCGACGAGGCGGCCCGCGTCCTGCGCCGCCGCGAGGTGCTCGCGCACGGCGTCGGCCAGGCGCAGCGTCGTGGTGTCCGCGGGGAGCCCCGCGAGCGCCGCGTCGATCTCGACGAGCGCGTCGTCGGGCTCGAGGAAGAAGTCGCCGGACACCCGGACGTCCGCCAGGACGCCGTCGTGGACCTCCAGGTCCACCGTGACGAGCTTGCCGCCCGGCACCTTGTACTCGCCGTGCCGCCTGTCCCGTGCGGTGCGCTCGTGGGTCACGGCACCACCCTAGGCGCGCTCAGCCCAGGCCCTGGACCGCCGCCTGCGCGCGCTCCTGCATCAGCATCGACAGCGAGTCGGCGGTGCCGAGCGTCGCGAGCCGCGCCCCCAGGTCGTCGCCGTCGCCGGGCGCCGCCGCGGTCCAGCTGACGACGACGTTCCCGACGAGCAGGTGGCCGCGGAACGTGGGGGTCCGCTGCCCCTCGGCCTCGTGCACGACCTCCTGCACGATCGACGGGTACACACCCTGGCCCTCGATCGCGGGCTCGGCCGTCCAGACGGCACCGTCCATGCCGGGGTTCACCTGCCTGTACCGGGGGCACCCGTCGACGGTCGTCACCAGCTCGCGGAACGCCTCGGCCGCGGAGGCCGCATCGGGCAGCAGCGTGAGCGTCTGCGTGAAGTCCAGGCCCGCGTTGCCCCAGGCGCGTGCGTCGAACGCCGCCGGAGCCGTGGTGACCACGGTGACCGCGGCGGTGCACCGCTCGGGCTCGACGCGCGACCCGTCGGGCAGCCCCCACGCGAGCTCGCCCGACCGGATCCGCAGCGCGACCCCGTCCTGCGCGGCGGGGACCGTGTCCTCGAGCACCCGCGGCCGGACGAACAGCGCGCGCATGGTGCTGTCGTCGAACACCGCCTCGGCGCCCGGCACGGGCGGCAGGGTCGGCGTCGCGGACGGTGCGGCGGTCGGTGCGGTCGGGGACGCCGACCTCGGCGAGGTGCTCAGGGCGCTCTCCGTCGGTGGGAGGAGGGGTTCGGTCTCGTGCGACCACGGCTGCAGGACCAGGACCACCACGAGCCCGAGCAGGGCGATGCCCGTGAGCCACCACCACCCGGACCTGCGAGAGCGCGCGGGAGACGTCCCGGGGCCGTCGGGCACCGTGCTCGTCACGCCCCGTCCTCTCCCGCGGCGGCGCCGCGTGCCGTGCTGCGGTGCCTGCTCGCACCCGTGACGGTTCCGAGGCTAGGGCGCCGGGCCGTCCACCGCGAGGCGCACCCGGGTCAGCGCGGCTCGACCCCGTGCTTGCGCAGGCCCCAGATGGTCGCGTCGGTCAGCGCCTCCCACGACGCCTCGAGCAGGTTGGGGCCCACGCCCACGGTGCTCCAGGACGCCTGCCCGTCGGTCATCTCGATGAGCACGCGCGTGACCGCATCGGTGCCGTGCATCGAGTCGAGGATCCGGACCTTGAAGTCGATGAGCTCGAACGGCTCGAGCTCGGGGTAGGCACCTACCAGCGCGAGCCGCAGCGCATGGTCGAGCGCGTTGACCGGTCCGTTGCCCTCGCCGGTGGAGACCATGCGCTCGCCGCCCGCGTGCAGCTTCACGGTCGCCTCCGCGGTCGCCGGGGTCCCCCGTCCGCCCACGCGCTCGACGATCGTGCGCCACGACTCGACGCGGAAGTAGTGCGGGCGCCGACCCTCGACCTCCTCGACCAGCAGCAGCTCGAACGACGCGTCGGCGGCCTCGTACGTGTAGCCACGCGCCTCGGCGTCCTTGACGCGCTCGGTCACGCGACCCAGCACCTCGGGGCGCCCCGACAGGTCGAAGCCGAGCTCGCGGCCCTTGAGCTCGATCGACGCGCGTCCGGCCATGTCGGAGACGAGCATGCGCATGTCGTTGCCGATGAGCGCAGGGTCGATGTGCTGGTACAGGTCCGGGTCCACCCGGATCGCGGACGCGTGCAGACCGGCCTTGTGCGCGAACGCGCTGGCCCCCACGTACGGCGAACGCGCGAACGGCGAGATGTTGGTGATCTCGCTGATCGCGTGCGCGATGCGCGTCAGCTCGGGCAGGCCGCCCGGGCGCTCGTCGTCGTGCGCCAGCACCGGCAGCCCGTACTTGAGCTCGAGGTTCGCCACCACGGCGAGCAGGTCGGCGTTGCCCGTCCGCTCGCCGTAGCCGTTGACCGTGCCCTGCACGTGCGAGCACCCGGCCTCGACCGCGGCGAGCGTGTTCGCCACCGCGCAGCCCGAGTCGTTGTGCGCGTGCATGCCGAGCACGGCGTCGGGGCCGACGGCCGCGCGCACGTCCTGCACGATCGCCGCGACCCACGCCGGGATCATGCCGCCGTTGGTGTCGCACAGCGCGACCACCTCGGCACCCGCCTCGAACGCCGCGAGCACCGCCGCGCGCGCGTATGCGGCGTCGAACCGGAACCCGTCGAAGAAGTGCTCCGCATCCACGACCACGCGCCGCCCCTCGCGGACCAGGAGCGCGACCGTGTCGGTGATCATCGCCAGGTTCTCCTGGCCCGTCGTCCGCAGCGCGCGCTCGGCGTGCCGCAGGTCGCTCTTGGCCACGAGCGCGACGACCGGGGCCTCGGAGTCGAGCAGCGCCCGCACCTGCGGGTCGTCGTGCGCGCGCGTGCCGGGCTTGCGCGTCGCGCCGAACGCGGCGAGCTCGGCGTTGCGCAGGTCGAGCTCCTTGGCCGCGCGCTTGAAGAACTCGGTGTCCTTGGGGACCGCGCCCGGCCAGCCGCCCTCGATGAAGCCCACGCCCAGCTCGTCCAGCAGCGGCGCGATCGCGAGCTTGTCCGCGACGGACAGCGCGATGCCCTCCTGCTGGGCGCCGTCCCGCAGCGTCGTGTCGTACACCTGGAACGCACGCCCGGTCAGGTGCGGCAGGGCGGTGCTGGCGGTCGGGCCGGAGGTCACTGCGCTCACGTTGCTGCTCTCTTCGGACGAGTCACACGGGGGACGGACGGAGAACCGCTCGCCGGTGCGGGGGTGTCCTCGTGAGACGGACCCGCACCAACAAAAAGACCCCCCGGGGTACGGGAGGTCTGCGCGCCGACGGGGTGGGTCGGCGCGCTAGTCGATAATCGCGGTCCACGGGGACATGCGGGCCATGGTGGCACACGTCACCCCGGCAGGTCACGCCGCTCCCCCGCGGGTTCCATCCCTTGGACCCGGCGACAGACGCACCGGCCCGGCCGACCCTCCATCGGGTGCGGCCGGGCCGGGGTGGGCGTGCAGGTCAGAGAAGGCGGTGCAGCCAGCCGTGCCGGTCGGTCGCGCGCCCGTACTGGATGTCGGTGAGCTCGGCGCGGGTCCTCGTCGTGACCGGACCGGCGGCACCGTCGGCGACCGTGAGGTCGAAGTCGTCCGACGCGAGCCGGCCGATCGGCGTGATGACCGCGGCAGTGCCGCACGCGAACACCTCGGTGATCGAGGCGTCCGCCAGCCCCGCACGCAGCTCGGCGAGCGTGACCTGGCGCTGCGAGACCTCGTGGCCCGCGTCCGTGAGGAGCTGCAGGATCGACGAGCGCGTCACGCCCTCGAGGATCGAGCCCGAGACCGGGGGCGTCACCACCGAGCCGTCGGCGTGCACGACGAAGATGTTCATCCCGCCGAGCTCCTCGAGGTACGTGTTCGTCGATGCGTCGAGGAAGCACACCTGCTCGAAGCCCTTGTCGTACGCCCGCTGCTGCGGCAGCAGGCTCGCGGCGTAGTTGCCGCCGCACTTGGCCGCCCCCGTGCCGCCCGCACCCGCGCGGTGGAACTCCTGGTCCACCCAGATGGCGACGGGGCGCACCCCGCCGGAGAAGTACGGCCCCACGGGTGAGGCGATCACCAGGTACTCGGCCTCGAGCGAGGGACGCACGCCCAGGAACGACTCGGACGCGTACATGAACGGCCGCAGGTACAGGCTCGTCTCCTCGCCCGTGGGCACCCACGCAGCGTCGGCGCGCACGAGCGCCTCGATCGATGCGAGGAAGTCCTCCTCGGGCAGCTCGGGCAGCGCGAGGCGGTGCGCGGACCGCGCGAACCGTGCCGCGTTGGCCTGGGGCCGGAACGTCCACACCGAGCCGTCGGCGTGCCGGTAGGCCTTGAGGCCCTCGAAGATCTCCTGGCCGTAGTGGAGCACCGACGTCGCGGGCGCCAGCTGCAGCGGGCCGTACGGCTCCACACGCCTGCTGTGCCAGCCGCGCTCCTGCGAGAAGGAGATCCGGGACATGTGGTCCGTGAAGACCGTGCCGAACCGCGGCGCCGCGAGGTGCTGCGCGCGCTCGTCGTCCGGGACGGGGGTCGTCGACGCGTGCACCTCGAAGAGGTCGGCCGATGGGGAGGAAGCGACGGTGCTCATGGGGGGCCTTTCACCTGGGCTGGTCTGACGGTACCCGGCGGCGGCGGCCTGGAGAACAGCCCGCGTCGGTCCGTCGCCACGGGGGCGACGGTCACGACGAGGCCGGCCGGCCGCTCCGTCGCCGGGGACCCGGGGACGGAGGAGACGACCTTCGGTGGAGCAGGGTGCCGGACGCCGCGGACGGCGTCCCGACGAGCGTGCGGTCAGCCCGCGACGCGCGCGGCGAGGTCCTTGCCCACCTCGGCCGTCGACCGTACTCGGGCCGCGGTGCCGCGCTCGGCCAGGTCCGCGGCGACCGCGTCCTCGACCACGCGCGCCTGCGTGTGCAGCCCCAGGTGGTCCAGCAGCAGCGCGACCGACAGCACCGTGGCCGTCGGGTCCGCCTTGCCCTGGCCCGCGATGTCGGGCGCCGATCCGTGCACGGGCTCGAACATGCTGGGCGCCGTGCGGTCGGGGTTGATGTTGGCGCTGGCCGCCAGGCCGATGCCACCCGTGATCGCGGCCGCGAGGTCGGTGAGGATGTCGCCGAACAGGTTGTCCGTGACGATCACGTCGAACCGGCCCGGGTCGGTGACCAGGAAGATCGTCGCGGCGTCGACGTGCAGGTAGTCGACCGTGACGTCCGGGAACTCGGCGTTGAGGGCCTCGACCGTGCGGCGCCACAGGTGCCCCGCGTGCACCAGGACGTTGTGCTTGTGCACGAGCGTGAGCTTCTTGCGCGGACGGGCCGCGGCGCGCGCGAACGCGTCACGCACCACACGCTCGACGCCGAACGCGGTGTTGACGCTGACCTCGTTCGCGACCTCGTGCGGCGTGCCCACGCGGATCGCGCCGCCGTTGCCGACGTACGGACCCTCGGTGCCCTCGCGGACGACGACGAAGTCGACCTCGCCCGGGTTCGCGAGCGGCCCGGTGACACCCGGGAAGAGCTTGCCGGGGCGCAGGTTGACGTAGTGGTCCAGCGCGAAGCGCAGCTTGAGCAGGAGCCCGCGCTCGAGCACGCCCGACGGCACCGTGGGGTCACCGATCGCGCCGAGCAGGATCGCGTCGTGCGTGCGGATCGCGGTCAGGTCCTCGTCGGTCAGGGTCTCGCCGGTGGCGTGCCACCGGCGTGCGCCCAGGTCGAAGCTCGTCGTCGTGACGCCCACGCCGCTGCCCGCGAGCGCGGCCTCGAGCACCAGGAGCCCCTGCTCGACCACCTCGGTGCCGATGCCGTCGCCGGCGACGACGGCGAGGTTGATGTCCCGGGCGGTGGCGCTGCTGCTCATGCCGGCCACAGTACTCGTCGTCCCACTCCCCGGACGGTGCATCTCACGATGCGGCCGGTCAGTCGACAGGCGGCGTGGGCCCGTCCGTGGGGTAGACCAGCTCGAACTGCTCGGCCACGACGTCGTCGGCGAGCGTGACATGCGTCGTGCGGATCAGCGCGCGCGGCTCGCCGCGGGAGTCCAGCACGATGGCCAGGTCCCCCGCGCGCGGCAGGTCGCTGTCCAGCCCGTAGTCGGCGCGCGGCGAGCCGCCCGACGTCCGGGCACCCGCCAGCACCTCGAGCACCGCCGCGTCCGCCTCGGCACCCTCGCCGAACGAGAACGACGGCGGCGGAACCACGTCGAGCGGCACCGAGCCGACGATGCCGTCGAGCTTGCCGAACCCGACGTGCCCGCGCGCGGCCTGCCAGAACGCGGTGATGCGCTCGTCACCGTCGGAGGCCACGTCGGCGTGCTCGTCGACCATGTCGTGGCCCCCGTGCTCGTCGTACCCGCCGTTCACGTGCCCGTTCATGTGCGTCACCCCTCGCGAAGTCGGTGCCCCCATCCTGCCCGACGCTGCCGTGCGCACCACCGGCGGACCTCGCCCCGGACGCCGACGAGGCCGGCCCCGGGTGGGACCGGCCTCGTCAGGGCGTGCGGCGGGTCAGCGCGCGGCCGAACCCTCGGTGTAGTCGCTGTCGGAGGGCTTGACCCATGCGAACAGCTTGCGCAGCTCACGGCCGACGGGCTCGATCGGGTGGTTCTGGCCGGCCTCGCGCAGCGCGGTGAACTCGGGCGCACCCGCGTCCTGGTCGGCGATGAAGCGCTCGGCAAAGGCGCCCGACTGGATGTCCGCGAGCACCTGGCCCATGTTCGCCTTGACGTCCGGCGTGATGACGCGCGGACCGGAGACGTAGTCGCCGTACTCGGCGGTGTCGGACACCGACCAGCGCTGCTTGGTGATGCCACCCTCCCAGATGAGGTCGACGATCAGCTTGAGCTCGTGCAGCACCTCGAAGTACGCGACCTCGGGCTGGTAGCCGGCCTCGGTCAGGGTCTCGAACCCGTACTGGATGAGCTGCGAGACGCCACCGCACAGCACGGCCTGCTCACCGAACAGGTCGGTCTCGGTCTCCTCGGTGAACGTGGTCTTGATGCCCGCGGCACGCAGACCGCCGATCGCCTTGGCGTAGGACAGCGCGAGCGCCCACGCCGAGCCGGACGCGTCCTGCTCGACCGCGACGATGACGGGGACGCCACGGCCGTCGACGTACTCGCGGCGCACCAGGTGACCCGGCCCCTTGGGGGCGACCATGAAGACGTCGTGACCCGCGGCGGGCTTGATGTAGCCGAAGCGGATGTTGAACCCGTGCCCGAAGACCAGCGCGGCGCCGTCCTTGAGGTTGGGCTCGATCTCGTCGCGGTACACGTGCCGCTGCACCTGGTCGGGCGCGAGGATCACGACGACGTCGGCGCCGGCGACCGCCTCGGCGACGGTCGCGACCTTGAGGCCCTGGTTCTCGGCCTTCGCGCGGGACGCGGAGCCCTCACGCAGGCCGACGGTCACGTCGACGCCGGAGTCGCGCAGGTTGAGCGAGTGCGCGTGCCCCTGGCTGCCGTAACCGACGACGGCGACCTTCTTGGACTGGATGATCGACAGGTCGGCGTCGTCGTCGTAGAACAGCTCGGCCACGATGGGTCTCTCCTTCAGATGGCGTTCGTTGGCGAACGGGTGGTGCTGGACTGAGGTGTATCAGGCGGAGCGCGAGACGCGCTCGAGCGCCCGGTCCGTGATCGAGCGCGACCCGCGGCCGATGGCGACGGTGCCGGACTGCACGATCTCACGGATGCCGAACGGCTCGAGGGCGGCCAGGAGCGCGTCGAGCTTGCCGGGCGAGCCGGTCGCCTCGATGACGACCGAGTCGGGGACGACGTCCACGACGTGCGCGCGGAACAGCTGCACGACCTCGAGCACCGAGGTCCGCTGCGTCACGTCCGCCTTGACCTTGACCAGCAGCAGCTCGCGCTGGACCGACGCGGCGTCCTCGAGCTCGACGATCTTGATGACGTTGATGAGCTTGTTGAGCTGCTTGGTCACCTGCTCGAGCGGCAGCTCGTCGACGTCGACGACGACCGTGATCCGGGAGATCTCCTGGTGCTCCGTGGGGCCCACGGCCAGGGAGTGGATGTTGAACGCCCGTCGCGCGAACAGGCCCGCGACGCGCGTGAGCACGCCCGGCTTGTTCTCGACGAGCACGGACAACGTGTGACGGCTCATGGGTCAGTCCTCCCGGTCCCAGGCCGGCGAGATGCCCCGCGCGTACTGGATGTCGTCGTTGCTCACGCCCGCGGCGACCATCGGCCACACCATCGCGTCACGCGAGACGGTGAAGTCGACGACGACGGGCTGGTCGTCGATCTCGAGCGCGCGCTTGATCGTCGCGTCGACGTCCGCCTTCGTCTCGCAGCGCAGGCCGACGCAGCCGTACGCGTCGGCGAGCTTGACGAAGTCGGGGATGCGCGCGGTGCCGTGGCCCGTGTGCAGGTCCGTGTTGGAGTAGCGCGACTCGTAGAACAGCGTCTGCCACTGCCGCACCATGCCGAGCGAGGAGTTGTTGACCACCGCGACCTTGATGGGGATCTCGTTGATCGCGCAGGTCGCGAGCTCCTGGTTGGTCATCTGGAAGCAGCCGTCGCCGTCGATCGCCCACACCGTGCGGTCGGGCTCGCCCACCTTGGCGCCCATCGCCGCGGGCACCGCGTAGCCCATGGTGCCCAGGCCGCCGGAGTTGAGCCACGAGTTCGGGCGCTCGTACCTGATGAACTGCGCGGCCCACATCTGGTGCTGGCCCACGCCCGCCACGTACGTCGCGTCGGGGCCCGTGATCTCGCCGATGCGCTGGATCACGTGCTGCGGGGCCAGGTGCCCGTCCGTCGGCTCGTCGTAGCCCAGCGGGAACGTCTCGCGCCACGCGTCGAGCTGCCGCCACCACGCCTCGAGGTCCGGCTTGCCGTGCTGACCGTGCTCGCGCTCGAGCTCGGGCAGCAGGTCACCCAGGACCTCGCGCAGGTCGCCCACGATGGGCACGTCCACGGCACGGTTCTTGCCGATCTCGGCCGGGTCGATGTCCGCGTGCACGATCGTGGCGTGCGGCGCGAACGACGCGAGCCGCCCCGTCACACGGTCGTCGAACCGCGCGCCGAGCGCGACGATCAGGTCGGCCTTCTGCAGCGCGGCCACGGCTGCCACGGTCCCGTGCATTCCGGGCATGCCCAGGTGCTGCGGGTGCGTGTCGGGCAGCGCGCCGCGGGCCATGAGCGTGGTCACGGCCGGCGCACCGGACGCGTCGACCAGCGCGCGCAGCTGACGCGCCGCACGTGCGCGGATGACGCCGCCGCCGACGTACAGCACGGGTCGCCGCGCCGTGGCGAGCAGCCGCGCGGCCTCCCGGATCTGCTTGGCGTGCGGCTTGGTCACCGGGTGGTAGCCGGGCAGCGCGACGTCCTGCGGCCACGTGAACGTGGTCGACGACTGCATGGCCGACTTGGCGATGTCCACGAGCACCGGTCCGGGACGGCCCGTCGCGGCGATGTGGAACGCCTCCGCGATCACGCGCGGGATGTCGTCGGGGTCCGTGACCAGGTAGTTGTGCTTGGTCACCGGGAGCGTGATGCCGACGATGTCGGCCTCCTGGAACGCGTCCGTGCCGATCATCGCCGCGCCGACCTGACCCGTGATCGCCACGAGCGGGACGGAGTCCATGTTGGCGTCGGCGATCGGGGTGACCAGGTTGGTGGCTCCCGGGCCGGACGTCGCCATGCACACGCCCACGCGGCCGGTCGCGGCCGCGTAGCCGGTCGCGGCGTGGCCGCCACCCTGCTCGTGCCGGACCAGGATGTGCCGCAGGCGGGTCGAGTCCATGAGCGGGTCGTACGTCGGCAGGATCGCGCCGCCGGGGATGCCGAAGACCACCTCGGCGCCGGCCTCCTCGAGCGAGCGGACGATCGACTGCGCACCCGTGACGTGCTCGACCGTCGTCGTGACGGCGAGGCCGGACGGCGCGCCGCCCGGTGTCGCACCGGACGCGACCGGGGCGGGCGCGGGACGCGCCGCCCCGACCGTGGCCGGGCTCACGGGCGTCCTCGGCGGTGCCGGGTGGGGGCCCTGGACCATCGGTGTCTCCCTGCTGCTGGTGGGGTGCTGCGGGTGGAGCGCGTGCGCCGGGGCGGACGCCCCGGGAAAACAGAAAACCCCTCGCGTCGACGGAGCCGACGGGGCGAGGGGTGAGCGCGCGGACGAGGCCTGTGCGGGCGTGGCCTCAGCCGGCGCGCTCAGGAAGTACTACGAGGATCGTCTGCACCCGGCCGAGGTTACGCCTCCGTCGGTTCCGTGTCACGCCGTCTCACATCCTGGCTCACGCGACCATCATGTGGATGCGGGACGCCGTGCGCCGATCCTCGCTAGCGTGGGTGGCCACCGATGAAGGGACCTCACGTGCGAGTCCACCGGAGCACGCTCATGGGCGGCGCAGCGCTCGTCGTCGTCGCCCTCTCGGCCTGCGGCGGGGCGGGGGACCCGGACGACGTACCCACGACGACCGGGCCGGGCACCGCATCCTCGTCGTCCTCCCCGTCCGCACCGGCGACGAGCCCGCCCGCGTCGCCGGCGGCCACCACCGCTCCCCCGGAGCCGGCCGGGCCCCCGTTCGCCGAGCCCGGCGGCGAGCTGGTCCGCGAGGCCGGCGCGTCCGCTGCGCTCACCGTGGTCGACGTCCGCGTGGGCCGGCACCCCGGCTTCGACCGGGTGGTCTACGAGCTCGCGGGCCAGGGGACGCCGGGCTGGCGTATCCAGTACGTCGACGAGGCGGTCGACGACCCCAGCGGCGAGCCCGTGGACGTGACGGGCGACGCCTTCCTGCAGGTCCTGGTCACCGGGACCGCGTACCCGGACGACACCGGCCACGACGAGTTCGCCGAGAACCTGCTTCCTGCGGCGGGCGCGGTCCGCGAGGTCACCCGACCACTCACGTTCGAGGGCATCACGCAGTCGTTCGTCGGGCTCGACGAGCAGCGCCCGCTGCGGGTCGCGCTCCTGCGCGACCCGGTCCGCGTGGTCGTCGACGTCCGCACCACCTGACGCGAGGGCCCGCGCGTCAACCCACGTCGCGCAGCCGGAACACCAGCAGACCGAGACCGACCACGACCGCCGCGACCCCGAGCATCACCAGCCCGCCCTGGGTCTGCGAGATGACGTGCTCGACCACGTCGCAGACCTCGTTCTTCGCCGCGTCGAGACGGCACGTCTCGGTGACGTACGACGTCCCGCCCTCGGTCCAGGCCCGCAGGTTCGTCACGAGGGTCACCCCCCGCGACGTGGGCAGGATCGTCGGGAGCGCGGTCTCCACCGCGGCGACCCACCACACGACCACGCCGATCACGGCCGCGGAGTGCCGGAACGTGAACGCGAGGCCCGTACCCAGGACGACCCCCCACAGCGCCGCGACGACGGCGCGCCAGCCGTACGCCGCGATCGAGGCCGCCGCCTGACCGCCGTCCTGCATCGCCCCGTTCCATGCCACGACCCCCGCCATGCCGAGCGCCGCGGCGGTGAGCACGGCCAGCGCGAGCGGCACGGTCGCGGTCGCGGCCGCAAGGAGCCGGCTGCCGACCACGCGCGCGCGGCGCGGCTGGAACGTGAGCCACGTCGCCATCGCACCTGACGCGAAGTCAGCCGCGGCCAGGCTGGTGCCCATGATGAGCAGCCCGAGCACGAGCAGCCCGCCGATCGGGGCGAACCGGCTGTCCACGACCTCGGCGAGCCCGTCCCGGTACGGCAGGAACTGCTCGAGGACGGGACGTCCGAACGTGTCGCAGTCCACGCTCTCGAACCACGGATCCTCCGCGTCCTCGCACTCCGCGGTCCACCAGTCCTGCTCGTCCTCCCAGGACGCGAGGGCGTCATCGAGGTCCAGGTGCGCCTGGGCGACAGCAGCGTCCGACGGTGGCCTCGTGTCGTCCCACGCCGCGATCACCAGGCCGGCGCAGGCGACCAGCAGCACGACGAGCGTGCCCCAGAAGGCCGAGCGGGAGCGCACGCGCATCAGCTCCGCGCGCAGCATCCCCCTCATGAGAGGTTCCCGAGACGGACGCCACGGCGGACGGCGGGCCGGTCGATCCCGCCCGGACCCGTCCCTGCCGTGAGTTCGAGGAACGCGGCCTCGAGATCGGCGCGGACCGTGCGCACCTCGTGCGCGAACACGCCGGCCCGCGCGAGGGTCTCGTTGACGACCCCCGCGTCCGGTGCGCCCGCGACGACGAGACCGCTGTCCTCGGCCTGCACGGACCAGCCCTGGCCGGTCAGGACCCGCTGCGCGACCACCGGGTCCGGGACCCCGACCCTGACCTGGCCCCGGCCCGCCACCAGCGACGCGACCGTGCCGGATGCGACGAGGCGCCCGCGCGTCACGATCGAGACCGTGTCGGCCACCTGCTCGACCTCGCTCAGGATGTGGCTCGAGACCAGGACCGTGCGGCCCTCGTCGGCCAGGCCCCGCATGGTCGCGCGCACGTCGTGGATCCCAGCGGGGTCCAGCCCGTTCGTCGGCTCGTCGAAGATCAGGAGCTCGGGGTCCTTGAGGAGCGTCGCGGCGATCGCCAGACGCTGCTTCATGCCGAGCGAGTAGCGCCGGAACGGGTCGCGGCCACGTTCCCGCAGCCCCACCCGCTCGAGCACGTCCTCGACCTGCGTCGGCGGGACGTCGATGCCCGCCGCCAGGATCTGCAGGTTGCGGCGGCCCGAGAACGTCGGGACGAACTTCGGCTGCTCGACGATCGCGCCGACGCGCCCTACGACCTCGGGCAGTCGCTCGGGCACCGGCACGCCGAAGATGTGCATCCGGCCGGAGTCCGGACGGGCGAGACCCAGCAGCATGCGGATCGTGGTGGTCTTGCCCGAGCCGTTCGGCCCGAGGAAGCCGTGCACGCCACCCGCGGGGACGTCGAGGTCCAGGCCCTCCACGGCGACGACCTGGGACAGGTCGAAGCGGCGGTAGGTCTTGCGCAGGCCGCGTGTCGAGATCGCGGGCTCGCCGTTCCTGATGGTGCCCCCCTCGTCGTCGTCTCGTGCTTCAACGACGTCCCGACCCCGCGCCACGAGCGGCGCGATCGAGCTTCACCCGATCGGAGCAGCCGCCGTCACCCGACGTCCCGGCGCCGGAACACCAGCGCGGCCACGGAGACGAGCACCGCCACGACCACCAGGAGCACGACGGCCCCGTGCAGCTGGCTGACCGCGTGCGGGACGTACGCGCACACCTGACCGCCGCCCTCGGGGTTCGGCGCGCACACCTCGACCGTGTACTCGGTCCCGCGCTGGAGCCACGCCTCGAGGTTGACGTGGAGCTGGAGCCCCTGCAGCCGCGGCACGAGGCTGCCGAGCATGCCCTCGACCACCACGGCCCACGCGACCACCAGACCGAGCACCGCCGCGGTGTGGCGCGCGACGAACCCGAGCGCGGCGCCCGCGACGGCGAGCAGCACGATCGCCGCCACCAGTCGCGCGCCGAAACCGACAGCGTCTGCGACGTCCCACAGCGGCGCGTCCTCCTGCGGGCGGGGGTTGTGCAGCGCGTCGTTGAGCGCGAACGCGCCCCAGGTCCCTGCCAGGAGAGTGGTCACCGCGACGACCGCCGTGGGCAGGAAGCCCAGACCCGCCGCGACGAGCTTGCTGGTCAGCACCCTCCCGCGCCGCGGCGCGAACGTGAGCCAGTTGCCGATGGCGCCGGTCGTGAACTCCGCGGCGACGAACGACGCGCCCGCCATGAGCGCCACGACCGCCAGCAGGATCGACACCCCGGCGACGCCGCGCTGGGCCTCGGTGTCGAAGTACTGGCGCCACGGCAGGAAGTCGGTCGCGGTGGGCCGCCAGTCGCAGTCGAAGTCGACCGTCGGGTCGCCGGTCGCCTCCCGCTCGCGGGCCTCCTCCGCACGGCATACCTCGATGTCGGCGTCGCTCATGGGTTCGAACTGCTCGACCTGCAGCTGCGCGTCCCGCAGGTCCTCCTGCGACGGGGCCCGCGAACCGGACCAACTCTGGAACGGCACCAGCAGCATGAGCAGCACGGTCCCGCCGGCCAGCCCCCACAGCAGCGACCGCGAGAACCAGCGGCGCAGCTCGGTCCACACCAGGCGGGTCATGCCGCACCTCCCTGCGCGCGGCGCCCGTGCGACGCCTTTCGTGGCGCGTCCGGCGGCCGCGTACCGGGCCCCTGCCCCGCGGTCAGCTCGAGGAACACCTGCTCGAGGTCCACGCGCACGGGCATCAGCTCGTCGACGAAGAGCCCGGCCCGCGCCAGCACCTCGGTGACCCGCGCCGGGTTCGGTGCGCCGTCGACCAGGAGGTACCGACCGTCCCGGCGCACGCCCCAGCCCTGCGCGGTGAGCAGCTCGCCGGCCGTACCGGGTACCTCGATGCCGACCCGCACGGTGGTCGCCGAGCTTGCCCCGATGAGCTCGGCGACGGTCCCGGCGGCCACCAGGCGCCCCCGCGCGACGATCGAGACGGTGTCGGCGACCTGCTCCACCTCCGCGAGGATGTGGCTCGAGACCAGCACGGTCTTGCCGCGGTCGGCCAGGCCGCGCATGGTCTGGCGCACCTCGCGGATCCCGGCGGGGTCCAGCCCGTTCGTCGGCTCGTCGAAGATCAGCAGGTCCGGGTCCTTGAGCAGCGTCGCGGCGATCGCCAGCCGCTGCTTCATGCCGAGCGAGTACGAGCGGTACCGGTCCCGAGCGCGGTCCGCCAGGCCGACGTCCGCGAGCACCACGTCGACCAGCCGCTCGTCGGCGCCGATGCCTCCGGCCAGCAGGGACAGGTTGCGGCGGGCCGAGAAGCTGGGGAAGAACTTGGGCTGCTCGACGATGGCACCCACGCGCCCGACGACGGCGGGCAGCCTCAGCGGCACGGGCTCGTCGAACACGCGCATGGTGCCCGAGTCGGCGCCCACCAGGCCCAGCAGCATGCGGATCGTCGTCGTCTTGCCGGCCCCGTTGGGCCCCAGGAAGCCGTGCACCCCACCGACCGGCACGTCCAGGTCGAGGCCCTCGACCGCGACGTGCGGGCTGCGGCCCGGCCGCCGGTACGTCTTGCGCAGCCCGCGCGTCGACACCGCGAGCTCTCCTGTGAACCCCACCCTGTCCCCCTGCCTCGACCCCCGGGTGGGGCCATCGGCACCGTACCCGTCCGCCGACGAGGGCCGGGCCGAACACGCTGGTCAGGTGCGAGGTACGGCCTCGGGGGCGGGGTCCATGTCGAACGCAGGAAGGCCGTCGATCGAGGTCCGGTTCTTGAGCCGGCGGTAGTCCGCGCGGCCCTGTTCGCCCTTGCGCTCCATGAACGGCGGCAGGAGGTCGCGCTCGCCCGCGTAGGTCATGAGCGGCACGCCGTAACCGCACGAGTCGGAGACGCGCTCGACGTCGACGACGACGACCGCACGCGCCCCCCGCGAGTCGTCGACACCGCCGTCGAACCGGGTCAGCAGGTCGGCGAAGCCCTCGTCGTACAGCGTCACGAACCGGCCGCGACCGTGCAGCCGGACGATGTTCGGCGGGCCCTCGAACGCGCAGAACATCAGCGTGATGCGCCCGTTGTCGCGCAGGTGCGCGATGGTCTCGGCACCCGAGGCGGTCACGTCCACGTACGCGACCGTGCGCTCGTCGAGCACCGCGAACGTGCCGCCGATGCCCTTGGGTGAGACGTTCACGTGCCCGTCGGACCCGCTCGGGGCCGTGGCGACGAAGAACATGTGCTGCGCCTCGATGAACGCCCTCAGCCGGTCGTCGATGCGCTCGTGGACCTTCCCCATGCGCCGAACCTAGCCAGCGCCCCGCGGGTGCAGCGCCCGCGTCTCGCGGTCAGCGCGTGCGCCGCACCACCAGCGCCTCCCACGGCCGCAGCCGCACGGGCGTCTCGACCACGGGCTCGTCGTAGTTGCCCAGGAGAACCTGCGCATCGGTCCAGACCGGGTCGACGAGCGCGAGCTGCTCCTCGCCCGTGAAGTTGCCCAGGACCAGCAGCTCGACGTCGTCCAGCCGACGCGTGAACGCGTACACGGCCTCGTCGTCGGGCAGCAGCATCGTGAAGTCGCCGTGCGCCACGGCCGGCTCGTCGCGCCGCAGCGCGATCAGCCGGCGGTAGTGGTGGAACACCGACCGCGGGTCGGCGCGCTGCGCCGCGGCGTTGAGCTCCACGTGGTTCGGGTTCACGGGCAGCCACGGCTGCCCGGTGGTGAAGCCCGCGTGCGCGGACGCGTCCCACTGCACGGGCGTGCGCGCGTTGTCCCGGCCCATCGCGCCGTACGCGGCCAGCAGGTCCGCCTCGGTGCGGAACGCCCGCGCCTCGGCCAGGTGCCGCAGCGTCTCGATGTCGCGGTAGTGCTCCGGCGCCGTGAGGTGCTGCGCGTTCGTCATCCCGAGCTCCTCGCCCTGGTAGACGTACGGCGTCCCCCGGTGCAGGTGCAGCACGGTCGCGAGCATCGTCGCGGACTCCCGGCGGTACGCGCCGTCGTCGCCCCAGCGCGAGACGATGCGTGGCTGGTCGTGGTTGTCCCAGTACAGCGAGTTCCACCCGACGTCGGCCAGGCCCGCCTGCCACCGGCCCAGGCTCGCCTTCAGCTCCGTCAGGCGCAGCGGCCGCGGGTCGAACTTGCCGCCGGGGCCGTGGTCCAGGCCCACGTGCTCGAACTGGAACACCATGTCCACCTCGGCGCGCGCCGGATCGGTGAACAGCCGCGCGTCCTGCACGGTGACACCGGGCATCTCCCCCACCGTGAGGAAGGCGCCGGGGCGGCCCGCGAACACCTCGCGGTGCATCTGCGCCAGGAACTCGTGGATGCGTGGCCCCGACGTGTAGTGCGGGCTGCCGTCGCCCAGCCGCCCGTCGTGCGCGATGCCGTCCGGCAACGAGCCGTCGGGCCGGACCGCCTTGGACAGCAGGTTGACCACGTCCATCCGGAACCCGTCGACGCCCCGGTCCAGCCACCACCGCATCATCGTGAACACCGCGTCGCGGACCTCCGGGTTCTCCCAGTTGAGGTCCGGCTGACGCCTGCTGAACAGGTGCAGGTAGTACTCGCCCGTGATCGGGTCCAGCTCCCAGGCCGGTCCTGAGAAGAAGCTGCCCCAGTTGGTGGGCTCGGCGCCCGGGGCGCCCGTGGGCATCCCCTCGCGCGCGGGTCGCCACCAGTACCAGTCCCGCTTGGGGCTGTCCTTCGACGAGCGGGACTCGACGAACCACGGGTGCTCGTCGGACGTGTGGTTCACGACGAGGTCCATGACCACCTTGATGCCGCGCTCGTGCAGCGCCGCGATCACCTGGTCCAGGTCCGCGAGCGTGCCGAACAGCGGGTCGACGTCCTGGTAGTCGCTGATGTCGTAGCCGTTGTCGTCCTGCGGGCTGCGGAAGATCGGCGAGAACCACACGACGCCGACGCCGAGCTCCGCCAGGTGGTCGACGCGCTGCAGCACACCCCGCAGGTCGCCGATGCCGTCACCATCGGAGTCCTGGAACGAGCGCGGGTAGATCTGGTAGACCACCGTGCTCGTCCACCAGGGCGCGTCCTGCTGCGTGAAGGCCATGCCCCACACCGTAGGCAGCGCGCGGGCGCGCCGCCCGGGCTCGTCGCGCCGGTGGTGCCGATCAGGTGAGGACCGCGCCGCGGCTCGCGGACTGCACCAGCTTGGCGTACTTCGCGAGCACGCCGCGGGTGTAGCGCGGCGGCAGCGGCGCCCACCCCTCGCGCCGGCGCGCGAGCTCGTCGTCGTCCACCAGCAGGTCGAGGCGCGCGTGCGCGACGTCGAGCCGGATGCGGTCCCCGTCGCGCACGAACGCGATCGGGCCCGCGTCGACCGCCTCGGGGGCGATGTGGCCGACGCACAGGCCCGTCGTCCCGCCCGAGAAGCGTCCGTCCGTCACCAGCAGCACGTCCTTGCCCAGCCCCGCGCCCTTGATCGCACCCGTGATCGCGAGCATCTCGCGCATGCCCGGTCCGCCCTTGGGGCCCTCGTAACGGATCACGACGACGTCGCCCGCCTGGATGGTGCCGTCCTCGAGCGCGTCGAGCGCCGCTCGCTCCCGCTCGAACACGCGCGCGGTGCCCTCGAACACGTCGGAGTCGAACCCCGCGGACTTCACGACCGCACCGTCCGGTGCGAGCGAGCCCGACAGGATCGTGATGCCGCCCGTGCGGTGGATCGGGTTGTCGAGCGCGCGCAGGATCTTGCCGTCCGGGTCGGGCGGGTTCACGTCGGCGAGGTTCTCCGCGACCGTCCGGCCCGTCACCGTCAGGCAGTCGCCGTGCAGCAGGCCGGCCTCGAGCAGCGCCTTCATGACGACCGGCACTCCCCCGACGCGGTCGACGTCGTTCATGACGTACCGGCCGAACGGCTTGAGGTCGCCCAGGTGCGGCACGCGCTGCGCGACGCGCGCGAAGTCGTCGAGCGTGAGGTCCACCTCGGCCTCGTGCGCGATCGCCAGCAGGTGCAGCACCGCGTTGGTGGAGCCGCCGAACGCCATGACCACCGCGATCGCGTTCTCGAACGCCTCCTTGGTCATGATCTGCCGGGCCGTGATGCCGCGCCGCAGCATCTCGACCACGGCCTCGCCCGAACGCTGCGCGTACTGGTCGCGGCGGCGGTCCGCCGAGGGCGGCGCGGCGGAGCCCGGCAGCGACATGCCCATGGCCTCGGCGACGGACGCCATGGTGTTCGCGGTGTACATGCCGCCGCACGCGCCCTCGCCCGGGCAGATCGCACGCTCGATCCGGCCGACGTCCTCGACGCTCATCAGCCCGCGCGCGCACGCCCCGACCGCCTCGAACGCGTCGATGATCGTCACGTCCTTCTCGGTGCCGTCGGACAGCTTGACCCAGCCCGGCATGATCGAGCCCGCGTACAGGAACACGGAGGCCAGGTCGAGGCGCGCCGCGGCCATGAGCATCCCGGGCAGCGACTTGTCGCACCCCGCGAGCAGCACCGACCCGTCGAGCCGCTCGGCCATCATCACCGTCTCCACGGAGTCGGCGATGACGTCGCGGCTGACCAGCGAGAAGTGCATGCCCTCGTGGCCCATCGAGATGCCGTCGGACACCGAGATGGTGCCGAACTCCAGGGGATACCCCCCGGCGGCGTGCACGCCGGACTTGGCGGCCTTCGCGAGCCGGTCCAGCGACAGGTTGCACGGCGTGATCTCGTTCCACGAGCTCGCGACCCCGATCTGGGGCTTGGCGAAGTCCTCGTCCCCCAGGCCGACGGCACGGAGCATCCCGCGGGACGCCGTGGCCTCGAGACCGTCGGTCACCTGGCGGGAGCGCGGCTTGATGTCGATGCCGTCGGCGCCCGGGGCTGTGTCCGTCATGCGCTCACTGTAGGAGCGCACCCCCGCGCACGCGCGGGCCGGCCCGGTGAGCGCACCCGCGCCGCCGCCCCGGCCGGGACGCTCGGTGCACGCGCTGGTCAGCCGTGTGGTCGTCGCCGGTGCGGGTGACACGAGAAACCTCTCGGGCTTCCGGCTCAACGCGGGGAGCGCGCGGCCGATCGGAGGGGATGCGACGGAGGTGTGCGCGGTCGGTGCGGTCGCGCCGACCTGGACGACGACGAACCAGGGAGGTGCGATGGACGACGTGCCCGCGCGCAGCGTGCGACGGCCCCTCGACGTCGTGTCGTGCCGGGCCTTCCTCGCGTGCGGGCTCGGCCTGACGTTCCTGGTCATGCTCGTCCCCGGCTGGGCCGGGGAGGTCCTGTGGGACGTGGTCCCCGTGCTCGCCGTCGCCGCGACCGTCGTCGGGATCCGGCGCAACCGCCCGGCCGCCGCACGTGCGTGGTGGCTCCTGGCCGCGGGCCTCGCCTGGTGGTGCCTCTCCGACCTCGCCTGGACCACGTGGTACGTCGTCACGGGCGACGACAGCCAGATCCCCTGGTGGTTCGACGTGCTGTACATGCCCACGTACGCGCTGCTGACCGCAGGGCTGGCCGCGCTGCCCCGCAACCCGCAGCGCTCCCGGAACGAGAGCGCCACGACCGACGCGTTCATCGTGGTCATGGGCCTCGCGCTCCTGTACTGGGTGCTCGTCTTCCGCACGCACGTGGGCACCGACGCGCTCGAGGACCCGTCGCGCGTGGCCTCGATCGTGTCGATCGCGCTCGGCCTGCCGGTGGTGTTCGCCGCAGCGCGGCTGGCGTTCCGGTACGGCACCACCAACCGCGCGTACGTCCTGCTCGCGCTCGGTGTGGTGTCCTCGACCACGGGCGACATGCTCTACACGGTCACGCTGACCGGTGACGGTCTGCCGGGGATCTCGCTGCTCGACACCTCGCTCGTCGAGGGCATCGGCAGCGCCTCGTGGCTCGTGTGGTTCGTGCTGTTCGCGACCGCGGCCCTGCACCCCGCGACGTCGGAGCCGCGTGCCGAGCGGTCCTCGCACACGCACACCGCGACGCGCGGCGCGATCTTCGTCGTCATGGCGACCGTCGGGCCGATCACGTACCTCCTGACGTTCGAGCCCGGTTCGATCGTGTCGATGCGGTGGTCCGACCTCGCGGTCCCGCTGCTGACCTTGACGGTCATGTCCGCGTTCCTGGTGGGCCGCCTCGTGGCCGGCACGAGCACAGCGCAGCGCCGGGCCGTGCAGCTGGACCGCCAGGCCGCCGAGCTGTCACAGGCGCTGCGCGAGCAGAGCAACCTGCAGAAGCTGCTGCGCAAGCAGGCCCTGCGTGACCCGCTCACCGGCCTGGGCAACCGTGCGCACCTCTCGGCCCGTCTGGCCGACCCGGGGCCGCCCGGCGGCCGCACCCTGCCCCGCGCCGTGCTGATGGTGGACCTCGACGGGTTCAAGGGCATCAACGACAACTACGGCCACCCGGCCGGCGACCAGCTGCTGACCGCGGTCGCGCGGCGGCTGCGCCGCATCGTGGTCCCCACCGACACGCTCGCGCGCCTCGGTGGCGACGAGTTCGCGATCGTCCTGGAACGCGCCACCGACGAGGACGCGCACGACATCGCGTGGCGGATCGTGCGCGCGCTCGCCGAGCCGCTTGAGATCGACGGCCAGTCCATCCGCGTCGCCGCGAGCGTCGGCGTGCGCGTCATGGACGACACCGTGTCCGTGCAGCAGGGCCTGCGGGACGCGGACCTGGCGCTGTACGCCGCCAAGGCCGCCGGCAAGAACCAGGCCTACGTCTTCACGCCCCGTCTGCGGATCGAGCAGGCCGGCCGCTCCTCGCTCACCGAGGGCCTGCGGCACGCCGTCGCGCGCGACGAGCTCGAGGTGCGCTACCAGCCCGTGGTCGACCTGGACTCCGGCGAGATGCTCGCCGTCGAGGCGCTCCTGCGCTGGCACCCCGTGGGCGGGCTCGTCATGCCCGACCGGTTCATCCCCGTCGCGGAGGACACCGGCCTGATCATCCCCATCGGCGCGCACGTGCTGCAGCGCGCCTGCGCCGACGCCCGGCCCTGGTACGAGCGTCACGGCGTGGCCGTGCACGTCAACATCTCCGGCCACCAGCTGCGCCGACCCGACGTGGTCGACACCGTCCTGGAGGCCCTGCACTCCTCCGGCCTGCCCGGTGAGGCGCTGGTCCTCGAGATCACCGAGACCGCGCTGCTGGCGACCGGCCGCGACGAGGCCGCACCCGCGATCGCGCACCTGGCCACCCTGCGCGAGCACGGCATCCGCGCCGCGATCGACGACTTCGGCACCGGCTACTCCTCGCTGTCCTACCTGCGGGACCTGCCCGTGGACATCGTCAAGATCGACGGCGCCTTCACCCGCATCGCCGCCGAGACCGGCGAAGAAGCCCGCCGCCGCCGCGCCCTGGCCGGCGCCATCGTCGACCTGTGCGCGAGCCTGGACCTGACCGCCGTCGCCGAGCAGGTCGAGACCCAGGAAGAGGCCGAGGCCCTGCGCGCCCTCGGCTGCCCCCAGGGCCAGGGCTACCTGTTCGGCCGGCCCGTCCCCCGCGAGGAGATCGACGGCCTGCTCGACTCCGCCACCGTCGCCTCTTCCGTCCTGCGCGGGACCGGCGGCCCCCGCCAGCACGAGCACGCCTGACCCTCGCCCGGACCCTTGCGAGGACCATCACACCGCCGCCACCACGGCGGCATGATCGCCCGACCCGAACGGTCCGGGAGCCCGGTTCAGGCTCCGCGGCGCGCAGAGGGGGAGTGTTCGGCACCGAGAACGACCCCATGCTGAGCCCTGGCGCGCCTGGGGAAGAGGCGAAAGCTCGAGCCGCCGAGGGCTCAACTCGCTGCCACCAGGCGCCGATGGGCTGAGAGACGTCACAACGAAAGAGGCGGAGGCAATGCGGCGGCGTGTGTTCGGCCTCGGCGTGGTCGCGGCGTGTGTGCTTGCACTCGCACCCCCGGCTTCGGCCGACGCCTCGGTAGCGCCGACATCGTCGAGACCCTCCGACCCGTATGCCGCGGCTGCCTACCAGAACAACGCTCTGCACGACGGCCGATCCGTGGACCCTTCGTTCAGAGGCCCGTTGACCGAGGCATGGTCGGTGACGCTGGCAGGGGGCACCATCGGCTATCCCCTGATCGCCGAAGGCCTCGTCTTCGCGATGTCGGCCGATCCGGCGGGGCGTGGCCGGAGCGTCGTGGCGCTCTCCGCCGAGACGGGCGAGCGCGTATGGGGCCCGCTGGTGATCGGTGGCTGGACCACGGGCCCGAGCTCGTTCGCCTACGATGCGGGACAGGTCTTCATCCTCGGTGAGCTCGGCCGGATCGTGGCCGTCGATGCGGTGACCGGTGAGGTCAACTGGGACCTCACGCTCGACCTCCCGTCCGGCGTGAATGCGCCGGTCACCGCGCGCGACGGCGTCGTGTACGTCGGCGCCCGCGGATATCTCGGGAATCTCCTTGCACTCGATGAACAGACGGGCGAGATCCTGTGGACGGCCTATCAAGGCACTGGTGACACGAGTTCCCCGACGGTCTCCGCAGATGGCGTCTACGTCTCGTACGCGTGCAAGGAGACGTACAAGTTCGCGCTCGACGGCTCACTCATCTGGCGTCGACCAGGCTCGTGCACTGGTGGCGGCGGAATGACGACGGTCCTGCACGGCGACCGGCTCTACGTGAGGAGTCCCGACACGTGGGAGTGGCCGAGCATCCTTGATGCCGCGACCGGGGCCGAGCTCGAGCTCGCGACGTTCAGCGGGTGGGCTCCTCCGGCGTTCGACGACTCGCACATGATCACCGTTGCTGGCGGGCTGCTGACCGCGTACGACCTGCGCTCCGGGAGCGACCGACTGATCGGCGACCCACTCTGGCAGGCCGCGGAAGACGATTACACGGTGCCGCCACTGGTCGTGAACGGCTACGTGGTCGGCGGACGCTCAGACGGCACCGTCGACATGAGAGACATCGAGACCGGTGCCCTGGTCTGGCGCGGCAGTGCTGGCGGCCCGATACCGCTCAGCATCGAGTGGGGCCAAGCGGTCATGGGTATGGCGCAGGGTGATGGTGTGTTGGCGGTGCCAGCCGGTTCGACGTTGACGGTGTTTGAGCCTGCGGGCGACACGACGGTCAGGTTGGAGGGTCCTGCCGCGGGTTCGTCGGTGGGTCCGGGCGTGCGGTTCGTGTTCAGCTCAGGGGTCCGTCACGCCAGGTACGTGTGCACGGTCGACGGGGTGGACCGGGAGTGCACGTCGCCGTGGTCGCCGGCGGGTCTGGGTGACGGGTCGCACACGCTGGGGGTGCGGGTCGCGTACGCGACGGTGGGCGCGGTCTCGACTCGATTCACACTGGATGCGACGTCCCCGAAGGTGTCGGTCGCGCCCTTCTCGTCTGCGGTGATCCACACGTCCACCACGAGGGCGCGGTGGTCGGCGATTGACCGCGGAACCGGGGTCAAGGCCTATCAGGTGCGAGTCGGCCGAGCGCCGGTGGGCAAGCCGATCCGTTCGTGGAAGGTCCGGGCACGCTCCCAGGCGACCTCGGCGACGTTCTCGGTGCCCAGGGCGACCCGGCTGTGCGTCTCCGTGCGTGCGGGCGACCTCGTCGGCAACTGGTCTGGATGGAGCAGCCCACGATGCGTCAACCGCACCTAGTCGAACGCGCGCGCGTCTGGCCCGCACGCCTACCGATGAGAGAGAGGCATCGCCGATGCGCAGGCGACTACTGTCGATGATTGCTGCCGTCTCGGCGGGGATCGCCTGCTGCGCCCCAGCCGCGGCAACGTACGGGTCGGATGTGGAGTCGCCCGACCCGTACGCAGCAGTGGCTTTCCAGCAGGGGCCGTTGCACGACGGCCGCTCCGTGGACCCGTCGTTCACCGGCCCGCTGACGGAGGCGTGGTCAGTGACGCTCCACGGCACGGTCAGCTACCCGCTCATCGCAGACGGCATCGTGTACGCGCTGTACTCCGACCCGCGCCGCCTCGGTCGAAGTGTCGTCGCGCTGTCCGCCCGGTCGGGTGAGGTCGTGTGGGGCCCGCGTGTCGTCGGCGGGTACACCGAGAGTACGAGCGCGTTCGCCTTCGACGCAGGTCGAGTCTTCGTGATGAGCGACTCGGGTGGACTCATGGCCCTCGACGCGACAACCGGACACGTCGCCTGGAACATCGACCTCCCCAGTCAGCGGTACTTCGACGGCCCGCCGACCGCCCGCGACGGCGTCGTGTACGTCGTCGGCAGCGGTAGTGGCGGCACGCTCTTCGCGGTCGATCAGGGCTCGGGGAACGTGCTGTGGACCGCCGATCTCGCCACTGGCTCCGCGAGCTCACCGACGGTGTCGGACAACGGGATCTTCCTGTCGTTTGCGTGCGAGCGCATCTATCGCTTCGCACTTGATGGTGCGCCGGTCTGGAGCCGGCACGGCCCCTGCTCGGGGGGCGGCGGTTCGACGTCCGTCCTCCACGACGGCAGGCTGCATGTCCGTGGCTTCTACGTCGGGCGCCCGATGGCAGTCGTCGATGCCCTCACTGCTTCCGATCTCGCGTTCGCGGCTGTCACGTCCTGGACCACACCCGCGTTCGACGACACGCACATGGTCGCCGTCGCCAACGGGCACCTCACCGTCCACGACGCGCGGTCCGGTGTCGAGTTGTGGAGGGCACCCACGAACGACAACACGACGCCGCCGTTGATCGTGAACGGCTACGTGGTCGAGGGCCGCGCGGACGGCACCATTGACATGCGCGACGTCGAGACCGGTGCGCTGGTGTGGCGCGGGAAGGCACGCGGGCCCATTCCACAGGTGATCGAGGGCGCAGACGCCCCGCTGCGCGGTATGGCGCAGGGTGATGGTGTGTTGGCGGTGCCAGCCGGTTCGACGTTGACGGTGTTTGAGCCTGCGGGCGACACGACGGTCAGGTTGGAGGGTCCTGCCGCGGGTTCGTCGGTGGGTCCGGGCGCGCGGTTCGTGTTCAGCTCAGGGGTCCGTCACGCCAGGTACGTGTGCACGGTCGACGGGGTGGACCGGGAGTGCACGTCGCCGTGGTCGCCGGCGGGTCTGGGTGACGGGTCGCACACGCTGGGGGTGCGGGTCGCGTACGCGACGGTGGGCGCGGTCTCGACTCGATTCACACTGGATGCGACGTCCCCGAAGGTGTCGGTCGCGCCCTTCTCGTCTGCGGTGATCCACACGTCCACCACGAGGGCGCGGTGGTCGGCGATTGACCGCGGAACCGGGGTCAAGGCCTATCAGGTGCGAGTCGGCCGAGCGCCGGTGGGCAAGCCGATCCGTTCGTGGAAGGTCCGGGCACGCTCCCAGGCGACCTCGGCGACGTTCTCGGTGCCCAGGGCGACCCGGCTGTGCGTCTCCGTGCGTGCGGGCGACCTCGTCGGCAACTGGTCTGGATGGAGCAGCCCACGATGCGTCAACCGCGCGTGAGCAACCAGATGGTGCGGAGGGAGCGTGCCGCCGGAGCCTGTCCCGGTTTCCCGCACCGTTCAGGTTGGGCGGTCATGCCGCCGCGGTAGCAACTCCCATGGTTCATCGCCAAGCAGCCACCCGACATGTCAGGCCGGCCTCCGAGGACGAGACCCGGCGCACTGCTCGCGGCGACGGTCGGCTCAGCCGCGGCGCAGGCGGGTGACGTCGCGGACCGCGCCGCGGTCGGCGGACGTGGCCATCGCTGCGTAGGCCTGCAGGGCCGGGGACACGTAGCGGTCGCGGTCGCGCGGCTGCCACGGCGTCTCGGACGCCTCCATCTTGGCGCGGCGCTCGGCGAGCACGTCGTCGGGCACATTGATGCGGATCAGGCGCGTCTCGACGTCGATCTCGATCTCGTCGCCGTCCTCGATCAGGGCGATCGCACCGCCCGCGGCCGCCTCGGGAGAGACGTGACCCACCGAGATGCCGGAGGACCCGCCCGAGAACCGGCCGTCGGTGATGAGCGCGCACACCTTGCCGAGCCCACGGCCCTTGATGAAGGACGTCGGGTACAGCATCTCCTGCATGCCGGGGCCGCCCGCAGGGCCCTCGTACCGGACGACGACCACGTGGCCGGGCTGCACCTGCTTGGTGAGGATCTTCTCCACGGCCTCGTCCTGCGACTCGCACACCAGCGCGGTGCCGACGAAGTGGAACACGTCCGGGTCGATGCCGGCGGTCTTGATGATCGCGCCGTCCTCGGCCAGGTTGCCGCGCAGCACCGCGAGGCCGCCCTCGACCGTGTAGGCGTGCTCGACGTCGCGGATGCAGCCGTGGGCGGCGTCGGTGTCCAGGGACTCCCACACGTTCGCCGTGGAGAACGCCTGCGTGGTGCGCACCCCCCCGGGCGCCGCCAGGAACAGGTCCTGAGCGCGCTGCGTGGCCTTGCCGCCGCGGATGTCCCAGTCGTCGAGCCACGCGCGCAGCGTGGGCGTGTGCACGGAGGTCACGTCGTGGTCCAGCAGCCCGCCACGGTCGAGCTCGCCGAGCAGCGCGGGGATGCCGCCCGCGCGGTGCACGTCCTCCATGTGGAAGTCGGGGTGGTTCGGCGCGACCTTGGCCAGGCAGGGCACGCGGCGGGAGATCGCGTCGATGTCCGCGAGCGTGAAGTCGACCCCCGCCTCCTGCGCCGCGGCCAGGATGTGCAGCACGGTGTTGGTGGAGCCGCCCATGGCCACGTCGAGCGCCATCGCGTTGCCGAACGCGGCGCGCGTGGCGATCGAGCGCGGGGCGGCAGTGTCGTCCTCGTCGTCGTAGTACCGCTTGGCCAGCGCGACGATCGTGCGGCCCGCCTCGAGGAACAGCTCACGCCGCGCCTCGTGCGTGGCCAGCGTCGAGCCGTTGCCGGGCAGCGACAGGCCGAGCGCCTCGGTCAGGCAGTTCATCGAGTTGGCCGTGAACATCCCGGAGCAGGAGCCGCACGTGGGGCACGCGTTCTCCTCGACCTGCGCGAGCGCGTCGTCGCCCACGTTGTCGTCGGCCGCGTAGTTGATCGCGTTGACCAGGTTGAGGGGCGTACGGGCGACGCCGTCGGCGACGACGGCCTTGCCGGCCTCCATGGGCCCGCCCGAGACGAAGATGACCGGGATGTTGAGCCGCAGCGCGGCGTTGAGCATGCCGGGCGTGATCTTGTCGCAGTTGGAGATGCACACGATCGCGTCCGCGCAGTGCGCGTTGACCATGTACTCGACCGAGTCGGCGATCAGGTCGCGGCTGGGCAGCGAGTAGAGCATCCCGCCATGACCCATCGCGATGCCGTCGTCGACCGCGATGGTGTTGAACTCCTTGGCCACGCCGCCGGCCTCGCGGATCGCGCCCGCCACCAGGTCGCCCATGTCCTTGAGGTGGACGTGGCCCGGGACGAACTGCGTGTACGAGTTCGCGATCGCGATGATCGGCTTGCCGAAGTCCTCGCTGCCCATGCCGGTGGCGCGCCACAGCGCACGGGCACCGGCCATGTTGCGGCCGTGGGTCGAGGTCCGGGAGCGCAGCGGACGGCTCATCGAGGTCAACTCCTCACGCAGGTGGCGCGTCAGGGGCACGCGCCGGGTCAGCGTACGTCGGTGGGCGGCGCGGTCCGCGCGGTGTCCACGCTGCGACCTGCCACGACGGGTGCGGGACGACGAAGGCCCGCCCCCGGGCCGTGCCGTCGGAGTCGGCACGGCCCGTCGGGGCGGGCAGGGATGCTGGGCGGGCGTCGAGACGCGGGCCGTCGGGGCGTCAGCCGCCGACGATCTCCGTCACCGTCCAGCGGTCGTCGTCGTCGATCGTGTGCACGGCACCGGTCAGCCGGACCCGGGCCTGCGCGCGCCGGTCGGCGCACGTGCCGACCCACAGCTCGAGCTCGCCGGGCTCGACGATCCGCACCATGTCCCGGTCGCTGAACGCGACCCGGGTGGTCGGCACGTCGAACCGCACCACCGCGGACTGCCCCGCGGCGAGCGCGACCCGGCGGAACCCGACCAGCTGCGCGACGGGCCGGGTCACCGAGGCGACCGGGTCGTGCGCGTAGAGCTGGACCACCTCGTCGCCGTCCCGCTCGCCGGTGTTGGTCACCCGCACCGCGACGCGGATGCGTCCGTCCGTGGCGACCTCGTCGGCGGCCGGCTCGAGCGCGTCGTACGCGAAGGACGTGTACGACAGGCCGTGGCCGAACGGCAGGGCCGGCGTGCTGCGGAGGTTCGTGACGTCGCCGTCTCCCCCCAGCGCCGGGTGCAGGTAGGAGTACGGCTGGGCACCCGCCGAACGCGGCAGGCTCACGGGGAGCCGACCGGACGGGTTGACCCGGCCGGACAGCACGTGGGCGACCGCCGTGCCGCCCTCCTCACCCGGGAAGAACGCCTGCACCACGGCACCGCACCGCTCGAGCGCCCAGTCGACCGCGTAGGGCCGGCCGGTCAGGAGCACCAGCACCACCGGGGTGCCGGTCGCGAGCACCGCCTCGACCAGCTCGCGCTGCACGCCCGGCAGCTCGAGGTCGTCGCGGTCGCAGCCCTCACCCACGGTGCCCCGCCCGAACAGGCCGGCGTGGTCCCCCACGACGACGACGGCCACGTCGGCCGCCGAGGCCGCTGCCACGGCCTCGGCGAACCCGGCACGGTCCTCGTCGTCCACGGCGCTGCCACGCGCGTAGGTGACCTCGGTGCCGTTCAGCTCGGCGCGCAGCGCGTCGAGCACGGTGGGGACCTCGATGCCCATCTCGGCCTCGGGGTGGTGCTCGAGGACGTGGTTGACGAACGAGTAGCAGCCGAACATCGCCTCGGCACGGTCGGCGTTGGGGCCGATCACCGCGACGCGGCCGACGGGCCCGGAGGCACCGAGCGGCAGCAGCCCGTCGTTGCCGAGCAGCACCACCGACTCCTGCGCGAGCCGCAGCGCGACCGCGCGGTGCGCGGGCGAGTCGAGGTCGATCCCGGTGGGCGGCTCGTCGTCGAACGTCGCGTCCAGGAGCCCGAGCTCGGCCTTCTGCCGCAGCGCACGGGTGACCGCACGGTCGACGAGCGCCTCGTCGACCCGGCCCTCGCGCACCGCCGTGATGAGCGGCTCGAGGAACGCGTCCCCGGTGGGCAGCTCGATGTCGACGCCGGCCGCGAGCGCGAGGCCCGCGGCGGCACCGAGGTCCTCGGCCACGTGGTGCAGGATGTCGAGGAACGCGACGCCGAAGTAGTCCGCGACGACCACGCCGTCGAAGCCCCACCGCTCGCGCAGCACGTCGTGCAGCAGGCGCGGGTCGCTCGCCACGGGCACGCCGTCGATCTCGGCGTACGAGTGCATGACCGAGCGCACGCCACCGTCACGGACCGCCATCTCGAACGGGATGAGCAGCACGTCGGCCACCTCACGCGGCCCGGCGTGCACGGGGGCGAAGTTCCGCCCCGCCTGCGAGGCCGAGTAGCCGACGAAGTGCTTGAGCGTGGCGTGCACGCCCGTGGACTGCAGCCCGCGCACGTAGGACGTGCCGATCGCACCGATCAGGTACGGGTCCTCGGCGATGCACTCCTCGACGCGGCCCCACCGGGGGTCGCGCACGACGTCGAGCACGGGGGCCAGGCCCTGGTGGATGCCCAGCGCGGCCATGGACCCGCCGATGAGCGTGGCCATCTCCTGCACCAGCTCGGGGTCGAACGACGCGCCCCACGCGAGCGGCGTCGGGAACGTCGCCGCCTGCCAGGCCGACAGGCCCGTGAGGCACTCCTCGTGCACGAGCGCGGGCAGGCCGCTGGTCGCGACGAGCTCGCGCTGCTTGGCCCACAGCCACCGCGCCCGGCCGTCCGGGTCCACGGGACGTGTGCCGTACACGCGGGTGAGGTGGCCGAGCCCGTGGCGGGTGGCCTCGTCGAGGCCGCCCTCACGCGTGAACTCGCCCTGCAGCGGTGCGACGACCTCGCCGTCGCCCTTCTCCCAGAAGCCGACGACCTGCGCGATCTTGGCCTCGAGGGACATGCTCCCGACGAGCGCCGCGACGCGAGCCGCGGTCTCGTCGGCAGGAGCCGGCCGGGTGTCCGGCGCGGTGGTGGGGGTGCTCGGCGCACCCTGCAGCTGGCCCGCCTGGTCGCGGGTGGTGGTGTCCGTCATCGCCGATCAGCCCTTGACCGCGCCCTGCAGACCGCTGACGATCCGCTTCTGCATCGCGAGGAAGAAGATCAGCGCGGGGATCATCGACAGCGACGTGAAGGCGAACACACCGGCGATGTCCGACGCGTGCTCCGAGGAGAAGTCCGCGACACCCAGCGGCAGCGTCTTCTTGTCGCCCTGCAGCAGCAGCAGCGGCAGGAGGTAGGCGTTCCACGAGCCGACGAACGCCAGGACACCGACCGTCACCAGGCCCGGGCCGGACAGCGGCAGCAGGATCCGCCAGAAGAACCCGATGCGGCTGGCGCCGTCGAGCATCGCCGCCTCCTCGAGCTCGGTGGGGATCGCCTGCAGGAACGGCCGCAGGATCACCACGGTGATCGGCAGCGCGAACGCCGCCTGCGGGAGCGCCACGCCCCACCACGAGTTGCCCAGGTGCAGGTCCTTGGTGATGAGGATGAACAGCGGGATGACGCCCACGGTCGCGGGGAACAGCAGGCCCGCGACGAACACCATGTAGAGGCCTTCGCGGCCCTTGAACTGGTACCGCGCGAGCGGGTACGCGGCCATCACGCCGCACACGACGACGAGCGCCGTGGTGACGAGCGCGATCACGGTCGAGTTGAGCGTGTACCGCCAGAAGTCGGGGTTCTGGATCACGCCGGCGTAGTTGTCGAGCACCCACGGGGCGGGCAGCGACGAGGGCGACTCGGCGAGCTGCGCGTTGGTCCGGAACCCGGACACCACGCCGTACAGCACGGGGCCGAGCGTGAACGCGCACACGATGAGCGCGACGAACCAGATCAGCGGGCTCCCGCCGCGCATCGCGTTGGTGCTGCCGGACCGGCGCGCGGTCTGCTGCGACTGCGCTGCCGCGGCGCCCTTGGTCGGGGCGAGGGCGGTGGTCATCGGGCGGCCTTCTTCCGGACGACCGTGACGGTGTTGTCACGGCGCATGACGAAGCGCTGGTACAGCAGCGCCATGATCAGGGCGACGACGAAGAGGATCACGGAGGCCGCCGAGGCGATGCCGTAGTTGGACCGCTTGGTGCCCTCGTTGATGAGGAACGTGGCCATCGTCGTCGTGGAGTTGGCGGGACCGCCGCCCGTGAGGATCCAGACCATGTCGAACAGCTGCAGCGAGCCGACCATCGACAGGAACGCCCACGTGCGCAGCGTCGGGCCGAGCATCGGGATGGTGATGCGGCGCTGGATCTGCCACCAGGACGCGCCGTCGATCTGCGCGGCCTCGTACAGCTCGTCGGGCACGCCCTGCAGGCCGGCGAGGAACAGGATGATCGCCAGGCCCAGGTACTTCCAGGTGAGGACCGCGATGACGGTCCACAGCGCGTACTTCGGGTCGCCGAGGAAGCCCTGCTCGGGTCCGCTGAGCCCGATCGCCGAGAGCAGCGTGTCCATGACGCCCTCGTCGGCGACGAGCATCTGGTACCAGACGACGCCCGCGATGACCTCGGCCAGCACGTACGGGACGAAGATGATGGTGCGCAGCACGCTCTGGCCGCGCATCTTGCGGTTCAGCAGGAGCGCGATGCCGAGGCCGAGCGGGAGCTGGATGGCGATGGACGCCACCACGATGATCATGTTGTGCGTGAACGCGCCGGTGAAGACGTCGTTCTGCAGCACGCTCGCGTAGTTGTCGAGCCCCACGAAGTTCTTGAGCGGGCCGTACCCCTTCCACTTGTAGAAGGAGAACTGCACCGCGCGGATGATCGGCCACACCACGAACAGGCCGAACAGCACGAGGGCGGGCGCCACGAAGATCGTGATCTCGAGGCGCTTGCGGACCGATGCGCCGGAGCCGCGGCGTCCGCCCGGGGCGGGGGCCGCCGACCGTGCCTGAGCACGGCCGGCGGCCTCCACCGTCGGGGTGGACGTCGCAGTCGAGGCGGAGGCACCCGTCAGGGCGTTCGCTTCGTCTGCCACGTCGATCACTCCGAGTCAGCCGCAGCCTGGGTGGCGTCGACGATGTCCTGCGGAGATGCCTCGCCTGCGAACAGCAGGGCGATCTCGTCGTTCATCGCGCCGCCGACCGAGGCGCCGAAGGCCGTGTCGAAGTACAGCTGCACGAAGGGCGCCGCGTCACGGACGGCCAGCAGGTTCGCCAGCGCCGGGTCGGAGACGTACTTCGAGGCGGTGTTGTTCGTCGGCAGACCCATGTCCAGCTCGGCGAAGCCCTTCTGGACCTCGTCGGACAGCAGGTACTGCGCGAAGTCCACCGCGGCGTCCGGCGCGTCCTGGCCCACGGCCCACGCGTCACCGCCGCCGAGCGCGGAGGCCGGGTCGCCCTGGCCGTCGTCCACGGCCGGGAACGCGAACCAGCCCGTGTTCTCGCCCAGGCCCGAGCCGTCCTCGGTGAGGCCCTGCATCACGCCGGGCTCCCAGTGGCCCTGGAGCTCGATCGCGACCTTGCCGGTCGCCAGCAGGCCGGAGGCGCTCGTGGCACCCTCCTGCGCCTTGGTGGTGAGGAAGCCGTTGTTGAACGGCTTGGCCGCCACCAGCTCCTCGAGCGACTCGCCGGCGCGCACGAAGCACGGGTCGGAGAAGTCGAGCGACTGCACCGCGCCCTGCAGGACCTCCTGCGAGCACTGACGCAGCGCGAAGTAGTACCAGTAGTGCGCGGCGGGCCACTTGTCGCCCGCGCCCACCGCGATCGGGGTGATGTCCGCCGCCTTGAGCTTGTCGATCGCGGCGTACATCTCGTCCCACGTGGTCGGCGTGGCGTCGATGCCCGCCTCCGCGAAGAGCGCCTTGTTGTACCAGAACCCGACGACGCCCAGCGAGAACGGCAGCGCGTAGGTGGCGCCGTCGACCTGGAAGCCGGCGACCGTGCCGCCCAGCTTGGCGATCGTGTCGCCCGCGGCCTCGGACAGGTCCTTGACCAGGCCCGCCTCGACGTGGTCGGCGAGCTCGCCGCCACCGCGCTCCATGTAGACGTCGGGCGCCTCACCGGCCTGGAAGGCCGCCTCGAGCTTGGTGGTCATGTCCTCGTGCTGCATGGCCTGGACGTCGATGTCGACACCCGGGTTGGCCGCCTCGAAGTCGGCCGCGACCTTGTCGTAGTACTTCTTGCCGTCACCCGTGTTGGAGTTGTGCCACCACGTGACGGTGACGTCCTCGCCCTTGCCCCCGGGCGTCTTCTCGCCTCCGGGCTCGTCCCCGCCGCCACAGGCTGCGAGCAGAGCCACCGTCGTCGCCACCGCGATCGTCGCGGTCGCACGGCGCATGCGTGCCATGTCTGGTCCTTTCAGTCTTCGTTGACCCACCTGGACGCCGGCGAGTCTCGCAAAGTGTCGGGCGGAGTGTCAATCGTTATCGAAACCGTTATCTATACCGTTATCAAACCGATGCCATATCATCGCGGCGTGGAGCAGCCAGGGCGAGTCAAGATGGCCGACGTCGCACGTCAGGCGGGCGTGTCGGTCGCCACCGTGTCCAAGGTGGTCAACGGCCGGTACGGCGTGGCGCAGTCGACGCTCGACCGCGTGCAGCAGGTGATCTCCGACCTGGGGTACGAGGCGAGCCTGGGCGCCAGCAGCCTGCGCTCGCACCGCACCAACGTGATCGGCATCCTGGTCGCGGAGTTCGAACCGTTCAGCACCGAGCTGCTCAAGGGCGCCTCGAGCGCGATCGGCGCGACTGGCTACGAGCTGCTCGCCTACTCCGGCGGCGCACGCGGCGCCGAGGTCGGCTGGGAGCGCCGGTACCTGTCCCGCCTGGGCGGGACCCTGATCGACGGCGCGATCATCGTGACCCCGACGGTCGTCGACGCCGCGAACGGCATCCCCGTGGTCGCGATCGACCCGCACACCGGCCCGTCCGGCAGCACGCCGACGGTCGACGCGGACAACTTCGCCGGCGCTGTCATGGCGACCGAGCACCTGATCGCGCTCGGCCACCGGCGCATCGGGCACGTGGGCGGCCGGCCCGACCTGGAGTCCGCGCGCCTGCGCGAGGCCGGCTACCGCTCGGCCATGGCCGCCGCGGGCCTGCCCGTCGACGAGTCGCTCGTCGTGAACGGCGGGTACCGCGCGGAGACCGCGGGCCAGCCGGCACGCGCGATGCTCACCGGCCCCGACCGACCCACGGCCGTGTTCGCCGCCAACGACCTCTCGGCCATCCGCACGGTCGAGGTCGCGCGCGAGGTCGGGCTGCGCGTGCCCGAGGACCTGTCGGTCATCGGGTTCGACAACGTCCCCGAGTCAGCGCTGTGCGACCCGCCGCTCACCACGATCAGCCAGCCGCTGCGGGACATCGGCGCGCAGGCGCTGCGGCTGCTGGTGGACCTGCTGAACGAGCGCGAGGTGCCGACGCACCTGCGTCTGCCCACGTCGCTCGTCGAGCGCGGCTCGACGCGCCGCCTGGCCTGACGACCGCCCCGCGAGCGCCGTGGGGCGGCCCGGCGTCACCCCGCGAGCGCGGCCTTGTCCTCGGTCTCGGCACCCTCGCGGATCTTGCGCGTGACCCACGGCGCGATCGCGAACATGGCCCCCGCGCACGCCAGCGCGACCGCACCGATCCACCCGAAGTACGCCGTCGGGCTCGCACCCTCGGTCACCTGGACCAGCTGCGCGGTCACCGCGTTGCCCGCACTGGTCGCCAGGAACCACAGCGCCATCGCCTGGCCGCGGAACGCGCGCGGCGCCAGGAGCGTGGTGGCCGCGAGCCCGACGGGTGACAGGCACAGCTCGCCGACCGTCTGGATCACGTAGACCACCACGAGCACCCACGCGGGCGACCGGCCGTCCCCCGCGATCGCCGACGCGCCGGCCAGGAACAGGAACGAGACGGCCGCGAACGCGAGCCCGATCGCGAACTTCACCGCGGTCGGCGGACGGTCGTCGAGCCGCACCCACAGCCACGCGAACAGCGGCGCGAGCAGGATGATCGCAGCCGGGTTCACCGACTGGAAGAACGACGGCGACACGGCGAAGCCGAGCACGTCGAGCTCCGTGTGGTCCTTGGCGTACGCGGACAGCGTGCTCGCCGCCTGCTCGAAGATCATCCAGAACACCATCGCCGCGACGAACAGCGGCACGTACGCGCGCAGCCGCGAGCGCTCCGGTGCCGTGACCTTGGGCGAACGGAACATGACCCAGAACGTCGCCACCGGCGCGGCGAGCGCGATGTAGGACAGCGTGTCGACGAACGTCGTCACCTCGACGCCGCCCGAGACCAGCACCGCGACGCCGAACGCGACCAGCGCGCCCACGCCCACGGCCGCCAGCAGGCGCAGCAGGCCCGGGCGGTCCTGCGCGGTCAGCGGGTTGGGCGGCGCGTCGCCCGCACCGCCGAGCAGGTGGCGCCCGGCGACGAAGAACGCGAGCGCGACGGCCATGCCGACCGCGGCCACCGCGAACCCGGCGTGGTAGCCGCCCACCTCGCGCGCGATGCCCACCAGGATCGGCGCGAACAGCGAGCCGATGTTGATGCCCATGTAGAAGATCGAGAACGCCGAGTCCCGGCGCGGGTCGTCGCGCGTGTACAGCTCGCCCACGAGGCTCGAGACGTTGGGCTTGAGCAGCCCGGTGCCGAGCGCCACGAGCACGATGCCGAGGTACGCGGTCGCGGCCGACGGCAGCGCGAGTGCCACGTGGCCCGCCGCGATCACCACGCCGCCGTACAGCACCGAGCGCCGCGCGCCGATCACGCGGTCCGCGAGCCACCCGCCCACGACCGACAGGAGGTAGACCGAGGCGCCGTAGGCCGCGACCATCGCGTTGCCGACGCCCTCGTCGAGGCCCAGACCGCCGTCGGCGAGCGTGTCCGTGAGGAAGTACAGCAGGATCGCGCGCATGCCGTAGTAGCTGAACCGCTCCCACATCTCCGTGCCGAAGAGCGTGAGCAGGCCACGGGGGTGGCCGAAGAAGCCGCGGTCGTGCGTGCCGCGGGCCGTGCCCGCACCGCCCCGGCCGGGTGCGCCGTCCTGATCCATGACGCCCATCGTGCGGGTGACGCCCGCCGCCGGACAAACCCGGACGGGCGTCAGTCCAGCTGACCCGCCCGGAACTCGTCCTCGAGCAGGCCCATGTCGATGCCGTCGCACCAGCGCTCGCCGTCGCGGTACGCGTCGCGCCGACGGCCCTCCACCCGGAAGCCGAGGTTCTCGTACAGCGCCTGCGCGCGCGTGTTGATCGACAGCACGTCGAGCCCGACGCGGTGCAGACCCAGCCCGTCGAACGCGAGACCGAGCACCAGCTGGATCGCCTCGGTCCCGTACCCGCGCCCGCGGTACCCGGGCCGCATCGCCAGGCGCAGGTTCGCGCTGCGGACCACCTCGTCGATGTCGGTCAGGACGATCTCGCCCAGGTACTCGTCGTCCGTGGGGTCGGCGAGCGTGATGGCCAGGTCGACGCGGTCGGGCAGGTCCGCCACGGTCGCGCACCACGTGTCGATCTCGCCGCGCGTGAAGGCGCGCGTGGTGCCGGTCAGGCGCCGTCCCTCGTCGTCGGTCACCGCCTCCCACACGGCCTCGGCGTCCGAGGCGCGGATGGGACGCAGCGTGAGCATCTCGCCGTTCAGCGTGGGCTTGTCCATGGGCGCAGATCACCTCCGGTGCCCGAAGGCTATGCCCGCGTGCGGCACGACGGACCTCCGAAACGCCGCACGCACGTGGGCGCCGCCCCGGGAGCAGCCCTCTCCCGGAGCGGCGCCGTGCGCGGCCGGTCCCCTTCGACCGGCCGCCGGCGGTCAGCGCACCGTCAGGCGCACCGCCGTGCTGGTGACCGAGCCGGCGGCGTTGGTCGCCACCGCGCGGTACAGCGCCCCGTCACGGGCCTTCGTCGCCAGCACCTGGAGCTGCGCGGACGTCGACCCCGTGAGCTTCACCCACGTCGTGGAGCCCGCGCGCCGCTCGTACCACTGGACCTTCGGTGCGGGGAACCCCGTCACCCGGACCGTGAACGACGCGACCGTGCCGGCGCGGGCCGTGGTGGGCCTCGGCTGGACCGAGACGCGCGGCGCGACCGGCTTGACCGTGATGGTCGCCGCCCTCGTCGTGGCCGTGCCCACCGCGTTGCGGAACACCGCACGCACCTGCAGGCCGCTGTTCGAGCGCGAGGCCGTGACCTTGAGGCTGGTCCTCGTGGCTCCCTCGACCCGGACCCACTGCGACGAGCCCGCCTTCTTCTTCTCCCAGCGGACCTGCGGTGCCGGGTAGCCCGACGCCGCGGCCGTGACGGTCACCGTGGTGCCCGCCGCGACCTGGACGGACCGCGGCTGGGTGGTGATCCGCGGTGCGACACGGGTCACCCTGACGACGGCCGCCGAGGACCGGACGGTGCCGGCCACGTTGGTGAAGACCGCACGGTAGGCCGCGCCGTCGTTCGCCGCGGTGACGACGACGGCGAGGCTCGCGCTCGTCGCGCCCGGCACGTCCGTCCACACCGGCGAGCCGGGTGCACGCCGCTGCCACTGCACGGTCGGCGCGGGTGCCCCGTTCGCGGCCGCGCGCAGCGTGAGCGTCCGGCCCAGCGTCACCGTGCCGCCCACGGGCTGCTCGGTGATCACGGGTGCGGTGGCGACCGCGGGTCCGACGAGCTCGGCGACGCCCCAGTGGGCCGTGGACTGGTAGCCCGCACCCGTGGGGTCCGCCCAGTTGCTGATCGCGTGCCGGCTGCCGCCCGCGGCGTCGTTGACCTGCACGTCCAGGCCGTGGAACGTCCCGAGGCCGCCGTGCTCGAGCAGGCTGATCGCCGCCTCCACCCGGTACCCCGTCGCCGTCTCGACGACCGCGCTCGTCAGCCGGTTGCGCTGGAACGCCTCGTCGCCCGTGCCGAACGAGACCGCACCGGTCGCGTCGATCCGGATCTGCGTGTCGTCGTACCGGTAGGAGCCGTTCTTGGCGTTCCCGGCGTCGACGTAGATCTCCACCGAGTCCTTGGTCCACGGGTCCGATCCCGACGTGTCGACCACGTCGTCGGCCACGTCCGCCAGGACGTACAGCGTGCCGTCCCGCCACAGCGTGCGGAACGTGCCCCGGGCGCCGTCGGAGCCCGACGTCACCTTGTCCGTGGTGATCGCCCCGGCCAGCGTCCACGCCGCGTCGACGTCGCCGTCGATCGTCGGGGCCGCGTCCGTGCGGTGGATCGCGACGAACGACAGCGGCTCGACGAGCGAGATGCTGCCGAGCACGCCCGGCGTGTTCCACGTCGTCGTGACGTCACCGTCGACCACCTGCACGTCGAGCTGGACCACGTCACCCTGCGCCGCATCGGTCAGGGGAACCCGGACCACCGCGGTCCACCCGCCGTCACGCTCGGTGGCGGTGCCCTCGAGGTCGCCCTCGCCGTCGCGGCCGAACGTGGCCGGGCCGTCCGTGGTCTCGACGACGACCGCGTCGGTCGCGTCGACGTCGGCGTCGTCGACGTCGACGAAGGCCGTGAGCCCGTCGGGCGCCCACCGCAGCTGGAAGCGGGCGTCCTCGCCCACCGGGTGCAGCGGCAGCCGGTCCCACTGCTCCGACGTCACCGCGTAGTCACCACCGGGGTCCGCCGCGAACGCGTTCGCCGAGCGGATCGCCGCGGGCAGCTCGAGGCCGGCCGCGCCGCGGAACGCGGGCTTGGCCTTGAAGAAGTCGTCGAACAGCAGCGGCTTGCCGTTGTTCGACGCGCGCCACGAGCGCCCGTCGGTCAGTCCCCAGACCGTGACCGAGAACAGGCTGTCCGCGTGCTCCCGGAACGCGTCGAACGCCTGCTGGTAGTAGTAGCCCTGGTCGATCGCCTTCGCGGTGTCCGCCGAGCCGACGACGACGTCGAGCTCGGTGACCGCCTGCGTGACGGGCAGGTCCTCGAAGTCCGCGATGGCGTCCTCGAGCGTGCTCGCCGGCGTGGACAGCGCGACGTGGAACTGGTGGCCCACGCCGTCGATCGGGACGTCACGCGCGAGCAGCCGCTCGACGAGCGCCTTGTAGCGCGCGCGCTTGCCCGTCTGCTCGGTGTTGTAGTCGTTGATGAACAGCGTCACGGGGTGCTCGACGCCGTCCGCCGCGTACACGTCGTTGAACGCCTCGTCGGCGTAGCGGAACGCGTCGTCGACGAACTCCTCACCGAGGATCTGGTACCACGTGCTGCGGCGCATGCCGTCGGCGTACGCGGTGCCGTCGTCGATCACCTCGTTGACCACGTCGAACGCGCGCAGCGGGTTGGTGGCCGAGCCGAACGGCCCGTACTCCTCGCTCAGCGTCCGGGCGACCGCGAACACGTGGTCGCGCAGGCGCTGCCGCATCGCCTCGGGCGCGAGCAGCGCACCCTCGTCGTCCTCGAAGAACCAGTCGGGCGTCTGGCTGTGCCACGCGAGCGTGTGGCCGTAGACGGCCAGGTCGTTGGCCTGCGCGTAGTCCATCAGGGCGGCGGCCTCGGGGTGCAGGCGGAACGTGTCCACGCCCGTGCCCGCGTACCAGGCCTCGACCTTCATGTAGTTCTCGCTGGTCACCTGGTCGAAGTGCCGGAGCAGCAGCTCCGAGGCGGTGCCCGCGGTCTCGCGCGAGTCGATGGCCACACCGACCGGGAAGTCGACCGTGTCCTTGAGCGGCGTGAGGTCCTCGACGGTCGACGGCGGGGTCGAGGCGATCGTGATGTCGTCGATCACGAACGGCGACGTGTTGCCCGCCTCACCGCTGGCCCACTTCGTCTCGACGTACAGCTCGGCGGCGGTCTCGAACGCCGGCATGGTGAACGTCCCGGTCAGGTGCACCCACTCGCTCGAGGAGAGCCCCGTGAACTGGACCAGGTTGGAGTAGGTCGCGCTGCCGTCGGTCACACCGCGCGCCGAGAGCGTCATGTCCCCCGGCGTGCCCTCGAACCGGACCCACGCCGAGACGTCGTACGTCGCGCCCGGGGTCGCCCGGTCGGTGACGTCGATCTGCAGGCCCTGGCCCTGCGACGTGCGGTCGGAGACGCGCGCCGCGTACGTGCTCTCGTGCGCGAGCTCGTCGGTCACGGCCAGCGTGGGGTCGCCGCTGTCGTCGCCGCGGGGCGTCCAGCCCTGCAGCGTGCCGTCCTCGAAGTCCGAGTCCGCCAGCGTCACACCACGCGGTGCGGCGCCGCCCGCGGGCAGCGTGAACGTCCAGCCGTCGGCGAGCAGCTCGGCGACCACGGTCTTGACCGCGGCGACACCTGCGCTCCGGTTGCCGCCGCCGTCGTGCACGAGCACGACCTGGCCCGGGTGGGACGTGATGGTCTCGCGCAGCGCGGCGGTCAGCTTCGCCTCGTCGCCCGCGTTCTCCGCGCCGTCCCAGTCCATGATCAGGTTCGTCACCGCGAGCGGCTGCATGCCGAGCGCGACCGCCACCTGGTTGGTCCGGCCCCAGTCGCCGTTCGGTGCGCGGAAGTACGGCACCTGCGCGGTCGCGTCACCCAGCGCGGTCCGGATGGTCGCGAGGTTCGCCTTGAGCTTGTCCGCGACCTGCTGCGGCGTGAGCGAGCCCATGCCGCTGTAGTCGGTGCTGTGGTTGCACAGCGTGTGGCCGTCCGCGACGATCCGGCGCAGCACGTCCGCGCCGCCCGGCGCCTCGACGTTCTGCCCGATCACGCAGAACGTGGCCGGCACGTCGTTCGCCTCGAGGAAGTCGAGCAGCTCGGTGGTCGTCGCGCCGTTCGGGCCGTCGTCGAACGTCAGCGCCGTGGTCTTCTCGGTGCCGCGGGCCGCCGTCACGGGCGCCTCGACGGCGTTGAGCGCACCACCGGGCACGAAGTCGGGGTCCGTCTCGACGTAGCCGCCGTCGCCACCGCCCGCCGCGCCGAGGATCTCCACGTCGTCGACCAGGAGGTCGGGGTGGACCGTGCCGATGTCCGCGGCCTCGACGTACAGCACCACGGACGTCGTGCCCGCCGGGCGGACGTACGTGCCCGTGAGCTCGAGCCAGCCCTCGGCCGTCGCCGTGACCGGCTCGGTCACCTGCGCGTAGGACGTGCTCGAGCCGTCGTTCGTCTGCGCCGTGATCTTGACGGCCGACGAGCCCGCGGTCCCGGCCGGGAGCTTGACGAACGCGGAGACCTCGTACGGCTCTCCCACGACGAGGGTGGAGGTCAGGTCGGCCTCGGTGCCCGCCCAGCTCGCGGAGCGCGCCGAGACGAGCAGGCTCTTGCTGCCGCCGTGCGCCTCGGTGGTGGTGGCGGCCACGGTCGAGCCACGCGCGCCCCACGGTGCGACGGCCGACTCGAAGTCGTTGCTGACCACGGGGACGGGGGCGGGGGCTTCTTCGGCGTGCGCGGCGGGGGCCGCCGCGAATGCCGTCAGGCTGGACGCGACGAGCGCGCTGAGTGCCGTCCAGGCGCTCGCGCGACTCCGTGCGGTGGGTCGGGACATCGACGCTCCTTTGCGTGACGTGGCCGTATCGGTGCGGTGAGGTTATCCGCTATCGGGCGACTATCGGAAACGTTGTGTATAACGATTTCGACACCGTTCTCGACGAGCACTGCTTCCGAACCGGCGCATGAGAGGGCACATCGGGCACGGCGACGCGGCCCCTTCGGCCCGCGAGCACGCGTCCGCTCGCGAGGTCACGGCACCGGACGCACGAAGGGCCCGGCCGGTTGTCGCCCGGCCGGGCCCTTCGTCCGACTGCGCCCCGTTGGGGCTCGATAGTTTCGGCTATCCCTGGACGCGCTCGAGGAGCAGCTCGCGCACCCGGCCCGCATCGGCCTGCCCTCGGGTCGCCTTCATCACCGCGCCGATGATCGCGCCCACCGGGCCCAGGTTGCCCGAGCGGATCTTGTCCGCGATGTCGGGCTGCGCCGCGAGCGCCGCGTCGATCGCCTCGAGCAGCGGACCGTCGTCCGAGACCACCTCGAGGCCCCGCGCGACCACCACGGCCTCGGGGTCGCCCTCGCCCGCCAGCACACCCTCGAGCACCTGGCGCGCGAGCTTGTCGTTGATCCGGCCCGCGTCGACGAGCCCCTGCAGCGCGGCGATCTGCGCCGGGGTGATCGGCAGGTCGCCCAGCTCGACGTCCCGCTCCTTGGCGGTGCGGGCCAGCTCGCCCATCCACCACTTGCGCGCGGCAGCCGGAGCGGCGCCCGCGGCCACGGTCGACTCGATGAGCTCCACCGCGCCCGCGTTGACCACGTCGCGCATCTCGGCGTCGGCGTAGCCCCACTCCCCCTGCAGCCGCCGCCGGCGCGCGGCCGGCAGCTCGGGCAGCCCCGCGCGGATCTCCTCGACCCACGCGCGGTCCGGCGCGATCGGCACCAGGTCGGGCTCCGGGAAGTAGCGGTAGTCCTCGGCGTCCGACTTCACGCGGCCGCTCGTCGTCGTCCCCGTGTCCTCGTGCCAGTGCCGCGTCTCCTGGACGATCGAGCCGCCCGCGTCGAGCACCGCGGCCTGCCGGGAGATCTCGTGACGGACCGCGCGCTCGACCGACCGGAACGAGTTCACGTTCTTGGTCTCGGTGCGTGTGCCCAGCGGGCTGTCCGGCGTCGCGCGCAGCGACACGTTGACGTCCGCGCGGACGTTGCCGCGCTCCATGCGCGCCTCCGAGACGCCCAGGGCGCGGAACAGGTCACGCAGCGTCTGCACGTACGCACGCGCCACCTCGGGCGCGCGCTCGCCGGCACCCGTGATGGGCCGGGTCACGATCTCGACCAGCGGGATGCCCGCGCGGTTGTAGTCGACCAGCGAGTACTCCGCACCGTGGATGCGGCCCGTGCTGCCGCCCACGTGCGTGTTCTTGCCGGCGTCCTCCTCCATGTGCGCGCGCTCGATCTCGACGCGGAACACCGTGCCGTCCTCGAGCTCGACGTCCACGTGACCGTCGAACGCGATCGGCTCGTCGTACTGGGACGTCTGGAAGTTCTTGGGGACGTCCGGGTAGAAGTAGTTCTTGCGCGCGAACCGGCACGTCTCCGCGATCGAGCAGTTGAGCGCGAGACCGATCCGGATCGCGTACTCCACCGCGGTGCCGTTGACGACCGGCAGGCTGCCCGGCAGCCCGAGCGAGACCGGCGTGACGGACGTGTTCGGCTCCTCGCCGAACCCCGCGGGGGCCGCGTCGAACATCTTGGTCCGGGTGCCCAGCTCGACGTGCACCTCGATGCCGATCACCGGGTCGAACCGCGTCACGGCCTCGTCGTAGTCGACCAGCTCGGCGCTCATCGGGCGACCTCCAGCTCCGGGGCCTTGGCCAGCAGCGGGCCGCCCCACTCGTTCTCGAGCAGCGCCTCGAGCGCCGCACCCACGCGGTACAGGCGGTCGTCGGCCTTGGCCGGGGCGAGCACCTGGAAGCCGACGGGCAGGCCGTCGTCGGACAGGCCCGACGGCAGCGACAGCCCGGGGACGCCCGCCAGGTTCGCGGGGATCGTCGCGACGTCGTTGAGGTACATCGCGAGCGGGTCGTCGAGCTTCTCGCCGAGCTTGAACGCCGTCGTCGGCGCGGTCGGCGAGACCAGCACGTCCGCGCGCTCGAACGCCGCCGCGAAGTCGCGCTGGATCAGCGTGCGGACCTTCTGCGCGCTGCCGTAGTACGCGTCGTAGTACCCCGCCGAGAGCGCGTACGTGCCGAGGATGATGCGGCGCTTGACCTCGTCGCCGAAGCCCTGGCCGCGGGTCGCAGCCATGACGCGCTCGGCCGTGACCGGACCCTCGGTCGGCTCGACGCGCAGGCCGAACCGCATGCCGTCGAACTTGGCCAGGTTGCTCGAGGCCTCCGCCGGCAGGATCAGGTAGTACGCCGCGAGCGCGTACGTGAAGTGCGGGCAGGAGACCTCGACGATCTCCGCACCCGCGCTCTGCAGCAGCTCGAGCGACTCGTGGAACCGCGCGAGCACGCCCGGCTGGTAGCCCTCACCCTGCAGCTCGGTGATGACGCCCACGCGCACGCCCGTCAGATCGGCGCCCGCACCCAGCCGCGCGGCACCCACCAGGTCGGGCAGCGGCTCGGGGATCGACGTCGAGTCACGCGGGTCGTGCCCGCCGATGAGCTCGTGCAGCAGCGCGGAGTCCAGCACCGTGCGCGTCACCGGGCCCGCCTGGTCCAGGCTGCTCGCGAGCGCGATCAGGCCGTACCGCGAGACCGAGCCGTACGTGGGCTTGACGCCGACCGTGCCCGTCACGGCCGCGGGCTGACGGATCGAGCCGCCCGTGTCCGTGCCGATCGCCAGCGGCGCCTCGTACGCCCCGACCGCGGCCGCGGAGCCGCCGCCGGACCCGCCGGGGATGCGGTCCAGGTCCCACGGGTTGTGCGTGTTGCCGTACGCGGAGTGCTCGGTGGACGAGCCCATCGCGAACTCGTCCATGTTGGTCTTGCCGAGGATCGGCAGGCCCGCGGCCTTGATCCGCTCGACGAGCGTCGCGTCGTACGGGGGCACCCAGCCCTCGAGGATGCGTGAGCCCGCCGTGGTCGGCACGCCCTGCGTCACGACGACGTCCTTGACGGCGATCGGGACACCGGCGAGCGGGTGCAGCTCCTCGCCGGCCGCGCGGCGCACGTCGACGTCGGCCGCCGTGGCCAGCGCGGCCTCGTCGGACACGTGCAGGAACGCGTGCACCGCGCCGTCGACGGCCGCGATGCGGTCCAGGTGGGCGCGCGTCGCCTCGACGCTGGACACCTCACCGGCCTGCAGCTTCTCGGCGAGCGCCGCGGCCGTGATCCGGGTCAGGTCGCTCATGCGTCCTCCCCCAGGATCTGCGGCACCAGGAACTTGCCGTCCTGCGCGGCGGGCGCCGCGGCGAGCACCGCGTCGCGGTCCACCGGGGGCTCGGGCACGTCGGTGCGGAACACGTTCGTCAGCGGCAGGGGGTGGCTGGTGGCCGGGACGTCGGACGTGGCGATCTCGCTCACGCGCGCGACCGACTCGACGATGACGTCGAGCTCGCCCGCGAGCCGGTCGAGCTCGGCGGACGACAGGTCGATCCGGGCCAGCCCCGCCACACGCGCGACCTCGTCGCGAGAGAGGGTGGACATGCCCGGCAGTCTAGTGGGGGGTCACACCCGCTCCACCGCTGCCGCGACGAGCGCCAGCAGCGCGAGCGCGTACGCGTCCTCCGCCCGGTCCGCGGTGAACACCTGCTCGGGCCGCCCCGCCAGCTCGACGAGCACCTGGTAGCGCCCGTCCGTCGAGCGCGCGAGCGAGCGGAACGTGCCGCCCAGCAGGTCGCGCAGCTGGTCCTCACGCGGCAGCCACACCGCGTCCTGCAGCGCGACCGAGTCGAGCGCCCACTCGGTGGTGCCGTTGAAGCCCAGCACCGTGCCGGTCGGGTAGTGGTGCGCCTCGATGGTCATGTCGCTCACCGTGAAGACGTCGTCCACGCCGTCCACGAGCACACCGAACCGGTCGCCGGACGCGGGGTGCCAGTGCAGTCCCGTCCGCCGCAGCCGCAGTGCCAGCTCGCGCGAGATCACACCGTCAGTATCGACCGGTCCGGGACCATCTGCCCGGGCAGCGACGACCGACCGCGGCGATGCTCGCTGCGTGCGCCTCACACCCGTCTACTACTACTCGTCGACCAGCGGGCTGGTGCGCACGTTCGCCGAGCGGCTCGACCGGCCCGCCTACAACCTGGCCGAGCGCGCGCACCGGCTCAGCGAGGCCGACGGGCCGTGGGTGCTGCTGACGCCGTCCTACAAGACCGGCAACGACGCGAACGACACCGTGCCCGAGGCGGTGCACCGCTTCCTGCGCTCGGCCGTGAACCGGCGCACGCTCGTCGGCGTCATGGGCTCCGGCAACCGGAACTTCGGGCGGTACTACCAGAAGGCCGCCCGCGAGATCGCGGCCCGCTCGGGACGCCCGGTGCTGTTCGAGTTCGAGCTCGCAGGCACGCCCTGGGACGTCGCCGAGTGCCGGCAGATCCTCGCCGACCTCGACGACGGCCTCGCCCGCGCGGCGCACGCCCGGCTCGGCGCGCACTGAGCACACCGGCCCGGGTGGTTCACTGTGCGGATGGACGAGCCGACGCGGGCCCCGTCCCGGCCCGCGGGCGCGGGCGAGCTGTTCCAGCTCCTGCGTGACGGCCGCCCCCGCACGCGCTCCGACCTGGCGGCCAGGACCGGTCAGACGCGCTCGACCATCGCGGCGCGCGTGGACCAGCTGCTCGCATCCGGGCTGGTCAGCCCCGCGGGCGAGGCCGGCTCGACGGGCGGCCGCCCACCCGCGACGTTCGCGTTCCGCCCGGGTGCGCGCGTGGTGCTGGCCGTCGACCTGGGCGCGACGCACGCGCGCCTGGCCGTGACCGACCTGGCCGGCTCCGTGCTCGCCGAGCACGACGAGCAGCTCGCCATCAGTGCCGGACCGCACGTGGTGCTCGCGCGCGTCGTCGAGATCGGCGAGCTCCTGCTCGAGCGCGCCGGCCGGCCCGTGAGCGACCTGGCGAGCGTCGGCGTGGGGCTGCCCGGCCCCGTGGAGCACTCGACCGGCCGGCCCGTGAACCCGCCGATCATGCCGGGCTGGGACGACGCCGACGTGCCGGGCCTGCTCTCGGACCACCTGCCCGTGCCGGTCCTCGTGGACAACGACGTCAACCTGATGGCCCTCGGTGAGCACGCCACGCAGTGGCCCACGGTGGACCACCTGCTGTACGTCAAGGTCTCGACCGGGATCGGCGTGGGCATCATCTCGGACGGGTCCTTGCGGCGCGGCGCGCAGGGTGCCGCGGGCGACCTCGGGCACGTCGCCGTGCCCGGGGGTGCGAACAAGCCGTGCAGCTGCGGCAACACGGGCTGCCTCGAGGCGCTCGCGAGCGGCCCGGCGATCGCCGCGACGCTGACGGCGCTCGGCCTGCCCACGCGCACGGGCGCCGAGGTGGTCGCGCTGGTCCACGCGGGAGACCCCGACGCGGCCCGGGCGGTGCGCGAGGCCGGCCGCCGGATCGGTGCGGTCCTCGCGACGTGCGTCAACCTGCTGAACCCGTCGGTCATCGTCGTCGGCGGACAGGTGGCCGACGCCGGGGACCACCTCCTGTCCGGGATCACCGAGGTGGTGCACGCGCGATCGCTCCCGCTGGCCACGCAGCACCTGCGCATCGTGGGCACGCGCACCGGGGCGGCCGCAGGCGTGCTCGGGGCGAGCGCGATGGCGGCGGGGCACGTGCTGTCCGCGAGCGCGATCGACGCGCTCGTCGGCTGACGCGGAGCCGCCGGCCCGACCGGGCCCCCACGCCCCGACCCGTCCGGGATCAGCCGAGCGCACCCACCCGCGGCTCGCGGTACCGGTAGGAGTCCGCGGGACGGAACCCCAGCCGCGCGTACAGCCGGGCCGCGACCACGTTGTGCGCCTCGACCTGGAGGAACGCGCGCGCCGCCCCGTGCTCACGCGCCAGGGCCAGCGCGTGCAGCGTCAACGCCCTGCCGATGCCGGCACGACGCGCGAGCGGGTCGACGGCGAGGCAGGACAGCGCCGCCCAGTCGCCCTCGTAGGCCACGCGGATCACGCCGACCACGGCCCCGGCGTGCCGCGCCACGACGTGCTGCGCGGTGCCGCCCGCCAGGATCGCGCGGGCCACCTCGCGGTCCGCCGACGCGGACTTCACACCCAGGTACGTCTCGAGCCACGCGTCGTCCGGCACGTGGTGCACCGCGAGCTCGAGCGACGGCGGCGCGGGAGCGGTCGGCTCCGTGCGCACCGGCGCGTGCAGGTCGGCCACGAGGACGTCGGTGACCGAGGCCGTGACCCAGTCCTGCGCGTCCAGCAGCTCGCCGACCCGGCGGTCCACGTCGCTCCCACCCAGCCGCAGGACCGGCCGCTGCCGCTCGGCCGCGTAGATCGCCACGACCTCGGCCACGGCCGCCGCGAGATCGGCGGGCTCGGTGAGCGGGACGGCGGAGTTGGCGCGCCGCGTGAGCCCCTGCGAGACCCCGACACGCCACCCGCCACGTGTCGTCAGCACGCGCAGCGGCGGCCAGCACGCCATCTCGGTCAGGACACCAGGGGCCGTGGGTGGCGTCCAGGTCAGCACGCGCAGCCGGATCTCCTCGTGCGCCCAGTCGCGCTCGGCGGCCGGCGTGAACCCCAGGCGTGCGTACAGCCGTTGCGCGGTGCGCATCGAGTCCAGCGTGGAGAGCACCACGCGACGCGCACCGAGCACCACGGCCTCACGCTGCGCCGCGACCACGAGCGCCTCCGCGACACCCGCACCCCGCGCCTCGGGGGCGACCGCGAGCATCCTGAGCTCGAGCTCGCCCGGCTCGGCGATCTCGGCGTACGAGCTGCCGTACGGGGCGAGCGTGATCGTGCCGACCACGGCGTGCCGCCCGTCGGGCGCCGCGGGGTCCACCGGGACGCTCGCGACCAGCAGCGTCGCCTCGCGCGCGCGGCGCTCGGCGTCGCGCAGCTCGACCTCGTACTCGTCGTCACGGTCCAGCAGCCGGTCGGCGAGGTAGGCCTCCGCGGTGAGCGCGCCCGCATCGGCGACCTGCTCGGGCGTGGCCACGCCGATGCGGGGCAGCACGCTCACGCGAGCGCCTCCGGCCCACCCGCGAGCAGCCGCTCGAACGCGGCCTCGTCCAGGATGGTCAGGCCGAGCTCGCGGGCCTTGGTCTCCTTGGAGCCCGCGCTCTCGCCCACCACCACGTAGTCGGTCTTCTTGGAGACCGAGCCCGAGGCCTTCCCGCCCCGGGTCAGGATCGCCTCCTTCGCCTCGTCGCGGCTGAACCGCTCGAGGCTGCCCGTGACCACCACCGTGAGGCCGTCGAGCGTGCGCTCGACCGCCGCGGCGGCCTCGTCACGCATCCGGACGCCGGCCGCGGACCAGCGGTCCACGATCTCGGCGTGCCACGGCGTGGCGAACCAGTCGACGAGCGAGCGCGCGATCGTCGGCCCCACGCCCTCGACGCCACTGAGCCGCTCGACCGCCGCATCCGGCCCCTGCTCGAGCGCGGCGCGCAGGTCCTCCATCGAGCCGAACTCCTGCGCGAGCGCACGCGCCGCGGACGGCCCGACGTGACGGATGCTCAGCGCCACCAGCACGCGCCACAGCTCCTTGGTCTTGGCGAGATCCAGCTGATCGAGCAGCGTCCTGGCCGCCTCCGACGGCTCCCACTGCGCGAGCGTCCGCCTCTCGGCCTGCGCCGTCGCCTGCTGCGCACGCGTCCAGGTCAGCCGGCGCCGGAAGGGCGTGCGCCGGCGCACGTTGCCGTCCTCGTCCTCGCGCGGCAGACCCGTCTCGGGGTCGCGCACCACCACCTCGATGGCGGCCAGGGTCGCCAGGCTCCTGGTGCGCACCGCCTCCCGGACGTCCGCGGGCGCGTCGAGCGGGTAGGCGACCAGGTCGAACAGGTCGGCCTCGGTGTGCAGGGGCGGCGTCTCCGGCACGTCCGGCTGCGTGAGCGCGGCCGCCGTGACCTCGCCGAGCGCCTCGATGTCGAGCGCGCCGCGGGACCCGATGTGCTCGACGCGCCCCCGCACCTGCGCGGGGCACGTCTGCGCGTTGGGGCAGCGCAGGTCCACGTCGCCCTCGCGCATGGGCCGCAGCGGCGTGCCGCACTCGGGGCAGTCGGCCGGCATCTGCCACTCGACGCGCCGCACGTCGTCCCCCGGGGCCTGCGGCGCCGGACCGACGACCTCCGGGATCACGTCACCGGCCTTGCGCAGCACCACCATGTCGCCGATGCGCACGCCCTTGACGCGCACCACGTCCTGGTTGTGCAGCGTCGCCTGCCGCACCTTGGACCCCGCGACCAGCACGGGCTCCATCACCGCGAACGGCGTGGCGCGCCCGGTCCGGCCGATGCCCACCTCGATCGCGAGCAGGCGCGTGTTGACCTCTTCCGGCGGGTACTTGTACGCGATCGCCCACCGGGGCGCGCGGCTCGTGGCGCCGAGGCGCCGCTGCAGGCCGAGGTCGTCGACCTTGACCACCACGCCGTCGATCTCGTGCTCGACGTCGTGCCGGTGCTCGCCGTAGTGGTCGATCATCTCCTGCACACCCGCGAGGTCCGGGACCACACGTGTGTGCGACGAGACCGGCACGCCCCAGCCCTCGAGCAGGCCGTAGACCTGGGACTGCTGCACCACGTCGGCCCTCGGCGCCCCGTCGCGCCAGCGCAGCGCGCCGATGCCGTGCGCGTACATCCGCAACGTGCGCGACGCGGTGACGCGCGGGTCCTTCTGCCGCAACGAGCCCGCCGCCGCGTTGCGCGGGTTCGCGAACGGCGCCTTGCCCGCCGCGACCTGCGCGGCGTTGAGCTCGGCGAACGCCGCGACGGGGAAGAACACCTCGCCGCGGATCTCGATCAGCGCCGGGTGGGTCGCCGGGTCGCCACCCAGCACGTCCGGGATGGTGGAGATCGTGCGGACGTTGAGCGTCACGTCCTCCCCGGTGCGGCCGTCGCCGCGCGTCGCGGCCCGCACCAGCCGGCCGTTCTCGTACAGCAGCGCGATCGCCAGGCCGTCGATCTTGAGCTCGCACAGGTAGGACGGCGGCTCGGCGGCCTCCAGGTCACGCTGCACACGTTCGGCCCAGGCCTGCAGGTCCTCGGCGGAGAACGCGTTGTCGAGCGAGAGCATGCGCTCGACGTGGTCCACGGCCTGGAAGTCCGTCGAGAAGGTCCCGCCCACGCGCTGCGTCGGCGAGTCCGGCGTGCGCAGCCCCGGGTGCTCGTCCTCGAGCGCCGCGAGCTCGCGCAGCCGCTCGTCGTACTCCGCGTCCGACGACGAGGGCGCGTCCCGCACGTAGTAGGCGAACTGGTCCGCGAGCACGCGCTCGGCCAGCTCGGTCCAGCGGTGACGCGCGGCGGCCGGCACCTCGCCCTCGGCCGGGCCGTCCGGTGCGGAGGCGGAGGCGGGCGCGGGGTCCGGGAGCACGGCGTCGTTCACGCGCCCATCATGGCCCGAACCACCCACAGGCCACCCGGTGGGTTCAGCGCCGCAGCCGGGGTGCGACCAGCAACCCCACGCACGTCAGGACGCCGCCGACGAACAGCACTCCGCCGAGCCAGAACACCGCGGGCGACGCCTCGCCGAGCACGACCGTCTCCGGCTCGCCCGCAGCGTTCGTCCACTCGCACAGCGTGCGCGGCGGCACCAGCTCGTTCCGCGTCCGCGCACCTGGCGCGTCCGCGTCGACCGCGGTCAGGCACGGGATCTCCGCCCGCTCCGAGCTCTCGAACGACGACGTGCCGACGGACACCCACGAGACCAGCAGCAGCGCGATGCCGACGAGCGCGGCGCCGCTCGCGAGCACGAGCGCCAGGGGTCGGGCCAGGCTGGGCCGGGCAGGGGCATCCGTCATCGTCGTCCGTTCGTCGGCGGGCTCGCGTGCAGCCGGGGCGGCCGCGCGTGCAGCCTACGACGCCCCTGCGGCGCGCAGACGGGCCGATCGGCCGACGCTCACGAGTACGCGACCTCGGCGACCGCGCGCGCCGCGCGGACCACGCCCGCGAGCGCTCCACGCGCCTGGTCGGGCGTGCCCTCGGACGGCCCCGCGAGCAGCACCACGTCCGCCAGGCCCGCGGCGGGCAGCCCGACGGACCGCCACGGGGCCGTGAGCGTGCGCGCCTGCCCGACGGCGTCCGGTCCGGCACACTGCGAGCTCGCCTGCGGCGGCAGGTGCGCCCACAGCCGCAGCCCGTCCTCGACCACGGCGGCCACGCGCTCCCAGCCCGCCTCGCCCAGCCCCGCGACCTCGATCGCGAGGCCGTCCGCTCCCGTGCCGGCGATCGTCGAGACGGTCGACCACGCCGCACCGCCGTGGACGGCCACGTCCTCGGCGCCCGCGGCGCGCGTCGCCCGCACCACCTCGCCGATCCGCTCGGCCGCGAGCGGCCCCGGCACCGACCGCAGCCGCGCGTACCCGGAGAACGTCGGCAGCACCCCGGCCGTGGCCGGTGCGAGCAGCGGCTCGTGCACCAGCACACGCGGCACGGCGCCCGGGACCGCCCGCACCAGCGCGGCGAGGTGCTCGGCGACGCCCGCCGCGAGCGACTGCGTCAGCTCGCGGAACGCCCCCGCGTCCGCGAGCACGCGGTCACCGCGGGCCAGGTAGACGCTCGCGGCGAGCGTCACCGGTCCGAGCACGGGCACGACGAGCGGGCCCGCGTACCCGTGGCCCGCGACCGCGAGCGCGTCCCCGTCCTCGCGCAGCAGCGCGCGCCCGCGCGCGAGATCCGCACCCGGGCGGTCCGCGAGCTTCCAGCCGTGCGGCCCGAGCTCGGCGGGCAGGTCCACGAGCATCGCGAGCGCGCGTCCGACGAGGGTGCCGAGCGGCCCGCGCTCGGGCAGGTGCACGACGAAGGGCAGACCCTGCACACCCTCGGGGGCGTCCACCAGGTCCCCCACGGCGACCTGCTGCGCCTCGAGCACGTCGAGGCCCGGCCAGTCCCCCGTCCCCGTGACGCCGATCACGCGCGACGTCCCGCGGCCGTCGGCACCGTCCGCCGTGCGGGGTCGTCGTGCTCCGCGCGCTCGTCCACGAGCCGCTCGGTACCCCTCACTGTCGCCTGCGCGAGCACGCGCGTCCCGTCGTACAGCACCAGCGACTGCCCGGCGGCGACGCCGTGCAACGGCTCCGCGAGCCGCACCCGGACGGCGTCCCCGCGCCGCTCGACGAACCCGGGCACGGGCGCGCCGTGCGCCCTGACCTGCACGCCGACCGGCCGGCCCGCCCCGGAGCCGGTCGGCTCCGCCGCCTGGCCGGCACCCGCGGGCTCGTCGTACCAGACGGTCCGGTCGGCGTGCACCGTGCCGACCGCCAACGCCTCGGCGGGCCCGACGACCACGCGGTTGTGCACGGGCTGCACGTCGAGCACGTAGCGCGGCCGCCCGTCCGCGGCCGGCCGGCCCAGGCCCAGGCCGCGCCGCTGACCGACGGTGAACGCGTACGCGCCGTCGTGCGTGCCGACCACGGCACCGGACGCGTCGACCACCTCGCCCGGCCTGCTGCCGAGCCGGGACCGCAGGAAGCCGGGGGTGTCACCGTCGGCGACGAAGCAGATGTCGTACGAGTCGGGCTTGGCGGAGACCGCCAGACCGCGTGCGGCGGCCTCCTGACGCGTGACGTCCTTGCTCGTGACGTCACCGAGCGGGAACAGCGCGCGCGCGAGGCGCTCCGGACCCATCACCGCGAGCACGTAGGACTGGTCCTTGGCCGCGTCGCGCGCGCGGTGCAGCTCACGCGTGCCGTCGCCGCGCTCGACGACGCGCGCGTAGTGCCCCGTGCACACCGCGTCGAAGCCCAGTGCGAGCGCCTTGTCCAGCAGCGTCGCGAACTTGATGTGCTCGTTGCAGCGCACGCACGGGTTCGGCGTCCGCCCGGCCTCGTACTCGCTCAGGAAGTCCGCCACGACCGTCTGCTCGAACTGCTCGGACAGGTCCCACACGTAGTACGGGACGCCGAGCACGTCGGCGGCACGGCGCGCGTCACCCGCGTCCTCGATCGAGCAGCACCCGCGCGAGCCGTTGCGCAGCTGGTCGCGCGTGCGGGACAGGGCCATGTGGACAGCGACCACGTCGTGCCCCGCGTCGATCGCGCGCGCGGCGGCCACCGCGGAGTCGACGCCGCCCGACAGCGCGGCCAGCACCCGCACGTCAGGCCACCGGTCCGCGCGAGGCCGACCGCCCGGCGCCGACGAGCCCCGCGGCGCGCGCGCGGTCGAGCACCGCGGGCAGCGCGGCGACGAGCGCCGCGACGTCCGCACGGGTCGAGGTGTGCCCGAACGTGAACCGCAACGCGCCGCGCGCCTCGTCCTCCGTGAGGCCCATCGCGAGCAGCACGTGCGAGGGGCGCGGCACGCCGGCCTGGCACGCCGAGCCCGTCGACGCCTCGACGCCGGCCGAGTCCAGCAGGTAGAGCAACGAGTCGCCCTCGCAGCCCGGGAACGTCAGGTGCGCGTTGCCCGGCAGTCGGCGCGCACCGTCGGCGGGTCCGCGCAGCACGGCCGACGGGTCGATGCGCCGCACGGCCTCGACCAGCTCGTCGCGCAGCGCCGCGACGCGGACCGACTGCTCGGCCCGCGCGCCCACCGCGACGTCGACCGCGGTCGCGAACGCCGCGAGCAGCGCGGCATCGAGCGTGCCCGAGCGCACGCCGCGCTCCTGGCCACCGCCGTGCTGCACCGGGGTGAGGTCCAGGCCGCGCCGCGCGAGCAGCGCGCCCGCGCCGCCCGGACCGCCGACCTTGTGCCCGCTCACGGTCAGCGCGTCGAGGCCGCTCGCCGCGAAGTCGACCGGGACGTGCCCCACGGCCTGCACCGCGTCGGCGTGCACCGGCACGCCGTACCGGGCGGCCAGCGCGACCACCTGGTCCAGCGGCTGCAGCGCACCCACCTCGTTGTTCGCCCACATCACCGAGATGAGCGCGGCCGCGTCGCCGTGCTCCTCGAGCTCGGCACGGAGCGCGTCGACCTCGAGCACGCCGTCGCGGTCCACGGGCAGCAGCACCAGCTCGGCACCCGCGTGCTCGGTCATCCAGAACGCGGGGTCGAGGACCGCGTGGTGCTCGACCGCGGAGACCAGGAGCCGACGACGGCGCGGGTCCTGCGTCCGCCGTGCCCAGAACAGCCCCTTGACCGCAAGGTTGTCCGCCTCGGTCCCGCCGGACGTCCAGAGGACCTCGCTGGGCCGCGCACCGAGCGCCGCGGCGAACCGCTCGCGCGCCTCCTCGACCGTGCGACGCGCCGCACGGCCCGACGCGTGCAGCGACGACGGGTTGCCCGTGCACGCGAGCTGCTCGGTCAGCACGCGGGCCGCCTCGGGCAGCATGGGCGTGGTCGCCGCGTGGTCCAGGTACGCGCTCACCCGACGAGTCTACGAACGCCGGGCCGGGCCGCTGACCCCGCGTGGATGCCTGCCGCGCGGTGCGGGCCGCACCTGGCAGGATGTGCGCCGTGAGCGCCGACGACGAGGTCCTGGCCCTGCCGCCCGCCTTCAGCGGGCAGCGCCTGGACTGGCGCGACCTGCCCCGCCACGTGCGCGAGCAGATCGCCGGGCTGTGCGGTGCGCAGGTCTCGGCGGAGATGGGCGCGACCAGCGGGTTCACGCCCGGCTTCGCTGCGGTGCTCGAGCTCGCGGACGGGCGCGGCGTGTTCGTCAAGGCCGTCTCGCCCGAGCAGAACCCGTCGTCACCGGACCTCGCGCGCGCGGAGATCCGCAGCGCCGCGGCGCTGCCCCCGCAGGTGCCCGCGCCGCGCCTGCAGTGGTCGCACGACGACGGCGACTGGGTCCTGCTCGGCTTCGACGTCGTGCACGGACGCTCGCCCGAGCTGCCGTGGCGGCTCGACGACCTCGGCGCGGTGCTGGACGCGGTCGGCGACCTCGCCGAGGCAGAGCCGCTCGACGGGCACGGCCTGCCGCGCACGGACGACCAGCTCGCGGAGGACTTCACGGGCTGGCGCCGGCTGGCCGCCGGACCGGGAGACGACGTCGACGCGCTGTCCCGCACCCTGGGCGAGGTCGGCTCGTGGGTGCAGGACTCGCTCGAGCGACTGGTCCTGCTCGAGCAGGACGCGCTGCCCGCGCTCGCGGGTGATGCGCTGGTGCACGGGGACCTGCGCGCGGACAACGTGATGATCGACTCCGACCACAACCGCGTGTGGCTCATCGACTGGCCGCACGCGTCGGTGGGTGCGCCCTGGCTCGACCTCGCGTTCATGCTGCCGAGCGTCACGCTGCAGGGCGGCGGCGACCCGGCCGCGCTGTTCCGCAGCCACCGCCTGTCGATCGGCGTCACGGACGACGAGCTGCGCGCCGGCCTCGCGGGGCTCGCGGGGTACTTCGCGTGGAGCAGCCTGCAGCCCGCACCGCTCGGCATCCCGAACCTGCGCGCGTTCCAGGGCGCGCAGGCCGGCGCGACCCTGCGCTGGCTGCGCGACCTGTAGCGGCTCAGTCGCCCAGGCCGGTCCCGACCTGGCGGGCCGCGGCGATCCAGGCGTGGTCGGGCGGCACCAGCTTGACCTTGCCGGCCACCTCGCTCAGCGGCACGGCCTCGGTCCCCTCGTTGCGGGAGGCGACCATGACGCCGAACTCGCCGCGGTTGACCAGGTCGGCCGCGGCGGCGCCCAGCCGGGATGCGAGCAGGCGGTCGGCCGCGCACGGCGTGCCACCGCGCTGCACGTACCCGAGGATCGTGACGCGCGACTCGAGCCCCGTGGCGGCCTCCAGCTCACGCGCCAGCGTGAAGGTGTGCTCCCGCTGCGCGTCCTCGACGTGCTTGAGGTGCGCCTTGGCGGCCCGCACGGCCTCGGGCGTCTTGGCGGCCTTCACCAGCAGCTGCGCGGCCTGGTAGTCCGCGGTGTCGTCGACGTCGCGCGCACCCTCGGCGACCGCGATGACCGAGAACGTGCTGCCGCGGGCCGTGCGCGCCTTGATGGTCGCCGCGATCGAGTCCACCGTGTACGGGATCTCGGGCAGGAGGATGACGTCCGCGCCGCCCGCGATGCCCGCACCGAGCGTGAGCCAGCCGGCGCGGTGCCCCATGATCTCGGTGAGGATGATCCGGTGGTGGCTGTGCGCGGTCGAGTGCACGCGGTCGATCGCCTCGGTCGCGATCTCCATCGCCGTCGCGAACCCGAACGTCGTGTCCGTCCGGGCGATGTCGTTGTCGATCGTCTTGGGCAGCGTGATGACGTTCAGCCCCGCGTCGACCAGGCGCATCGCGTTCTTCGCGGTGCCGCCGCCGCCCAGCATGATGAGCGCGTCGAGCCCGTTGCGGTGGTAGTTCTCCACCACCGTCGGGACCATGTCCCGCACCTCGCCGTCCACGTTCCACCGGTGCACCTTGTCCCGGCTGGTGCCCAGGATCGTGCCGCCGACCGTGAGGATGCCGGACAGCGCCGCACCGTCGAGCTCGACGAACCGGTCCTCGACGAGCCCGGTGATGCCGTCGCGGAAGCCGATCAGCTCCATGCCGTAGTGCCCGATGGCGGTCTTGCCGAACCCGCGGATCGCGGCGTTCAGGCCAGGGCTGTCGCCGCCCGCGGTGAGGATGCCGACGCGCTTGCTGGCCATGGTCGCTCCGGTGCTCGAGGGTGCGTGATCGGCGCGGCCGGCGCACAGACCGGCCGCAGGTGTGGCGCGGTCAGCCCCGGAGCCGCCGGAGCTCGGCAGCGGCCTGCGGCAGGACGGTGTGCAGGTCGCCGACGATGCCCAGGTCGGCGATCTCGAAGATGGGCGCGTCGGCGTCGGAGTTGATCGCGACGATCGTGCCCGACGCCTGCATGCCGCCGCGGTGGTGCACCGCACCCGAGACGCCCGCGCCGATGTAGAGCCGCGGCGAGACGGTGACGCCCGTCTGGCCGATCTGGGCGTCGTGCCCGATCCAGCCCTCGTCGGTGGCCACACGCGTGGCGCCGACCGCACCGCCGAGCACGTCCGCGAGCTCCTCCACGGCCGAGAAGTCGCCCTCGGTGCCGCGTCCGCCCACGACCACGATGTGCGCGCTGCCCAGGTCCGGCCGCCCGGTCGCCGGACGCTCGGTGCGCGAGACGAGCCGCACGCGGCGCGCGGCCGCGTCGGCGGCGACGGGGTGCGTCACGACCTGCGGCGACGAGGGCACGTCGGCGTCGGTCGCCGTGACGCTGTTGGCCTTGAGCGCGACGACCGCGAGCGGCGTACGGATCGCGGTCCGCGACGTCCAGGAGCCCGCGAACACGGTCTTGCCGACGACGAGCCGGTCGTCGACGACCTCGACCGCGTCGGCGTCGGTCACGACGCCCGCTCCGGTCGCGAGCGCCACGTACGCGGCCGCCTCCTTGTTCTCGAACGTCGAGGTGACGAGCAGCGCAGCCGCGCCCGTCGCGCCCAGCAACGACGTGAGCCCCTGCGCCAGCACCGGCGCGACGTGCAGGTCCGCGTCCGACGTGACGTGGTGCACCGTGCCGACGCCGAGCGCGCCCAGCTCCGCGAGCGCCGCCTCGTCGGGGCCCGTCGCACCGGCCCACGCGCCGTGCACGGTGCCGTCGGTGAGCGTGCGGGCCAGGGTCACCAGCTCGCGCACCGGCGTGCGCAGCGCACCGGCGTCGGAGTGGTCGAGCAGGACGAGGGTGTCGCTCACGGGTGGGTCCTCTGGTTCGTCGTACGAGGTTCGTCGGGCGAGGTGTGCGTGGGTGCGGGCGCTCAGACGAGCTGGTTCTCGACGAGGTAGGCGGCGAGCCGCACACCCGCGTCGCCGGTGTCGTTGATGACCTGGCGGTCCGCACGCGGCGGACGCGGGGCCGCCTCGAGCACCTCGGTGCGCGCGCCGGCCTCGCCGACCAGTTCGGCGTCCAGGCCCAGGTCCGCGAGCGCGAGCGTCTCGACCGGCTTCTTGCGCGCGGCCATGATGCCCTTGAAGTTCGGGTAGCGCGGCTCGTTGGCCTGGTCCGTCACGGACACGAGCGCGGGCAGCTGCGCCTCGAGCACCTCGGTCGCGTGGTCCAGGTGCCGGGTCACGCGCACGGTCCCGCCCTCGACGACGAGCTCGGCAGCGAGCGGCAGCGCCGGGACGTCCAGCAGCGCGGCGACGGCCGTGGGCACGAGCGAGGTCAGCCCGTCGAGCCCCGCCATGCCCGTGACGACCAGGTCGACGTCACCGATGTGGCGGATCGCCGCCGCGAGAACACGCGCGGTGCCGATGGCGTCCGAGCCCGCGATCGCGTCGTCGAGCACGTGCACGCCCGCGTCCGCGCCCATCTGCAGGCCCTTGCGCACCGCGTCGACGGCGTCGTCGGGACCGGCCGTCACCACGACGACCTCACCCTCGCCCGCCGCCTCGACGAGCGCGAGCGCCGCCTCGAGGGCGTTCTCGTCGAGCTCGTTGAGCGTGCCGTCGCCGCCGTCACGGGCGGTGCGCCCGTCGACGAGCCGGCGGTCCGACTGGATGTCCGGGACGTGCTTCACGCAGACCACGATCTTCACCCGCGGAACGTTACCTCCCGCCCCGCACGCGGGCCGTCACCGGTTCGCCCACCGGACGCCGCACGCGGCGCGCGGCAACACCCCGGACACGGACGTCGCGCACAATGAACGCGTGAGCCCCCGATCCGCGCAACCCCGACGCCAGGCCCGCCACGGTGCGCGCCCGCCGCGCCTGGGGGTGCACGTGGTCGAGGGCGGCGTCGAGGTCGCGGTCCTCGCCTCGCATGCGACAGGCGTCGAGCTGTGCCTGCCGGGCCCGGGCGACGGGCCCGAGCGGCGCGTGCCGTTGGCGGGGCCGCAGCAGGGCGTGTTCAGCGCGTTCGTGCCCGGCGTGCGCGCGGGCGACCGGTACGGGCTGCGCGTGCACGGCGCGTGGGACCCGGTCAACGGGCTGCGCCACAACCCGGCCAAGCTCCTGGTGGACCCGTGGGCGCGCGGGCTGGTCGGCGAGATGACGTACGGTCCGGCGACCTACGGGCACGTCGTCGACGACGAGTGCCGGGGCGATGTGTACGGTCCGGCCGACGCAAGGGACTCGGCGGGTCTGGTGCCGTGGTCGGTGGTCGTCGACCCGGGAGCGCTCACAGGTCCCGACCCCGCAGCGAACCGGCCGTGGACCGCGTGGGAGCACACCGTGGTCTACGAGGCGCACGTGCGCGGCCTGACGATGCAGCACCCGGGCGTGCCGCCCGAGCTGCGCGGCACGTACGCGGGGCTCGCGCACCCGGCCGTGCTGGACCACCTGGTCGGTCTCGGCGTGACCGCGGTCGAGCTGCTCCCCGTCCACGCGGCGGCCACGGAGCCGCACCTGGTCGAGAAGGGCCTGACCAACTACTGGGGCTACAGCACGCTCGGCTTCTTCGCACCCGAGCCGCGGTACGCGACCGCGGCCGCGCGCGCGGCAGGCCCCCACGCGGTGCTGGCCGAGCTGCGCACCGCGGTCCACGCGCTGCACGAGGCCGGGCTCGAGGTGCTGCTCGACGTGGTCTACAACCACACGTGCGAGGGCGGTCTGCCCGGCCCGCACGTGTCCTGGCGGGGCCTGGACAACACCCTCTACTACGCGCACGACGGCGCGGTCCCCGCGAGCTACGCGGACGTCACGGGGACGGGCAACACGCTCGACTTCCGCCGCCCCGAGGTCGTGCGCATGACGCTCGACTCGTTGCGCTACTGGGCCGACGTCGTGGGCGTGGACGGCTTCCGGTTCGACCTCGCGGTGACGCTCGCCCGTGGCTCGGACGGCTTCACGCAGGACCACCCGCTCCTCGTGGCGGCCGCCACCGACCCGAGCCTGCACGGCCTCAAGCTCGTCGCCGAGCCGTGGGACGTCGGGCCCGGCGGCTGGCGCACGGGGCAGTTCATCCTCCCGTGGGCGGAGTGGAACGACCGGTTCCGGAACGCGGTGCGCTCGTTCTGGCTCGCCGACCCGGCGCGCGCCGCGCACGGCCTGCCCGGGCACCGGGTCCGTGACCTGGCGACGCGGCTGTCCGGCAGCGTGGACCTGTTCGGCCACAGCGACCCCCCGCTCACGCGCGGGCCCGGCGCGAGCGTCAACTTCGTCACCGCGCACGACGGCTTCACGCTCGCCGACCTGGTCGCGTACGACCACAAGCACAACTCCGCCAACGGCGAGAAGAACCGGGACGGCTCCGACGACAACCGCTCGTGGAACCACGGCGCGGAAGGCCCCGTGGACCCCGAGTCGCCCGCCGCGGTGATCGTCCCGCTGCGCCGCCGCTCGATCCGCAACCTGTTCGCGACGCTCGTGATCGCGGCGGGCACGCCGATGATCACCGCGGGCGACGAGATGGGCCGCACGCAGCGCGGCAACAACAACGCCTACTGCCAGGACTCGGAGCTCACCTGGGTGGGCTGGGACCTCGCGCCGTGGCGGCGCGACCTCCTGGCGACGACCAGGTGGCTGCTGGCTCTGCGCCGCGACCACGCCGCGCTGCGCACCGACCGCTTCTACACCGGCCGACCGCACCGGGACGGCGGCCGGGCCGACCTCGCGTGGTTCGACGCCGCGGGTGTGGCGTTCGACCACGCGCGCTGGCACGACCCCACGGTCCGCACGCTCCAGATGCTCCGCGCGGCGCACGACGAGCGCGGCCGCGAGGACGTCGTGCTCGTCGTCGTCAACGGCGCGCTCGACCCGGTCGACGTGACCCTGAGCGGTGCCGCGGACGACCGATGGCGCCTGGTGTGGGACTCGGTGTGGGAGCACCCCGACGAGCAGCGCGCGGCGGCGATCGCCGGCGTGCTGCACGCCGCGACGGGTGACTCGACGCTGCTGGAGCCGTTGAGCATGCGCCTGTACGTGCTCGAGCTGGGCGCGTCCGCGCACTGACCCGACCGGGCCCGACGCGGGTGTGACGCAGTCGTGTGACGCAGTCCTGTGACGAGCGTGACGCCCGTTCGGGACCACCGACCCACCGACACGCCCGGTCCCGTCGCCGATACTGAAGGCATGTCCGCAGTCGTGGTGTACGAGTCGATGTTCGGTTGCACGCGCCAGCTCGCCGAGGCCGTCGGCGAGGGCATCGCCGCGCTCGGCGCCCGCGTCGACGTGCTCGAGGTGGGCGAGGCCAGCGCGCGCGACGACGTCGTGCTGGCGGCCGAGATGCTCGTCGTCGGCGCACCCACGCACATGCGCGGGCTCAGCACGCCGCGCACGCGTGCCCTCGCCAAGGCCCGCGGCGCGAGCGCGTCCGCCGAGCTCGGCGTGCACGAGTGGCTCGACGCGCTCCCGGGTCTGCGGGCACGCCGCACCGCGGTCTTCGAGACGCGCAACAACGGGCGCTTCGCCGGATCGGCCGGGCAGCGCATCGAGAAGATGCTCCGCAAGAGCGGTGCCGACGTGGTCGTCCCGCTGCAGTCGTTCGGCGTGGACGCGGACGACGACGGCCGCGCGAGCGTCACGCCCGCCCAGGTGGACCTCGCTGCCGCGTGGGGCCGTTCGCTCGCGCAGGAGCTGCGGCCCGACCCGATGCGCGCGGTGCTCTGACCTGCTCGACCCCGCGTCCGCCCGGCGGATGTCCGGTGCGTCGACCCCTGCCCCGACGCGCGTCGGGTGCGTAGGCTCCCGGCCATGGGAACCCACGACGTCGTGGTCGTCGGCGCCGGTCTCGCCGGCCTGGTCGCCACCGCAGAGCTGACACGCGCGGGCCGCCGCGTCCTGCTGATCGACGCCGAGAACGCGGCGTCGTTGGGGGGCCAGGCGTTCTGGTCCTTCGGCGGCCTGTTCCTGGTGGACTCCCCCGAGCAGCGGCGCCTCGGCGTGCACGACAGCGCCGAGCTCGCGCTGTCCGACTGGCTGGGCTCGGCGCAGTTCTCGACGGACGGCTCCGACCGGTGGGGCCGGGCCTGGGCCGAGGGGTTCGTCGACTTCGCGTCGGGCGAGATGCGCGCGTGGCTGCACGGCCTGGGCGTGCGCTGGTTCCCGCTGGTGCAGTGGGCCGAGCGCGGCGGCCACCTGGCCGGCGGGCACGGCAACTCCGTGCCGCGGTTCCACGTCACGTGGGGCACCGGTCCCGGCATCCTCGAGCCGTTCGTCCGCGCGCTGCTCGACGCGCGCCGCGACGGGCTCGTGGACGTGCGGTTCCGGCACCGCGTGACCGGCCTCGTCGTGACCGACGGGCGCGTCACCGGCGTGCGCGGCGACGTGCTCGCCCCAGCACCCGGCGAGCGCGCGGTCCCGTCGGCGCGCGACGTCGTCGACACGTTCGAGATCGCCGCGCACGACGTGGTCGTCGCGACCGGCGGCATCGGGGCGAACCACGACCTGGTGCGCGCCACGTGGCCCGCCGATGCGGGCCGGCTGCCCGCACGCATGCTGTCGGGCGTGCCGGACCACGTGGACGGCTCGGGCATCGCCGCCGCGCGTGACGCGGGCGGCGCCGTGGTGCACTCCGACCGGATGTGGCACTACCCCGAGGGCATCACCAACCACTCCCCGGTGTGGACCGACCACGGGATCCGCATCCTGGCCGGACCCTCGTCGCTGTGGCTCGACGCCGACGGCGACCGCCTGCCCGCCCCGCTGTTCCCGGGCTTCGACTCGCTCGGCTCGCTGCAGCACGTCACGCGACGCGGCGACGACCACTCCTGGTTCGTGCTCGACAAGACGATCCTCGGGCAGGAGTTCGCGCTGTCCGGATCCGAGCAGAACCCCGACCTGACGGGCCGCGACGTCGGGCTCCTTCTGCAGCGGGTCAAGCCCGGTGCGGTGGGGCCCGTCGAGGCGTTCGCGGAGCTGTCGCCCGAGTTCATCTGGGCGGACACGCCCGCCGAGCTGGCCGCACGCATGAACGCGCTCAGCGGACAGGACCGGATCGACGCGGGCCGGCTCGAGCGCACCATCGTCGAGCGGGACCGGCAGGTCGCGTCCGGCCTGGGCAAGGACCCCCAGGTGGTCGCGACGGCCCAGGCGCGCACGTACGTCGTCGACCGGCTGATCCGGGTGGCCAAGCCGCACCGGCTGCTGGACCCCGCGCACGGCCCGCTGCTCGCGGTGCGGCTGTCGGTGCTGACGCGCAAGACGCTCGGCGGCCTGCACACCGACCTCGAGGGCCGGGTGCTGCGCCCGGACGGTGAGGCCCTGCCCGGGCTGTGGGCGGTCGGCGAGGCCGCGGGGTTCGGCGGCGGCGGCGTGCACGGCCACCGCGCGCTCGAGGGCACGTTCCTGGGCGGCTGCCTGTTCACCGCCCGCACCACGGCCCGCGCCCTCACCTGACCCACCCCCGCCGACCTGGTACCTAACCGCCAGCTCGCCGCGGACGGGGCCACCCCCACCGGCCGAACTGGTACCTAACCGCCAGCTCGCCGCGGACGGGGCCACCCCCACCGGCCGAACTGGTACTTGACCGCCAGCTCGCCGCGAACGGGGCCACCCCCACCGGCCGAACTGGTACTTGACCGCCAGGTCGTCGCGGACGGGGTGGCCGCTCAGGCCTCGGGCCGTGGCGTCGCGGCTCCGTGAGGGCCGGGCGGGTGTGTCGCGCGGCTGCGGATGCTGCACCCGCGCACCTGCGGATAGGTTCGGGACCGTGACGACCTCCCCCGCCGCACCGGGTCGACGCCGCCGGACCGCCCGCGCGACGACCGTGGCCGCCCAGGCCACGCCGCCGCACGACGCCGTCACCGCGAGCGCGACGCAGACCCCGCCCGCCACGACCCCCGCACCGGCCGATCCCGCACCAGCCGACCCCACCCCCACGGGCCCGGCGCAGGCCGGTCCCGCGCACGCCCCGATCGGCCGCATCCCGGTGGTGGACGTGTTCCCCGTCGCGGAGGCGGGCCGGTTCCCCGCCAAGGCCGTGGTCGGCGAGGCGTTCCCGGTCCGCGCGACGGTCTTCCGGGAGGGTCACGACGCGGTCGCGGCGACCGCGGTGCTGATCGACCCCGAGGGTCGCGTGCACTCGACCGCGCCGATGGTCGACGTGGCACCGGGCCTGGACCGCTACGAGGCGCGGCTGCAGCCGGACCGCACGGGCCGCTGGTCGTTCCGGGTCGAGGGCTGGTCGGACCCGTTCGCGACGTGGGCGCACGACGCCGCGATCAAGGTCGAGGCCGGCATCGACGTCGAGCTCATGCTCGCCGAGGGTGCACGCCTGCTGTCCCGCGCGGCCGACCGCACGGGCGAGGACGCGATGAGCGCACACGGTGCGGCGACGCTGCGCGAGGCGGTCGACGCGCTGCGGGACACGCACCGGTTCCCGGGCGAGCGGCTGGCCTGGGCGCTGTCGCCGCACGTCCGCCAGGCCCTCGCGCGCGAGCCGCTGCGTGACCTGGTCAGCGCGTCGCCGGACTACCCGCTGGTCGTGGACCGCCCGCTCGCGCTGACGGGCTCGTGGTACGAGCTGTTCCCGCGCTCGCACGGGGCGTGGTGGGACGACCGCGCGCAGGAGTGGCGCTCGGGAACGCTGCGCACGGCCGCCGAGCAGATCCCGCGCATCGCGGCCATGGGCTTCGACGTGCTGTACCTGACGCCGATCCACCCCATCGGCCTGACGAACCGCAAGGGACGCAACAACTCCCTGGGCGCACTGCCGGGCGATCCCGGTTCGCCGTACGCGATCGGCTCGGCGGACGGCGGGCACGACGCGATCGAGCCGTCGCTGGGCACGTTCGACGACTTCGACGCGTTCGTGGCCCGCGCGCGGGACCACGGCATGGAGGTCGCCCTCGACATCGCGCTGCAGTGCTCGCCGGACCACCCGTGGGTCGCGGAGCACCCGGAGTGGTTCACGACGCGGGTCGACGGGTCGATCGCGTACGCGGAGAACCCGCCCAAGAAGTACCAGGACATCTACCCGCTGAACTTCGACAACGACCCCGACGGGCTGGCCCGCGAGATCCGCCGCGTGCTGCAGGTGTGGATCGACCACGGCGTGACGCTGTTCCGGGTCGACAACCCGCACACCAAGCCGCTCGACTTCTGGCAGTGGCTGCTGGCCGACGTCGCGCGTGACCACCCCGAGGTGGTGTTCCTGTCCGAGGCGTTCACGCGTCCGGCCATGATGCAGACGCTCGCGAAGGTCGGCTTCCACCAGTCGTACACGTACTTCACGTGGCGGCACACCAAGGAAGAGGTCGCGGAGTACCTCGCGGAGGTCTCGGGCGACCAGGGCGCGTGGATGCGTCCGGCGTTCTGGCCGACGACGCACGACATCCTGCCCCCGTACCTGCAGGGTGCGGGCGGGCAGGCCTGGGCGATCCGCGCCGTGCTGGCCGCGCTGGGCTCGCCCACGTGGGGCATCTACTCGGGCTACGAGCTGCTGGAGAACGTGCCGCGGCCGGGCGCCGACGAGCAGATCGACAACGAGAAGTACGAGTTCCGCCCGCGCGACTGGTCGGTGGCCGACCATCTGGGCATCGCGAGCCTGCTGGGCCGGCTCAACCAGATCCGGCGCGAGCACCCCGCGCTGCAGCAGCTGCGCAACCTGCGGCTCCACCCGACGAGCGACGACGCGACCGTGGCGTTCTCGCGGCACCTCGCGGCCGAGCACTCCCCCACCGGACGCGCGAGCACGGTCGTCACGATCGTCTCTCTCGACCCGTGGAACACGCGCGAGGGCGTCGTGGAGCTGGACCTCACGGCGTTCGGGCTCCCCGCGGGCCGGCCGGTGCGTGCGCACGACGTGCTGCGCGACGAGCACTACGAGTGGGGCTCGTCGGTCTTCGTCCGGATCGACCCGGCGGAGCGGCCCGCCCACGTCGTCGCGCTGGAGCACCCGTGATCGAGCACACGACGACGAACCCCCCGACGGCCGGCGTCCCGGCGGTCGGCCCGCCCACCGCACCGCTGCCGCGCGTACGCGAGCCCGCACCGACCACGTCGCAGATCCGCCTGCCCACGGGGTCGCAGCCCGACGTCCCGGTCCTGCACGAGCAGGGGCTGTCCGACGACCCCGACTGGTACCGCACAGCGGTGTTCTACGAGGTCATGCTGCGGAGCTTCTCCGACTCGACGGGCACCGGCACGGGTGACCTGCGCGGCCTGATCAACCGTCTGGACTACCTGCAGTGGCTCGGGATCGACTGCCTGTGGCTGCCGCCGTTCTTCCCGAGCCCCATGCGGGACGGCGGCTACGACGTCGCGGACTACACCGCCGTGGCCAGCCAGTACGGCACGCTCGAGGACTTCGCGGAGCTGATCCAGGAGGCCCACAAGCGCGGCATGCGCCTCGTCGTCGACCTGGTGATGAACCACACGAGCGACGCGCACCCGTGGTTCCAGGCCTCGCGCAGCGACCCCGACGGGCCGTACGGCGACTTCTACGTGTGGTCCGACGACAACACGCGCTACCAGGACGCCCGCATCATCTTCGTCGACACCGAGACGTCCAACTGGACGTTCGACCCCGTGCGCCGGCAGTACTTCTGGCACCGGTTCTTCAGCCACCAGCCCGACCTCAACTTCGAGAACCCGCGCGTGCGTGAGGCGATGCTCGACGTCGCGCGGTTCTGGCTGCACCTCGGCATCGACGGGTTCCGGCTGGACGCCGTGCCGTACCTCTTCGAGGCCGAGGGCACCAACTGCGAGAACCTGCCGGAGACGCACGGCTTCCTGCGCACCATGCGCGAGATGGTCGACCGCGAGTTCCCGGGCCGGATCCTGCTGGCGGAGGCCAACCAGTGGCCCGAGGACGTGGTGCACTACTTCGGCACCGAGGACGAGCCCGAGTGCCACATGTGCTTCCACTTCCCGGTGATGCCGCGGATCTACTACTCGATCCGTGACCAGCGCTCGACGCAGATCGTCGACATCCTGGCGGACACGCCGCCGATCCCGAAGGGCGCGCAGTGGAGCACGTTCCTGCGCAACCACGACGAGCTCACCCTGGAGATGGTCTCCACCGAGGAGCGCGCGTCGATGTACGGCTGGTTCGCGCCGGACTCGCGCATGCGCGCCAACGTGGGCATCCGGCGGCGCCTGGCGCCGCTGCTCGACAACAGCCGCAAGGAGATCGAGCTCGCGCACGCGCTGCTGCTGTCCCTGCCCGGCAGCCCGTGCCTGTACTACGGCGACGAGATCGGGATGGGCGACAACATCTGGCTCCCGGACCGGGACTCGGTGCGCACGCCCATGCAGTGGACGCCGGATCGCAACGCGGGGTTCTCGCGCGCGGACCCGGGCAAGCTCTACCTCCCGCTGGTGCAGTCGCTCGTCTACCACTACGGCCACACCAACGTGGAGGCGCAGCTCGCGCAGCCGACGAGCCTGCTGCACTGGGTCCGCGGCATGCTCGCGGTGCGCAAGGAGCACCCCGCGATGGGGCTCGGCGAGTTCCAGGTGGTGCCGTGCGACAACGAGTCCGTCCTCGCGTTCACGCGCACGTCCGACGACGAGACGATCCTGGTGGTCGCCAACCTCGCCGCGACGGCCCGATCGGCGCGCGTGACGCTCGACCACCCGCCCGGCTCGGAGCTGCACGACGTGTTCGGCGGCGCGTCGTTCGGCGTGCTCGACCAGGACGGATCGGCCCGGTTCACGCTCGGCTCGCGCGAGTTCTTCTGGCTCTCGGTCAGCGCGCCGGCCCCGACGAGCGCGCGGGTGTGACGTGCTGACCGCGCACGCCCCGACGCCGCGCGACGAGCGCCTGCTCGCGCTCGTCGCGGCGGACCTGCCCGGGCGGCGGTGGTTCCCCGTCAAGGGGGTCGCCGCCGACCTGCGCGTGCACGCGGCGCTCGACCTGCCGGTTCCGCCGGGCGCGGACGCCGAGGTGCGCATCCTGCTGGTGCGCGCACAGGCGGGCTCCGTGGACGCGCTGCTCCAGCTGCCGCTCGTGCTCGTGCCCGAGGCGGGGCCGCACGACGCGGTGCTCGGGAGCGTCGACGGCCGCGCCGTGCTGGACGCGGTCACGCACCCGGCCTTCCTGCGCGCGTGGCACGCGGCCGCGCAGGGGCCGGGCGGACCCGCCGCGCACGTGGACCTCGACGCGGTCCGGGCCATCACGGGTGAGCAGTCCAACTCGTCGGTCATCCTGGGCCCCTCAGGGCGGCCGGGTCGCGCGATCCTCAAGGTGCTGCGCGCGCTCCAGCCGGGTGAGAACCCGGACGTGGACGTGCCGCGCCGGCTCGTGGCCGAGGGCTACGACGGCGTGCCCGCGCCGCTCGCCTGGCTGCAGGTGACGTGGCCCGCCCTCGACGGCGGCGCGCACGTGACCGGCTACCTGGGCGTGACCAGCACGTTCGTCGAGGGTGCGCGGGACGGTTTCGAGCTCGCGTGCGAGGTCGCCGCGGTGGGGGACGACTTCGACGAGCAGGCGCGGGCACTCGGGGCGGAGACGGCGACCATGCACGCCGCGCTCGCGCGCGCGTTCCCCACGGTCGTCGACACCGACGGGCCCGCACGCCTCGCGCACGCGCTCCTCGGGCGGTTCACCTGGGCGCGGGCCGCGGTGCCGGTGCTCGACCGGTACGAGCCCGGCGTGCGGCGGACCGCGGCGCAGGTCGGGGCGCTCGCGCGCACGCCCGAGCGCCAGCGCGTGCACGGCGACCTGCACCTCGGCCAGGTCCTGCACGGCGCGGACGGCCGGTGGCTGATCCTCGACTTCGAGGGTGAGCCGCTCGCACCGCTCGAGGCCCGCACACGCCCCGACCTCGCGGTCCGGGACGTCGCGGGGCTCCTCCGCTCGCTCGACTACGCCGCCGCGGTCGGTGGCCTGGTGGGCGCGGACGCGGACCGCTGGACCGCGTCGGCGCGCACCGCACTGCTCGCCGGCTACGCCGAGGGCGGCGGGCTCACCGACCACCCCGGGCCCACGGGTGCGGAGGCGGCCGAACCGTTGGTCACGCGCGCGCTCGAGCTCGACAAGACGCTGTACGAGGCGGTGTACGAGTCCCGCAACCGCCCCGACTGGCTCGCGATCCCGCTCGCCGGGCTGGACCGGCTGACCGCGGACTGAGCGACGGGTTCAGCCCGCGACGCCCACCTCGGCCGGCTGGAGCACCATGCGCATGCCCGCGCGGCGCGGTGCGAGCTCGGCCTGCAGCACCAGCGCCGCCGCGCCGACGGCCGCGGCCTCGGGCGCGTTGGACGAGATCCCGACGCGGACGACGTGGCTCCCGCGCGCGAAGAACGAGCGCGCGAGCCGCTCCTCGATCACGGGCAGGTAGAGCGAGCCCGCGAGCGCGAACGACGGCCCGGTCAGCACCACGTGCGCGAGGTCGAGCACGTTGGACAGCGTCTGCGCGGCCACGGCCAGGTACCGCGCCGAGCGCTGCAGGAGCGCCATCGAGGTCTCGTCACCGCGCGCCGCGGCCCGCGCGAGCTGCGCGAAGTCCTCGGAGACGCTGCGTCCCGCGAGCTCGACGCCGGCGTCGCGCGCCTGCGCGACCACCGCCGCGGGACCCGCGAGCGCCTCGACGCAGCCCGTGCTCCCGCACCAGCAGGGCGGGCCGTCCAGGTCCACGCAGATGTGGCCGACCTCGCCCGCGTTCGAGCTCGAGCCGCGGTACACGGTGCCGTCGACGATGATCCCGGCGCCGATACCCGTGCCCATGTACAGCGCCGCGAACGCGGTGCCCGTCGGGACGCCGCCCGACCAGTACTCGCCGATCGCGGCCGCGGTCGCGTCGTTGTCCAGCAGGACCGGCAGGCCCACGGCGTCCTCGAGGGCCGCCGCGAGCGGGTACTCGGTCCACGCCTGCATGACCGGCGGGGTGAGCGTCATGCCCGTGGACGCGGCGATCGGGCCGGGTGAGACGACGCCGAGACCGAGGATGCGCTCGGGGTCCACGCCGATCCGGGCGACCGTGGCCCTGATCTCCGCGGCGATGCGCTCGACCACCTCACGCGGGTCGTCGGAGCCTGCACCGGGCCGGCGCCACCGCGCGACGATCGCACCGCCGAGGTTCGCGACCACGTAGGTGATGCCGGCGTGGTCGAGGTGCACACCGACCGCGAACCGCGCGTACGGGTCGAGCTCGAGCATCATGCGCGGCTTGCCGCCCGTGGACTCGGCGAGTCCCGCCTCGACGACCAGACCGTCGTCGATCAGGCGCCGCACGACGGTCGAGACCGTGGCCCCCGTCAGCCCGGACACCCGGGTGAGCTCGACGCGCGAGATGGTGCCGGCGGCGCGGATGAGGTCGAGGATCGCCGACCGGCTGCTGGCGTGCGCGGCGCCGAGCCCCGGCTGGGTGCTGTTCACCGACCCTCCTGTTCCTGCGTGGACGGGCGCGGAGTCCGGTCAGCCTCCGTGCGCCCACGATAACGATCCGGGCACGGCCCGGGTGTCACGCGACACGGCGGTTGACTTACTTTGTTCACCGGCCTAAGAATGCCACACGGAGCGGGGTGCACCCCCGATCGGCAACGAAGCCCCTCCACCCACGGCCGGCACGCGGAGGTGCCGGGACGACGAGAGGATCATCGATGTTCCCTCAGCAGCGACGCCGGCGGGGCCTGGCCCTGGCCGCGGCCGGCACCATCCTGGCCCTCACCGCAGCGTGCTCGGGCGGCGGCACGGACGAGGACCCCACCACCGAGCCCGGCGCGGACGCCAAGCCGAGCGGTGAGATCACCGTCCTGACCTGGCGCACCGACCTGGTCGGGGACGGCACGTTCGACAAGTACGTCGAGGAGTTCAAGGCGAAGTACCCCGACGTCACCGACGTCAAGATCGAGGGCCTCACCGACTACGAGGGTGAGGTGAAGACGCGCATGAACACCGACAACTACGGCGACGTGCTCGCGATCCCCGGCTCGGTGACGCCCGACCAGCTCGGCCAGTTCTTCGAGCCGCTGGGCGACCAGGCGGAGATGGCCAAGGAGTACCGCTGGATCAACGACAAGTCGTTCGACGGCAAGTCCTACGGCATCCCCGTGGTCGGCAACGTCCAGGGCATCGTCTACAACACCAAGGTCTGGGAGGCCGCGGGCGTCACCGACTTCCCGACGACGCCCGACGAGTTCCTCGCGGACCTCAAGGCGATCAAGGACAAGGGCATCGAGATCGCACCGCTGTACACCAACTACAAGGACAGCTGGCCGCTGTCGCAGTGGGACGGCGCGCGCGGTGCGGTCACGGCGAACCCCGACTACGTCAACGAGATGGTGACGTGGGACGACCCGTGGACCGACGAGCGTGACTCCGGCGTGATCGACGGCCTGATCTACGACGTCGTCGCGCAGGGCCTCACGGAGGCCGACCCGACCACGACCAACTGGGAGGCGTCCAAGCAGATGCTCGGCACCGGCCAGGTCGCCACCATGGTGCTCGGCTCGTGGGCCATCCCGCAGATGCAGGCCGCGGCCGAGGCCGCGGGTGCGAGCGCCGAGGACATCGGCTACATGCCGTTCCCCGCTCAGGTCGACGGCAAGTTCCACGCGGTCGCCGGCGGTGACTACAACCTGGGCATCAACGTGAACTCGGACAACAAGGTCACGGCGCGCGCCTGGATCGACTGGTTCAACCACGAGTCCGGCTACTCGGAGTCGCAGGTGGGCCTGTCGCCGCTCATCGACGGCGCGGTCCCCGCGGCGCTCGAGAGCTTCGTCTCCGAGGTCGAGCTCATCACCATGAACCCGGCGCCCGCGGGCAAGGAGTCGCTGTTCGCGGACATCGACACCGCCTCGGGCATCGTCACCACGGACCCGAAGTACCGCCAGAAGATCGTCGACGACGCGCGTTCGGGCGACCGCTCGCGCCAGCAGGTGTTCGACGACCTCAACGCCGCGTGGGCCAAGGGCCGCGCGGAGGTCGGCGCCTGAGGGACCTGACCATGACCACCGCTCCGACGGGCCTGCAGGGCCCGACGACGCCGGCGGCACCGTCCGCGGGCCGCGCCTCCGGGGAGAAGTCCCCGGGGCGCGCGGCCCGCGGCCGGCGGGGCAGCCGCGTCATCCCCTACCTGTTCCTGCTGATGCCGGTGGCACTGCTGGTGCTGCTCACCTACGTCCCCGTCGTCAACATGTTCTGGTACTCGGTGACCGACTGGGACGGCCTCGACAAGGTCAAGAACTTCGTCGGCCTCGACAACTTCGTGGAGGTCTTCACCGACCCGGACAACGTGCGGGTGTTCTACGTCTCGCTCTACTACTTCGCGGCGTCGTTCATCCAGATGGCGCTCGCGCTGTACTTCGCGACGATCCTGTCCTTCCGGATCCGGTTCAAGAACCTGTGGAAGGGCATCCTGTTCTTCCCGTACCTGATCAACGGCGTCGCGATCGGCCTGATCTTCCTCAACTTCCTGCGCCCGCAGGGCGGCCTGGACTCGGTCCTGACCGCGGTGGGCCTCGAGTCGCTGATCCACCAGTGGACGGGTGACCCGGACATCGCCAACGCCACGCTCGCGAGCGTGTCGGTCTGGCGGTACATGGGGCTGAACTTCGTGATGTTCCTCGGGGCCATCCAGTCCATCAACAGCGAGGTCTACGAGGCCGCGGAGATCGACGGTGCGAGCCGCTGGCACGAGTTCTGGTACATCATCCTGCCGTCCATCCGGCCCATCATCGGGCTGTCCCTGATCCTGGCGATCTCGGGCTCGCTGTCCGTGTACGAGATCCCGAAGGTCATGACCGACGGGGGCAACGGCACCGAGACGTTCGTGATGCGCACCGTCTGGATGGCGTTCAACCGCAACATGGTGGGCCTGGCCGCAGCGATGGCCGTGGTGCTCCTGGTGGTGGTGCTGATCGTCACCTGGATCCAGCGCCGCCTGCTGCCCGACGAGGAGGTCGACCTCACATGACCCGCGCGATCACCTCGACGGTGAAGTACACGAGCCTGGTGCTCGCCTCGATCATGATGCTGCTGCCCATCGGGCTCATCGTCATGGGCTCGTTCAAGACCACGCAGGAGTTCCTGGCCACCGGGCCGTTCACGCCGCCCGAGGACTGGACCAACGTCGACAACTACGTCAAGGCGTTCGACCAGGGCGGCATGCTCATGGGCTTCGTCAACACGGTCATCATCTTCGCGGCGGCCATCGCGGGCACCATCCTCATCGGTGCCGCGACGGCCTACGCGCTGGACCGGTTCCGGTTCCCCGGCCGCCGCGCCGTGCTCAACCTGTTCCTGCTCGCCACCCTGGTCCCGGGCGTGACCACGCAGGTCGCGACGTTCCAGATCATCAACGGCCTGGGCCTGTACGACACGCGGGGCGCCCTGATCCTGCTGTTCATGGGCACCGACATCATCTCGATCTACATCTTCCTGCAGTTCATGCGGAGCATCCCGCGCTCGCTGGACGAGGCCGCGACGATCGACGGCGCCGGTCACCTGCGGATCTTCTTCACGATCATCCTGCCGAACCTCAAGCCCGCGATCGCGACCGTGATCATCATCAAGGGCATCGGCATCTACAACGAGTTCTTCCTGCCGTTCCTGTACATCGCCGACCCGGACAAGCGCCCGATCTCCACCGCGCTGTTCGCGTTCAAGGGTCCGTTCGGCGCGTTCTGGGAAGTCATCTCGGCCGGCGTGATCATCACGATCATCCCGATCCTGGTGCTGTTCCTCTTCCTGCAGCGGTACATCTACAACGGCTTCACGTCGGGTGCGACGAAGTAGCCGGACGACGCCGTCCGGAGCTCACCGCCCTGCCCGCCCCGCCATCAGGAGCACACCCATGACCGCGCACCACCTGTCCGACGGCTGGACGCTGTCCGCCACCGGCGGCGTCCCCGAGGCCGATCCCGCTGTGTCCCCCGAGCTGTCCCCCGAGCTGTCCCCCGCGCTCGTCACCGCGCTGCGCGACGGCGTCCCGGCCCGGGTCCCGGGCACCAGCCACACGGCGCTGCTGGACGCCGGGCTCATCCCCGACCCGTACCTGGACCGCAACGAGGAGGTCCTCGCGTGGATGCGGCACGTGGACTGGCGCTACGAGCACGTGCTCGACGAGCCGGCCGCCGCACCCGACGAGCGCGTCGACCTCGCGTTCGACGGCCTGGACACGGTCGCGACGATCAGCGTCGTCGGCCGGGCGGACCAGGCGACCGTGGTGGGCCGGACCGCCAACCAGCACCGGTCCTACCGGTTCGACGTGCGCGAGCTCGTCGGCGGGCCGGCCACGCTGCGGGTCGACCTCGCCTCAGCGCTGCACCACGCCGAGGCCGAGGCCCGCCGGCTGGGCCCGCGCCCCCTGGCCTACCCGCAGCCGTTCAACATGATCCGCAAGATGGCGTGCTCGTTCGGCTGGGACTGGGGTCCCGACCTGCAGACCGCCGGGCCGTGGCGGCCCGTGCGCGTCGAGCGCTGGCGCGTCGCACGGCTCGCCCAGGTGCGTCCGGTCGTCACGGTCCGTGCCGACGGCACGGGCGTGGCCGAGCTGCACGTCACGGTCGAGCGCTCGGGCCTGCCCGGCGGCGACGCGCCGCTCGCGCTGCGCGCCGAGGTCGCGGGCGTCGTCGCGACCGCCGGCGTGGACCCCGGCGACACGCACGGCGTGCTGCGCGTCGAGGTGCCGGACGCGCCGCTGTGGTGGCCCGTGGGGCACGGCGAGCAGCCGCTGGTCGACGCGGTCGTCGGGCTCGCCGGACCGGACGGCACGGTGCTCGGCACGTGGCGCCGCCGGCTCGGCTTCCGCACGGTCACGGTGGACCGCAGCCGCGACGAGCACGGCACCCGGTTCACGTTCGTCGTGAACGGGCGCGAGATCTTCGTGCGCGGCGCCAACTGGATCCCGGACGACCACCTGCTGACCCGGATCACGCGGGACCGGCTGGCCCGGCGCATCGACCAGGCGCTCGGCGCCCATCTCAACCTGCTGCGCGTGTGGGGCGGCGGCATCTACGAGTCGGAGGACTTCTACGAGCTGTGCGACGAGCGCGGCGTACTCGTCTGGCAGGACTTCCTGCTCGCGTGCGCGGCCTACCCCGAGGAGTCGCCCCTGCTCGAGGAGCTGACGGCCGAGGCGCGTGAGCACGTCGTCCGACTGGCCTCCCACCCGAGCCTCGTGCTGTGGAACGGCGGCAACGAGAACGTGTGGGGCCACGAGGACTGGGGCTGGAAGGCCGAGCTCGACGGCCGGACGTGGGGGCTGCGCTACGCGGCCGAGATCTTCCCCGCGATCGTCGCCGAGCTCGACCCGACCCGGCCCTACTCCGACAACAGCCCGTACTCGCCCGGCTTCGCACCCGAGGAGGTGCACCCGGACGACCCCGACCACGGCACGCACCACCAGTGGGAGGTCTGGAACCGCGTCGACTACACGCACTACCGCGACGACGTCCCGCGGTTCTGCTCCGAGTTCGGCTTCCAGGGGCCCCCGACGTGGGCGACCCTGACGCGTGCCGTTCACCCGGCCGACGGCGGACCGCTCACGCCCGAGGACCCCACGTTCCTGCTGCACCAGAAGGCCGAGGACGGCAACGGCAAGCTCGCGCGCGGGCTCGCGCCGCACCTGGGCGTGCCGGCGGACTTCGTCGACTGGCACTGGGCCACGCAGCTCAACCAGGCGCGTGCGGTCGCGTACGCCGTCGAGCACCACCGCTCGTGGTGGCCCCGCACCGCGGGCTCGATCGTGTGGCAGCTCAACGACTGCTGGCCGGTCACGTCCTGGGCGGCGGTCGACGGCGACGAGCGGGTCAAGCCCCTGTGGTGGGCCCTGCGGCACGCGCACGCGCCGCGCCTCCTGACGGTCCAGCCGCGCGACGACGGGTGGGCGCTCGTCGCGGTCAACGACACGGGCGAGGCGTGGACGGGCACCGCGACGCTCGAACGTCAGCAGCTGGACGGCACGGTCCTGGCCGCGGGCACGCTCGAGGTCACGGCCGCGCCGCGCACGGCCGCGGTGCTCGTTCTGCCGCAGGACCTCGCGGTCCCGGGCGATGCACGCACCGAGGCGCTCGTCGTGCGTCTCGGCGACGAGCGGGTCGTGCACGTCTGGGCCGACGACGTCGACCTCGCGCTCGAGGCCGGTGCCCTCACCGCGACGGCGCAGCCCGAGCCGGGGGGCTGGGCCGTGACCGTCACGGCGCGTTCGCTCGTGCGCGACGCCACGCTGCTGGTGGACCGGCTCGACCCGGACGCGACGGTGGACGCCGCGCTCGTCGACCTGCCCGCGGGTGCGACCGCGACGTTCCACGTGCGGACCACCGCGACGCTCGACGCGGCCGACCTGGTCGCGCCGCCCGTGCTGCGGTCGGCGAACGACGTGGTCGTGCCCGCGGCGGCGAGGGTCTGATCCGGACCTCCGGGTCGGCCGGGGCCGGGAGCAGCACGGTGACGGGCCGTCGGTGGCACGCCGGCGGCCCGTCCCGCCTGCTCGGCGGGACTACGCTCGACGCCGTGACGCATGCCGACGCGGTGGGGCTGGTGCTGGCACGGCCCGTGCGCCTGCTGGGCATCGAGCCGTTCTTCGCCGAGCTCATCTCGGGCATCGAGGAGCGGCTGTCGGGTGAGGGTCGTTCGCTGCTCCTGCACGTCGTGCCCGACCACGCGGCCGAGATCGCCGCGTACCGGCGCTGGAGCGGTGGCGGCGTGGACGCCGTGGTGGTCGTCAACCTCGCGCTCGAGGACCAGCGCCTCGACGTGCTCACCGAGCTCGGCATGCCGACGGTCGTCGTGGGCGGCCCCACGCCCGACCTGCCGTTCGCGAACGTCTGGATCGACAACGCGCGCGCGATGCGTGACGCGGTCGGCCACCTGACGGCGCTCGGGCACCGCCGCCTCGCGCGCGTGTCCGGACCCGCCGCGCTCGCGCACACCCAGGCCCGCACCGACGCGTTCCTCGACGAGTGCGCCCGGCGGGGCGCACAGGGCGTGGTCGTCGAGGGCGACTACCTCGAGGACTCGGGCACGCGTGCCACGCGCTCGCTCCTGGGCCGGGGATCGCCGCCGTCCGCGATCATCTTCGACAACGACGTCATGGCGATCGCGGGTCTGCAGGTCGCGGCGGAGATGGGCGTGGGCGTCCCCGACCGGCTGTCGCTGCTCGCGTGGGACGACTCGGCGCTGTGCCGGCTCGCGCACCCCGCGCTCTCGGCGATGAGCCTGGACGTGCACGCGATGGGCGTGCAGGTGGCCGACTGCGTGCTCAACGTGCTCGCGGACGGACCGGTGCGCTCCTACACGGCACCCCTGCCCCGGCTCGTGGCGCGCGGCAGCACGGCCCCCGCACCCACCGACTGACGGCCCGTGCGGCGTGCGCCGCGGGGCGGCGCTGCTGATCAGGCGTCCGACACCCCTGCGCACCTGCCCGCGGGGTGGTTGGCTAGGCCCATGAGCCCGGCCGTCCCGTCCCCCGTCCCCGTCGAGACCGACACGCTGCGCGCCGTGGCGCACGGGTCCTGGTACGACCCGCACGGCGTGCTCGGTGCGCACGTCGGGTACGGCGGGGTCACGGTCCGCACGCTGCGCCCGCTCGCGGATGCGGTGGTGATCATCACGCCCGAGACGCGTGTGCCCGCGCGGCACGAGCAGGACGGCATCTGGGTCGCGGTGCTGCCGGGCGACTCGGTGCCCGACTACCGGATCGAGGTCACGTACGGCGGCACGACGACGCTCACCGACGACCCGTACCGCTACCTGCCGACCGTGCAGGAGCTCGACCGGCACCTGATCCGCGAGGGCCGGCACGAGGCGCTGTGGACCGTGCTCGGCGCGAACGTGCGCACATACCCCGGGCTGCTCGGACAGGTCGACGGCACCGCGTTCGCGGTGTGGGCGCCGAACGCCCGGGCCGTGCGCGTGGTCGGCGACTTCAACTACTGGCAGGGCGCCGCGCACGCCATGCGCTCGCTGGGCGACTCGGGCGTGTGGGAGCTGTTCGTGCCCGGCGTGACCGCGGGTGCGCGGTACAAGTTCGAGATCCTCACGCAGGACGGCACGTGGCGGCAGAAGGCCGACCCGATGGCGCGCGGCACCGAGGTCCCGCCGGCCACCGCGTCGGTCGTCGTCGAGTCGACGTACACGTGGGGCGACGACGCGTGGCTCGAGGCACGCGCCGCGCACGACCCGCACACCGCTCCCCTGTCGGTGTACGAGGTGCATCTCGGCTCGTGGCGCGCCGGTCTGTCCTACCGCGAGCTCGCGCACCAGCTCACCGAGTACGTCGTCGACCTCGGGTTCACGCACGTCGAGCTGCTCCCGGTCGCGGAGCACCCGTACGCACCCTCGTGGGGCTACCAGGTCACGGGGTACTACGCGCCCTCGTCGCGGTTCGGCCACCCCGACGACCTGCGCTACCTCATCGACACGCTGCACCGCGCGGGCGTCGGCGTCATCGTCGACTGGGTCCCGGGTCACTTCCCCAAGGACGAGTGGGCGCTCGCGCAGTTCGACGGCACCGCGCTGTACGAGCACCCGGACCCGCTCATCGGCGAGCAGCCGGACTGGGGCACGTACGTGTTCAACTTCGGCCGCAACGAGGTGCGCAACTTCCTCGTCGCGAACGCCGTGTACTGGCTCACGGAGTTCCACGTGGACGCGCTGCGCGTGGACGCGGTCGCCTCCATGCTCTACCTCGACTACTCGCGCCAGCCGGGCCAGTGGCGGCCCAACAAGCACGGCGGCCGCGAGAACCTCGAGGCGATCGCGTTCCTGCAGGAGACCAACGCGACGGCCTACCGCCACGCACCGGGCATCATGATGATCGCCGAGGAGTCCACCGCGTGGCCCGGCGTGACCGCACCCACCGACCACAACGGCCTGGGTTTCGGCCTGAAGTGGAACATGGGCTGGATGAACGACACGCTGCGGTACATGGCGGAGGAGCCGGTGCACCGGCGCTACCACCACGGCGAGATCACGTTCTCGATGGTCTACGCGTACTCCGAGCGCTACATCCTGCCGATCTCGCACGACGAGGTGGTGCACGGCAAGGGGTCCCTGTACGGGCGCATGCCCGGCGACCACTGGCAGAAGACCGCGGGCGTGCGCACGCTGCTCGCCTACCAGTGGACGCACCCCGGCAAGCAGCTGCTGTTCATGGGGCAGGAGTTCGCCCAGCCCGACGAGTGGAGCGAGTCCCGGTCGCTCGACTGGTGGGCCCTGCAGGACCCCCTGCGCGCCGGGGTGCAGCGCATGGTCCGGGACCTCAACGCGCTCTACCGACGCACACCCGCGCTGTGGCAGCTGGACCACACGCCCGACGGCTTCGAGTGGATCGACTCGAACGACGCCGACCACAACGTGCTCGCGTACGTGCGCAAGGGCGTCGACTGCCCGCCCGTGGTCGTCGTCGTGAACTTCGCGGGGGTCGCGCACGAGAACTACCGGCTCGCGCTCCCGTCGGGCGGCCGCTGGGCCGAGATCTTCAACACGGACGTGCTCGAGTACGGCGGGTCCGGGGTCGGGAACCTGGGTGCCGTGCAGGCCCAGCCCGACCCGCACCACGGCCGGCCCGCCTCCGCACTCGTGCGCGTCCCGCCGTACGGCGTCATCCTGCTCTCCCCCGAGCAGGGCTGACCCGCCGCACGACGGAGGGGCGGTGACCGCAGCCCTCGGTCACCGCCCCTCCTCTGCGCGCGTCAGACGACGCGCAGCCTCACCGGCGCCGCGGTGCCCGCCTTGACGGACGCGTCGCTGCTGTACCGCACCCCCACGGGGTAGGTCCCCGCGGGCAGCCGGGGCAGCGTCACCGTCACGCGGCCCTTGTCGGCCGCCTTGAGCGCGACGACCGTCGACCGCGTGCCGTACGTGACCTTGACCCAGCCGGTCGGCGCCGCGATGCCGGAGGCCGTGACCTGCACGACCACCTGCGCGCGCTGCGCCGTCGTGACGGAGGACCGCACCAGCCGGGACGTGACCTTCGGCGTCGCCTTGACCACCGTGAGCCTGCCCGCGGTGGTGCGCGCGGCCGCGACGGTCGGGCTGCCGGCGTAGTCCACCGTGACCACGCGCGAGCCCGCGGGGAGCTTCGGGAGCGTGACGGTGGCCCGGCCGTTGCTCGACGTCGTCAGCGTCGCTGTCCGCCTGGTCGAGCCCGCGGTGACGGTCACGGTGCCCGTGGGCGTCGTCCCCGTCGCGGTCACGACGACGTCGACCCGGGCCTGCTCACCCGTGGTCACGGTCGCGGTGCGGAGCGTCGCGGTGACCGTGGCGGGTGCCTTGACCACGCGCAGCGCCGGACCACCGGCCTCACCGGCGACCACGCTCGAGTCACCCGCATACGCGGCGTGCAGCGCATGCGTGCCGACCGCGAGCCGCGGCAGCGTGAACCGGGCGACGCCCTCGTCGGCGGCACGCAGGCGCACCGTCGCGCTCGCGGTGCCGTAGGTCAGCGTGACGTCACCCGTGGGGCGAGCGGTGGTGCCCGCGCTCACGTCGACCGTGACGACGGCGCGCGTCGTGGGCAGCACCGTGGCGGGCGAGGACGTGATCGTGATCCGCGGGGTCGCGGCGCTGCTCACCTCGAGCGCCTCGAGCGCCGTGGTCACCAGCGCAGCGGCATCGTCCACGTCCTGCTGCGTCGCGAGCGCGCCGTCGAGGACGACCTCGCCGATCTCGACGGCCCGGTCGAGCGCGTCGAGCGACGCCGCGGTGTACCAGCGGCGCGAGACGCCCTCGGCGTCGGCGAGCGCGTCGGTGAGGGCCGTCGTGTCGGGTCCCTGCACGGTCCGCACCAGCTCGAACTCGTCGAGCCAGCCCCACGCCTGCGCCTGGAGCTCGAACCGCGCACCGATCGTCGCGGTCCCGGACTCGCCGACGACGACCTGCAGGCTCGGGGTGCTCCACACCTTCCAGCCGTCGAGCGCGAACGGCGCGGTCACGGTGGTGGTGCCGGACGTCGCGAACAGCTCGACCACGTCGTCGGCGGCCTCGCCGTCGCCCTGCGCGGTCGCCGAGAGCGTGTACGTGCCGGGTTCGATCCCGGTGACGACCTGCGTGACCTCACCGGTGCGGTCCGTGTCGCCCCACAGGTTGACCGCGACGAGCCCGTCGGACGGGTTGCCCGCGTCGTCCCACTTCGCCTCGGCACCCGTGATGGTCCACTCGGGCCAGCCCCAGGCCTCGAAGCTGGGGTTCTGCACCAGGTTGACCGCGCTGCTCACCGCGGTGACCGTGACGGTCGCGGTCGCCCTGTCGCCGTCGGCCGTCCGGCCCGAGACCGTGTACCTGCCCGGACCACGGATCCACTCGACCGAGTCGCTCCACGTGACCGCGACGTCGGCCACGGTGTCGTCGTTGTAGGTCACCGAGACGGTCGTGGGGAGCACCACGGGCTGACCCTCGTCGACCGTGACCGTGGCGGGCGCCACCGAGACCGCGGCGCGCGGCGCGGTCGCACCCGTCGTGACGTAGCGGAAGACCCGCAGCGACTCGAGCGGCTCACCCTCGACGTCGAACAGCGCCTGGTTGTCCCACGACGAGCCGCCGTACCAGGTCGCGGCGTCGTCCTCGTACTCCCCCGCGTAGCTCGACGCCCAGCCGGACCCGTGCGTCTCCCAGAGCGTCTTGTTCTCCTCGAGCTGCGAGGGCGGGCCCACGGGCAGCCACGCGGGCTCCCAGTAGAAGACGCCGATGCCCGCGTCGTCCGGCACGTCGGCGACGGCCTGCATGACGTCGCGCACCGCGGTGGCCTGGCCCTGGACGCTGATCGGGTACGCCAGGTCGGCGTCGTTCTGGCCCGCGCGCACCGTGTTCGGGTGCCCGTCGCCGTCATCGAGGGTCGAGGCCCACGACGTCTCCGCGACCATGACCTTCTTGCCGTAGCTCTCGGCGACGCCGCCCAGCACCGATGTCAGGTTGCCGAGCGTGCCGTGCCAGAAGGGGTAGTACGACGACGCGAAGACGTCGTAGTCGACCCCGTTCGCCGCGAGCTGCGCGGCGTAGCCGGCGTACCGGCCAGACGTCTCGGGGTTGGTGAAGTGCAGCGCGACGAGCGCGTCCGGCAGCACGTCGCGCACAGCGGCGCTGCCGGCCGAGTAGATCTGCGCGACGGCGGGCCAGCCGTCACCCGAGACCGTGACACCGGCGACGCCGTTGTTGGTCTCGTTGCCGACCTGGACCATCGTGACGTCGACGCCCGCGTCCTCGAACCGCTGCAGGCTCGCCGCGGTGTAGTCCTCGACCGCGTCGGCCTTCTCGGCCACCGTGAGGGAGCGCCACGCCTTGGGTGCGGACTGCTTGCCGGGGTCCGCCCAGAAGTCCGAGTAGTGGAAGTCGACCAGCACGCCAAGGCCGGCCGCGGTCGCACGTTCGCCGATCTCGACAGCGCGGTCCACGTCCACCGTCCCGCCGCCGTAGCCGTGCCCGGCCGCGTCGTACGGGTCGTTCCACACGCGTACGCGCACATCGGTGACGCCGGAGTCGGCGAGCACGTCGAACAGGTCGGCGGGCCGGCCCGCGGCGTCGCGGAACACGACCCCGCTCTCCTCCTCCGACAGCACGGACGAGACGTCCACGCCGCGCAGGAAGCCCTCGGGCATGCCCTCGACCTTCTTCACGACGATCCCGGCGTCGACCGGGCCGTCCTCGGCGGCCGCGACGGGCGGCGCCACGACCAGCAGCGACCCGGCAGCCACGCAGGCGGCTGTCCTGAGCCGGCGGGGGAGTGCAGACACGGTGGATCCCTTCGTTCTGAGCGTCGTTGACCGAACTGGCGGCGGCGTCCGTGGACGTCGACGCATGTGGTCGCCCTCCCCCGGTCGGCCCGTGCGGGACCGTCAGGGCGACCGCCACCCACCCGAGCGGTCCGCGACCGTCGGGCTCGTGCAGCGCATGGCGGGGCGGCCCCGGGTGCCGCCGCAGCGCGGCACCCGGGGCGCAGGCTCACCCCTTGACGGAGCCGGCAGTCAGGCCGCCGACGATGTACTTCTGCAGGAAGAGGAACAGCGCGAGGATCGGCAGCGACGCGAGCACCGCGCCCGCCGCGAACAGGCCCCAGTTGGCGTTGAGCTGGTCCGAGACCCACCCGTACATGCCGACCGCGAGCGTCCACCTGCTCTCGGACGTCAGGATGACGCGGGCCAGGATGAACTCGCCGAACGTCGAGATGAAGGACAGGAGCCCGACGACCGCCAGGATGGGCGTCACCAGGCGCAGGATGATCGTCCAGTAGATCTGCGAGTGGGTCGCACCGTCGATCTTGGCCGCCTCGTCCAGCTCGCGCGGGATCGAGTTGAAGAAGCCGTACATGAGGAACGTGTTGGTGCCCAGCGCACCGCCCAGGTACACCGCGATCAGCGCCAGCTGGCTGTTCAGGCCGAGCACCGGAACCACGTTGCCGAGCGCGAGCAGCAGCAGGAAGATCGCGACGAACGCGAGCATCTGCGGGAACATCTGGATGATGAGCAGGCCGGTCAGGCTGGTCCGGCGGCCCGTGAACCGGTACCGCGAGAACGCGTAGGCGGCGGCCGCTCCCATGAGCACCGAGCCGAGCGCGGTGGCCACGCCCACGACGAGGCTGTTGCCGGCCCACGTCCAGAACTTCGTGGCGTCGAGCGCCGCGAAGTTGTCGGTGCCGAACGAGCGGAACAGCGAGGTCGAGCCGGTCAGCGTGCCCGAGGTCGCGAGCGACGCCGACAGCACGTACACCAGCGGGAACGCCGAGTAGATGACCACCACGACGGCGACCACGTACTTCCAGCTGACCTCGAGGAACCATCGCCGCCGCCGCGACTGCGTGCGCAGGGCCTCGTTGCTGGTCATCGTCGTGCCCTGACGGGCCGGGGACGTCGTCTTGGCCATCAGTTCACCTCCTCGAGCTGACGCGTGCGGCGGAACATCAGGGCGGAGATGACGCCGATGATGACGAAGATGATGATCGACAGGGCTGCCGCGAGGCCGAAGTCGGCCCGACCGCCCGCCACACCCGAGATCTGGTAGACCATCGAGATCAGGATGTCCGTGTGGCCGAGCGTCGCGGACGTGTCGGTGAACCGCGGTCCGCCGTTGGTCAGCATGTAGATCAGCGTGAAGTTGTTGAAGTTGAACGCGAACGACGCGATCAGCAGCGGGGCGGTCGAGACCAGCAGCAGCGGCATCGTGATGGACCGGAACGTCCGCCAGCGGCCCGCACCGTCGATCCGGGCGGCCTCCTGCACGTCGTCGGGCAGCGACTGCAGCGCACCCGTGCAGACCAGGAACCAGTACGGGTAGCTGAGCCACAGGTTCACCAGGATCACGGAGACCTTGGCCAACGTCGGGTCGTCGAGCCACTCGATGCGTGCCCCGAAGAAGAACAGCTGGTTGACGATCCCGTAGTCCGGGTTGGCGTTGAGCATGCCGCGCCACAGCAGCGCGGACAGGAACGCCGGGAACGCGTACGGGAGGATGAACAGCGTCCGCCAGACCTTGCGACCGCGCACGCGCGGGTCGTTGTAGATGAGCGCGAGCACCAGGCCGAAGAAGAAGCTCACCAGCACGCTCGCGAACGCGAAGACGAACGTCCAGACCATGATCTTGAGCAGCGGACCGGAGTACGTGTCGTCGGTGAACGCCTTGGTGAAGTTCTCGAACCCGACGAACACGCGCCAGCCGACCGGCAGCGCCGTGCCGTCGGGAGCGACGAACTGGCCGTCCTCGGTCGCGGCGTACACGACGCCGGTGTCCGTGTTGGTCAGGGTGTCTGCCTCGGCGTCCCACTCGAGCACCGAGCGGTAGACCGCGCCGATCGTGGCGTCACCCGTGCGGATCGAGCCGTCCTCGGCGCTCTCCGAGATCGGCACGCGCAGCGCGAGCACCTCGTCGGCGAGCGCCGCGTCGCTCAGCACCGCGTTCTTGCCGACGACCTCCCAGCCCGGGACCTGCGTGACGACGCCGTCGGTGACCGTCGCGTCCGCGGCGTCCGCCAGCGCGGAGTCGGCCGTGCCGACCTTCGCGACCCCGTCCTGCACGATCGCGAAGCCGAGCTCGCCGTCCTGCTCGACGATCGTCAGCGGATAGCTCGGCGAGTCGGGGATCTTCTTCTCGTTCTGGCTCAGGAGGGCGTCGACCGCCTGCTCCTTGCTCACGTTGTGGCCCGTGCCGTAGTTCGTCAGCGCGACGTAGCCGGTGTAGCCGATCGTGAACAGCTGGAACACGGCCAGGAACGCCAGGCCGGGGAACAGGTACTTCAGCGGGAGCGCGCGCCTGCTGAAGTACACCCAGTCCGCGAGGACCAGGAGCACGAGCATCGCGCCGAGGATGACCCACGAGCCGGTGACGTACGCCGACCAGATGGCGGCGACGCCGAGCGCGTTGACCAGGGCCATGGCGGCGAGCTTCGCGACGAACCCGATGCCGCGTCCGTCCCAGAGGCGCGCATGCGACTGCTCGCGGCTGCGCGACCGCTGCGGCGGCGGCTCGGTGTCGCCGTGGGCCACGGCGTTGAAGTGCTCGGTGGGCATGTCTCCTCCGGAGGCGGTCACAAGGTCTGGAGTGGGAAGGGCCGGCGGCGAGGGCTACGCCTCAGACCTCGCCGCCGACCCGGCTCGATCAGCCGATCGCGGACTCGAGATCGGCCAGCATCTTGGTCCAGGCGTCCTTGGGCTTGGCCGAACCGGAGATGATCGACGCCTCGGCGGCGTTCCAGTGCTCCCAGACGTTGCCCATCTCGGGGATGGACGGCATCGGTGCACCGTTCTTCGACGCCGACAGGAAGCCGGCGACGATCGGGTCGGACGCGACCTCGTCGGCGACCGACGTCATGGCGGGCAGACGCGGGTCGGCGTCGTAGAGCGCCTTGATGACCTCAGGCGTGGCGACGTAGTTCACCAGGAAGTCGTTCGCGATGAGCTTGCTCTCGCTCTGCGCGGACAGGTAGAAGCCCTGCACGCCGACGAACGGGGCAGCGGTCTCGCCACCGGCCGACGGGATCGGGTCGACCGCGACGTCGATGCCGGCGTCCTTGAACGTCTGGATCGCCCACGGGCCCGCGATCGTGTACGGCGCGTTGCCGTCGGAGAACTCCTGGTTGGCGACGTCGTACGTCCAGTCGGTGCTGAAGTGGCCCTCGCCCTTCATACCGTTCTCCGCCAGGAAGTCGGCGAAGGCGAAGCCCTCGTCGCCGCCCATGCCGAGCTCGCTGGTGTACGAGCCGTCCTCGTTCTGGACGAACACCGGGGCGCCGAACGACGTCTGCAGCCCGTAGTACGTGTACGCGTCACCCGTGGTGCCGTTGGTGTTGATGACGAACGGGTACTTGGTGCCCGCCTCCTTGCCGGCGGCGATCATCTCGTCCCACGTCTCCGGCGTGGAGTCCACCAGCGCGGCGTTGCGGACCACCGCGATGGTCTCGAGCGCGTACGGCAGGCCGTACATCTGGCCGTCGTACGTGAACGCCTGCGTCGCGACCGCCTCGAACTCGCCGGCCTTCGCACCCAGGTCGACGGGCTCGGCGACACCGTTGACGATGAACGAGCCGAGCCAGTCGTGCGCACCGATCGTGATGTCCGGGCCCTCACCGGTGGGGACCTGGGCGAGGAAGTCGGCGCGGATGTCCTCGAAGTTCTTCTGGACGAGCTCGACCTTCACATCGGGGTTCGTCTCGTTGTAGATGTCGACCGCGGCCTGCACGGCCGGCTTGCGGTTCTCGTCGACCCAGATCGTCAGCGATCCGGTCGCGCCCGCGGGGGCCGCGCTGGTCTCGGCCGTGGTGGGCTCCTGCGTCTCGGCGGGGGCCTCGTCGCCGCCGCCGCACGCGGCGAGCAGGGACATCGCGGCCACGACGGTGGCCGCGCGGAACAGGGTCTTGCGCATGAGGGTCCTTCCGATAGGTGTCCCACCGCGCGACCAGGGTGATCGCGACGCTGCGACGTGGTGAACCGAACTGCTGCGGGCGCCGGGCGGGGCGCCCGGGGCTCTACGGCTGGCCATCACCTCCGACACGCCGGGCGTCCGTGCGGAGCACGGCCACCGAACCTGCGGGGACGACGAGCGTGCCCGAGACCGGGGCGGCGCCGAGCAGCTCCTGGCCGTCGCCGAGGGCGAGGTCGACGTCCTCGGCGGAGTGGTTGATCGCGACGACGAAGTCCGCGTCCGCGCCCCGGCGCGTGACGACCTCGACGTCGAACGGCAGGCCCGCGGGCGCGAGCCGCGCGTCGGCGTACACGCGCTCCATGACCGGTGCCAGTGCGTCGATGTCGAGCCGCGTCGAGACGTACCACGCCGATCCGGCGCCGTGGGCGTTCCGCGTGATCGCGGGCCGGCCCGCGGCGGGTCCGTCGAGGTAGGTACCGACGACCTGCGCGCCGTCCAGCGCGATGTCGTCCTGCCACACGTCGGCGGGCAGCTCCTGGGCCTGCGCCCCGTCCGGCGTCCAGGAGACGCGTGCGGTCTCCCCGGCGCGCAGCGGCAGGAACTCCTCGACCGTGAGCCCGAGCGCCTCGCGCAGCGGGGCGAGGAAGCCGCCCTGGTGCACCGCGTCGTGCTCGTCGACGATGCCCGAGAAGAACGAGACGAGCAGCGTGCCACCGTCCGCGACGAACGCCGTGAGGTTCGCGGCGTCCTGCACACGCAGCAGGTAGGACGCGGGCGCGACCACCAGGCGGTAGCCGGACAGGTCCTGCGACGGCTGCACGAAGTCGATCGTCAGGCCGTCACGCCAGAGCCGCTCGTAGTACGCGCGCACGCGCTCGCGGTGCTGCACGTCCACCGACGGCCGCCACTCCAGGTCCTGCGCCCAGAACGACTCGGCGTCCCACAGGATCGCGACGTCGGCGTGCACCCGCGAGCCCTGCACGGGCGCGAGCCGCTGCAACGAGTGCCCCAGCTCCACGACCTCGCGCCACACGCGCGAGTCGGTCCCGGCGTGCGGCAGCATCGCCGAGTGGAACTTCTCCGCGCCCGAGCGCGAGGCCCGCCACTGGAAGAACAGGATCCCGTCCGCACCGCGCGCCAGGTGCGAGAGCGAGTTGCGCGCCATCTCCCCCGCACGCTTGGCGACGTTGCGCGGCTGCCAGTTGACCGCCGAGGTCGAGTGCTCCATGAGCAGCCACGGCGCACCGCCCGCGACCGACCGCGTGAGGTCCGCGGCCAGCGCCAGGCCCACGTGGCCGCGCGGGTCCGCCGCCGTCAGGTAGTGGTCGTTCGCGACCACGTCCACCTCGCGGGCCCACGCGAACAGGTCCGTCCCGGGGCACTCGTTGGCCATGAAGTTGGTGGTGATCGGCTGCGTCGCGTGCGCCCGGATCGCATCGCGCTCCGCGATGTAGCACGCGCGCAGCTGGTGGTCGCTGAACCGCGCGAAGTCCAGGCGCTGCGCGGGGTTGGCCACGGACGGCGTCGCGTGCGGCAGGCCGACGTGCTCCCACCGCGTGTAGCGCTGACCCCAGAACGCGGTCCCCCACGCCGCGTTCAGCTCGTCGAGCGAGCCGTAGCGCGCCTGCAGCCACACCCGGAACGCCGTGACCGCCGCGGGCGAGAAGTCCTCGCCCACCGGGGCACCGTACTCGTTGTGCACGTGCCAGAGCACGACCGCGGGGTGCTGCGCGTACCGCTGCGCGAGCTCCGTCGCGATGCGGACCGCTGCCGCGCGGTACTCCGGCGAGCTCGGGGAGGCCATGCCGCGCGAGCCGAAGCCCTGCACGGTGCCGTCCTTGGCGACCACGCGCGCCTGCGGGTACTGCGCGAAGAACCAGGCCGGCGGCGAGGCGGTGGGCGTGCCCAGGTCCACCGCGATGCCGTTGGCGTGCAGCAGGTCGAGCAGCTCGTCGAGCCAGGCGAAGTCGAACACGCCCTCGCTGACCTCGAGCATGCCCCACGAGAAGATCCCGACGCTCACGAGGTTGACACCGGCCTGGCGCATGAGTGCGACGTCCTCGTCCCAGACGTCGCGCGACCACTGCTCGGGGTTGTAGTCGCCGCCGAACGAGATCGCGCTGCCAGTGGGCCAGCTCGAGAGAGACATGACGCTCCGTTGTGTCATACCGCGCACCTGTGCACGGTCACTGCCTGTGAACGTGCACATACTAAGCACAGCACCTGTCGTCATGGGAACAGAGGACAGGGTCCTGAGGCCGGTTCGTTACGCACCTGTGATCGTTCCCAGTCGATTCGCCCGACTCGTCCGCCGACGAAGGCACACGTCCCGAACCCGCCCGCGCCCGGCGTCGCCCCCACTCCCGTGCTCCGGGCCGTGCCCCCGCACGCACGTGTCCGCCCCACGCCGCCCCCGCACGCACGTGTCCGCCCCACGCCGCCCCCGCACGCCTGCACCTGCACCCGCGGCCACCGCAGCCACGCGAGCACCCGTGGTGGCCCTCGAGCCGACTCGACCGCCTCCACGCGGCACACGTCGCGCGGCGCAGCCGAGCGGCAGCACACGCAGCCGCGCCGCTCGCACGATGCGAGCTGACGCGCGGCGGCCGCGGGAGCCCCCGGGCTCATGCCCTGCCGGCTCTGGTCCGCGCCACCGGGAGACACCGCCAGCTCAGCGCCTGGGCGCCAGCGCCATCCGGCATGCCGCGCGAGCCAGAGGGCCGTAGGGCCGCGGGGCGCCCAGCGCCTCCGAGCCCCTACGGTGCGCCTAGGACCGCCAGCCCGTGAGCGAGGCCGGGCGCCGACGTCGGCCGTACTCGTCCGGCTCGCACAGCCACGATGCCCCGGGAAACAGAACAAGCCACCCCGCAATGGGGTGGCTTGTTCTGAATGGTGTCCGGCGGCGTCCTACTCTCCCACACCCTGGCGAGTGCAGTACCATCGGCGCTGAAGGGCTTAGCTTCCGGGTTCGGAATGGGACCGGGCGTTTCCCCTTCGCTATGACCGCCGTAACTCTGTCGAGTTGTGAACGGGACCCCCGTGGGGGTGTCGTTCGTTTCTCGGGAACCGCACAGTGGACGCGTAGCATTGAAAAGTTGTGGTGAAGTTGTCGGCTTATTAGTACCGGTCAGCTGCGGCAGTCGTTAGTCCTGCCTTCCACATCCGGCCTATCGACCCAGTGTTCTTGCTGGGAGCCTCTCGCCCACAAGGGGCGTGGAAACCTCATCTTGAAGCCGGCTTCCCGCTTAGATGCTTTCAGCGGTTATCCGTTCCGAACGTAGCCAACCAGCCGTGCTCCTGGCGGAACAACTGGCACACCAGAGGTTCGTCCGTCCCGGTCCTCTCGTACTAGGGACAGCCCTTCTCAAGTTTCCTGCGCGCGCAGCGGATAGGGACCGAACTGTCTCACGACGTTCTAAACCCAGCTCGCGTACCGCTTTAATGGGCGAACAGCCCAACCCTTGGGACCTACTCCAGCCCCAGGATGCGACGAGCCGACATCGAGGTGCCAAACCATGCCGTCGATATGGACTCTTGGGCAAGATCAGCCTGTTATCCCCGGGGTACCTTTTATCCGTTGAGCGACGGCGCTTCCACAAGCCACCGCCGGATCACTAGTTCCGACTTTCGTCCCTGCTCGACATGTCTGTCTCACAGTCAAGCTCCCTTGTGCACTTGCACTCGCCACCTGATTGCCAACCAGGCTGAGGGAACCTTTGAGCGCCTCCGTTACATTTTAGGAGGCAACCGCCCCAGTTAAACTACCCACCAGGCACTGTCCCTAGTCCGGATCACGGACCGAGGTTAGATGTCCAGAGCGACCAGAGTGGTATTTCAACGTTGACTCCACCGACACTGGCGTGCCGGCTTCACAGTCTCCCACCTATCCTACACAAGCCGCACCGAACACCAATACCAAGCTATAGTAAAGGTCCCGGGGTCTTTCCGTCCTGCTGCGCGTAACGAGCATCTTTACTCGTAGTGCAATTTCGCCGAGTTCGCGGTTGAGACAGCGGAGAAGTCGTTACGCCATTCGTGCAGGTCCGGAACTTACCCGACAAGGAATTTCGCTACCTTAGGATGGTTATAGTTACCACCGCCGTTTACTGGGGCTTAAATTCTGAGCTTCGCCTTGCGGCTGACCCGTCCTCTTAACCTTCCAGCACCGGGCAGGCGTCAGTCCGTATACATCGTCTTGCGACTTCGCACGGACCTGTGTTTTTAGTAAACAGTCGCTTCTCCCTGGTCTCTGCGGCCCTCCACGCTCCCCGGGCAAGCCGGTTCACGCTTCAGGCCCCCCTTCTCCCGAAGTTACGGGGGCATTTTGCCGAGTTCCTTAACCACGATTCGCTCGATCGCCTTGGTATTCTCTACCTGACCACCTGAGTCGGTTTGGGGTACGGGCGGCTAGAACCTCGCGTCGAGGCTTTTCTAGGCAGCATAGGATCACCAGATTCCCGCTATCGCGGTCACCGTCAGCTCTCAGGCTGTGTGAGGTGCGGATTTGCCTACACCTCGCCCTACGACCTTGGACGTGGACTACCATCGCCACGCTTGGCTACCTTCCTGCGTCACCCCTGTTAATACGCTTACCTACTACCGGTTCGGGTCCCGTGCTCCCCGGTGCGGTGTGACCCGAAGGTCACGGTGCACCGGCTCGGACGGTCAGCATCACCGGGCTCGGTATGGGCGGTTCTTCGCCGGTACGGGAATATCAACCCGTTGTCCATCGACTACGCCTGTCGGCCTCGCCTTAGGTCCCGACTTACCCAGGGCGGATTAGCCTGGCCCTGGAACCCTTGGTCATTCGGCGGACGGGTTTCTCACCCGTCATTCGCTACTCATGCCTGCATTCTCACTCGTGTAGCGTCCACAACTGGGTTACCCCGCTGCTTCACCCGCCACACGACGCTCCCCTACCCATCCACACGACTGAACCACGAAGGCTTGTCTCATGTGTGAATGCCACAGCTTCGGCGGTGTGCTTGAGCCCCGCTACATTGTCGGCGCGGAATCACTTGACCAGTGAGCTGTTACGCACTCTTTCAAGGGTGGCTGCTTCTAAGCCAACCTCCTGGTTGTCTGTGCAACTCCACATCCTTTCCCACTTAGCACACGCTTAGGGGCCTTAGCTGGTGGTCTGGGCTGTTTCCCTCTCGACTACGGAGCTTATCCCCCGCAGTCTCACTGCCACGCTCTGGCTTACCGGCATTCGGAGTTTGGCTAACGTCAGTAACCTGGTGGGGCCCATCGGCTATCCAGTAGCTCTACCTCCGGCAAGAAACGCGTGACGCTGCACCTAAATGCATTTCGGGGAGAACCAGCTATCACGAAGTTTGATTGGCCTTTCACCCCTAACCACAGGTCATCCCCCCGGTTTTCAACCCAGGTGGGTTCGGTCCTCCACGCGGTCTTACCCGCGCTTCAACCTGCCCATGGCTAGATCACTTCGCTTCGGGTCTAGAGCACGCGACTGAAACGCCCTGTTCGGACTCGCTTTCGCTACGGCTTCCCCCACACGGGTTAACCTCGCCACGTACCACTAACTCGCAGGCTCATTCTTCAAAAGGCACGCCGTCACCCCTGCTAGGGAGGCTCCGACGGATTGTAGGCACACGGTTTCAGGTACTATTTCACTCCCCTCCCGGGGTACTTTTCACCTTTCCCTCACGGTACTTGTCCGCTATCGGTCACTAGGTAGTATTTAGGCTTACACAGTGGTCTGTGCAGATTCACTCCAGGTTTCTCGGGCCCGGAGCTACTTGGGATCCCTCTCGGGAGGCCACGCCATTTCGTCTACGGGGGTACCACCCTCTGTGCCGGGCCTTTCAATGCCCTTCGACTATGACGCGACTTTCTGACTCCCTGCTGGATCGGCAGACCCAGCTGAAAGGTCCCACAACCCCGAGTGCGCAACGCCTGCCGGCTATCACACGCACACGGTTTGGCCTGATCCGCTTTCGCTCGCCACTACTCACGGAATATCTCTTCCTGCCGGTACTGAGATGTTTCACTTCCCGGCGTTCCCTCCACACACCCTATATATTCAGGTGCGGGTCACCACACATGACTGTGGCGGGGTTTCCCCATTCGGAAATCCTCGGATCACGGTTCGTTTGCCAACTCCCCGAGGCTTATCGCAGGCTACAACGTCCTTCTTCGGCTCCTAGTGCCAAGGCATCCACCCTGTGCCCTTATAAACTTGACCACAAAGACTTTGATTCAAAGATGCTCGCGTCCACTGTGCAGTTCTCAAGCAACGACCGACCCGCCGCACCCAGCCACGCCAACCCGGAACACACCGAGCGGTACGAGGCCCACGACGACCCGAAGGCCACCACCAGCAGACCACCCCACACAAGGGCAACCCACCAGATCCGACCCCGAGACAACAACCAACCGGCTGTTCCCTCAGGACCCAACAGCGTGCCAGGCCCACCGCAACCAGCAGACCGACCCCGTTCCCACCCGACAGCAAGCTGCCGGCGTACTAGAAGCCAACCCACCACACGGTGAGCCGTAGTCGATGTTCCACCCGTGAGCACCACCCCACACGTTCGGTGCAGGCATGGGCCTGGACCAGCCATCCGCCCCATGACAGGACGAACCACCAGCCAGATGCTCCTTAGAAAGGAGGTGATCCAGCCGCACCTTCCGGTACGGCTACCTTGTTACGACTTAGTCCCAATCGCCAGTCCCACCTTCGACGGCTCCCCCCAAAAGGTTGGGCCACCGGCTTCGGGTGTTACCGACTTTCGTGACTTGACGGGCGGTGTGTACAAGGCCCGGGAACGTATTCACCGCAGCGTTGCTGATCTGCGATTACTAGCGACTCCGACTTCATGGGGTCGAGTTGCAGACCCCAATCCGAACTGAGACCGGCTTTTTGGGATTCGCTCCACCTTACGGTATCGCAGCCCTTTGTACCGGCCATTGTAGCATGCGTGAAGCCCAAGACATAAGGGGCATGATGATTTGACGTCATCCCCACCTTCCTCCGAGTTGACCCCGGCAGTCTCCCATGAGTCCCCGGCATAACCCGCTGGCAACATGGGACGAGGGTTGCGCTCGTTGCGGGACTTAACCCAACATCTCACGACACGAGCTGACGACAACCATGCACCACCTGTACACCGACCTTACGGGGAGCACATCTCTGCACTTTTCCGGTGTATGTCAAGCCTTGGTAAGGTTCTTCGCGTTGCATCGAATTAATCCGCATGCTCCGCCGCTTGTGCGGGCCCCCGTCAATTTCTTTGAGTTTTAGCCTTGCGGCCGTACTCCCCAGGCGGGGCACTTAATGCGTTAGCTGCGGCACGGAATCCGTGGAATGGACCCCACACCTAGTGCCCAACGTTTACGGCATGGACTACCAGGGTATCTAATCCTGTTCGCTCCCCATGCTTTCGCTCCTCAGCGTCAGTTGCGGCCCAGTGACCTGCCTTCGCCATCGGTGTTCCTCCTGATATCTGCGCATTCCACCGCTACACCAGGAATTCCAGTCACCCCTACCGCACTCTAGTCAGCCCGTACCACTGCAAGCCCGAGGTTGAGCCTCGAGTTTTCACAGCAGACGCGACTGACCGCCTACGAGCTCTTTACGCCCAATAATTCCGGACAACGCTTGCGCCCTACGTATCACCGCGGCTGCTGGCACGTAGTTAGCCGGCGCTTCTTCTGCAGGTACCGTCACTTTCGCTTCTTCCCTGCTGAAAGAGGTTTACAACCCGAAGGCCGTCATCCCTCACGCGGCGTCGCTGCATCAGGCTTGCGCCCATTGTGCAATATTCCCCACTGCTGCCTCCCGTAGGAGTCTGGGCCGTGTCTCAGTCCCAGTGTGGCCGGTCGCCCTCTCAGGCCGGCTACCCGTCGTCGCCTTGGTAGGCCATCACCCCACCAACAAGCTGATAGGCCGCGAGCCCATCCCCAACCGAAATTCTTTCCACACCACCACATGCGTGACAGTGTCATATCCGGTATTAGACCTCGTTTCCAAGGCTTATCCCAGAGTCAGGGGCAGGTTGCTCACGTGTTACTCACCCGTTCGCCACTGATCCAACCAGCAAGCTGGTCTTCACCGTTCGACTTGCATGTGTTAAGCACGCCGCCAGCGTTCGTCCTGAGCCAGAATCAAACTCTCCGTCAATGTTTCACGCCACCAACCCACCGAAGCAGGCCAGCAGACAACACAACGAACAGACCCGAAGGTCCAATCAGATTCGGCTTCAATTGAAGGACCCCACCACCCACGGGGTGGACGGCAAGGCCCCAATCTCAACCAAACAACCCGTCTTCGACAACATCGAGACGAGCCATATGGCATCGACTACTTGGCACACTGTTGAGTTCTCAAGGAACAGACGCGCATCCTGCCGGACCTTGTCGGTCCCGCCCGGAGGCAACCTCTCTAACTTAGCCGAGCCGCTCCGCCCCGTCAAATCCTCTTGCGAGGATCTTCGTTGCGTGGCGGCCCGACGTCTGGGGCGCCACATCAGACCGGCGACGATGTCGTCGGCTGCGTGAGCTCCAGGGGGCGCCGCCTGCGGGACCAGCCACCGGGATCGTTCCTCGGTGTCCGTTCCTCCCTGCCGGGCGACATCGAGAACATTACGCAGCCGATCCGGCCTGGAGCAAATCCGCGACGTGGTGACGGCCGTCACCCCCCTCCGGGGAGGGCCGCACAGGCCGTTGACCTGCGCTTTCGTACGCGGGAGCGGGCCGATCGCCTAGTAGAGCGCGCTCGCCATCGCGCGCCGGGCCGTGCCGACGCGCGGGTCCTGGTCCCCCACGACCTCGAACAGCTCGATCAGGCGGACCCGCACCTGCTCCTTGTCGGCGCCGGCGGTCCTGCGCAGCAGGTCGACCAGGCGGTCGAACGCGTCGGCCACCTTGCCGCCGAGCACGTCGAGGTCCGCGACCGCCAGCTGCGCCACGACGTCGTCGGGTCGGGCGGCGGCCGCCGCCCGCACGCCCTGCAGGTCGGCGTCGCGCGTCCGGGCGAGCAGCCCGACCTGGGCGAGTCCCGCTCGCGCGTCGTGGTCGCGGGGGTCCTCACGCAGCGCCTGCTCGTACGCCGCACGCGCCGCGTCCAGGTCGTCGCGCTCGATCGCGTCGTACGCCGCCTGGTGCAAGGGGGGAAGCTCCGGCTCGGGCTCGGCCGTCTCGGGCGCCGGCTGCGCGGGCTCGACGCGCGCCGTCAGACCGTTGGCGGCGGCAGCGGCCAGGACCTGGTCGATCACGGGCCGCATCTGGTCGCGCGGCGCACCGCCCTGGAACAGGGGCACGGGCTGGCCCGCGAGGATCGCGGCGACCAGCGGGACCGACTGGGCCTGGAACGCCGCGGCGATCTGCGGGTTGGCCTCCGAGTCGATCCGGGCCAGCTGCCACGTGCCCGCGTCCTCGTCGGCGAGCGCACCCAGGTCGGCGACCACGTCGCGGCTCACCTGCGACCAGGGGGCCCACAGGACGACGACCACCGGGTGCGACGTCGAGCTCTGGACGAGTGCGGGGAACGACGCCTCGTCGACGTCCACGACGTAGGGCCCGGGTGCCGGGAGGCCGCCGGGTGCGCCCGGCGGCGGCGTGGCCGGACGGGCGAGCGCGGACAGGTCGACCGCGCCACGGGCGTCGAGACGAGGCTGCGGACGGTCGGTCTGGGCCATGGCGTGGATCCTTCGCGAGTGGGTGCGGTCGGGCGACGGACGACGTGCCCGGTGGGGTCAGGAGGCGTCGGCCTCGGTCATCACGAGCTCGCCCGCGAGCACCTGGACGCTCGCGTCCGAGCCCTCGGGCGGCACGTACAGCACGACGACGCCGGTGTAGGTACGCGTGAGCTTCTTCGACGCCGAGGTCGCGCCCGCGAGCGCCGCCAGGAACGGGTCGGACAGCGGCAGCTTCGCCCCGTCCAGCGTGATCGAGATCGTCGAGACGGCGGTGAACGCCCCCGCGACGATCGCGCCGCCGTCGATCGTGCGCAGCGCGGCCGCGGGGTTGCCGAGCGGCTCGTACGTCGACGACGCGGAACCCGCCTCGCCGACGCCCTTGTCCGCCTGGTCGCGCAGGTCCTCGAGCTCCTGCTGGAACGGGCTGTCCTCGAAGGTCTTCGCGTAGTCGGACTTCGAGCCCTTCGCCAGCACGTCCGTGAACTGGGTCAGCACCTCACCGGGCGGCACGAGCAGGCTCGTGGACGACGCGGGGACCACCTCGCTGCCGTCCTCGGCGAGCGCCGTCGTGGGCATCTGCGCGCCCGGCATCAACCGCGCCCAGCCCCAGAGGCGGTACTGCGAACGCGGGGTCCCCTGGCGGAGCACCAGGATGCGCTGGGCCTGCAGGTCGTCGGGCTGCTCGGTCACCGCGAGCTGGGTGCGCGCCCACGACGTCGTCTGCGGGACCACGGACGTGAGCACCTTCGTCGGCAGGACGGTCGGCGGCTTGTCCCCGTCGGTCGCGCTCGCCCGGACGTACTCCGCGCGGCGCATCGCCATCGCGGGTCCCTCCAGCCGCGGGGGCAGCTGCGACGAGTCGAGGTCCGCGTCGGCCGCCTCGAGCGTCTGGCCGAGCGCCGCGAGGACGTCCTCGGTCTGCGGGACGGTGAGCGCGGCGGCGACCACCGCCGGTGCCGGCTGCGCGACGGGCTCCGGCGGCGGTGAGCCGCACCCGGCGAGCAGCCCGAGGACGACGACGGACGCGACACCGACGGTCGCCGCTGGGCGGCGCACGTGCTCGGGAGCCTTCATCGCTGCACCTCCTCGTCGTCGTCGGGACCCCTGGCGTCGTCGGTCGGCCCGGGATCGGGCGTGGGCGGCAGACCCCAGGCCCGTCGCCACGCGTCGGCGCGCGAGCCCGCGGTCGCCGGGTCGTCCGGCGCCGCGCCCGGACCGGCACCGGGTGCTCCCGGCGTCCATGCGGCCGCGCCGCCGGGACGCGCGCTCGGCGCCCACCGCGGCGAGGCGACCGACGAGCCGCGTGCGGGATCTCCCGAGGCGGGCCCGACACCCGGCGGGACCGGGCCGGGACCACGCCCGCCGGCATCCGCGGCCGGAGCGCCGGGCACGGATGCCCCGGGGGTACCGGGGTGCACGGGACCGGCCGACGGCGCGCCGGGCCGGGGCGCGACAGGGGCGGACGCGCCCGCGCTCGCCCCCGGGACCCAGCCACCCGCAGCGGGGTGCTGGTCAGGTCGCGGCGGCGTGGCGGGCGCCTGTGCGTCGGCCGCCTGCTCACGACCGCCGAGCCAGGACGGCCGCTGGCGCGCCGCACCCGGGCCAGGCTGCGCACCCGGGTACCCGGGGGTGCCCTCACCCGGCCGCGGCCCGGTGGGAGCGACCGGGCTGGGGGAAGCGCCGGGGCCGGTGGGCTGCGCGGCGGTGCGCGGTGCCGCGCCGGGCGCTGCCGCGGCCGGGGGCACCACGGGCGTCGACGCCGTGGTCGCGCCGTGCTCGCGCAACGCGCGACGACTGAGCGGCGCACCGGGTCCGGCCGGGCTCGCGGGCGATCCGCCGGCCACCGGGGCCGAGGCCGGGACCGACGGGCGTCCACCGTCCGGGACCGGCTGCCGGGAGGGTGCGGGCGCGGGCTGCGCCCCGGGACCCGCCGCGGGTGCCGTACCGCGAGCCGCCGGCATGGTCGTCGGAGTCGTCGGCCCGCTGGCGGCGGGCGTCCGCGCGTCGGCGCGCGGCGCGACCGCGGGGGTCGCACCGGTGGCGACGCGGGGGATGGCGCCCGTGCGCCGGCTCGCCGCCTCGGCGGCCTCACGCAGCTGCCGGCGCGTGAGCGGACGGCCGTCCTCGCCGAGCGCCGGGACGGCACCCGTGTCGACCGGCTGCCACGTCGCGGGCCGGGCGGTGAGGCGCTCGCGCACCAGCAGACCGGCCGCGGCTAGCGCCAGGAGCGTGCCGAGTGCGACGCAGGGCCACAGCCACGGCGTGGTGACCTCACGCGGCCACGAGATCGAGACGGTCGGCGGCGCACCGGCGGTGCTCGCGACGAGCAGGCTCCAGCGGCCGTCCTGCGCGGGCCAGACGAGCTCGGCGCTGCCGTCGCCCGAGGCCTGCGCGAACCACATGTCCGAACCCGCGGGATCCGGTGCCGTCGCGGCGTCGTCCGCGGCGTCGTCGGCGGAGGTGCCCGGCGTCGCCGAGCTCGTCGGGGTCGGTGCCGCGTCCGTCGGGGTGGGCGTGCTCGTGGGCTTCGCGGTGGAGGTCGCGCCGGCGGTCGCCGACGGGCTCGGGGACGGGCGCACGGGCACACCGGCCGCGGTCGCGAGCTCGTGCCACGTCGCCAGGCCCGTGACGCGCGTGTACGGGTCGGAGCCGACCCAGCCGTCGACGTCGAAGTCCCGGCCGATCGCCAGCACCACGGGCGCACCGTCCGGCGCGGTCACCCGGACGGTCGCCGGGTCCCCGCCCATCTCGAGGACGCCCGGGTCGGTGACGACGAGGTGCGTCGACGCGCGCGTCGTCGCGACCAGGACGTCGTCGGCACGCCAGACGGTCGCGGAGGCGACGCCGAGTCCGACGACGACCAGTCCGACGACGCCGACGGCGGCCGTGATCACTCGCTTGCGCACGCACAGTCCTCTCAGGCGGAGAAGGCCAGGATAGGCCGACGACCTGGCCGGCGGCCCTCGGGAGCACGTCCGGACCGGCCCCCGACCCGCTCCGCGGCCGGGCCGGACCGCGCACGACGGGCGCCGCGGCCCCGGTCCACGGCGGGCGACGGGTCCGTGGGCGACCGGGCCGCACCCCCGACCGACGCGCTCGTCCGATGCGTGGACACGAGGGCCGGGAGCCCCACCATCGGGTGACGCCGACCGCGTATCCTGACGCAGGTCCCGGACCAGCCGTCCTGCCGTGCCCGCCAGCGGGGGCAGACGCCGGGACCGCTCGTCACCCGAGGAGGAGATCTCGTGTCCGACGCCCGGCCCACCTTCCCCGTCGCCAACTTCCGGGGATACGAACGCGAGGCCGTCGACACACGGATCTCGCAGCTCGAGCACGCACTGGCCGAGGCCCGCGCGCAGGTCGAGACGCTCGACGCCAAGGCGCTCCAGGTGGCCGGCGAGCTCTCGGAGGCGCACCGACAGCTGCGCGAGGCCGAGCGCCCGACGTACTCGGGGCTGGGGTCGCGCATCGAACAGCTGCTGCGTTCGGCCGAGGAGCAGTCCTCGGACGTCGTCACGCAGGCCAACGCGCAGGCCGCGGACTCCATGGCCCGCGCCAAGCTCGCCGCGGGCCAGCTCCGCGCGCGCGCCGAGAACGAGGTGGCCGAGCTGCTGGCCACCGCGCGCCGCGAGGCCGAGGAGGTCCGCACCACGGCCTCCGCCGAGGCCGAGAGCACGTTGCTGGCGGCGCAGCGCCGCGCCGAGGAGCTCGTCGGCTCCGCCGAGCGCGAGGCGGCCCGCATCCAGAGCGCGATCACCACCGAGGAGAGCGAGCGCCGCACGTCGCTCGAGCGTGAGCTCGGGACGCTGCGCGCGAGCGTCGAGCACGAGGCCACGCAGCTGCGGGTCGCGACCGAGCGCACCGCGAGCGAGCTGCGGACGCGCGCGGAGAACGAGACCGCGGCGCAGCGCGAGGAGGCCGAGCGCTACGCGCAGGACCTGCGCCAGAGCGCCGACGCGGACACGACCGCGCTGCGGCAGCAGACCGACACCGAGGTCGCGGCCCTGCGGGGCGACGCCGAGCGGTTCGCGGCCGAGCTGCGCGCGACCGTCGCGCAGGAGGTGGCCGTGCTGCGCCAGGAGGCGCACGCCGAGGCGACGTCCCTGCGCACGCAGGCCCAGGAGTACGCCGACGGCGTGCGCGCGGCGGCGGACCGGGACGGGACCGCGCTGCACCAGCGCGTCGCGGGCGAGGTCGCCGCGCTGCGCACCGAGGCCGACCAGTACAGCGCGTTCGTGCGCGCCCAGGCCGAGCGGGAGACGGGCGAGCTGCGCGCGTCGGTCGCCGACGAGGTCGCGGCGCACCGGGCGCAGGCGGAGCAGGAGATCGCCGCCGCGCGCGCGCAGGCCGAGCAGTACGTGGCCGAGATCCGTGCCGCGGCCGAGCGCGAGACCACGGAGCTGCGTGAGCGCACCGCGCACGAGACCACGCACCTGCGGGAGACCACCGAGCGCGAGACAACCGAGCTGCGCGAGAAGACCGAGCGCGATGCCGCCGAGCTGCGGGCGAGCACCGAGCGCATCACGCGCGAGCAGCGTGAGCAGACCCGGCTGGACACCGAGCGCGTGCTGACCGAGGCGCGTCGATCGGCCGCCGAGACGGTGGCCCAGGCCAAGCTGCGCGCCGACGAGATGACGCAGGAGGCCGAGAAGCGTCTGGCCGACGCCGAGCTCGAGATCGCGTCCAAGCGCGAGGCGAGCGAGCGCGAGGACGCCGCGCGGCACGACGCGGCACGCGCCGAGACCGAGCGCCTGGTCCGCGACGCCGAGGCGCACGCGGCCGAGGCCGAGGAGCGCGTCGCCAAGGCGGTCGCGCAGGCGGAGAAGGTCCGCATCGATGCGGAGAGCCACGCGAAGGAGCTGCTGTCGAACGCGCGGCGCAACGCCGACCGCGTGGTCGCCGAGGCGCGTGAGCACGCCGAGAAGCAGATCTCCGAGGCCATGACCGAGTCGGAGCGCGAGCGGACGTCGGCCGCGCGCCAGGTCGAGGACCTCAACCGGCAGCGCGAGTCCATCACCACCTACCTGGACGAGCTGCGCAGCCTGCTGGGCGCCGACCCGGACCGTGCGGCGCTCGAGCGCGCGCGCCGCGCCGAGGCCGAGTTCTCGGCGACGCACGGCACCCCCCACCAGGCCAAGGCCGCCGCGGCGGCGACCGCGGCGAACGTCCGCGCCGCCGACGGCCCTGCTGCCGCCTCCGCGGCGGAGCGCCCCGCAGAGCAGTCCCCGCAGGACGCGCGTGACGGCGACGCGCCCGACGAGCCGGCGACGGTCGCCGACGAGCCCGCGACCGATCGCGACGGGTCCGGCGGCCAGCCCGAGACCGAGGCAGAGGCCGAGGTCGACGCTCCCGCGGCGGCACCCGTCCGACCCGCCACGAAGTCGCGCCCGAAGTCGCGCCCCGCGCCCGTCTCGGCCGCGGCCCGGCAGCTCGCGGCCCAGGCGGGGACGGACGCGACGGCCGCGGACCAGGTACCCGCGGCCGAGCAGGCCGCAGGTACCGATCCCGATGACGCCCCGACCGCGGCGGCACCGTCCGACGACGAGCCGTCCGCTGCGCGGTGAGCGACGAGGCCGCGCGGTGGCGTGAGGGCCGGCGCGAGGCCGCGCAGGCGCACGCCGATGCGTTGCGCCGCAAGCAGCAGGCGGAGTCGTCGCAGGCGCGGGCGCTGATCGACGAGTTCGTGGCCGAGGCACGCCGCCTGGGCCCGGACCCCGAGCCGCTGCGCGCACGCACGTACGACGGCCGGGCCCGGTACCGCACACCGTTGACCGGCTGGTACCTGCGGTTCGACGAGACGCTCGCGATCGACGCCGACGGCCTGTTCTACGTGCTCCGCACGCCGCCGAGCCTCGTCGGCCGCGTGCGCGGCGTGGTGCCCGAACCGTCCGACCCGCCGCTCGTGCTGGGTGCGGGTGGCAAGGACGGCGAGTCGATCGACCTGCGGGACGCGCTCGACCGGATCCGGGCCCGGCGCGTCTGAGGTTCAGGCCGAGTCGGCGCGGGCGGCGAGGTCGCTCAGCGCCGCGGCGACCTCGTCGGGCTGCTCGACCGTCGACATGTGGCCCGAGCGCGGCACGACGACGAACTGCGCGGCCGGGGCCGCGGCGACCATGTGCTCGGCGGCCTCGAGCGGCGCGATCTGGTCCTCCTCGCCGACGACGACCGCGACCGGGCCGGCGAAGCCACGCAGCAGCTCGGTGCGGTCGGGGCGGGCCGCCATGGCGCGCTGCGACCACGCCACGCCGCCGGGGTCCTGCCCGTCGATCCAGGCGGCGATCTGCTCGACCAGCTCCGGCGCGGACGCCCGCGTGGTCTCCCCGACGAGCGTGCCGGCCATGGGCCGCACGGGGTCGACCGATCCGCTCGCGAGGACCTCGTCGGCGATGCGCAGGCGGTTGGCGCGCGCGTCGTCGGTGTCGGCGGTCGACCTCGTGTCGACCAGGCCGAGCCCGGCCACGAGCCCCGGGTGCCGCTCGAGCAGCGCGAGCGCCACGTAGCCGCCCATCGACAGGCCCGCGACGACCGCACGGTCCACACCCGCGGCCGCGAGCGCGTGCGCGACCGCGTCGGCGGACGCCTCGAGCGCGGGCTCGGGCAGCGCGGGGTCGGCTGCGGTGCTGCCGCCCGCACCCGGCAGGTCGACGGCCAGCACGGCGCGCGCACCGTCCACCCGCCCGGCGACGGGCTCCCACATCCGGTGGTCGAGCGGGAAGCCGTGCAGCAGGACCAGCGGGAGCCCCGCGTCCGCGGATGCCTCACGCAGCACGTGCACCGTCATGCGTCCTCCTCCGGCGCCGGGGTGGCGCTCCTGGTCTCGTCCGCGGGCTCGTCGTCCGCGGGGTCGTCGGTGCCGTCCGGGGCGGCGGGTGCGACGTGGGCGGTCTCGGCCGGGCCCGACCACGTGGTGGGCAGCGGGGCGCGGCCGGGCAGGACGTGCGCGACGACCTCGTCCAGCACGCGCCGCACCGCGGGCTCCCCGACCCACAGGTGCTTGGCGCCCTCGACGCCGATCACCTCGGCCTGCGGCACGCGCGCGAACCGGGCGCGTGCCTCGTCGGGTCGCAGGTAGTCGTCGAGCTCGGGGACCAGGACCACGAGCGGTCGGCCGAAGGCGGCCCACGCGTCCAGGTCCGCGTCGGTGGCGCGGTGCAGCGGCGGCGAGAGCAGGATCGCGCCCTCCACGGCCGGGTCGTGCCCGTGCATGAGCGCGAGCTCGGTGCCGAACGACCAGCCCACGAGCCAGCGGTGCGGCAGGTCATGGAACTCGGCGTACTCGATCGCCGCGGCGACGTCGAACCGTTCACCGCGACCCTCGTCGAACGCACCCTCGCTGGTCCCCCGCGGGCTGGACGTGCCGCGCGTGTTGAACCGCAGCACCGCGAGGTCCGCGAGCGCGGGCAGCCGCCAGGACGCCTTCCTCAGCACGTGCGAGTCCATGTAGCCGCCGTGCGTGGGCAGCGGGTGCAGCGTCACCAGGGTCGCGGCGGGCGTCGCGGGGCCTCCCCCGGGCGCGAGCGGGCGCGCGAGCTCGCCGACCAGCCGCAGGCCGTCGGCGGTGTGCAGCTCCACGTCCTCGCGGTGCGCCGGGAGCACGGTCAGCGAGCGGATCGGGGCGGCCTGCGCCCACGTGCCGGCGTCGGCCGGATCGGTCGTCGTGGTCATCCGTGCGAGCCTAAGCCCGCGCGCGCCCGGCGGCTCCGCGCGCGAGCGCCGCCGCATGCTCCAGGACCGCGGCGACGCCGTCGTCGTCGTTCGCGGGGCACGCGTGCCGCGCGCTGCTGCGCACGTCGGCGAACGCGTTCGCGACCGCGAACGACTCACCCGCCCACGCGAGCATCGGCAGGTCGTTGGGCGCGTCACCGCACGCCCACACGTCGGCGGGGGCCAGTCCGCGCTGCGCCGCCCAGGCCGCGAGCGCGCCGGCCTTGGTGGTGCCCGCGGCGCTCACCTCCCCGAGGCCGCGCGCTCCCGAGTCGGCGACGAGGGCTGCGGACCCGATCGCGCGCTGCACCACCGCCGCATGCTCCGCCCCGTGGTCCTGGCGCGTGCGGACCAGCAGCTTGAGCGTGGACGCCGTCAGGACGTCCTCGATGCGCTCGGCCACGGGGCTCCCGGGCGGGACCGGGTGCTCGTCGAGGAAGCCGCGCTCGGCGGCGAACCCCGCGACGCGCTCGACCGCGAGATGCACCTCGCCGAGCGCGTCCCGCAGCGCCGCGGCCACGCTGCCGACGAGCGCGGCGCTCATGCCGCGCTCGTCGAGCACGCGGCCCGTCGCGACCTCGAGCACCGCGGCGCCGTTCGCGCAGATCGCGACCCCGTGGCCGCCGACGTGCGGCGCGAGCTGCGTGAGCCAGCGCGGCGGGCGGGCCGTGACGAACACGACCTCGACACCCGCCGACTCGGCGTCCCGCAGCGCGCGGGCCGTGCGCGGCGAGACGGCACCCGCGGGGCCCAGGAGCGTGCCGTCCAGGTCGGTCGCGACGAGCCGCGGTGCCCGTGAGGGCCACGTGGCGCGCAGAGGGGTCGTCGGCACGCTCACCGCCGCCTGGTCGGGGCCCGGCGCCCGCGCGCGTCCCAGCACGACGCGTGCCAGTGCCGGCGGTCCTCGACGGGTTCGCCGTACCAGGCGTCCGCGCGCCACGCGACGACGTGCGCGGTCCCGGCCGGCACCAGCTGGTCACACCCCGGACAGCGGTACTCGCGGTCGCCGCCGCGCACGCGCTGCACCACCCACTCGCCGTCGGCCGACTCCAGGACGGTCCGGCCGCCGGTCGCGCGGTCCACGTCGAGCGGGACGTGCTGAGCGCCGTAGGGGCGCTTGCTCGACCGTCGGGACATGCGCCGATCCTCTCCGATCCCCGCGCGCGTCACGAATCGCGCGCGAGACACGACGGACGCCCGGCAGGCGAGCCGCCGGGCGTCCGTCGTGCTGCGGGACGCGTCAGAGAGTCGCCGCCGCCTCGATCGGCGGGATGGTGCGGGTGCGGACCAGCTCGGCGTACCAGCGGCCCGAGTCCTTGACGGTGCGCTCGAGCGTGTCGTAGTCGACGCGCACGATGCCGAACCGGCGGTCGAACCCGTAGGACCACTCGAAGTTGTCCATGAGCGACCACACGAAGTAGCCGCGCACGTCGGCGCCCTTGTCGCGCGCCTCGCCGACCGCGTCGATGTGGTCGTGCAGGTAGGCGACGCGCTCGGTGTCGTGCACGCGGCCGTCCTCGCTCACGGTGTCGTAGAACGCCGCACCGTTCTCGGTGATCGCCAGCGGCAGCCCGGGGAACCGCTCGTGCAGGCCGACGAGCAGCTCGACGAGGCCCTCGGGCTCGATGTTCCAGCCCATCGCGGTGTGCGGACCGGGCAGCGGCAGCCACTCGACCTGCGTGGCGCCTACCCACGGGCTGTGCTCCGACGAGCGGTGGCCGTCGGGGCCGGGGGTGCCGTCGCCACCCGCGGGCGTGCCGTGCTTGACCATGCCCGTCGCGTAGTAGTTCACGCCCAGCACCTCGAGCGGCACCCGGATGAGCTCGAGGTCGCCGTCCTGCACGAACGACCAGTCGCTGATCGCGGCCGTGTCCGCGAAGACCTCCTGGGGGTAGGCGCCGTCGATGATCGGCCCGAGGAACACCTCGTTGGCGATCGTGTCGATGCGGCGCTTGGCCTCGAGGTCGGCCGGGGCGTCGGTCGCGGCGCGCGTGACGTGCAGGTTGAGCGTGATGGAGATCGGCGTGTCCGGGCCCAGCACGTCCTTGATCGCGCGAGCGGCCAGCCCGTGCGCGAGGTTGAGGTGGTGCACGGCGCGCAGCGCCTTCTCGTCGTCGGTCACGCCCGGCGCGTGCACGCCGCTGCCGTAGCCGAGGAACGCCGAGCACCACGGCTCGTTGAGGGTGGTCCACAGGTGCACGCGGTCGCCGAGCACCTCGGCCACCTTGCGCGCGTAGTCGGCGAACAGCTCGGCCGTGCGCCGGTTGGCCCAGCCGCCCTCGTCCTCGAGCGGCTGCGGGAGGTCCCAGTGGTACAGCGTCACGACGGGCTTGATGCCCGCCGCGACCAGGCGGTCCACCAGGTCGGAGTAGAAGTCCAGACCGGCCTGGTTGAACTCCCCCGACCCGGTGGGCTGCACGCGCGGCCACGCGACCGACAGGCGGTAGGCCTGCAGGTTGAGCTCGCGCATGATCGCGACGTCCTCCGGGACGCGGTGGTAGTGGTCGGCGGCCACGTCGCCGGTGTCGCCGTCGAGCACCTTGCCGGGCGTGCGGGCGAACGTGTCCCAGATCGAGGGCAGGCGCCCGTCCTCCTGGGCGGCGCCCTCGATCTGGTACGACGCGGTGGCCGAGCCCCAGAGGAAGTCGGCGGGGAACTGGCGGCCGGACGGGCGGCGCGAGGTCGTCATGTGCGGTCCTTCACAGGTGGGTCGGCTGCTGCGCGCCGGAGGCTGGAGGTCTGCGGCACCCTCGCCACGGAACCGGTTCCGACACGTATCGAATCGATACGGTACACGCAGTCGCGCGTCTCGATCACCCTCACGATCCCAGGTTCACCAGGACGTGGTCGACCCCGGCCGCGGCATGTGCCTCCACCGCGGGCGTGGTCCCCGTGGGCTCGACGCGCACCGACCACGGCGCCGTGGTGCCGCTCGCGACGACCCGCACCTGGTCCCCCGCGCGCGTCACCTCGAAGTACGCCGGTGCGCCGCCCGACGACGACGGCACGCGCGTGGTGCCGCTGAACCCGTCCGGCAGGTCGAACAGGCGCAGCGTGAGGCCGTCGGCCCAGTCGGTGTCCGGTCGGTCCTCGCGCGCGCCGAACGCGAGCACGGTGCCGGGCCGCACGTACAGCGGCAACGACGAGAAGCCGTGCTCCTCGTGCACCCAGCGCGGTCCCGTGACCTGCTCACCCGTCAGGAGCGACGTCCACGTCCCCGCGGGCACGTACACGTCCACGTCCCCCTGCGCCGTGAACACCGGCGCGACGAGCAGGCTGTCGCCGAGCATGAACTGCGTGTCGACGGTCGCGGCGCCGCGGTCCAGCGGGAACTCCAGGAGCATCGGGCGCATCACGGGCACGCCGTGCTCGTGCGCCTGCTCCCCCAGCTCCGCGAGGTAGGGCATGAGCCGGTGCTTGAGTTGCGTGAACGTGCGCGTCACGTCGACCGCCTCGTCGTCGAACGCCCACGGCACGCGGTAGGAGTCCGAGCCGTGCAGGCGGCTGTGCGAGGACAGCAGGCCGAACGCGACCCAGCGCTTGAACACCGCCGGGTCCGGCCGGCCCTCGAACCCGCCGATGTCGTGGCTCCAGTACGCGAACCCCGACGACGCGAGCGACAGCCCGCCGCGCAGCTCCTCGGCCATCGAGGCGAACGTCGACTCGCAGTCCCCGCCCCAGTGCACCGGGAACTGCTGACCGCCCGCGGTCGCGGACCGCGCGAACAGGACCGCCTCACCCGCGCCGCGCTCGGCCTCGAGCAGCTCGAACACCGCCTTGTTGTACAGGTGCGTGTAGTAGTTGTGCATGCGGTGCGGGTCGCTGCCGTCGTGCCACACCACGTCGGTGGGGATGCGCTCGCCGAAGTCGGTCTTGAACGCGTCGACGCCCTGGCCCAGCAGCTCGCGCAGGTAGCCCGTGAACCACGCGGCCGCGTCCGGGTTGGTGAAGTCGACGAGCGCCATGCCCGCCTGCCACATGTCGGTCTGCCACACCGACCCGTCGGCGCGCGTCACCAGGTAGCCGCGCTCCTTGCCCTCGGCGAACAGGCGCGAGCGCTGCGCGATGTACGGGTTGATCCACACGCAGATCCGCAGGCCCTTGGCCTTCAGCCGGGACAGCATGCCGACCGGGTCCGGGAACGTGGCCGGGTCCCACACGAAGTCGCTCCAGTGGAACTCGCGCATCCAGAAGCAGTCGAAGTGGAACACCGACAGCGGCAGGTCGCGCTCCGCCATGCCGTCGACGAACGACGTGACCGTCTCCTCGTCGTAGCTGGTGGTGAACGACGTGGACAGCCACAGCCCGTAGGACCACGCGGGCAGCCGCGCGGGGCGGCCCGTGAGCGCGGTGTACTTGCGCAGGATCTCCTTGGGCGTCGGGCCGTAGATGACGTAGTAGCTCAGGCGCTGCCCCGCGACCGAGAACTGCGTGCGGGACACCACCTCCGTGCCGACCTCGAACGAGACGCGGCCGGGATCGTCGACGAAGACGCCGTACCCCGCGTCCGACAGGTAGAACGGCACGTTCTTGTACGCCTGCTCGCTGGCGGTGCCGCCGTCGGCGTTCCAGATGTCGACGCTCTGGCCGTTCTTGACGAACGGGCCGAACCGTTCGCCGAGGCCGTAGACGTGCTCGCCCACGCCCAGCGAGAGCTGCTCGTGCACGTACGCCTCACCCGCCGCGTCGGTCACGATGCCGATGCTGCGCGCGGTCGAGGACGTGAGCACGCGGCCGTCCGCGCTGAACTCCACGCCCCACGCGCCCTCGGTGCGGACCGTGGCGAGCAGCGCACCCGAGCGCACGTGCGCGACGTCCGCCGCGCAGTCGTGCGTGATCTTCAGGTCCGGTGACGTGCGCGCGATGTCGAACCGCGGCCCGCGGTCGAGGCCGCCCTGGTGGTGCTCGATGCACACGCCGACGACGTCGTCGGCCGGAGACGTGAACGTCACGGTGACGAGCGGGCGGTTCAGGGTGTCCCCGCGCGAGTTCAGCGGCGCGGTCGAGGACCACACGGTGAGCGAGTCCTCCTCGACCCGCACGTCCGCCACGCCCCGGGGGCGCAGCACCTGCACGCCCGGCAGCGTGAGCCAGTAGCCGTCGGTGAACTTCATCGCGGTGCCTTCTCTCGACGCGTCATCGGTCAGTCCTCGGGGTGGTCGGTCGGCTCGACGACGACGTCGTCGTGAGCGGGGTCAGGGGATGCGGCCGGTGCGTGCTCGAGCACGGCGGCGCCGCCCGCGGGCAGCGTGATCCGACCGTCGACGACCACGCCGCCGAGCAGGTCGCGCACCGGACCGTCCGAGCGCGGCAGCGGCACGACGCGCGGCTCGGCGGCCAGGTTCAGCACGAACACCAGCCCGCCGCGGACCGCCACCTCGACGTCGTCGGGTGCGCCGGGCAGCGGCGGCCGGAGCCCGGCCGCGTCGGCGGCGTCGCGCAGCACACGGTCCAGCACGTCCTGGGGCGGGAGCGTCGAGACGTACCACGCCTGCCCGCCGCTCGGGTCGGCACGGCGCAGGACCGCGGGGGCGCCCTCGAGGTCGGCCCCGGCGTACGTCGCGAGCACGTCGGCGTCGTCGGCGCGCAGCCGCTCGGACCACGTGGACGCGACGAAGTCGCCGTACCGCTCGCTGCGCACGGGGACGCCCGCGTCGGGCAGGGGGCGCCACTCCTCGCCGGCCAGCCCCAGCACACCGGTCCACGGCGCGGGGAAGGCTCCCGTGCGGACGCGCGTGGTCGGGTCCTGGACGCCGCTGAACGGGCCGACGACCAGGACGCCGCCGCGCTGCGGCACGGCGGCGATCGCGGCGGCCGCGGCGTCGCTCACGAGCGGCAGTGCCGGCACCACCACCAGGTCGTAGCCGTCGAGCGGCGCGGTGGACGGCACCACGTCGGTCGCGATGCCCGCGCGCCACAGCGGACGGTGGTACGCCTCGAGCTGGTCCAGGACGCGCAGGCGGTCGGACGGCCGCGCGGGCAGCTCACCCGCCCACAGCGCGGGCCAGTCGTGCACGAGCGCCGCCCGGGCGGGCACGCGGGCCCCCACCACGGGTCGCAGCGCGGCGAGCGCCCGGCCCTGCGCACGCACCGCGCGGTGCAGCACGGTGTCCGGCCCGGCGTGGGGCAGCAGCGCGGAGTGGAAGCTCTCGGCTCCCGCCGCCGAGGCGCGCCACTGGAAGTAGCAGACGCCGTCCGCGCCGTGCGCCACGGCACGCAGCGAGTCCTGCAGCATCTGGGCCGGGGTCTTCGGGACGTTGTGCGGCCGCCAGTTGACGGCACCCGCGGCCTGCTCCATGAGCAGCCAGGGCGCGCCGCGGCCGACGCCGCGCGTGAGGTCGTGCGTGAGCGCGGAGCGCGCCGGGCTTGCCGGGTCCTGCGGGTCGCCGTAGTGGTCGTCGGCGACGACGTCGAGGTCGTCCGTCCACGTGTGCTGGTCGACTCCCCCGAAGAAGCCCATGAAGTTCGTGGTGACCGGCACGTCGCCGGCCGCGCGGAGCACGGCCGCCTGCTCGCGGTACAGCGCACGCATCTGGTCGGACGTGAAGCGGCGCCAGTCCACCGCCTGCGCGGGGTTGTGCAGGTAGGGCGCCGCGCGCGGCGGGACCACCTCCTCGAGCGCGCCGTACCGCTGGCTCCAGAACGCGGTGCCCCACGCGTCGTTGAGCCGGGCCACGTCGCCGTACCGCGCGGCGAGCCACGCGCGCCAGCGGTCCGCGCACAGGTCGCAGAAGCACTCCTGGCCGTACTCGTTGCCCACGTGCCACAGCGCGAGCGCGGGGTGGCCCGCGTACCGGTGCGCGAGCGCACGCGCCACGCGCAGCGCGGCGTCCCGGTAGGCGGGCGCCGACGGGCAGAAGTGGTTGCGCGAGCCGACCGCCATGCGCACGCCGCGCGCGTCCACCGAGGACGACTCGGGGTGCAGCCGCGCCAGCCAGGGCGGCGCGGACGCCGAGGGGGTCGCCAGGTCCACCGCGATGTCCGCATCGGCCAGCAGGCCCAGCACCTCGTCGAGCCAGCCGAAGTCGAGGACACCCGGCTCGGGCTCGAGGACCGACCAGGAGAAGACGCCGACCGTGACCAGGTTGACCCCCGCCTCGCGCATGAGCGCGACGTCCTCACGCCACACCTCGCGCGGCCACTGCTCGGGGTTGTAGTCGCCGCCGTAGAGCACGCCGCGGGCCTGCGTGAGCGCGTGCAGCCCGTGCGTGGGGCTCATCGGTGACTCCCTTCCGCGCCCGCGCCGACGCGAGCCGCACGAGCGCTCCCGATGCATCGAAGCGCTTCAACGATCTGACCGCCGAGGGTACGCCCTGGCCGGGCTCCCGTGGCACGGGATCCGCCTGCAGAGCGGCGACTTGCTCGGGGACACGCGTGCACATGCGCGCATCGGGCAGTCGAAGCGGTTAGTCGACGCACCCGCGCAATCCGTTCGACGGTGGGCCGTGCGTCGCTACACTCCGACGCATGGCAACGATCGCCGACGTGGCTCGGCTCGCGGGCGTCTCGTCGTCCACCGTCAGCTACGTGCTGTCCGGCAAGCGCCCCATCTCGGGCGCCACGCGGGCCCGCGTCGAGCGTGCGATCAAGGACCTGGGCTTCAGCCCGCACGCCGGCGCCCGCGCGCTCGCGACCAACCGCACCAACGTGCTGGGCCTCGTGGTGCCGCTGCGCGCGCTCGAGGCGAACTCGGCGACCGTCATGGAGGTCGTCACCGGCGTGCTCACCGCGGCGCGCGAGCACGGCGACGACGTGCTGGTCATCACGGACGAGGACGTCGAGGACGTGCACCGCCTCGCGGGCGGCTCGCGCGTGGACGCGCTGATCCTGATGGACATCGAGCGCCAGGACCCGCGCCTGCCGGTGCTCGCCGCGCTCCGCCAGCCGTCGATCCTCATCGGCGTGCCGAGCGACACGCAAGGGCTGTCCTGCGTCGACCTCGACTTCGCCGCGGCGGGTCGCCTGGCCGTCCGGCACCTGGTGGAGCACGGGCACCGCAGCATCGCGCTGCTCGGCGCGGGCCAGGCCGCGATCTCGCGTGACGCCAACTACGCGGTGCGCATCATCGACGGCTTCCGCGCCGAGGCGGGGCGGCTGGGCGTGCGCAACACCGTCGTGCCGTGCGAGGAGTCCTACCCGCAGGCCGCGGCCGCGGTGGCCCGCGCGCGCGCCGAGGTCGAGGACGTCACCGCGCTCGTCGTGCACAACGAGAGCGCGCTGCCCGGTGTGCTCGACGCGCTCGCCCGCGACGGGCTGCGGGTCCCCCAGGACGTGTCGGTGGTGGCGGTCAGCCCCGCGCGGCTCGCGGCGCACCTGGCCGTCCCGCTGTCGGTGATCGACATCCCGAGCGTCGAGATCGGCCGCACCGCCGTCGCGATGGCGGTGGACCGGCAGGACCGCACGCGCGCGGTCGAGACGCGCCTGCTCGCGCCCACGCTCATCGAGCACGGCAGCTGCGCGGCGCCCGCCTGACGCCCCCCGGTCACGCGGCACGGTCGGTCAGCCCCTCACCCAGCCGCACGGTCGTCCCGGCACGCAGCACCACGTGCCGGCTCACGCCGTCCACGACCACCTCACGCTCGCCGTCGGCACCCGGGTGCAGCACGAGCTCGACGAGCCGCCCGCCGGCCCACGTCAGGTCCACCACGAGCGCACCCCGCGCACGCAGCCCGGTCGCGGCGCCGTCGGGCCACGACGGCGGGAGCGCGGGCAGCACGACGAGCCGCGTGCGTGTCGAGGACAGCAGCGCCTCGGCCATGGCCGCCACGAGGCCCAGGTTGCCGTCGACCTGGAAGGGCGGGTGCGTCGAGAACATGTTCGGCAGCAGGCCGCCCGCCCAGGAGCCCCCGTCCTGCGGGGCGCGCGTGAGCGCGCCCCGCAGGATCTCGTCGACGCCGGGGCCGTCCCCGAGGCGCGCGCGCAACGCGGCCTTCCAGGCCATCGACCAGCCGGTCGAGCCGGGGCCGCGCGCGTCCAGGCTCGCGCGGGCGGCCTCGGAACGCCCCCACGGGTCGTCGACGAGCTCGTCGAGCGGGAAGAGCCCGACGAGGTGCGAGAGGTGGCGGTGGTGCGGGTCGATCGCGCGGGCGTCGTCGGGCCACTCGCGCAGCAGGCCGTCCGCGTCCACGTCCGGGCGCGGCAGACGCGCTACCGCGTCCACCCAGCGCGCCGCGAGCGGCTCGTCGAGACCCAGGATGTCCACGGCCTCGAGGCAGTGGCTCAGCAGGTCCCGCGCGAGCGCGACGTCCACGGTCGAGCCCGCGCACAGCGCGACCTCGCGCCCAGCGCGCTCACGCACGTTCTCCGGGGACGACGACGGGCTGGGCACCAGGCCGCCGCGGCCGTCGGGCACCAGCCAGTCGACGACGAACGCCGCGGCGCCGCGCAGCAGCGGCCACACGTCGCGCAGCACGTCCTCGTCGAGCGAGTACTCGTACCGGTCCCACAGGTGCCGGCACAGCCACGCGCCCCCCATCCACCAGGACGCCCACGACGGGTCGCCGTGACCGTCGCCGACCGGCAGCGCCCAGCCCCACACGTCGCTGTTGTGGTGCGCGACCCAGCCCGCGCACCCGTACAGGTCCCGCGCGACGGCGGCCCCCTCGCGCGCCAGCACGCGCACCTGGTCCACGAGCGGCTCGACGCACACGCCCAGCCCGGTGGGCTCGGCGGGCCAGTACGCCATCTGCAGGTTGATGTTGAGCGTGTAGCCGCTCGACCACGGCGGCCGCGCCTCGTCGTTCCACACGCCCTGCAGGTTCACGGGCGGCGCACCCGGGCGGGACGCGGCCATGAGCAGGTAGCGGCCGAACGCGAACGCCGCACGTGCCCGCGCGGGCAGCGGCGCGGTCCCGAGCGCATCGGGCAGCAGGAGGTCGGCGGGCTCGCCCAGCTCGAGACGCGTCGCGTCCGCGAGCGCGCGGTGGTCCTCGACGTGGCGCCGCTGCGCGACCGCGCCGGCGGCGGGCGACGGCGGCAGCGCGGCCCGCGCGCGCTCACGCGACGCGTGCTCGGCCTCCGCCGGATGCGCGAGCGGGCCCGGCTCGGGCCACCGCGTCGTGGTGGCCGTGGCCAGCACGGCCTCGACCCACGTGGCGCCGGCGACGCGCACGCCCCCCGGGCTCGCGGTCGCGCGGCCGTCGGTGGACACGAGCACGGTCGCGTAGCCGACGAGCGACGCGTGCGACCCGACCGCGATGCGGCCCGGCCGGTCCGGCTCGTGCCCGGGCGCCACGTCGAACGGCAGCTCGACACGCACCTGCGCGCCCACCACACCCGCCTCGACCACGAGTGCGCTGGGTCCCCCCGGCTGCGCGCCGCGGAGCTCGAGCTCGAGCGAGAACGGGACGTCGGGCGCACGCCACCGCGCGTGCAGGCAGCCGTCCGGGGCGCTGGTGAACCACGTCGTCATGACGCGGCAGCCGGCGCTCTCGAACGTCACCGCCTCGTGCACCAGCCCGTCGCGCAGGTCGAGCGACCGGCCCTCGTACGCCGCGTCGACGTCGTCGTCGCCCGTCGGGTCGGCCGGGGACAGGGTCACCAGCAGGTCGACGAACGGCTGGAACGCCTGCGCGTACGGACCCTGGAACCGCTGCGCGAGGCGTGCGGCCTCGTCGTCGCGACCCTCGGCGATCGCCGAGCGCAGCGCCGAGAGCGTCCGCGGGCCCACGTCACGGCGGCGCAGCTCCGCGAGCGCGAGGCCCGGACCGGCCGGGTGCCCCGACCACGCGGTCGCGTCGTTGACCTGCACGCGGGCCCGCCGGTGGCCGCCGTGCACCATGGCACCCACGCTCCCGTTGCCGAGCGGGAACGCCTCGTCCCAGCGCAGCGCGGGACCCGCGAAGCGCAGCGTGTCGCCCACGAGCGGTCGCCTCAGCCCTTGACCGCGCCGAAGATGACGCCCTTGGTGAAGTGCCGCTGGACGAACGGGTAGACGACGAGGATCGGGATGATCGCGAGGATCATCACGGCCATCTTGACCGGCATGCCGGTGACCACGCCCGTGCCGACGTCCACCTGGCCCGCGCCGCTGCCGGGCAGCGTCACGCCCTGCAGCACGTACGAGCGCAGGACCAGCTGCAGCGGCCACTTGGCGTTGTCGTTGATGTAGAGCATCGCGTTGAAGAATGCGTTCCAGTAGCCCACGCCGTAGAACAGCGCGATCACCGCGACCACGGCCTTGGACATCGGCAGGACGATGCCGCCGAGCACGCGCCACTCACCCGCTCCGTCGATGCGTGCGGCGTCGAGGATCGAGGAGTCGATCGCCATGAAGAAGTTGCGCAGGATCAGCACGTTGAACGCGCTGACCGCGCCCGGCAGGATCAGCGCCCAGTACGAGTCGATGAGGTTGAGCGAGCTCACCAGCAGGTACGTGGGGATCAGACCCGCACCGAAGAACATGGTGATGAGGAAGACGAACAGCAGCGGCCGGTGCGCGAACGACCCGGGACGCGACAGCCCGTAGGCCGCGAGCACCGAGACGACGACCGAGATCGTCGTGCCGACGGCCGTCACGCCGATGCTCACGAGCGCCGCACGCGTCACCACGCCGCCCGAGAGGATCTGCGTGTACGCGTTGAGCGTGAGCTCGCCCGGCACCACGACGAGGCCGCCCGCCTTGATCGACTCCTGCGTGGTGGACAGGCTGGTGACCACCACCGTCCAGAGCGGGAACAGCACAGCGAGCACCACGCCCGCGAGGATGACGAACTTCGCCACCTGGCCCGCGACGGTCGGCTGCTCCTCCCACACCGGGCGGTTCGGGTTGCGTCGCCGCTTCGGGCGGCGCCCCCGCGCGTCGTCGACGACGTCGCGGGGCAGGACGGCCCCTTCGGCCGAGATCTCCGGAGTCATGCCGCTCATGCGCGCTTGTACACCCCACTCTCACCGAACACGTGCGCGAGCTTGTTCGCCCCGAGGACGAGCGCGAGGCTCACGACACCCTTGATCAGCCCCGCGGCGGCCGCGAAGCTCCAGTCGCCGTAGATGACGCCCTGGTAGTACACGTAGGTGTCGATCACCTCCGACACCTGCGAGCCGACCGCGTCCCGCTGCAGGATCAGCTGCTCGAAGCCCACGGTCAGCGCGTCGCCCAGGCGCAGGATGAGCAGCAGGACGATGACGGGCCGCAACGCGGGCAGGGTCACGTGCCACATGCGTCGCCACCGGTTCGCGCCGTCGACCACCGACGCCTCGTACAGCTCGGGCGAGACCGTGGACAGGGCCGCGAGGAAGATGATGATCCCCCAGCCGGCGTCCTTCCAGACGGCCTGCGACGTGATGAGGACCAGGAACGTGTCCGGGTTGGTCATCAGGTCCACGCCCGCGTCGAGCCCGTTGTTGCGCAGCGTCTGGTTGATGAGGCCCGCGCCGCCGAAGATCTGCTGGAAGATCGTCACGACCAGCACCCACGAGAAGAAGTGGGGCAGGTACACGATCGACTGGATCATGGTCCGCAGCCGGGGCGAGACCACGCTGTTGAGCAGGAGCGCCAGGAAGATCGGCACCGGGAAGTAGAACACCAGCTGGAACAGCGTGATGGTCAGCGTGTTCTCGACCGCGTGCAGGAACAGCGGGTTGTCGAACACCTCGACGAAGTTCTGCCACCCGACGAACGGGCTCTGCACGAACCCGGTGTACGGCGAGTAGTCCTGCCACGCGATGACGTTGCCCAGCATGGGGACGTAGGCGAACACCACCAGCAGGACGATCGCCGGCACGGTCATGAGCAGCAGCGACCGGTCGCGCTTGAGGCGCGTGGTCCAGCCGATCTTGCGCTGCGGGACGGCCGTGCGGGTGCGCGACGTCCGGGCGCGCCCGGGCGTGCGTCGCGCGTCGGGCGCGGTCACGGGCGGTGTCGTCGGTGTGGTCGGCGGGCTGGTCGGCGGGGTGGTCCCCCGCGGCGCCTCCCCCTCGTCGCCGGGTGCGGCGGACGAGGGGGAGGCTCCGTCGGTGAGTCGTGCGTCGGTCACTGCGCGTCCAGGATCTCCTGGTAGAACTCCCGCAGCTGCTCGCCGCCCGAGGACTTCCACGTGGAGACCGCGGAGTCGAGGTCGTCGATCGACTTGCGGCCCCGGGCGATGTCCTTCTCGAGGTCGACGAACGGCTGGCCGATCGACGCGTACTGCGCGGGCTCGACGATCTGCATCGCGAAGAACGCGGGCTGCTGGACGGCCGCCGCAGCGTCCGCCATCCACGTGCAGTACGCCTCGACGAAGCCCGGGTACTGCACACGCGTCTGCGCGATGGGCGGGCCGACCAGGAACATGTAGGTGGGCTGCAGCTCGGTCGCGGCGAGCTCGGTGGGCACGGGCAGGCCCTTGTCGTCGCGCGTGTAGTGCACGCCCTCGACACCGTTGTTGATCGCGTCGAACTCCGTGGTGCCGAACGGCGCCGCGAGCGCGTCCGCGAGCTTGAGCAGCTCGGTCACGCGCGCCGGGTCGTCCGACTTCTTGAGGAACGAGAAGATGTTGGCCGGGTTCCCCTGCCACAGCACGGGCGTGCCGCCGTCGGCCGCGATCGGGGCGAACGGCTGCTGCCAGTACTCGGGGTTGCCGGGCAGGTTGTCGCGCAACGCCTCGTGCCAGCCGCCCAGGCCGTCGGACATGATGAGCGAGCGGCCGCCCTGGAACCGCGTCTTGGCCTCGGCGGTGTTGCCCGCGACCGCGTCCGGGTGGACCGCGCCCGAGGCGAACAGGCGCGCGGTCCAGTCGAGCGCCGCGCGGTACTCCTCGGTCTCGACGCGGTGCACGAGCTTGCCGTCGACGACCTTCCACTTGGGCGGGACCGCGTACATCTGGGTCGCGGTGATCCACAGGTCCTCGGCGCCGTACACGCCCCCGCCCGTGAGCTCCTTGGCGAGGTCGATCAGCTCGTCGGCCGTGCTGACGTCGGCGCTGACACCCTTCGCCTCGACCAGGTCCTTGCGGTAGAACGTCGCGTCCGTGATGAGCTCGCCCGGCATGGGCAGGCCGTACAGGCGGTCGTTGAAGACGCAGAACTTCCAGGCCGCGGTCGGGATGTTGGCCAGGTTCGGGTAGTCCTTGACCTTGTCGCCCGCCAGGTGCTCGGTGAGGTCCTGGAAGAGGTTCGGCACGATCTCCGAGCCGAAGCGCGGCGGGATGTTCCACGACGGGATGCAGACCCAGTCCGGCACGTCCTTGGCGGACGCGAGCACCGTGGCGAGCTTGTCGCCGTACGTGTTGCCGTCCGAGATCTGGAACGTGATCGTCGAGCCCAGCATGCCGTTGACGGCCTCGTAGTACTTGTTGCCGTCGGTGGGCGGGATGGTGCCCCACAGCGGCGTCATCGCGGTGAACGACGCACCCGAGCCCGGGGGCGTCTTGACCGAGGCGACGAACGACTCGGGGATCTTCGAGAACCCGGGCGTCGAGCCGTTGACGCTCGGGAAGTCCGGCGCGACGTACTCGACGGGGTAGAAGTTCGGCAGCACGCCCGTCGACACCGTGGCCTGCGCCGACGGGGCCGCGGCGCCGCCGCCGCCTCCCCCGGTGCCGCAGCCGGACAGCAGCGACGGGACGCCGACGACGGCCGCACCGGCCGCGAGCATCCCGAGGAAACCACGCCGGCCGACCTGGAAGTCGGTGATCCGGCCGGGTCGGGGGGTGGAGCTGTTCATTGCGTCCTCACTCCCTTATGCGGACGAGCCCGGCGCGTGGGGCGCACGGGGGAAACCAGCTCGGCCCGGTGCCGGCCGGGCTGCGGCCCGGCACCGTCCCGGTCTCCCGGTGGCCGTCGAACCGCCGACTCCGATTGTCGAAGCGGTTCGACGGGGAACGTAGCGGTTGGGCGGGCTCGCGCGCAACCACCGAGGTCAGCAGCGGGTACTGCGCCTCACGCCGGCCGACCGGTTCCTCCTGTTCCGGGGCGGTGCAGCAGCACGCAAACCGCCCCCGGGCCGCCCGCCCGGCACCGCGCTCGCCGCGCGGACGGCGTGTGACTTGCGCCATCGAATCGGTTCAACGCATGCTGCTCCCGCGACACGGTCACGCCGTGCCGTCCGCCCGGCCGGCCGCGCACCACCGGCCCCACCCGCAGCCCGTGCCCGACTCGACGAGGAGTCCGCAGTGCCGACCGACGCCCCCCTGTACCGCGACCCGACCCGCCCGTTCGACGAGCGCGCACGCGACCTGGTCGCACGCCTGACGACCGCGGAGAAGATCGCGATGCTGCACCAGCGCGGCCCCGCGGTCGAACGCCTCGGGCTGCGCGCGTTCACCACGGGTGCGGAGGTGCTGCACGGCGTGTCCTGGCTGGGCACCGCGACGGTCTACCCGCAGCCCGTGGGTCTGGGCGCGACGTGGGACCCGGAGCTCCTCGAGCGGATCGGCGACGCGGTGGGCGTCGAGCTGCGGGCCAAGCACGCCGCGGACCCCTCCGTCTCGCTCAACGTCTGGGCGCCCGTGGTCAACCCGCTGCGCCACCCCGCCTGGGGTCGCAACGAGGAGGGGTTCAGCGAGGACCCGCACGTCACCGCGGAGCTCGCGACCGCGTACGCCCGCGGTCTGCGGGGCCGGCACCCCGTGTACTGGCGCACCGTGCCGGCGCTCAAGCACGCGTTCGGCTACAACAACGAGACCGACCGAGCGGTCACCAGCTCACAGCTGCGCCCCCGCGTGCTGCACGAGTACGAGCTGCCCGCGTTCCTGGGACCGCTGCGTGCCGCGACCGCGGGTGCGGTCATGGCCGCGTACAACCTCGTCGACGGGCGCCCCAACCACCTGCAGGGCGAGCTGCTCGACCTGCTGCGCGACGCCGCCGACGGCTCGCTGCTGATCGTCTCCGACGCGGCCGCGCCGGGCTTCGTCGTCACGCTGCAGCGCTACTACGACGACCACGTCGAGGCGCACGCCGCGATGCTGCGTGCGGGCATCGACTCGTTCACCGACAACGACGCCGACAGTGCTCCGACGATCGAGCGCGTGACCGCCGCGCTCGAGCGCGGTCTGCTGGACGAGGCGGTGATCGACCGCGCGGTGGCCCGCCAGCTCGAGCTCCGGCTGCGCACGGCCGAGCTGGACCCCGAGCTCGACCCGTTCGTCGTCGGTCCGGACGCCATCGACCTGCCCGAGCACCGGGCGCTCGCGCGCGAGGCGGTGGCGCGCAGCGTCGTCGTGCTCGAGAACGACGGGGTCCTGCCGCTGCGGCCGGGCGTCCGCGTCGCGGTGGTGGGACCGCATGCCGACCGCGCGCTGCACGACTGGTACTCGGGCACGCCGCCGTACCTGGTGGGCCTGGGCACGGCGCTGACGGAGCGTCTGGGCGCGGATGCGGTGCGCGTGGTCGACGGCGCCGACCGGCTGGTGCTGCGCTCGGTCCGCACCGGCGGCGCGGTTCGCGCGAGCGGGTCCACGCACGTGCTCACCGCGGACGGTGACGCGAGCGACGCGTCCGCGCAGCACGACCTGACGCACTGGGGCGACGGGCTGTGGTCGCTCCAGGTCGCCGGGAGCGGGCTGCTGTGGAGCGGCGCGAGGTGGGTGGTGCACGCGGACGCGACCCGGCTGGGCGGCTGGGTGGCCCAGGAGGCGTTCCGGCGCCAGGTGCACGCCGACGGCACGTGGTCGCTGCAGCACGCCGGTTCGGGCAAGTGGCTGCGGGTGCAGCACGACGAGGCGGGCACGCTCGTCGCGGACGGCGAGACCCCGGAGCAGGCCGACCGGTTCACGGCCGAGGTGCTGGTCTCGGGCGCGCAGGCCGTGCGCGACGCGTGCGCCGACGCCGACGTGGTCGTCGTCGCGGTGGGGAACGACCCGCACCTGGGCGGCCGCGAGACCGCCGACCGTCCCTCGCTCGAGCTGCCCGGGTCGATGCTCGCGCTGTGGCGCGCCGCACGCGACGGCGGGGCGGACGGCCCGCGCCGCGTGCTGCTCGTCGTGTCCTCCTACCCCTACGTGCTGCCCCCGGACCTCGACGCCGACGCGGTCGTGTGGACGTCGCACGGCGGTCAGGAGCTGGGGCACGGCCTGACCGACGTGCTCACCGGGGACGAGGAGCCGCGCGGACGCCTCACGCAGGCCTGGCCGCGCGCGAGCGCGGACGTCGGCGACCTGTTCGACTACGACGTGATCGCCGGCGGGCACACCACCTGGTACGCCGCGCACGCGCCGCGCTACGCGCTGGGGCACGGCCTCACGTACGGCGACGTCCGGTACGTCGGGGCGCGCCTCGTCGACCCGGCGCCCGTGGACCCGGACGTGGCCGACCACACGGCCGTCCGCGTCGCGCTGCGGAACGACGGCCCGCGCGACGCGCACGAGCTGGTGCAGGTCTACGCCGACGCGCCCGCGCACCGCCTCCCGTTCGGCCACCGGCTGGTCGCGCACGTGCGCGTCCTGGTCCCGGCCGGCGGCGAGGCCGAGGTGGACGTGCCCGTGCGGCTCGAGCGCCTCGCCACGTGGGACGTCACGCGCGACCTGCTGGTGGTCGAGCCCGGGCCGTACGAGCTGCGCGTCGGCGCCTCGGCCACCGACCTGCCCCATGCGCTCACGCTCGAGGTCGCGGGCGCGCCCGTGCCGCCGCGCACGGTCGTCGGGCGCGCGGTGCGGGCGGCGGACGGCGACGCGTTCACCGACGTCGAGCTCTCGGCCTGGCACCGCACCGAGGGCACCGCGGTGCAGGTCGCGCGCCGGCGCACCAGCGGGACCGTCGAGCTCTGGACGTGCGACGTGCGCAGAGCGCGTGGCCTGCGCGGCGTGCTCGCGCGTACGGGACCCGGCGTCGCTCAGGTGCGCCTGGCCGTCCGGGTCGGCACCGGCTGGCGCACGCTCGCCACCCTCGACGCCGCCGCCGGTGGCGGCCGGTGGGACTGGAGCGAGCGGTCCGCTCCGCTGCAGGACCTGCCCGCCGGCGACGTGCACGACCTGCGCCTCGAGCTCGTCGGCGCCGTCAGGGTGGGGGCGGTCGAGCTGACGTCCTGATGCTTGACGGCGCCCGGCCGGGGGCGCACGATGAGCGTCGAAGCGCTTCGACGCCGACGCGCCCCCCCGGCCGGTCCCTGGTTCGCGAGAGCACGGGCATGCGCTGGCACGACCTGCACGCACCATCCGCCGGGCCCCGGTCGACGACGACCGGGCCCACGTCCCCAGGAGCCCCCCGTGCTCAAGAACCTGTCCGCCTGGCACGTCATCGTCCTCGTCGGCGTGCTGATCCTGCTGTTCGGCGCCAAGCGCCTGCCCGAGCTCGCCCAGGGCATCGGTCAGTCCCTCCGGATCTTCAAGTCGGAGATCAAGGACCTCGCGGACGACGAGCCCGCGCGCCCGGTCGTCGCGGCACCCGCCGCCCCGGCCGTCGCCCTGCGCCCCGAGCCGGTCGTCCCCGAGGACCGCCCGGCGGCGTGAGCCCGGGTCAGCCGACCTGACGCCCCGCGCGCAGCACGCGCAGCGGGCGCAGCGCGTCGTCCACCACGAGGACGTCCGCGCGGCGGCCCGCGGCGAGCGCACCGACGTCCCGGCGGCCCAGCACGGTCGCGGGCGTCGTGGCCGCGGCGCGCACCGCCTCGACCAGGGGCACGCCGTGCGTCACGACGAACCGCAGCACGTCGAGCAGGTGCGCGGTGCCGCCCGCGATCGCACCCGCCTGACCGTCCTCGGTGACGATCCGGGCCACGCCGTCCGCGACGCGGACCGCCATCGGACCCAGCTGGTAGTCGCCGTCGGGCATGCCGGCCGCCGCCATCGCGTCCGTGACCAGCGCGATCGAGTCTGCGCCCAGCAGGTCGAACACCGCGCGGACCGTGCCGGCCGCCAGGTGCGTGCCGTCGGCGACGAGCTCCACGACGAGCTCGCCGCGCGCGGCGGCCGCCAGGCACGCCGTGACCGGACCCGGGTCCCGGTGGTGCACCGGCCGCATGCCGTTGAACAGGTGCGTCGCGGTGGGCCGCTCGCTGCGCGCCGCGTCGCTCGCGGCCAGCAGGTCGAACGTCCGGTCCGCGGCGGCGTCCACCTGCTCGGCGCTCGCGTCGGTGTGCCCGATCGACGGCAGCGCGCCGGCCTCGACCAGCGCCTCGAGCACGTCGTGCGCGCCGTCGACCTCGGGAGCCACCGTCATGGTCACCAGGTGGCCGCGCGCGGCGTGCGCGATGCTGCGGACCAGCGCGGGATCGCCCGCGAGCATGTCCGCCGGGTTCTGCGCACCGCACCGGTCCGCTGACAGGAACGGCCCCTCCAGGTGGATGCCGGCGACCACGCCCGCGTCCGCGGCGTCGGCGAGCAGCGCCGTACGCGCGAGCAGCACGTCGGCAGGAGCCGTGACCAGCGACGCCACGAGCGTCGTCGTGCCGTGCCGCAGGTGCTCGTCCGCCGCCTGCGCGACCTCCGCCGCGGTGACCGCATCCGGGAAGCTCGTGCCGCCGCCGCCGTGGCAGTGCAGGTCGACGAGCCCCGGCAGCAGCGTCAGGTCGCTCGCGGCGGGCGCCGTCAGTCCGGCGGGCAGGCGCTCGGCGGGCCCGACCCAGGCCAGCCGCTCGCCCTCGATCACGACGACGCCGTCGGCGATCACGGTGGACGGCGTCACGACCCGTCCGCGCAGCAGGGACGGGGACGCGGTGTGCTCGGTCACCGGGCCATTGTGGCTCAGCGGTGGGCGGCGCGGGCCGGGACCGACGGGCCGCGGTGCGCCGTCAGGCGGTCGCGGCGTCGACCTCGCGGTCCTCCACCGCCTCGTCGGGCTCCCTGCCACCGCCCGCGGCCCGCAGCGCCTCCCGGCGTCGGCGCGCGCGCACCGACCACCAGCGGGCGGCGACGGTCGCGACGGCCGCGGTCCCGCCCAGCGCGCCCGCCATCGCGCCCAGCCCGGACGGGCCGGACAGCGCCTGGACGTCCATCGCCAGGAGCACCGCGGCGGGGAGCAGCGCGGCCAGCACCGCGTACGCCCCGTAGCGCACCGGCTCCGGCACGCGCCACCGCTCGAGCAGGATCGCGACCGGCACGCCCACGACGAACGACGGCAGCAGTCCGAGCGTCAGCGTGACCGCCACGAACGCCGCGGCGGACCCCGCGTCGCTCGCGAGCGCCCAGGTGAGCATGAGGACCGCGAACAGCAGCATCGCGCGCAGGTAGCCGCCGAGCGCGAACGCGGCGTCGTCGACGAGCGGGCGGCGCGGTGTCATCCCGTCATCCTGACGTGCGCGACGGCGCTGCGCACCCGTGTCCGTACCGCGTGCCGGGCGGTCAGAACAGGCGGGAGTCCACGTCGTCCACGCCGCGCATCGCGTCGTAGTCCAACGTCAGGCAGGCGATGCCGCGGTCCGTCGCGAGCACGCGCGCCTGCGGCTTGATCTCCTGCGCGGCGAACACCCCGCGCACCGGCGCGAGCAGCGGGTCCCGGTTGAGGAGCTCGAGGTAGCGCGTGAGCTGCTCCACGCCGTCGATGTCCCCGCGGCGCTTGATCTCGACCGCCACGGACCCGCCCGCCGGGTCCTTGGCCAGGATGTCGACCGGGCCGATCGCGGTCGGGTACTCGCGGCGCACCAGCACGTGGCCCGCACCGAGCAACCCGATCTGCGCCGCGAGCAACGTCTGCAGGTGGGCCTCGACGCCGTCCTTGACCAGGCCCGGGTCCACGCCCAGGTCGTGCGCGCTGTCGTGCAGCACGTCGTACAGCTCGATCTCGAGCCGGTCGTCGGACTTCGCGTGCTGCACGGTCCAGACGGCCGTGACACCCGCGGTCCGCTGCTCGTCGTCGGGCTCGAGCACCGCGAGCGAGCACGGCGGGCTCATCCAGTTGAGCGGCTTGTAGGAGCCGCCGTCGGAGTGCAGCAGCACGCTGCCGTCCGCCTTGACCACGAGAAGACGCGTGGCGCGCGGCAGGTGCGCCGCGAGCCGCCCGGTGTAGCGGGCGGCGCAGGACGCGACGACGAGACGCACAGGACCTCCAGCCGGACGGCGCGGATCAGATGACGGAGCCCACGCGCTGCGGCGTGGCCTCGATCCAGGACAGCAGACCCGCGTACGCCTCCCGCGACATGCTGAGGACGAACTCCACCTCGGCGCCGCCGGACACGCCGCGGCACGTCACCAGGAGCACGTCCGAGCCCGGGGCGGCGGGCTCCCGCCCGACGATCGCCAGCCCCGAGCGGTCCCAGCGCCGCGCGGGACGCGGTGCGAGCGACCAGAAGCGCCACCAGTACAGGTCGGCCGCGCCGTACTGCGCGACGCCGCTGGGCCAGCGAGAGCCGCGGCGCAGGTTGCACCGGAACGACCCCACGCGGCGGTCCAGCGTCTGCCGGCGCGACCACCAGGCACCCGCGCCGGCCAGCACCACGACGACGCACGAGGCGACGACGAGGACGAGCGGCCCGGGCACCTGGCGAAGGTCCTCAGTGCGTCGGGGCCGCGGCGGACTCGGACAGCGAGTCCACCACGACGGTCACGCGGTCGGAGTCCACCGAGAGGAAGCCGCCGTCCACGTGCCAGGCGTGCACCTGGCCGCCGGACGTGCGCACGCGCACCTCACCGGCACGCAGCACCGACAGGATCGGCGTGTGCCCGGCGAGGATGCCGATCTCCCCGTCGGCCGCGGGCGCCGAGACCTGGCGGGCGGGACCCGACCAGACCTTGCCGTCCGCGGCGACGAGGTCGACCTCGAGCGAGTCGGCCATCAGACGCCGTACTCCTTCTGGATGCGCGCCCAGTTCTTCTCGAGGTCCTCGAGACCACCGATGTTGAAGAACGCCTGCTCGGCGATGTGGTCGAACTCGCCCGCGGCGATCTTCTTGAACGCCTCGACCGTCTCGGACACCGGCACCGTGGAGCCGGAGACGCCCGTGAACTTCTCGGCCATGTAGGTGTTCTGCGAGAGGAACTGCTGGATGCGACGCGCCCGCGCGACGACGGTCTTGTCCTCCTCCGACAGCTCGTCGACACCGAGGATCGCGATGATGTCCTGGAGCTCCTTGTTGCGCTGCAGGATCGACTTGACCTGCGTCGCGACGTCGTAGTGCTCCTGGCCGACGTACCGCGGGTCGAGGATGCGGCTCGTGGAGGTCAGCGGGTCCACGGCGGGGTACAGACCGCGCGACGCGATCTCACGCGAGAGCTCCGTGGTGGCGTCCAGGTGCGCGAACGTCGTCGCCGGCGCCGGGTCCGTGTAGTCGTCAGCGGGGACGTAGATCGCCTGCAGCGAGGTGATCGAGTGACCGCGCGTCGAGGTGATGCGCTCCTGCAGGAGGCCCATCTCGTCGGCGAGGTTCGGCTGGTAGCCCACCGCGGACGGCATGCGGCCCAGCAGCGTCGACACCTCGGAACCGGCCTGCGTGAACCGGAAGATGTTGTCGATGAAGAGCAGCACGTCCTGGTTCTGCACGTCGCGGAAGTACTCCGCCATCGTCAGCGCCGAGAGGGCCACGCGCAGACGCGTGCCGGGCGGCTCGTCCATCTGGCCGAAGACGAGCGCGGTCTTGTCGAAGACGCCCGCCTCCTCCATCTCGACGATGAGGTCGTTGCCCTCACGCGTGCGCTCGCCGACGCCCGCGAAGACCGACACACCGCCGTGGTCCTGCGCGACGCGCTGGATCATCTCCTGGATGAGGACCGTCTTGCCGACGCCCGCACCGCCGAACAGGCCGATCTTCCCGCCCTGCACGTAGGGGGTCAGCAGGTCGATGACCTTGATGCCCGTCTCGAACATCTGGGTCTTGGACTCGAGCTGGTCGAAGGCCGGGGGCCGGCGGTGGATGGGCCAGCGCTCGGTGATCTCGAGCGTCTCGCCCTCGGCCAGGTTCAGCACGTCACCCGTGACGTTGAAGACCTTGCCCTTGGTCACGTCGCCGACCGGCACCGAGATCGGCGCACCCGTGTCGGTCACCTTGGCGCCGCGGACCAGGCCGTCGGTCGGCTTGAGCGCGATCGCACGGACCAGCGAGTCGCCCAGGTGCTGCGCGACCTCGAGGGTCATGTGCAGGACGCCCTGGCCCTCACCCTCGCCCTGGGCGGACAGGTCGATGTCGACCGTGAGCGCGTTGTAGATCTCGGGGATCTGGTCCGCCGGGAACTCGATGTCCACGACGGGGCCGATCACGCGGGCGACGCGACCGACGCCGGGCGTGCCGGCGGCGGCGGCCGTCTCGTCGACGGTGGTGGCGGTCATGTCTGGCCTGCTTTCTCGTCGCGGGGTGCTCGACCCCGGCGTGGTCATTCCGATGGCTGTGGGGCGGTCAGGAGGCCGAGGCGAGCGCGTCCGCGCCCGAGACGATCTCGCTGATCTCCTGGGTGATCTCGCCCTGGCGCGCCTGGTTGGCGAGCCGGGTGTACATGCGGATGAGGTCCTCGGCGTTGTCCGTCGCCGTGTGCATGGCGCGCTGGCGCGCGGCGAGCTCGGACGCCGCGGCCTGCAGCAGGCACGCGAAGATGCGGGCCCGCACGTACCGCGGCAGCAGCGCGTCGAGCACGACCTCCGGGCTGGGCTCGAAGTCGTACAGCGGGAGCGGGCCGGACTCGCCCGCGGGCGCGACCCCCTCCACGACCTCGAGCGGCAGCAGCCGGATGACGCGCGGACGCTGCGTCACCATGTTGACGAACTGCGTGTAGACGACGTGGACCTCGGCGATGCCACCCTCGTCGGCCGGCGCCCGGAAGCGCTCGAGCAGCTCGTCGGCGATCTCGACCGCGACCTGCGACGTGGGCGCGTCCGACGAGCCCGTCCACTGCGCCGCCAGCTCGCGCTGACGGAACGTGTAGTAGCTCACGGCCCGCCGGCCCGAGACGAACAGGTCGACCTGCTTGCCCTGGCCCTGCAGCCGCTCGATGAGCCGCTCGGTCTCCCGGATGACGCTCGCCGAGTAGGCGCCCGCCATGCCGCGGTCGGACGCGACGAGCAGGACCGCGACCCGCTGGGTGTCCGTGCGCTCCATGAGGAACGGGTGGGACACGTTCGAGTGCGTGGCCACGGCCGAGACCGCCCGGGTGATCGCCCGCGAGTACGGCGACGCCATCGCCACCCGGTCGCGAGCCCGCCCGATGCGCGAGGCGGCGATGAGCTCCTGCGCCCGGAACATCTTCTTGAGCGACTGGGTGGACTTGATGCGCTGCTTGTAGACGCGCTGCGAACCGGCCATGTGCTCAGGCCTTCTTCTGCCGGACGATCTGCTCCTGCTCGACCTCGACCTCGGCGTCCTCGTCGCCGCCGCCGACCAGCGGCGTGCCGTCGAACTTGAGGAAGCCGTTGCGGAAGTCGGACACGGCGCCCGCGAGCGACTGCTCGGTCGCGTCGTCGAGCTTGCCCGTCTCCGCGATCGTGGTGAGCACGTCCGTGTGGCGGCGCAGGTGGTCCAGGAGCTCGGCCTCGAAGCGCTTGACGTCCTCGATCGGCACGTCGTCCAGGTGGCCCTTGGTGCCCGCCCAGATCGACGCGACCTGGTCCTCGACCGGGTACGGCGTGTACTGCGGCTGCTTGAGCAGCTCGGTCAGGCGCGAGCCACGCGCCAGCTGCGCGCGCGACGTCGCGTCCAGGTCGGACGCGAACATCGCGAACGCCTCGAGCGAGCGGAACTGCGCCAGGTCGAGCTTGAGCGTGCCGGAGACCTGCTTCATTGCCTTGACCTGCGCGGCACCACCGACGCGGGACACCGAGATGCCGACGTCGACGGCCGGGCGCTGGTCGGCGTTGAACAGGTCCGACTGCAGGAAGATCTGGCCGTCGGTGATCGAGATGACGTTGGTCGGGATGTACGCCGAGACGTCGTTCGCCTTGGTCTCGATGACCGGCAGACCCGTCATCGAGCCCGCGCCCAGCTCGTCGGACAGCTTCGCGCAGCGCTCGAGCAGCCGGGAGTGCAGGTAGAAGACGTCACCCGGGTAGGCCTCACGGCCCGGCGGGCGGCGCAGCAGCAGCGACACGGCGCGGTACGCCTCGGCCTGCTTGGACAGGTCGTCGAACACGATCAGGACGTGCTTGCCGTCGTACATCCAGTGCTGGCCGATGGCCGAGCCGGTGTACGGCGCGAGGTACTTGAAGCCCGCCGGGTCGGATGCGGGAGCCGCGACGATCGTCGTGTACTCGAGCGCACCGGCCTCCTCGAGCGCGCCGCGCACCGAGGCGATGGTCGAGCCCTTCTGGCCGATCGCGACATAGATGCAGCGGACCTGCTTGGTCGGGTCGCCGGTCTCCCAGTTCGCCTTCTGGTTGATGATCGTGTCGATCGCGATCGCCGTCTTGCCCGTCTGGCGGTCGCCGATGATCAGCTGACGCTGGCCACGGCCGATCGGGATCATCGAGTCGATCGCCTTGATGCCGGTCTGCAGCGGCTCGTGCACCGACTTGCGGGCCATGACGCCGGGGGCCTGCAGCTCGAGCGCGCGGCGCGCCTCGACCGCGATCTCGCCCAGACCGTCGATGGGCTGACCCAGCGGGTCCACCACGCGGCCCAGGTAGCCGTCACCCACGGGCACCGAGAGCACCTCGCCGGTCCGGCGGACCTCCTGGCCCTCCTCGATGCCGGAGAACTCGCCCAGCACCACGACGCCGATCTCGCGCACGTCGAGGTTCAGGGCGAGACCGAGCGTGCCGTCCTCGAACCGCAGCAGCTCGTTGGCCATCGCACCGGGCAGGCCCTCGACCTGCGCGATGCCGTCGCCCGCGAGGGTCACGCGCCCGACCTCTTCGGCGACCGCACCCGTGGGCTCGTAGGCCTTCACGAAGCTGTCCAGCGCGGCGCGGATCTCCTCCGGCCTGATCGTCAGCTCAGCCATTGCTCTCTCCTGTCAATGGGGCCCGCGTCCGCGGGCACCGCGTTCTGGGGTGCCGGGTCAGCCGGCGAGTCGTCGTCGGGCGTCGGCGAGGCGGGACAGCACGGTGGAGTCGACCACCTGCGGGCCCACCTGGATGCGCAGTCCGCCCAGCACCTGCGGGTCCAGGATCACGTTGAGCTGGATCTCGCGGCCGTACGCCTCGCTCAGGATCTGGGTGAGTCGCTCGCGCTGGGCCGCGTCGAGCGCGGTCGCCGAGGTGACCGTGGCCACCTGGCGGTTGCGCCGCTCCGCGATCAGGTCCGCGAGGTGGCCCAGCGTCGCCACGTAGCGGCGGCCCCGGGGGGCGACCGCGGCGCGGCGCGCCAGGATCGCCGTCTGTGCCGTGCCGCGGCCCGCGAGGATGCCGTCGACCAGCGAGCCGCGGGCATCGCCCGGGATCGCGGGGTCGAACAGCGTGCGGCGCACGTCACGCTGGCCGGCGAGCGCCCGGGTGAGGCGGAACAGCTCCTCCTCGACCTCGGCGAGCACGCCGTCGGCCTCGGCCGAGGCCAGGACCGCGTGGAAGCCGAGTCGCTCGGCGGCCTCCGCGAGGTCCGCGTCGGCCGACCACCGAGCCCGCACGAGCTCCTGCGCGACCGTGACGACCAGCGGGTCGGCGGTGCCGAGCAGCTGGGCCACGAGCGACGCCTTGGCGTCGCCGTCGATCGACGGGTCGCCGAGCGTGCGCCGCAGCGCGGCCGACGAGTCGAGCGCGTCGACGAGCGCGAACAGCTGCTCGCCCAGCTCCGACGACCGGGTGCCGGCGGCGGTCAGGACCGGCTCGAGCCGCTCCTCGACCGCCGCCAGCGAGGCGCGAGAGGTTCCGCGCATCACTTCCCCTGTCCGGCGGTCGACGCCTCGAGCTCGTCGAGGAAGCGGTCGACGACGCGCGAGCGGCGCGCCTCGTCCTCGAGCGACTCGCCGACGATCTTCGACGCGAGCTGCGTCGCGAGCGTGCCGACGTCGGTGCGCAGCTGGACGGCCGCCTGCTGGCGCTCCGCCTCGATCTGGCGCTTGGCGGTCTCGGTGATGCGCGCCGCCTCGTCCTGCGCCTTGCCCCGCAGCTCGCTGACGATCTGGCCGCCCTCGACGCGCGCGTCCTCACGGATGCGCGCGGCCTCGGCACGGGCCTCGGCGAGCTGCTGGTTGTACTCGTCACGCGCTGCCGCGGCCTCGGCCTGGGCCTTCTCGGCCTTGGCGAGACCGCCCTCGATCTTCGCGGTGCGCTCGTCCAGGACCTTGTTCAGGGCCGGGAGCGCGTAGCGGAAGAACGGGATGGCGATGATCAGCAGGACGACGGCCGACCAGAGCAGGTCGTAGGACGCCGGCACCAGCAGGTCCATGCCCTTGGGCTCGGTGGACTCCGCGGCCGTCACGACAGCCGCGGAGATCGCGGCCATGCTCACGAGAAGAGGAACCCGGTGATGAGGCCGAGGAGGCCGAGGACCTCGACGAAGCCGATACCGATGAACATGGTGGTGCGCAGCTGGCCGGCGACCTCGGGCTGACGTGCGATGCCCTCGATCGTCTTGCCGATCAGGATGCCCAGGCCGATACCCGGGCCGATGACCGCGAGGCCGTAGCCGACGGTCGCGATGTTGCCCGAGATGGCGTTCTCGGCCGCGAGGATGGTCTCCGCAAGAGCCACGATTGCTCGTTCCTTCCGTTGGGTATCCGACCGGCCGGCCGGCTACTCGTCCGTGGGCGGGGCCGCTGGGGCCCCTGGGGTGGGTGGTACGTGAGGACTAGTGCTCTTCCTCGACCGACAGGCTGATGTAGACCGCCGTGAGCACGACGAAGATGTAGGCCTGCAGGGCTCCGACGAACAGCTCGAAGAGCGTCATCGCGATGCCCGCGCTGAGCGTGACCGCGCTGAACCCCTTCATCGCGCCCGACGCGTCGAGCAGGAAGTACTGCGTCGCCGAGAAGCAGAGCACGAGCATGAGGTGACCCGCGACCATGTTGGCCATGAGTCGGATCGCGAGCGTCGCCGGCCGGATGATGAAGACGGTGAGGAACTCGATCGGCGTGAGCAGCACGTACATGAACCACGGCACGCCGGGCGGGAACAGGCTGGCCTTGAGGAAGCCGCCCAGACCCTGCGCCTTGACCCCCGCGCTCAGGTAGCGCACGTACGCCCACAGCGCGAGCAGCACGGGCAGGCCGATCAGCGACGTGCCGGCGATGTTGAGGCCGGGCACGATGCCGGTGAGGTTGAACGCGAGGATCGCGAAGAACATCGTCGTCAGCAGAGCGACGTGCTCCCGGGCGCGCTCCTTGCCGAGGATCTCCTCGGCGATGTTCACGCGGACGAAGTCCATGCCCATCTCGATGACGTTCTGGAACCGGCCGGGGACCAGCTTCGCGCGGCGTGCGGCGACCACGAACACGATCACCAGGACGACGGCCGCGACGAGCCGGACCAGCTGCAGACGGTTGAGCTCGAACGGCGTGCCCTCGAACAGGATCGGGGGCGGGAAGAAGTCGACGATCGACGGCGCGTGGAAACCGTTGCCGCCCTCGGATGACGCGAGTGGCAGGACGGTCGCGAGGCTGGACAGCGGGTGCTCCTGGTGGTCGTGGCGCCGGGTGCCGTGCTTCCTCGCGGGCACACCATGGACGTCTGGCCGTCTGGGATCGGAGGAAGCCTAACCCATCCTTGGCAGTGCCCCCTGCCTCCCGCAGGACGATCGTCCTACGAGTTCGCGCGACCGTCGTCGATCATGCCCTCGCCCGGCTCGGCCGCCTTCGCCGGGGCCGGTTCGACGTAGGGCACGTGCGCGCGCGTGACGGCCCGGTAGTCGAGGTACGCCGAGCCGAGCACGCCCACCAGCAGCACCACCGCGAGCACGGGCTTGGAGTAGAAGTCCTGGTCCTTGATCAGCGCCAGCACCACCACCACGACGACGACCTTGGCGAGCCACGTCCCCATCACCACGCCCGCCATGGCGGCCGGGCTCGAGCGCAGCGTGCGCAGCATCGCGACGATCGTCGTGCCCGAGAACACGAGCGCGAGGCCCACGCCGATCAACGCACCCCACAGGCCCGCGGAGCCCGCCACGGCGAGCCCGATGCCGACGCCGAGCACCGTGAGGCCGGCCAGCAGCCAGAGCACGGTGCGCAGCGACGTGCGGAACACCTGCTCGACGCTCGTGTCGTGCGTGGGGCCGTCCGGGACGGACGTCGGGTCGGGTGCGGGGGTCGCGTCGCTCATGGGTTCGCTCACGTCGTCTCGAGGGGGCGGCGGGTGGACCGGCCGCGCAGGGGGCCGAGGGTCAGCAGGACGGCGACCACGACGCCCGCGGCGAACAGCCACAGCACCGTGGTGGTCGAGAGCACGACGAGCGCGCCCATCCCGAACGCGAACACCGCCGTCCAGACGTACATGATCGCCACCGCGCGCCGGTGGCTGTGCCCGAGCGCGAGCAGGCGGTGGTGCAGGTGCATGCGGTCGGGGTGGAACGGCGACTTGCCCTGGCCGAGCCGGCGCACGATCGCCAGGCCCATGTCCAGCAGCGGGAGCACGAGCACCGCGAACGGCAGCAGCATCGGCACGAACGCGGGGAACGACTGACGCCGCGAGACCTGCTCGGGGTCGATCTGGCCGGTCACCACGACCGCGGCCGCGGCGAGCACGAAGCCCAGCAGCATCGCCCCGGAGTCCCCCATGAAGATCCGCGCCGGATAGACGTTGTGCGGCAGGAACCCGATGCAGGCCCCGACCAGCGCCGCCACGACGAGCGTCGACAGGCTCGCGTAGTCGCCCGACGTCGCGCGCGTGAGCAGGTAGGAGTACAGGAAGAACGCGGCGCCGCCGATCGCGAGCACGCCCGCGGCGAGGCCGTCGAGGCCGTCGACGAAGTTGACCGCGTTCATCGCGATCACCACCGTGATGATGGTGAGGAACGTCCACATGCGCGTCGAGCTCACGGTCACGCCGCCGACCGGCAGCTGGTAGAGCTGCACGCCCTGCCACGCCAGGAACCCGGCCGCAAGCACCTGCCCCATGAGCTTGGTGAGCCAGTCCAGGTCCCAGATGTCGTCCGCCACGCCCAGCAGGCACACCAGCGCCGCACCGCCGACGATGCCGACGAGCGCGCGCGGGTTGTCGTAGACGCCCGCCAGGAACGGCAGGCGGCTCGCGACGACGATCGCGACCGTGAGGCCCAGGAACATCGCGACGCCGCCGAGCCGCGGGGTCGGGATCGCGTGCACGTCGCGGTCGCGCACCGCCGTGATGGCGCCCCAGCGCAGCGCGCACCACCGTGCGAGCGGCGTCATGAGGTACGCGACGGCCGCGGCGATCACGCCGACGAGCAGGTAGACCCTCACCCGGGCGCACCGCCCGCGGGTGCGTCCTTGACCATGTCCGGTCCCGCGCCGGGGGCGTCCGCGGCGGGTGCCTCGTCGTCCGCAGGCTGCGGGTCGGGCGCCTGCTCGTCCGGCGCCTTCTCGTCGGGCGCGGCTGCGGCAGGCTCGTCGGACGGCAGCTCGCCGTCGAGGCCGAGGACGGGCGCCACCGCGTTCAGTGTCTCGAGGTCGAGCGCCCCGAGCCGCACGACGCGCAGCCGGGGTCCGGTCGCGTCCACGATCGTCGAGGCGACCTGGCCCGGTGCGTCGCCCGCGTCGAGGTAGACGCGCACGCGGTCGCCGAGCTGGCGGTACGCCTCACCCGCGTCCACGGCGGCCGCGAAGCCCGTGCGGTTCGCGCTCGAGACCGCGAGCGGTCCGGTGCGCCGCAGCAGGGCGCGGGCGGTGGCGTGGTCCGGGACGCGCAGCGCGACCGTGCCGTGCGTCTCCCCCAGGTCCCACGCGAGCGAGGGCTGGGCGCGCACGATCAGCGTGAGCCCGCCGGGCCAGAACGCCTCCGCGAGCAGGCGCGCGTGCGCCGGGACCTCGGTCGCCAGGCCGTCGAGCGTGCGCACGTCGGCGATCAGCACGGGCGGCGGCATCTGCCGGCCCCGGCCCTTGGCGTCCAGCAGCGCCTGCACCGCGGGCGGCGAGAAGGCGTCGGCCCCGATGCCGTAGACGGTGTCGGTGGGCAGGACGACGAGGCCGCCGTTGGCGACGACGTCGACCGCCTCGTCGAGAGCCGGTCCCCAGGTGGCCGCGTCGTGGGCGGGCAGCGTGCGCGCGTTCACGGCTGGGAGTCTTCCACGCCCGACGGTGCGTCCGGGCCAGCGACCCGGCGCGCGACGAGCATGCGGGGCCTGCCGGTGAGGTCCGGCAGCGTGCGGACCTGCTCGAACGCACCCGTCGCGGACGCGGCCTGCCGCACCGCGGCGTCCTGCACCTCGGCGTGCTCCATGACCAGCAGACCCCCCGGGGCCAGGAGGCGCGCCGCGGCCGCGAGCACCGCACGCGGCACGTCGAGGCCGTCCAGGCCCCCGCCGTACAGCGCCAGGTCCGGGTCGTGGTCGCGCACCTCGGGCTCGCGCGGGACCGCGTCGGGCGGGACGTACGGCGGGTTGGACACCAGCACGTCGACGCGACCGGCGAGCTCGGCGAGCAGGGCGGGGTCGCGCACGTCGCCCTGCTCGACGCGCATGCCGAGCGAGCCGACCGCGCCGTGGTTGGCACGCGTCAGGCCGACCGCCTCCGCCGAGAGGTCCACGGCGACCACGTCCGTACCCGGCACCTCGGTGTCCACGGACAGCGCGATCGCGCCGGTTCCGCAGCACAGGTCCACCACGAGCGGCCGTCCGCCCGCGGCGACGAGGCGCGCGGCCTCGTCGATCGCGACCTGCGCGACCACCTCGGTCTCGGGGCGGGGCACGAACACGCCCGGCTCGACGCGCAGCGTCAGGTACCGGAAGACCGTGGACCCGACGATGTGCTGCAGCGGCTCACGCGAGCGCCGGCGCTCGACCAGCCCGGCGAACTCCTCGACGAACCCGTCCGGGGCCGGGTCGGGCGCGAGCGCGAGCTCGAGCCGCGGCAGCCCCAGGGCGTACGCAGCGAGCTGCGTCGCGTCGACGCGCGGCGAGGGCACGTCCGCCTCGTCGAGCACGCGCACCGCACCCTCGACGAGCGCGCGGACACCGGGTGTCGCACCCGCGCTCATGCGCCCGCCTCGGCGAGGCGCGCGGCCTCGTCGGCCTCGACCGCGGACGCGACCACGGGCCCGAGGTCGCCCGCGAGCACCGCGTCCAGGTTGTAGGCCTTGTACCCCGTGCGGTGGTCGGCGATCCGGTTCTCCGGGAAGTTGTACGTCCTGATCCGCTCGGAGCGGTCGACCGTGCGCACCTGGCTGCGCCGCGCCTCGCTCGCGACGGCCGCGGCCTCCTCCTGCCGCGCTGCCAGGAGCCGGGCCCGCAGCACGCGCATGGCCTGCTCGCGGTTCTGCAGCTGGGACTTCTCGTTCTGCATCGACACGACGATGCCCGTGGGCACGTGCGTGATCCGCACGGCCGAGTCGGTGGTGTTGACGGACTGGCCGCCCGGGCCCGACGAGCGGTACACGTCGATCCGCAGGTCGTTCGGGTCGATCTCGACCTCGCCCTCGTCGTCCGCCTCGGGGAACACCAGCACGCCCGCGGCGGACGTGTGGATGCGCCCCGCGGACTCCGTGACGGGCACGCGCTGCACGCGGTGCACCCCGCCCTCGTACTTCAGGTGGGCCCACACGCCGTCCTCGGGCGCGACCGTGCCGCGCGACTTCACCGCGAGCTGCACGTCCTTGAACCCGCCGAGGTCGGACGACGTCGCCTCGAGCACCTGCGTCGCCCAGCCCATGCGCTCGGCGTACCGCGTGTACATGCGCAGCAGGTCGGCCGCGAACAGCGCCGACTCCTCACCGCCCTCGCCCGCCTTGATCTCCAGGATCACGTCACGCGCGTCGTCGGGGTCACGCGGGATCAGCACCGCGCGCAGACGCGCCGCAGCCTCGTCGGCGGCGTCCTGCAGCGCGGGCAGCTCGGCCGCGAAGCCCGGGTCGGCGTCCGCCAGCTCGGCCGCCGCACCCGCGTCGTCCGCGGCGGCACGCCACGTCCGGTAGGCCTGCACCACGCGCCCCAGCTCGGCGTAGCGCCGGCCGAGGCGGCGGGCGCGGGCCGCATCCGCGTGCACGGACGGGTCGGCGAGCTGCTGCTCGATCTGCGCGTGCTCGGCGAGCAGCGGCTGCGCGACGGCGAACTGCTCGCTCACTCGGGCTCCCTCGGGTTCGGCTGGTTCGGGTGACGCACGCTCAGGTGCACGTCCCCGGGTACGACGCAGCGCCGGTGCCCTGGCGGACACTGCCATGGAGGGCAGTCGTCCGCACCGGGCACCGGCGCTGCGGAGGTGCTAGTTGCCGGCCTTCTTGCCGTAGCGGGCCTCGAACCGGGCCACGCGGCCGCCGGTGTCGAGGATCTTCTGCTTGCCGGTGTAGAACGGGTGGCAGGCGCTGCAGACGTCGGCGTGGATCTTGCCGTTCGGCACGGTGCTGCGCGTCACGAACGTGGCGCCGCACGTGCAGGTCACCTCGGTGACCACGTACTGCGGGTGGATGTCAGCCTTCACGGAACTCTCCTTGGTGGGATGTCTCCGGGTCCCGACGCGGACGCGCGCGGGTGAACCGCAGACCAGCGAACCATGATGCCAGAACCGCGCGCGGTGCCGAAATCTTCCCGCGCGCCGGGCCGCCGCGGACCGGGACGGCGACGCGGTCCCGGAGCGGGCGCCGACGCCTAGCATGGGGGCGCCCACCCGCCTCAGCATTGGAGCTGCCGTGCCCCGCACGCTCGTCGTGACCAACGACTTCCCGACCCGCAAGGGCGGTATCGAGGCGTTCGTCGCAGCGCTGTGCGAGCGGTTCGACCCCGACGAGGTGGTCGTCTACACCGCATCGATGCCGGGTGACCGGGAGTACGACGCGACGCTCCCCTACCCCGTGGTGCGCGACCGCCGCTCGATGCTGGTGCCGACGCCGCGCGTGCAGGGGTCGGTGGTGGCCGCGTTCCGCGAGCACGGGTGCGACCGCGTGCTGTTCGGCGCGTCCGCGCCGCTCGGCCTGCTCGCCAAGCCGCTCAAGGCTGCGGGCGCTCAGCGGGCCGTCGCGATCACGCACTCGCACGAGGTCTGGTGGTCCAAGGTGCCGGGCGTGCGGCAGGTGCTGCGCGAGATCGGCGAACGCGTGGACACGCTCACGTACATCTCCGGCTTCACGCGCGACGCCGTGGCCCGCGCCTTGACACCCGCCGGCCGGGCCAAGCAGCAGCGGCTCACGCCGGGCGTCGACTCGACGCGGTTCTACCCCGGCGTCGGCGGGGCGCAGGTGCGCGAGCGCCTGGGCATCCGTGCCGATGCGCCCGTGGCCGTGAGCTCGGGCCGGATGGTCGAGCGCAAGGGTCAGGACAAGGTGATCGAGGCGTGGCCCGCGGTGCGCGCCGCGGTGCCGGGCGCGCACCTGCTGATCGTGGGCGACGGCCCGTACCGGCCGACGCTCGAGAAGCTCGTCGCCGCGCGGGGCCTGGGCGACGCGGTGACGTTCACCGGAGCCGTCCCGTGGGCCGACGTGCCGCCCTACGTCGACGCGGGCGACGTGTTCGTCATGCCGTCCCGGACCCGCCTGCGCGGGCTCGAGCCCGAGGGTCTGCCGCTCGTCTTCCTCGAGGCCGCGTCGTGCGCGCTGCCCGTGATCGTCGGACGGTCCGGCGGCGCACCCGACGCGGTCGAGGACGGGGTCACGGGTGTGGTCGTCGACCCGACGTCCGTCACCGAGATCCGCGACCGGCTGGTCCAGCTGCTCACCGACCACGAGCTGGCCGCCCGGATGGGTGCCGCGGGCCGCGAGCGTGCGCTCGCCGGCTGGCAGTGGGACACGATCGCGGCCACGTGCCGCGGGTACCTCGGCTACCCGCAGTCCTGACCGCGCGGGCTCAGACCGTCGGTGAGCCGGCCGCGGCCCGCCGCTCGTCGTACCAGGTCACCCAGCCCTGGCCGGGGACGCCGACCCGTCGCCGGAACGCACGACGACGCAACGTGCGCGGCCGCAGGTCCACCCAGCTGGTCCGGGCGAGCCCGGGCAGTCCGTCCGGCACGCGGAGGTGGTCACGGCGCTGCGTGCGGTCCTGCGACGTGAACCGCGCGACCTCGACATGCCTGCCGCGCGTGCGGAGCACCAGCACCGGCCTGTCCTTGGCGGCGCGCCCGTCCTCGAACGGCACGAGCGCGAACCACACCTCACCCGGCCGGGGCCGCGCGGCCCGGCCGCGCCGCAGCAGCGCGAGCACGAGCACGGCGGCCACCGCCGCGAGGCCCAGGTACGGGGCCGGGACCTGGGCGAACCACTCCACCGCCGTGTCGAACGTCCCCTGACCGTCCACCGTCGTCGCGCGCACGACTGGGCATCGACGTGCACGCGCACGGACTTGAGCGTCCAGGCGGCACCGCGGGGCGGCGTGCCGACGCGGAGTGCTCACGCGTCGGCACGCCGACCTCGGGTCAGATCGTCTTGCCGGCGTTCTCCACGCCCAGGACGTTGCCCGGGGTGGTCTTCTGGACCTGCAGGAGGAACTCGACGTTCGACTTCGTCTCGCGGAGCTTGCCGACGAGCAGCTCGATCGCCTGCTGCTGGTCGAGCGCGCCCATGACGCGGCGGAGCTTGTAGACGATCTTGAGCTCGTCGTTCGACATGAGGATCTCCTCGCGGCGCGTGCCGGAGGCGTTGACGTCGACCGCGGGGAAGATGCGCTTGTCCGCGAGCGAGCGGGACAGCCGGAGCTCCATGTTCCCGGTGCCCTTGAACTCCTCGAAGATGACCTCGTCCATCTTGGAGCCGGTCTCCACGAGCGCGGAGGCCAGGATCGTCAGCGAGCCGCCGTTCTCGATGTTGCGGGCCGCGCCGAAGAACCGCTTGGGCGGGTACAGCGCCGAGGCGTCGACACCGCCGGACAGGATGCGACCCGACGCGGGCGCCGCGAGGTTGTACGCGCGCGACAGGCGCGTGAGCGAGTCGAGCAGCACCACGACGTCCTGGCCCAGCTCCACCAGACGCTTGGCGCGCTCGATGGCGAGCTCGGCGACGATCGTGTGGTCCGACGCGGGGCGGTCGAACGTCGAGGCGATGACCTCGCCCTTGACCGTCCGTTCCATGTCCGTGACCTCCTCTGGGCGCTCGTCGACGAGCACGACCATGAGGTGGACCTCGGGGTTGTTCGCGGTGATCGCGTTCGCGATCTGCTGCATGATGATCGTCTTGCCCGCCTTGGGCGGCGCGACGATGAGGCCGCGCTGGCCCTTGCCGATGGGCGCGACGATGTCGATCACGCGGGGCGTGATGCGCGTCGGGTCCGCGATCTCCAGACGCAGCCGGTCCTGCGGGTACAGCGGCGTGAGCTTGGCGAACTCCGGGCGGTCACGCGCCTCCTCGGGCGACAGGCCGTTGACCGTGTCCAGGCGCACGAGCGCGTTGAACTTGTTCGGCCGGTTGCCCTGCTGGCTCGGCGGCTGCTCACCCTCGCGGGGCTGGCGGACCGCGCCCGTGATCGCGTCGCCGCGACGCAGGCCGCTCTTCTTGACCTGGCCGAGCGAGACGTAGACGTCGTTGACGCCGGGCAGGTAGCCCGTGGTGCGGACGAACGCGTAGCTGTCGAGCACGTCGAGGATGCCCGCGACCGGGAGCAGCACGTCGTCGTCCGCGACCTCGATCTCGTCGAGGCCCGCGAGCTCGGGCTGACCCGAGCGGCCGCGCCCGCGCTTGCGGTCACGGTCGCGGTCGCGGTACCGGTCGCGCGAGCGGCGCCGGCGTCCGCCGCGCTCCTCGTCGTCGCCGGCCTGCTCCTGCGTACGGGGCTCCTGGGTGCGCTCGGGGTCGCGCTGCTCGGGCTGACGCCGCACGTCGGGCGTGCGCTGACCGTCCTGCGCGCGCTCGTCGGCGGCCGTGCGCTGACCGTCCTGCGGGCGCTGGCGCTGCCCGCGGCCCGCCGCCTCGCGCGGCACGTCGCCGTCCTCGGGCGCGCCCGCGGCGCGGCCCGACCGCCGCGACCGGCGCTGGCCCACCTCGGCGACCGCGTCCGCGGCCCGTGCCGCCCGGTCCGACGACCGCTCAGCGGGCTTGTCCTCGGCCGGGCCCAGGCGCGCGTCGAGCGCGGCCTCGAGGCCGGCGAGCGCGTCACGCGTGGGTGCCTGCTCACGGCTCTCGTCGGCCTGCTCGCGGGGCTGGCGGCGCTCGCCGCGCGTGCGCGCGGGACGGCGCTCGTCAGCGGCCACGGGGGCGGCGTCGGGCTCGGCCGCACGGGCGGGCTCGACCGCGGGGGCGGGCTCGGTCACCGGGGCGACGGCCTGCTCACGGCGCGAGTCCAGCGCGCGCGAGCGCGAGGCACCGCGCGCGGACGTGATCGCCTCGACCAGGTCGCCCTTGCGCATCTTGGAGGTGCCCTTGACGCCGAGCTCCACGGCCATCGCCTGCAGCTCCGGGAGGCGCAGCGCAGCGATCGAACCGCCCGTGGACGTGCCCGCGGCGTTCTGGGTGGTGTCTGTCACGAAGGACCCTTCCCCCTCGATGGGGTCGGCGTACCGACCGGTGCTCCGCCGCGCGGGGGTCCGCGGGCGGGGCGGTGATGGAAGCCCCACGCGCGGCATACGACGACGTCGGCGACGCGATCGGGCTGGGGTGCGTCCCCGGGACGACCGACTCGCCTGGGGCACGGCCTCGGGGTTCCCACGACGAGCGGGCGGGATCACACGGCGGCACGGGCCCCGGATGCGGTCCGGGGAACGGGGCGATCCTACCACCGGCCCTCCCGTGCCCGGCCCGACCGGGCTCGGGAGGGCTCGGTGCGGCCGTGCCCGGCGAACGGTCACCCGATCGGGTCGTCGCCCGTCCGCACCTGCACGCCCGTGGCGTCGACGGGCAGCGGCCGGATGGTCCACCCGCCCAGCACACCGCCGAACGCGTCCGCGATCGCCTGGTCGGCGTCCGTGGTCACGGCCTGGCCCGGCGCCGAGGTGCGCCGAGCGAGCGCGAGGACCGTGGGCCCCGCGCCGGACACGACCGCGGCGACGCCGTTGCGGCGCAGCACGTCGACCAGCGCGAGCGAGTCCGGCATGACGCTGCGGCGGTAGTCCTGGTGCAGGCGGTCGACCGTCGCGTCGAGCAGCAGGTCCGGGCGGCGTCCGAGCGCCTCGACCAGCAGGGCCGCGCGGCCGGCCTGGGCCGCGGCGTCGGCGTGCGGCACGTGCTCGGGCAGCACGCCCCGCGCAGCCTTGGTGGACAGGTGGTGCGGCGGCACCATGACCACGGGCACGACGTCGTCGTGCACCGCGATCCGTGCGCAGCCGACCGCCCCCTCCCCGCCGGCCTCCGGGCGCGACCACGCGATCGTCGCGCCGCCCACGATCGCCGGCGCGGCGTTGTCCGGGTGGCCCTCGAGCTGCGTGGCGAGCGCGAGCAGCGTCGCGTCGTCGAGCGCCTCGGGCTCGGAGATCAGGCCACGCGCCGCGGCGAGCCCTGCGACCACCGCGGCGGCCGACGAGCCCAGGCCGCGCCCGTGCGGGATCGCGTTGCGGCACATCAGCTCGAGGCCCGCCTGGGGCGCGCCGACGTGGTCGAGCGCGATGCGGACCGCGCGCACCACCAGGTGGCGCTCGTCGTCGGGGACCTGGCCCGCACCCTCGCCCTCGACCTCGACGCGGACGCCCGGTGAGGCGACGGCGCGGATCAGCAGCTCGTCGTGCAGGCCGAGCGCGACGCCCATGGCGTCGAAGCCCGGACCGAGGTTGGCGGACGTCGCGGGGACGCGGACGCGCACGCTGTCCGCGCGCAGACGCACGGCGGCCTCAGCCCAGGCCGAGGGCGTCCGCGATGGACACCACGTCCGCGCTCACGCGCACCGGGGTGACGTCGCTGCCGTCGGGGCCGCGCAGCGCCCACTGCGGGTCCTTGAGGCCGTGCCCGGTGACGGTGATCGTGATGCGCGCGCCGGCGGGCACGCGGCCCTCGTCGGACAGGCGCAGCAGGCCCGCGACGCCCGCGGCGGACGCGGGCTCGACGAACACCCCGACCTCGGCGGACAGCACGCGGTGCGCGCGCAGGATCTCGTCGTCGGTGACCGACTCGATGATCCCGCCCGAGACGTCGCGCGCCTCGAGCGCCTGGTCCCACGACGCGGGGTTGCCGATGCGGATCGCGGTCGCGATCGTCTCCGGCTCGTCCACGGGGTGGCCCAGCACCAGCGGCGCGGCGCCCGCGGCCTGGAAGCCCCACATCACCGGCGTGCGGCTCGCGACCGTGCCGTGCGCCGCACCGTCGTCGAGGCCCGCGTACTCGCGGAACCCCTTCCAGTACGCCGTGATGTTGCCCGCGTTGCCGACGGGGAGCACGTGGATGTCCGGCGCGTCGCCGAGCGCGTCCACGATCTCGAACGCCGCGGTCTTCTGGCCCTGGATGCGATCGGGGTTGACCGAGTTCACCAGGTCCACCGGGTAGGCCTCGGCGAGCTTGCGCGCCGCCACCAGGCACGCGTCGAAGTTGCCGTCCACCTGCAGCAGGCGCGCGCCGTGCGCGATCGCCTGGCTGAGCTTGCCCATCGCGATCTTGCCGTCGGGCACCAGGACCGCGCAGACCATGCCCGCACGTGTCGCGTACGCGGCCGCGGACGCCGACGTGTTGCCCGTCGAGGCGCACACCACGGCCTTCGCGCCGCGCGCCGCCGCGGCCGAGATCGCGGTGGTCATGCCGCGGTCCTTGAACGAGCCCGTGGGGTTCATGCCCTCGAACTTCACGTGCACGTCCGCACCCGTGCGCTCGCTCAGGGCGGGCGCGGCGATCAGCGGCGTGCCCCCCTCGCCGAGCGTGACGGGGTGCGTCAGCAGGTGCGCGGGCAGGCGGTCGGCGTACTCGGCGATGACGCCGCGCCACTGGTGGGCCATCAGGCTCCTTCGACTCGCAGGACGGACACGACGTCACGGACGGCGTCGAGCTGGGTGAGCGCGGCCACGGTCGCCGTGAGGGCGCTCTCGGGGGCCGCGTGCGTGGTGATGAGCAGACGCGCCACGGCGACGTCCGCACCGTCGTCCTCGACGACGCGGGCGGCGGTCTGGCGCACCGCCTCGATCGAGACGTCCTGGTCCGCGAGACGCGCGGCCACCTGCGCGAGCACGCCGGGGCGGTCCGCGACGTCCAGCCGCACCTGGAACTTGGTCCGCGCGGCGTCCGCGGGCAGCACCGGAAGCGCCGCGTACGACGACTCGACGGGTCCGCGCCCGCCCAGCACGCGGTGCCGTGCGACCGAGACCAGGTCCCCCAGCACCGCGGAGGACGTCGGCGCGCCGCCCGCACCCCGGCCGTAGAACATCAGCTCGCCCGCGGCCTCGGCCTCGACGAACACCGCGTTGAACGCGCCGTGCACGCCCGCGAGCGGGTGGTCGGCGGGCACGAGCGCGGGGTGGACGCGCACCTGGATGCCCGTGACGCCGCCGGACGTGTTGCGCTCGGCGATCGCCAGGAGCTTGATGACGTGACCCGTGCGCTGCGCCCACGCGACGTCGTCGGCCGTGACCGCGCCGATGCCCTCACGCGAGACGTCGTCCAGCGAGACCCGCGTGTGGAACGCCAACGACGCGAGGATCGCGGCCTTCGCGGCCGCGTCGTAGCCGTCCACGTCCGCGCTCGGGTCCGCCTCCGCGTAGCCGAGCGACTGCGCCTCCTTGACCGCCTGGTCGAGCTCGAGGCCCTCGGTCGTCATGCGGTCCAGCACGTAGTTGGTGGTGCCGTTGACGATGCCGAGGACCCGCTGGACCTGGTCGCCCGCGAGCGACTCGCGCACCGGGCGCACGATCGGGATGGCGCCCGCGACCGCGGCCTCGAAGTACAGGTCGACGCCCGCGGCGTCCGCGGCCGCGTAGAGCGCCGGGCCGTCCTGCGCGAGCAGCGCCTTGTTGGCGGTGACGACGCTCGCGCCGCCCTGGATCGCCCGCAGGATGAGCGTGCGCGCGGGCTCGATGCCGCCCATGAGCTCGACGACGACGTCCGCACCGTCGACGAGCGCCTCGGCGTCCGCGGTCAGCAGGTCGGCCAACGGCGTGCCGGTGACGTCCTCGCGCGGGACGGCCACGTCCCGGACCGCGATCCCCACGAGGTCGACGCGCGTGCCGACGCGCGACGCGAGCTCGTCGGCGTGCTCGACCAGCCGACGGGCCACCTGGGTGCCGACGACACCGCATCCCAGCAGGGCAACCTTCAAGGGGGCGGGCACGCGACCTCCGGTGAACTCGTCGGGACTCGCGCCAGGATAGGGCGCCACGGGGGCCCGGCGGGGCGCCGTCCGGTCGGCAGGACGTGCGGGGCACGCCGCGGACGTCCTGCCCGCGCGGTCAGCCCTCGTCGAGCGCCAGCAGGTCCGCGACGGTCTCGCGCCGCAGCAGCGTCCGCACCTCACCGGCCCGGACCGCGACCACGGGTGGTCGCGTGAGCAGGTTGTAGTTCGACGCCATCGAGCGGCCGTACGCCCCCGTCGCCGCGACGGCCAGCAGGTCGCCCGCCCGGACGTCCCCGGGCAGCAGCACCTCGTGCACCACGATGTCACCCGACTCGCAGTGCTTGCCCACCACGCGCGCGAGCACCCCGGGCGCCGACGACAGCCGCCCGACGACCTCCGCGTGGTAGCGGGCGCCGTACAGCGCGGGACGGATGTTGTCGCTCATGCCGCCGTCGACCGAGACGTACAGCCGTTCGGTCACGTCGTCCACACGCACGGGCTTGACCGTGCCGACCGTGTAGAGCGTGAGCCCGGCCGGGCCGACCACCGCACGGCCCGGCTCGATCGAGAACCGCGGCAACGGCGTCCCCAGGTCCGCCGCAGCCCCCGCGACCGCGCCGGCGACGTCCTTGGCGATCCGGTCGGGGTCCAGCGCGACCTCGCCGGGCAGGTAGGCGATGCCGTACCCGCCGCCGAGGTCGACCTCGTCGACCAGCACTCCCGTGCGCGCCGCGAGCGCGGCCCGCAGCTCGAGCACCACGCGCGCCGCGACCTCGAAGCCCGAGGGGTCCAGGATCTGCGAGCCGATGTGCGAGTGGATGCCCAGCAGGTGCAGCTCCGGGCGGTCCAGCACCGCGAGCAGCGCGGTCATCGCGGGCGAGTCGGCGCCGTCCCGGGCCGCGACCGACAGGCCGAACTTCTGGTCCTCGTGCGCGGTGGAGATGTACTCGTGCCCGCCCGCGTGCACGCCTGTGGTCACGCGCACCATGACGGGTGCGGGCGCTCCCCCGCGGGCCCGGACGAGCGCCGCGAGCCGCTCGATCTCGACGAGCGAGTCGACGATGATCCGGCCCACGCCGTGCTCGAGCGCGAGCGCGAGCTCGTCGTCGGACTTGTTGTTGCCGTGCAGGCCCAGGTCGGCACCCGGGACGCCCGCGCGCAGCGCGACCGCGAGCTCGCCGCCGGACGCGGTGTCCACGCGCAGCCCCTCGTCGTGCACCCACCGCGCGACGGCCACCGACAGGAACGCCTTGCCCGCGTAGTACACGTCGACGCCCGCGCCGACCTCGGCGAACGCCGCGGTGAACGCACGCCGGTAGCCGGCCGCACGCGCCCGCAGGTCCGCCTCGTCCAGCACGTACGCGGGCGTGCCGACCTCGGCGGCCAGCCGCGCGACGGGCACGCCGCCGACGACGAGCGCACCCGCCGCGTCCCGCGCGGCACCCGTGGACCAGGGCTCGCCCGGGATGCTGGTGCTCACATGCGCTCCGGCGCGCTCACACCCAGCAGACCCAGGCCGTTGGCGAGCACCTGGCGCGTGGCCTCGGTGAGCCACAGGCGCGTGCGGTGCACGTCCGTGACCGCCTCGTCGCCCTGCGGGAGGACGTAGCGCTTCGCGTCGTACCACTTGTGGAACGCGCCCGCGAGCTGCTCGAGGTAGCGCGCGACGCGGTGCGGCTCGCGCAGCGTGGCCGCCTGCGCGACCACGCGCGGGAAGTCCGCGAGCTGTCCGAGCAGCACGGCCTCGGTCTCGTGGTCGAGCACGGACGCGTCGAACCCGTCCTGGCGGCGCACGCCGGCCTCGGCCGCGTTGCGCGCGATGTTCGACGTGCGCGCGTGCGCGTACTGCACGTAGAAGACCGGGTTCTCGTTGGTCGCCTTGGCCAGCAGGTCCAGGTCCAGGTCGATCGCGCTGTCCGCCGACGAGCGCGCGAGCGAGTACCGCGCGGCGTCCACGCCGACCGCGTCCACCAGGTCGTCGATCGTCACGACCGTGCCCGCGCGCTTGGACATGCGCACGGGCTGTCCCTCGCGCACCAGGTTGACCAGCTGGCCGATGAGGATCTCCAGGTGCACGTCCGGGTCGTCGCCGAACGCCGCCGCGACCGCGCGCATGCGGCCGACGTAGCCGTGGTGGTCCGCACCGAGCATCATCACGACGCGGTCGAACCCGCGCTCGCGCTTGTCCAGGTAGTACGCGATGTCGCCCGCGATGTAGGCGGCCTCGCCGTCCGACTTGAGGACCACGCGGTCCTTGTCGTCCCCGAAGTCGGTGGTGCGCAGCCACGTCGCGCCGTCCGCGTCGAACATGTGGCCCAGCTCGCGCAGGCGCGCGACCGCACGCTCGACCGCGCCGGACTCGTGCAGCGAGTCCTCGTGGAAGTACACGTCGAAGTCCACACCGAAGTCGTGCAGCGACTGCTTGATCTCGGTGAACATGAGCTCGACGCCGCGCGCGCGGAACGCCTCGGTCGCCTCGGCGTCGCCGAGCGTGCGCGGGTCGGGCTCGCCCGCCGCGGCCGCGTCCGCGATCACACGGTCGGCGATGTCGGTGATGTACTGCCCGCCGTAGCCGTCCTCGGGCGCGTCCAGGCCCCGGGCGCGCGCGACGAGCGAGCGCGCGAACCTGTCGATCTGCGCGCCGTGGTCGTTGAAGTAGTACTCGCGCGTGACGTCGGCACCCGACGCCTCGAGCACACGCGCCAGGCTGTCGCCCACCGCCGCCCAGCGCACGCCGCCGATGTGCAGCGGGCCGGTGGGGTTGGCCGAGACGAACTCGAGGTTGACGCGGTGCCCCGCCTCGGAGTCGTTGCGCCCGTACGCGGCGCCCTGCTCGACGACCGTCCGCGCGAGCTCACCCGCCGCGGCCGTGTCCAGGCGGATGTTGAGGAACCCGGGGCCGGCGATCTCGACCGCAGCGACGCCGGGCGTGCCGGCCAGCCGGCGCACCAGCTCCTCGGCCATCGCGCGCGGGTTGGTGCCGGCCTTCTTGGCCAGCTGCAGCGCCACGTTGGTGGCCCAGTCCCCGTGCTCACGCTGCCGGGGTCGCTCGAGGTGCACGTGCGCCGGGACGTCGGCGGGGTCGAGGGCGAACGTGCCGTCGGCGACGGCCGCCGCGAGGGCGTCCGCGAGAGCCTGGGAGAGCTGGTCGGGAGTCACCGGCCAAGCGTAGGGGAACCGGGGGCCCGCTCCCCCGGACCGCCCAGCACCTCGGGACGGCACGCGCGCCAGGCCGCGCCCACCAGGACACCCAGCAGCGTCAGGAGCACCAGGAGCGGCGCGGTCCAGTCCCCCGTCGCGTCGTACAGCAGCCCGATGCCGAGCGGGCCCAGGCCCGCGAGCGCGTACCCGACACCCTGCACCATGCCCGAGAGCACCACCGCGAGCGCCGGGGTCGCCGTGCGCAGCCCGATGAGCGCCAGCAGGATCGGGAATGCGCTGGGCCCGATGCCCAGCAGCACCATCCACACGGCCGTCCCGTGCGCGGGCGACGTCAGCAGGCCGACGTACCCCGCGGCCCAGCACACGACGAAGCCGACGACCAGCGGGAACGGCGAGCGCAGCCGCGCGGCCAGCACGGGTCCGACGAGCGAGGCGGGCAGCCCGAGGATCGCGAACAGCGCGAGCCAGCGACCGCCCACGTCCGACGGCAGACCCGCGTCCACGAGGATCTCGGGCAGCCACGCGAAGACGGTGTACGTGCCGAGCGAGTTCATCCCGAACGTCACCGCCATCGCCCACGCGAGCGGCGAGCGCCACACCACGCGCGCGTCGCCGCGCGCACCCGTGGTCACCGCGGACGCGGCGGGCCGCGGGGCGCGTCGGACCAGCTCCCGCAGGTGCGCGCGCGCCGCGACGGACCGCACGACGACCACGACCCACGGCAGCGCGGCGACCACGCCCACCGCGGCCCACAGCCCCACCGACCAGCGCCAGCCCGCCGCCTGGGCCACGGGCAGCGCCACCAGCGGCGGCACGGCCGTGCTCACCGACAGCGCGACCGAGTACGCGGCGGTCACCGGGCCGATCCGGTCGGGGAAGTACCGCTTGACCAGCGGCGGTAGGAGCACGTTGCCCATCCCCATGCCCGCGAGCGCCACGACCGACCAGGCCAGGAAGGCCGGCGCGGTGCCCGCACCCGCGCGCAGCACCTCGCCCACGGCCGAGAGCACGAGCGCCGCGACCATGGTCGGCTCGAGGCCCACGCGGCGGGCCACCGGGGTCGCGAGCGAGCCGAACACCGCGAACGAGAGCACCGGGACCGTGCCGAGCAGGCCCACCTGCGCAGACGTCAGTGCGACGTCGTCCCGCACCATGTCGAGGATCGGCGAGACCGCCGCGACCGCGATCCGCAGGTTGAGCCCCACCAGCACCACGCCCAGCAGCACGACGAGGCGACCGCGCCAGGGCGCGGGGGCGGCGGGGTGCGCGGTCACGGGGCTCCGGAGGGGACGGGTGGCGGCACGCGGGTGGTCCCGCGCCGCCGACGAGAGACGGGTCTGGCGGCACGACGGTCGCTCGTGTTGACTGCACCGCATGCCTGGACACGGAGCCCCGTCCCGATGACGCGACGGACCGGTCTGATCGATTCGACCGTACAGGAGCTCAGGTCCCGCATCACCAGCGGGGAGTGGTCGGTCGGGACGCGCATCCCGCCCGAGCCGCAGCTGGTCGCGCTCCTGGGCGTGGGCCGCAACACCGTGCGCGAGGCCGTGCAGTCCCTGGTGCACTCGGGCCTGCTCGAGCGGCGTCAGGGCTCGGGCACGTACGTGCTCTCGTCGTCGGAGATGGCCGCGACCATGGGGCGCCAGATCGCCGAGGCGCGCCAGCGCGACGTCGTCGAGGTGCGCCGCGCGCTCGAGGTCGAGGCCGCACGGCTCGCGTCCCGCCGCCGCACCGCGCTCGACGCGAGCGCACTGCTGGACCGGCGCGACGAGCGGTCCGCGGCCTACCACGCGGCCGACCTCGAGCGGATGGTCTCCACCGACCTTGCGCTGCACCGCACGATCGTGCGCGCCGCGGGCAACCCCGTGCTCGTCTCGCTGTACGAGAACCTCATCGACGCGATCGGCGAGAACATCCGCTTCAACTTCGTCACCGACTACCACGGCCAGTCCGCGCACGACGGGCTGATCGACGCGATCGTCGCCGGCGACGAGGACCGCGCGGTCGAGGAGACCCACCACTACCTGTCCGCGCTGCTCGGCGAGCCCTGACCGCGAGCGCGACCGACCCCTCCGTGGGGCTGGTAGGCTCGCTGGCCGGTGCTGCAGAGCACCCCGCGCCCGTAGCTCAGCGGATAGAGCGTCTGCCTCCGGAGCAGAAGGTCGAAGGTTCGAATCCTTTCGGGCGCACCCACCGGTGCCGCAGGGCATCGCCGAGGCCCGGACCCCCACAGGGGACCGGGCCTTCGTCGTGGGACCTGGTCCCCCGGGTTGCGAGCGGCTCAGGGGGCGACGGTCAGGGTGAGCTCGGCGGTCGTGCCGGCGCCGAGCGAGACCGAGACCGTGGCCTCGCCCGCGGCCGCGTCGTCGGGCACGGTCACCGTCGCGGTGAGCTCGCCGCGCGTGTCGATCGCCGCCTCGCCGAGCTGCGCACCCTCGCGCATCCCCTGGGACCACAGGACCGGCGCCGATGTCGCGTCCTGCTCGGGCGCGGCCTCGCCCGTGTCGTGGCACCCGGTGAGGAAGTACGCGCCCGTGAGCGCGAGCTCGTCGCCGGGGGCCACGGTGCTCTGGGATGCCGTGAGCTCGGCGCCCACGCAGTCCTCGCCGGACCCGGTGTCCGAGCAGCCCGACGCCAGCACCGCGAGCACGCACGCGCTCAGGACCATGACCGATCGACGCATCGCGCCACCCTCCCCCCTGCCGTGCGTCCCGTCGGCGGACGGGACGCTCGCGCAGCACCCTAGCGACGCACCTGTCCTGCCGTCCCGGAAACCAGCCGGCCGCGGGGTGCCGCCGAGGTCGCGTTGGTACGTTCACGGATGTCGCGGCACGCGCCACCGGTCAGGGGTCGGCATGGCCGCGGTGCGCTGACCGGGTCCGGACCGGCGGCATCCGGGAGGCACGCCGCATGCACCACGTCCACGTGTTCCTGCTCGTCGCGGGCGCGGTGCTGGTCGCGGCCGGATGCCGGCGCCGCGGGTGGTCGGCGCCGCTCGTCGTCGTCGCCACCGGGATCGTCGTGTCGCTGGTGCCGGGCGTGCCGCGGTTCGACGTCGACCCCGAGGTGCTGCTCGAGTTCGTCCTCCCGCCGCTGCTGTACTCCGCCGCGCTGTCCTCGTCCTACCGCGACTTCCGGTCCGCGCTGAACTCGATCACCCGGCTCGGCGTCGGCCTGGTGCTGGTCTCGGCGCTCGCGGTCGCGCTGGTCTTCTGGTGGTTGGAGGCCGTGCCGTTCGCGGTCGCGCTCGTCCTGGGCGCCGTGGTCGCGCCACCGGACGCGGTCGCGGCGGCCGCGGTCGGCCGGCGCCTCGGGCTGCCCCGGCGGGTCATGACGCTGCTCTCGGGCGAGAGCCTCATCAACGACGCGACGTCGCTCACGCTGTACAAGGTCGCGCTCACGGGCGCCGCCACGGGGGCGTGGGCGCTCGGGTCCGGGCTGGGCACGTTCGGGCTCGCGGTCGTGGTCGGCGTCGGCGGCGGGCTCGCGCTCGGCTGGGCGGTGCACGTCCTGCGGCTGCGCCTCGACGACCCGGTGGTCGCGTCCGCGGTCGGGTTCCTCACCCCGTTCGCGGCCTACTGGAGCGCCGAGGCGCTCGGCGGGTCGGGCGTGCTCGCGGTGGTCGCCGCGGGCCTGTACCTGGGTCACACGTCGCCGCGCGCGGGGTACGCCACGCGGCTGTACCAGGAGCCGCTGTGGTCCACGGCCGACCTGCTGCTCGAGGCGTTCACGTTCGCACTCATCGGCGTGCAGCTGCCCTGGGTGGTGCGCGACGTGGTCGAGTCCGACCAGGGGCTGGGGCACGGGGTCGTCGTCTCGCTCGTCGTCCTCGCGGTGGCCCTGCTGGTCCGGCCGATCTACGTGTTCGCGACCGTGTGGTTCGACGACCTGCGCCTGCCGGGCTCGCACCGGCCCGCGCGCGACTCGCTCTCGGTCCGCGAGTCGGCCGTCGTGTCCTGGGCGGGGATGCGCGGCGTGGTGACGCTCGCGGCGGCAGCGGCCATCCCGGCGACGCTCGACGGCGAGCCGTTCCCGGAGCGCGCCACCATCCAGCTCGCCGCGTACACCGTGGCGATCGGCACGCTGCTGCTGCAGGGCCTCACGCTGCCGGGCGTGATCACCCGCCTGCGCGTGGGCTCGGCGCAGGAGGCGGCCGACGACGCCGCGCAGGAGGCCGCGGTGCGCGTGGCCACCGCGGACGCCGTGCAGGCCTACTTCGAGAGCAGGCGCCCGCAGCTCGTGCAGGCGATGGGCGCGCAGCAGGCCGACGACGCGATCACGCGGCTCTCGGCGGGCTGGCGCGCCCGCGCCGCGGCGGCCGCGGTCATGCTCGACCCCGAGCACGCGGACGACCTGCTGCCCGACGGCGTCTCGCGGCAGGACGCGTCGCGTGCGCTGGGCCCGCTGGACGGCGCGTCGGCCGAGCGGCTCGCGCCCGGGGCGGCGGGCCGCAAGATCCACTCGGTGCGCGCGGGCGTGATCGCGGCGCAGCGCGAGGTGCTCATGGCGCACCGCGACGCGGGCGACCTGGACGAGGCCGTGATGCGGCGCATGATGCGCGAGCTCGACCTCGAGGAGGAGTCGATGGCGTCCTCCTGGATCGCGCGCCTGCGCGACTGAACGCGGCCGCAGGACCGGGACCCAGGTCCCGTCGGACCACCGCCCGCGCGGCACCGCCGGGACCCCTCGCAGGCCCAGGGGACTTTCATCCCACCACTGCGCGCGGGCCGGTCCCTAGCGTCGAGACATCGGCACGGACGGAACTCCAGCCCCGTCCACCGCAGCCGAGTCCATCTCGACCAGGGAGTCCCGGTGACCACCACCAGCACCACCCGTCCGTCCAAGGGTCGCAAGGCCGACGCCGAGGCAGTCGCGGCGCCCGCAGCGGCGCCCGCGCCCGCCCCCTCGCAGGACGAGGTCGCCGGCACGATCGACGCGCTCGTCGCCAACGCGGCCAAGGCCCTCGCGCAGTTCGAGTCCATGACCCAGGAGGACGTGGACCGCTTCGTCAAGAAGGGCGCGGTCGCCGCGCTCGACCAGCACGGTCAGCTCGCCAAGCTCGCGGTCGACGAGACCGGCCGCGGTGTCTTCGAGGACAAGGCCGTCAAGAACATCTTCGCGTGCGAGCACGTGACCAACTCGATGGCCAACCTCAAGACCGTCGGCGTCATCAACGTCGACGAGATCAACGGCATCACCGAGATCGCGGAGCCCGTCGGCGTCATCGCGGGCATCACGCCGGTCACCAACCCCACGTCGACCGCGATCTTCAAGTCGCTGATCTCGCTCAAGACGCGCAACCCGATCATCTTCGCGTTCCACCCGAACGCGCAGAAGTCCTCGATGGCCGCCGCGAAGATCGTGCGCGACGCCGCCGTGGCCGCGGGTGCGCCCGAGCACTGCATCCAGTGGGTCGAGGCCCCGTCGCTCGCCGCGACCGGTGCGCTCATGAACCACCCGGGTGTCGCGACGATCCTGGCGACCGGCGGCAACGCCATGGTCAAGGCCGCCTACTCGTGCGGCAAGCCGGCCCTGGGCGTCGGTGCGGGCAACGTGCCCGCCTACATCGAGAAGACGGCCAAGCTGGCCCGCGCGGTCAACGACGTCGTGCTCTCCAAGGCGTTCGACAACGGCGTGATCTGCGCCTCCGAGCAGGCCGTCATCATCGACGACGAGATCTACGACGCCGCGATGGTCGAGTTCACCAAGCTGCACGCGTACCGCACCAACGCGGCCGAGAAGGCCGCCCTCGAGCGCTTCATCTTCGGTGCCGAGGCCGGTGGCGAGAACTGCGCGGGCGCCAAGCTCAACCCGGCGGTCGTCGGCAAGTCGCCCGTGTGGATCGCCGAGCAGGCCGGCTTCACGGTCCCCGCGGACACGTCGATCATCCTCGCCGAGGTCTCCGGCGTCGGCCCGCACGAGCCGCTGACGCGCGAGAAGCTGTGCCCGGTCCTCGCGGTGCTGCGCTCGACCTCCACCGAGGAGGGCATGACGCTCGCCGAGAAGATGGTCGAGTTCGACGGCCTGGGCCACTCGGCCGCGATCCACACGCAGGACGAGGCGCTGACCATCGAGTTCGGCAAGCGCGTCAAGGCCATCCGCGTCATCTGCAACGCGCCGTCGTCGCTCGGTGGCATCGGTGACATCTACAACGCCTTCATCCCCTCGCTGACGCTCGGCTGCGGCTCCTACGGCCACAACTCGGTGTCCAACAACGTCTCGGCGGTGAACCTCATCAACGTCAAGCGCGTGGGTCGTCGGAACAACAACCTGCAGTGGTTCAAGGTGCCGGCGAAGACCTACTTCGAGCCGAACGCCATCCGCTACCTCGCCGACATGCCCGACGTCGAGCGCGTCACGATCGTCACCGACGCGACCATGACGACCCTCGGCTTCGTCGACAAGGTCCTCGACGTCCTGCACCGCCGCGGCAACAACGTCGCCGTGCAGATCATCGACGAGGTCGAGCCCGAGCCGTCCGTGCGCACCGTGCAGAAGGGCGCCGCGAGCATGCGGCACTTCAAGCCGGACACGATCATCGCGCTCGGCGGTGGCTCGCCCATGGACGCCGCCAAGGTCATGTGGCTGCTGTACGAGCACCCCGAGATCAACTTCTCGGACCTCAAGCAGAAGTTCTTCGACGTCCGCAAGCGCGCGTTCAAGTTCCCGACGCTCGGCGAGCTGGCCCACCTGGTCTGCATCCCGACGACGTCCGGCACGGGCGCCGAGGTCACGCCGTTCGCGGTCATCTCCGACCCCGACGCGGGCAAGAAGTACCCGCTGGCCGACTACGCGCTGACCCCGACGGTCGCGATCATCGACCCGATCCTCACGTCGAAGATGCCCCGTTCGCTGGCCGCCGACTCGGGCTTCGACGCCCTGACGCACGCCACCGAGGCGTTCGTCTCGGTCTACGCCAACGACTTCACCGACGGCATGGCGCTGCAGGCGATCCGCCTCATCTTCGACAACCTGGCGCAGTCGGTGAACGGCGACCCCGCGGAGCCCGCCACCAAGGACGCCCGCGAGAAGATGCACAACGCCGGCACGATCGCGGGCATGGCGTTCGGCAACGCGTTCCTCGGGATCGTGCACGCCATGGCGCACGTCGTCGGCTCGACGTTCCACCTGGTCCACGGCCGGACGAACGCCACGCTGCTCCCCCACGTGATCCGCTACAACGGCACGATCCCGACCAAGCTCACCAGCTGGCCGAAGTACGAGAGCTACGTCGCACCGGAGCGGTTCCAGCAGATCGCCCAGATGCTGGGTCTGCCGGCCGCCACGCCGGAGCAGGGTGTGGAGTCCTACGCCCAGGCCGTGGAGTCGCTGCGCGCCAAGGTCGGCATCCCGTCGTCCTTCCAGGCGCAGGGCGTCGACGAGCAGGACTTCATCGGTCGCCTCGACGAGGTCGCCATGGGCGCCTACGAGGACCAGTGCGCACCTGCCAACCCCCGCATGCCGATGATCGACGACATGAAGTCGATCCTGACGGCGGCCTACTACGGAACGTCGCTGGAGGACGTCCGGGGCCGCACGGGCGAGAAGAAGGGCTGACCACCTTCTGAGCTCCCGGGCCGGTGCCCCCGCACCCCCGGTCGAGCGATCTCGCCCCCGACGCCCCCCACCTGGCTCATCCCTCGCCAGGTGGGGGGCGTCGTCGTCGTGCGCGGGCTTGCGTCCGTCCGCGCCACCCGGCACGGTGTCCGCGTGACCCCGACACCGCTGCGCCGCCCCCGCCCCCACCACGTGCTCGCCGCCGGCGCCCTGGGGCTGGCGCTGCTGCTGGCCGGGTGCGACGCGGCCGACGACGCGCGCCAGGTCGTGGACGACGCCGCGCAGCAGGCCCAGGACGGCCTGGCCGAGGCGCGCGCCGCGCTCGACCAGCTGGGCACCACGGTCGACGACGCGCGCACCCGCGCCGAGGACCTGCGCGACCAGGTCGAGGAGCTCGCCCCCGCACGCCGCAAGGAGGCGCAGGCCGCGCTCGACGAGGCGACGGCGGCGCTCGCGGACGCGCGCGCCGCGGTCGAGAGCGCGGACGGTGACGCGTCCGCCGAGGCCGAGGCGGCGCTCGCCGCGGCCCGCACGCGCGTCGAGGACGCGCAGGCCGAGCTCGAGAAGGTCGCGGCCGATGCGGGCGGCACCGCGGCCGACGGCCTCAGCGGGCTCGCCGACCAGCTGCAGGACGTCGCCGACGAGCTGCGGACCGCGTCCGGCTCCTGACCCCGGCGGAGAACCGAACGGGTGATTTCCGCGCGGGTCCGACCGGATCGTTGTCCGTGGGCCCGCGTCTGCCGATCGTGAAGGACATGGCAGTCCGTCGAGCGATCCGTCGCCACCACGTGGAGTGGTGGGTGGTGTCCGCATGGGCGTCGCTCGCGCTCCTGGTGGTCGCGGGCCTCGCGGCCGCGGCCGGCGGCTTCTGAGACCGTCGCGGTCACCCCGGGCAGCACGCACCTGACCTAGGGTCGGCGCCATGACCACAGCCCGCTGGGAGTCCGTCGCGCACGCCGCGGGCCTGCTGGACGCGGACGGCACCGCGCGTCCGACGATCTTCGCCGAGATGTCCGCGCTCGCGGCCGCGACCGGTGCGATCAACCTGGGCCAGGGCTTCCCGGACGTGGACGGACCGGCCTCCGTGGCACGCGCCGCCGCCGACGCGGTCGCGGCGGGTGCCAACCAGTACCCGCCGGGTCCCGGCATCCCGGAGCTGCGCCGCGCGATCGGCGCGCACCAGGCGCGGCACTACGGCCTGCACCCGGACCCGGACACCGAGGTGCTGGTGACCGCAGGCGCCACCGAGGCCCTCGCGGCCACGGTCCTCGCGCTCGTCGGCCCCGGGGACGAGGTGCTCACGCTCGAGCCGTTCTACGACGCGTACGCCGCGGTGATCGCGCTGGCCGGCGCGACGCACACGACCGCGCCCCTGCGCGCGACGCCCGCCGGGTTCCGGCTCGACACCGAGGCGCTCGCTGCCGCGTTCACCGACCGGACGCGCCTGGTGCTGCTCAACACACCGCACAACCCCACGGGCGCGGTGCTCACCCTCGACGAGCTGGCGGTGGTCGCCCGGCTCGCCACGGCGCACGACGCGGTCGTCGTGACGGACGAGGTGTACGAGCACCTCACGCTCGCCGGGCCCGACGGCGTGCGGCCGCGGCACGTGCCGATCGCGACGCTGTCCGAGATGGCCGACCGGACGCTGACGATCTCGTCGGCGGGCAAGACGCTGTCCTTCACGGGCTGGAAGATCGGCTGGGTCACGGGACCCGCCGCTCTGGTGACGGCCGTGCGCACGGTCAAGCAGTTCCTCACGTACGTCAGCGGCGCGCCGTTCCAGCCCGCGGTCGCGTTCGCGCTGGGCGACGACGACGTGGCGGCGTGGGTCGAGGCGCTGGCCGACTCGCTCGCGGCCCGGCGCGACCTGCTGTGCGACGGGCTGCGCGCGGCCGGGTTCGCGGTGGTCCCGCCGCAGGGCACGTACTTCGTGCTCGCCGACGCGGCTCCGCTCGGCTACGACGACGGCGCGGCCCTGTGCCGCGACCTGCCGCGGCTGTGCGGCGTCGTCGGGGTGCCGGTCCGCGCGTTCACGCGACCGGGCTCGGCCACCGACGACGCGCTGCGCTCGTGGGTGCGGTTCACGTTCGTCAAGCGCGAGGACGTGCTGGCTGAGGCGGTCATGCGCCTGGCCGCGCTGGGGGGCTGACCCGCCTCAGCCGGACCAGGCGCCGCCGCGACGGTAGGCGGGCGTCGCGAGCGCGAGCACCAGGAGCGCGGCCGTCGCGGCCCCGACCATGACGCCGGCCATCGCGACCGAGTCGCCGCCCAGCAGGCTCGACAGCGGCGAGACGACGCCCGAGATGGTGGCCTGCGTCGCGCCGATCATCGCCGCGGCCGTCCCGGCGATCTCGCCGTGCCGGCTCAGCGCGAGCGCGGACGCATTGGGCGGTGCGAAGTTCACCATCGCGAGCACCAGCCACAGCATGACGAGCAGCACCGGGAGCCCGCCCACACCCGTGATCGCCACGCCGAGCAGCGCGAGGGTCAGGCCCAGCGACAGCGGCAGGACCACCCGGATGATGCGGATGGGCGCGACGCGCCGCACGAGCGCGGCGTTGACCTGCGCCCCCGCGACGAGCCCGACGCCGTTGAGCGCGAACAGCAGCGAGAACTCGTGCGAGCTGAGGCCGTAACCCTCCTGCAGCACGAACGGCGAGCCCACCACGTAGCTCATGAGGACCGCGTTGCCGAGGCCCGGCATGATCGCGAGCGCCACGAAGTGCCGGTCACGCAGCAGGCGCCGGTAGCCGCTGAGCGCCGTGCGCAGGCCGCCGTCGCGGCGTCGCGCCGCCGGCAGCGTCTCGGGCAGGCGCCGCAGCACCACCACCCACAGCGCCACGCCGAACAGCGCGAGCGCGACGAACACCGCACGCCACCCGAGCTCGCCCGCGATCAGCCCGCCGACCGACGGGGCGAACAGCGGCGCGATCCCGATCACGAGCATGAGACGCGAGATGAGCCGCGAGGCGTCCGCCCCCACGAACCGGTCCCGGATGACCGCCATGGCCACGACCGTCGCCGACGCGTTGAAGAAGCCCTGCGCCACGCGCAGCCCGATGAGCATCTCGACGTTGACCACGAACGCGCACAGCAGCGACGTGAGCACGTGCAGCGCGACGCCGACGAGCACGGGCGCGCGGCGGCCGAACCGGTCGGACAGCGGGCCGATCACCAGCTGGCCGACCGCACCGCCGAGCATCATCGCCGTCATGGTCAGCTGCGCCGCCGTGGCGGACGTGCCCAGGTCGCGCGCGACGTCGGGGAGCGACGGCAGGTAGATGTCGTTGGAGATGGCGGGCAGCGCGCACATCATCCCGAGCAGCAGGACGTAGCGGGCGTTGGGCCGGTACGTCGGTGCGGCCTCGGCGGACGACGACGCGCCCGGGTCGCGCTTCGCCGTGTCCACGGCCGGGGCGGGGGTCTGCGGACGAGGCGTCGTCGGCGCGGGGACGCGTGCCGAGGGCACGGCGCGGCCCCCGGCGGAGGGGCCGTCGGGGGCGGTGGTGGTGGGGGGCTGGCAGCGGGATGCGGTCTCGGTCACGTGTGCTCTGCGTCGCTCGTCGTCGTCTGGTTCCGGTGCTGGTACGGACCATGGTGACACCGCGACGCACCCCCGCGCGAATCGTTTCGATCCGGTGACCCCCGCTCGATCCCGCCTTTCCCGCCCCTTGACCCACCACCCCGCCGCCCCCCACCGACCTCCCCCACGACCGTCGCCCCCAACCCCGCCGAACTGGTACCCAGGTACCAGTTCGGCGGGGTTGTTGGGAGGGTGGGGGGATGTGCGGTCGATACGCCTCCTTCCGGGAGGACCAGGCTCTGGCCGACGAGTTCGCGATCGCGACCGTCGCCGACGACGTGCGCCTGCTGCCGCCGTCGTGGAACGTCGCGCCCACCGACGGCGTGCGCATGGTGGTCGAGCGCGCCGACCGCGAGACCGGCGAGATCACGCGGCAGCTGCGCGTCGCGCGCTGGGGGCTGGTCCCCTCGTGGGCCAAGGACCCCTCGATCGGCGCCCGGATGATCAACGCGCGCGTCGAGACGCTCACGGACAAGCCGGCGTTCGCGCGCCCGTTCGCCACGCGGCGCGCGCTGCTCCCGGCCGACGGCTACTACGAGTGGCGCAAGCCCGCGCCGGACGCCGCGCGCACGCGCAAGCAGCCGTACTTCCTGCACCCGGCGGACGGCTCGCTCGTCGCGCTCGCGGGGCTTTACGAGTTCTGGAAGGACCCGACCAAGGACGACGACGACCCGGCCCACTGGCTGGTGAGCGCGACCGTCATCACGCGGCCCGCCACCCCCGAGCTCGCGTTCGTGCACGACCGGCAGCCGCTCATGCTCCCGCGCGAGCGGTGGGACGCGTGGCTGGACCCGGCGGTCGACGCCGCGGGTGCGCGCGCGCTGCTGGACGTGGAGCCGCCGCGCCTCGAGCCCACGCCCGTACGTCCGCTCGTCAACGCGGTCGCCAACGACGGCCCGGAGCTGCTGGTGCCGGACCCCGACCCGATGCCGCTGCCCGACTGAGGCCCGGCCGCGGCGGGGTCAGGCGTCCGTCGCGGACAGCTCGACCGGGATCACCGTGCCCAGGCCCTGCAGCTCACGCGCGGGCAGCTCGGTGAGCGCGAACCGCGGGTCGGCCGCGAGCGCCGCCGCGGTCACCCGGTCGGTCAGGACGTGTGACGGCTCCGCGATGTCCGCGAGCCGCGCGGCCAGGTTCACCGAGGGCCCGAACACGTCGCCGAACCGGGACAGCACGCGGCCCCAGATGAAGCCCACGCGCACGGGCGTGACCCCGCGCGCACCCTCGGCGATACCGCCCGCCGCGGTCGCGGAGCCCACGTCCAGCTCGCGGCCCAGCGCGTCCGCGAGGCCCAGCGCGACACGCGCGCCGGACGCCGCGTCGTCGGCCACGAACAGCACCGCGTCACCGATCGTCTTGACCACGCGCCCCCCCGCCGCGGTCACCACGTCACGCGCCGCGGCCTCGAAACGCTGCACGAACGACGACAGGTCCGTGGACCCGAGGCCGGCCGTGCGGCGCGTGAAGGAGACCATGTCCGCGAACCCCACGGCGCGCGCGAGCGGCAGGGCCCCGGGTTCGCCGCCCGGGCGGCCGATCTCCCCGAACTCGGCGCCGTACCGGCCCGCGATGGCCGCGAGCTGCCGCCGGTAGGAGTGCACCAGCTGCGCCTCGAGCACGGGCGCCAGGTCCGCCAGCCGGTCCAGGACCAGCAGGCGTGCGCTCGCGTCGTCCAGCTCGTAGCGCGAGGCCATGTCCTCCACGAGCGCCTCGACCTGCCACAGGGCGAGCCGGTCGGACGTGTGCCCGAGCGCGCGCGTCACCGTGATCACGGTGCGCAGGTCCAGGCCGTGATCCCGCACCAGGGCGGCCGCGCGGTCCACCGCCTCGGCGTCGCGCTCGGTGTAGAACGGGTCGTCCGGGTCGCCGTGCGGCAGCCCGAGCGTGGACCAGAAGCCCTGCACCACGTCGAGGCCGATGCCCGCCCGGCGCGCCAGGTCGTGCGCGCTGTACGCGCGGTCGCCACCGAGCAGCGCGGCCTCGATCTCCTCGACGGTGGAGGCGGGATCGTCTGGCAGCACGCCCCGAGGGTAGTTCACCGCGCGGCCCGCAGGTGATGCACGTCACCCGCCAGCACCCGCCGCGTCGCACCGTCGGCCGTGCGCAGCACGAGCGCGCCGTCGTCGTCGAGCCGCTCGGCGACGCCCTCGACCCACGCGTCGCCCGGCAGCGAGACGCGCACGTGCGTGCCGAGGGTCGCGACGACGTCGGCGACCTCGGCCGCGAGCCCCGAGGTGACCGCCGAGCCGTCCGCGTCCCGGAACCGCCGCGCCAGGTCGTCGAGCGCGGCGACCAGCGCGACGAGCACGCCGAGCCGGTCCACGTGCCGCGCACCGGCCAGCGCGAGCGAGCCCGCGCTCGGCACGGGCAGCTCGTCGGCGCGCTGCAGCACGTTGAGCCCGATCCCGACCACCGCGGCGGTCGAGCCGTCCGCGAGCGGCACGAGCTCGCACAGGATGCCACCCACCTTGCGCGCGGCGCCCCAGCCCTCGAGCGGCTCGTCGGCGGGGACCAGCACGTCGTTGGGCCACTTGAGGTGCGCCGGGACGCCGGCCGTCGCCCGGACGGCCGTGACCGCGCCGCGGCCCGCGAGCAGCGGGAGCCAGCCGAGCGACTCGGCAGGCACGCGCGGCCGGACGACGAACGAGCAGGTCACCGCGGTCCCCGGCGGGGTGGACCACGTCCGGTCACGGCGCCCGCGACCGGCGTCCTGGTGGTCGGCGACCAGGACGCTGCGGTCGGGCCACGAGCCCGGATCGGCCCGCAGGTCCCGCACCACGTCCGCGTTCGTGGAACCGGTGCGCATCACGACCTCGACCCGGGTCAGCGGCCCGGCCGGTGCCTCGAGCAGCGCGCGCACGGCCGCGGGGTCGAGCGGCGGGCGGTCGTCGTCGGTCATGCGCCCATCCTGGCGCCGCCGACGCCCGTCGGCTCGGGTCCGCCGCGCGCGTTGTGGGCTTCCGACGACGACGGGCCCGCAAACCCGTCCGCGCCCTGCACCCACCTGGAGGCTTCCGACAACTAGCCTCGGTCGGGTGACGCAGACCGAGGCCACCCCTGACGAGGCCGCACCCGACGCCGTCCCCCCGGCCGCCCGCACCACCGCGGGCCGGCTCGCCGACCTCGCCGCGCGCACCGCCGCGGCGCAGGAGGCCGAGTCCGCCGCCGCGGACAAGCAGCACGCACGCGGCAAGAAGACCGCCCGCGAGCGCATCGACCAGCTCCTGGACCCGGGCTCGTTCACCGAGATCGACGCGCTCGTGCGGCACCGCTCGACCAACTTCGGCCTGGACCGCAAGCGCATCCCGGGCGACGGCGTGGTCGTCGGGCACGGCACCGTGGACGGGCGGCCGGTCGCGGTGTACGCGCAGGACTTCACGGTGTTCGGGGGCAGCCTGGGTGAGGTTCACGGGCAGAAGATCACCAAGGTCATGGACCTGGCGCTGCGTACGGGCGTGCCGCTGATCGGCATCTCGGACGGCGGTGGCGCACGCATCCAGGAGGGTGTCGCGGGACTGACGCAGTTCGCGGAGATCTTCCGGCGCAACGTCGCGGCCAGCGGCGTCATCCCCCAGATCAGCCTGATCCTGGGCCCGTCCGCGGGTGGCGCGGTGTACTCCCCCGCACTGACCGACTTCATCGTGATGGCGGACGGCACGTCGAACATGTTCATCACGGGGCCGGACGTGATCCGCGCGGTCACGGGCGAGGACGTCGGCTTCGAGGAGCTGGGCGGCGCGACCACGCACAACACCCGCTCGGGCGTCGCGCACTACCTGGCGCACGACGAGGACGACGCGCTCGACTACGTGCGCTCGCTGCTGGCGTACCTGCCGCAGAACAACCTGTCCGACCCGCCGGTGTTCGAGCACGAGGTCGACCTGGACGCCACACCGCAGGACCTGGCGCTCGACACCCTGGTCCCGGACTCGGACAACCAGCCGTACGACATGCGCACGGTCGTCGAGACGGTCCTCGACGACGGCGTGCTGCTCGAGGTCCAGCCGCTGTACGCGGGCAACGTCGTCGTCGGGTTCGGGTACGTCGAGGGGCACCCCGTCGGCGTCGTCGCGAACCAGCCGCAGCAGATGGCCGGCACGCTCGACATCAACGCCGCGGAGAAGGCCGCGCGGTTCGTGCGCACGTGCGACGCGTTCAACATCCCCGTGCTCACGTTCGTGGACGTGCCCGGCTTCCTGCCCGGCACGGACCAGGAGTGGAACGGCATCATCCGCCGCGGCGCCAAGCTGATCTACGCCTACGCCGAGGCGACCGTCCCGCTCGTCACGGTCATCACGCGCAAGGCCTACGGCGGCGCGTACATCGTCATGGGCTCCAAGCAGCTGGGTGCGGACGTCAACCTCGCGTGGCCCACCGCCCAGATCGCCGTCATGGGTGCGGGCGGTGCGGTCAACATCCTGCAGCGCGGCGCGCTCAAGCAGGTCGCCGAGGCCGGCGGCGACGTCGAGGCCGAGCGGCGCCGGCTGACCGCGGAGTACGAGGACGCGATCGTCAACCCGTGGGACGCCGCCGACCGGGGCTACGTGGACGCGGTCATCGAGCCCTCGGCCACGCGCGCGGAGATCACCAAGGCCCTGCGGCTGCTGCGCACCAAGCGCGCGTCGCTGCCCCCCAAGAAGCACGGCAACATCCCGCTGTAAGGAGCAGGTCGCATGACGCACGACGACGAGCACGCGCACGACGAGCACGACGAGAGCACGCACACCCCGCAGCCGCTGCCCGGGGTGGACCCCGCCGACCTGCACACGGCCGTCGACGCACTGGCCGGCGCGCTGCACGACTACGTCGCCACGGCGGTCGGCGTGCGCGCCGAGTTCGGGGCCGCGGAGGCCGACGAGGACCCGCGCATCCTGGCGCTCGAGTCCCGGATCGGCGGCCTGAACGCGGACCTGTACGACCTGCTGCACGCGCGCCTGGGGATGCACGCGGACCTCGTCGGGATGTCCTGGCAGGACGAGGACGAGACCGACGACGATGCCGCCCCGCTCGACGGCGAGGTCGACACGTTCCACGTGGGCCTGGTGGTCTCGCGCACGCCCGCGGCGGGCGACCGCACGCTCGACTCGGTGCTCGACCTGGTCGAGGAGGGCGCGTCCGCGATCACGCACACGCTGGTCGGAGCCGGGTTCGAGGTCGCGGAGTGGGGGGTGTCGCGCGGCGCGCACGTGGAGTTCGGCGACGAGCACGACGACGACGCCGACGAGGACGACGCGTGAACGCGGACTCCCCGTTCCAGGTGGTGCGCGGGGCGCCCGACGACGTGGAGCTCGCGGCGCTCATCGCGGGCATCATCGCGTCGGGTGCGGGCGCCGTCGCACCGGCCGACGACCCGCGGCGCGCGGGTTCGGCATGGGCGGACCGCCGGCGTCAGCTGCGGCCAGCGCCGGCCCCGTCCGCGGGGCCGGACACGTGGCGCTGGAGCCTGCGCGGGTGATCGGACGCGGCCGCGCGCACGCCGGGAATCCGGTGGCTACCGGCGAGTAGGGTCGAGCGCATGCGTGAGACCACGGCCGTCGACGCCGTCGCCGAGAAGTACGTCAGCACCTATGCCGCGCTCGACCCGCTGTCCGCGACAGCGATGGGTCTGGCCGGCCACGACCACGAGATGACCGACCTGTCCCCCGCGGGTCACGACGCGCGCGCGGACGCGGCCCGGGACACGCTGCGCGAGCTCGACGCGGCGGCACCGGCCGACGAGGTGGACCGCATCACGGTGGCCGCGATGCGCGAGCGCCTCGAGCTCGACCTCGAGATCCACGCCGCGGGCGAGCATCTGCGGGACCTCAACAACATCGCCTCGCCCGTGCAGGGCCTGCGCGACGTCTTCGACATCATGCCCACGGGCACGGTCGAGGACTGGGAGAACGTCGCCGCCCGCCTCGTGGCGCTGCCCGGCGCGGTCGACGGCTACATCGAGTCGCTGCGCGCGGGCGCCTCGCGCGGTCTGGTCGCGGCGGCGCGGCAGGTGGCCGAGGGTGCGCAGCAGGCCGCCGAGCTGGCCGCGGCGGACTCGTTCTTCACGTCGTTCGTCCAGGGCGAGGCGGTCGACGCGGTGCTCGACGGCTCGTCGTCGTGCGCGCTCGTCCGGGCCGAGCTCGAGCGGGGCGCCGCCGCCTCGCGTGAGGCGTACGGGCGCCTGGCCGAGTTCCTGCGCGACGAGCTCGCGGCGCAGGCGCCGACCGAGGACGCCGCGGGCCGCGAGCGCTACGGGCTGTACTCGCGCGCGTTCCTGGGCGCGACGATCGACCTGGACGAGACCTACCAGTGGGGCCTCGAGGAGCTCGCGCGGGTGGTCGCCGAGCAGGAGGCCGTGGCCGCCGAGATCGCCGGTCCGGGCGCGAGCGTCGAGCAGGCCGTCGCGGCGCTCGACGCCGACCCGCGCCGGACGCTGACCGGCAAGGACGAGCTGCGACGCTGGATGCAGGAGACGTCCGACGCCGCGATCGCCGCGCTCGACGGGACGCACTTCGACATCCCCGAGCCGCTGCACACGCTCGAGTGCCGGATCGCCCCCACGCAGAACGGCGGCATCTACTACACGGGTCCGTCGGACGACTTCACGCGTCCCGGACGCATGTGGTGGTCCGTGCCGCCGGACGTCACGACGTTCAACACGTGGCGTGAGAAGACGACCGTCTACCACGAGGGTGTCCCGGGTCACCACCTGCAGGTGGGCGCCGCGACGTACAACCGCGCGGACCTCAACACGTGGCGCCGCCTGGCGTGCTGGACCTCGGGCCACGGCGAGGGCTGGGCGCTGTACGCCGAGCGCCTCATGGCGGACCTGGGCTTCCTGGACGACCCGGGCGACCGGCTGGGCATGCTCGACGGTCAGCGCATGCGCGCGGCGCGCGTGGTGTTCGACATCGGCGTGCACCTGGGCCTGCCGGCGCCCGAGCAGTGGGGTGGCGGCCGGTGGGACGCGGACAAGGCGTTCGCGTTCCTGCTCGCCAACGTCAACATGCCCGAGTCGTTCGTGCGGTTCGAGTGGATGCGCTACCTGGGCTGGCCCGGGCAGGCGCCGTCGTACAAGGTGGGCCAGCGCCTGTGGGAGCAGACGCGTGACGCGGCCCGCGCCGCGGCCGGCGACGCGTTCGACCTGCGCGCGTTCCACGCCAAGGCGCTCAACCTCGGCTCGCTCCCGCTGGACGTGCTCAAGCTCGCGTTCTGACGAGACGACGAAGGCCCGGCCCCGCATCGCGGGCCGGGCCTTCGGTCCGTCAGCGGTCAGAGCAGCGTGTAGCCGTACTTGACCATGATCATCGCGGCCATCACGACGAGCAGTGCGATCGTGATGAACCAGTCGTTGCCGCCCGCGACGAACTGGCGCGCCCACGGCCCCGCGCGCCCCGGCAGCCCGATGTTCCCCTCGCGGACGTTGATGCGGGTCAGGCCGGCCCAGACCAGCGTGGTCGTGAGCGTGATGAGCAGGCACCAGGGGCACAGCGCGCCGATCACGAAGTAGGACATGTAGAACAGCCACCACGCGAAGACGAAGCCGACCGTGTAGATCACCTGGGCCGTGCGCATGAACCAGCGCGGGAAGATGACGCCGCCGACCAGCGCGACCGCGACGGTCAGCACCACGGCCTCGGCGGCGATGCCCACGAACGCGTTCGGGAAGCCCAGCAGGTCCGCCGCCCAGTGCTTCGCGACCGTCGCACAATTGATCTTGTCGTTGAAGTTGCAGCTCAGGTCGGCGTTCGCATCGCCCGCGAGCACCAGCGCCTCGATCGACAGCACGAACGACGCGTACAGCCCGATGACGCCCGAGACGACCATCTCGATCGCGGTGCGCCGGCGCCAGGCCGGGTCGGGCCGGGAGAGCAGCTCGGGGTCGTCGTCGACCAGGTCGTCGTCGAGCTCGAGGTCGTCGTCGTCGACGATGTCGTTTCGCTTGCTCACGTGCCCTCCCTGAGGCATCGCCCGGCGTCCCGGCCGGGACTGCGCCCACGCGCGACCACCATTGTGCCCGCAGAACCTGTGCCCGGCGGGCCGACGTTCGTCCCGAGAGCAGGCCCGCGCAGGCCGCGGCTAGGCTCCCCGCGTGACCCGCCTGCTGCTCGCCTCCGCGTCCCCCGCCCGCCGCGCCACGCTGCGCTCGGCGGGCATCGAGCCGCTCGTCGCGACGTCGTCGGTCGACGAGGACGCCGCGCTCGCCGACGCGCGCGAGCGGTTCGGCGCGCTCGAGCCCGCCGACGCGGTGCTCGTGCTCGCGCAGGCCAAGGCGCACGACGTGGCCGGCCACCTGCCCGACGAGCTCGCGGACGCCGTGGACCTGGTGGTGCTCGGCTGCGACTCCATGCTCGAGCTCGACGGCGACGTGCTGGGCAAGCCGCGCGACGCCGCCGACGCGGTGGCCCGCTGGCAGGCGATGCGCGGGCGCTCCGGCGTGCTGCACACGGGGCACTGGCTCGTGGACCTGCGCGAGGGCGGGCAGGAGACCGCCGCGCGCCCCGGTGCGCTGGGTGCCGGGCAGGGTGCGGTGCTGGGCGCCACGTCGTCGACCGTCGTGCACTTCGCGGACGTGACCGACGACGAGATCGCGGCGTACGTCGCCACGGGTGAGCCGCTCGCCGTGGCCGGCGCGTTCACGGTGGACGGCCGGGGCGGCGCGTTCGTCACGCGCATCGAGGGCGACCACCACGGCGTCGTCGGGCTGAGCCTGCCGCTGCTGCGCGAGCTGCTCGCGGAGATCGACGTCGCCCTGCCGACGCTCTGGACCCGCTGACCCGCTGGAGACGGGTTGTCGACTTCGTGCAGCCCGGGGGCCATGCCGGTCGCGGGTGGCCCCTGTCGTCGTCGGATTCCTCCAAAACCCGTCGCGCGGGCCTGGGCGGTTCGCCAATCTTGCCGACCGGGTGAGAAGCACGCTCCCCGGGTGAACCCCGGGGCGTTACGGTGAGCCGTGCCCTCCCCCATGCCGCTGCGCAAGGTCCTGATCGCCAACCGTGGCGAGATCGCCGTCCGCATCGCGCGCGCGTGCCGCGACGCCGGGATCGGCTCGGTCGCGGTGTACGCCGACCAGGACCGTGAGGCGCTGCACGTGACCGTCGCCGACGAGGCGTTCGCGCTCGACGGTGCGCGCGCCGCCGACACGTACCTGGACATCGCCAAGCTGCTCGACGTCGCGCGCCGCTCGGGTGCCGACTCCGTGCACCCGGGCTACGGGTTCCTGGCGGAGAACGCCGACTTCGCGCGTGCCGTGATCGATGCCGGGCTGACCTGGATCGGCCCGCCGCCCGGGGCCATCGAGTCGCTCGGCGACAAGGTCAGCGCGCGGCACATCGCGCAGCGCGCCGGAGCACCGCTCGTCGCGGGCACCGCCGACCCGGTGAGCGGCCCGGCGGAGATCCACGCGTTCGTCGCCGAGCACGGGCTGCCCATCGCCATCAAGGCCGCGTTCGGCGGCGGCGGGCGCGGGCTCAAGGTCGCGCGCACGTCCGACGAGATCGACGAGATGTACGAGTCCGCGGTCCGCGAGGCCGTCGCGGCGTTCGGCCGCGGCGAGTGCTTCGTCGAGCGGTACCTGGACCGTCCGCGGCACGTCGAGACGCAGTGCCTCGCGGACACCCACGGCACGGTCGTCGTGGTCAGCACGCGCGACTGCTCGCTGCAGCGCCGCCACCAGAAGCTGGTCGAGGAGGCGCCCGCGCCGTTCCTCACCGACGCGCAGAACGCGCAGCTCGTCGAGTCGAGCAAGGCGATCCTGCGCGAGGCCGGGTACGTGGGCGCCGGGACGTGCGAGTTCCTGGTGGGCGCGGACGGCACGGTCTCGTTCCTCGAGGTCAACACACGCCTGCAGGTCGAGCACCCGGTCACCGAGGAGATCAGCGGCATCGACCTGGTGCGCGAGCAGCTGCGCATCGCGGCGGGCGAGCCCCTGGGCTACGACGAGGTGACCTCCCGCGGGCACTCGCTCGAGTTCCGGATCAACGGCGAGGACCCGGCCGCGGGCTTCCTGCCGGCACCCGGCCGCATCTCCACGCTCCGCTTCCCGAGCGGGCCCGGCGTGCGCGTCGACTCGGGCGTGGTCGAGGGCGACACCGTCTCGGGCGCGTTCGACTCGATGATCGCCAAGCTGGTCGTCACGGGCGCCACGCGCCGCCAGGCGATCGAGCGGGCCCGCCGCGCGCTGGCCGAGCTCGAGGTCGTCGGCATCCCCACCGTCGTGCCGTTCCACCGCGCGGTGCTCGACGAGCCCGCGTTCGCGCCGGCCGACGACGCGACCCCGTTCAGCGTGCACACGCGCTGGATCGAGACCGAGTTCGCCGACCGCCTGTCCTCGCTGACCGCGAGCAGCACCGCACCCGCGGCTCCCGAGGCGCAGGACGCGCCCGCGCTCGAGCGCGTCGTCGTCGAGGTGGGCGGCAAGCGGCTCGAGGTCGTGCTGCCCGCCGCCCTGGCGCTGGGCCGTGCCGCGGGTCCGCGCGCGGGCGCCGGGCCGCGCCGGCCCGCTCGTCGTGCCGCGGGCCCCAAGGCGGCCGCCAACGGCACGACGCTCGCCTCCCCCATGCAGGGCACGATCGTCAAGGTCGCGGTCGCCGACGGCGCGAGCGTCGCCGAGGGTGACCTCGTCGTGGTGCTCGAGGCCATGAAGATGGAGCAGCCCCTGGTGGCGCACCGGTCCGGCACCGTCGCGGGCCTGGCGGCCGCGGTGGGCGCGAGCGTCAGCGCCGGCACCCCCATCTGCGAGATCGTCGACTGACCCTCTCCCCCGCCGACCTGGTACCTATCCGCCAGGTCGACGCCGGGAAGACCGCCGAGCTGGTACCTGTCCGCCAGGTCGGGGGCCGGGGGTGGAGGGGTCGAGGTCGGGCCACGCGGTGGCGAACGCGGGCAGGAGCGGCAGCGCCGCGACGTCGGCGACGGGCACCCACGCGATCGCGAGCGACTCGTCGTCGGTGGGCCGGGCGTCGAACGGCACGACGAGCTCGGCGAGCACCGTGGTGTAGGTCCAGTCCGGGTGCGTCAGGACGTGCTCGTGCACGGTCTCGACCGCCCCGGCGGGCACACCCGCCTCCTCGGCCGCCTCGCGCAGCGCCGCGTGGGTCGCGGGCTCGCCGGGACGGCGGGCCCCGCCCGGGATGCCCCAGGTCCCGCCGTGGTGGCTCCACGGCGCACGGTGCTGCAGCAGCACGTGCGTGGCGCGGCCCTCGTCGTCACGCCGCGTGACCAGCAGGCCGGCGGCGCCGAACAACCCCCAGTGCCGCTCGCCGCACCCGCACTGCACCCAGCCGTCACCCGGGGACGGGACGTGGCCGGGCGGGGCGGGAGTCACGCGGTCAGTCTCGCACCGCCCTCACCGCCCCGCCGCCGACGCCGACGGTCACCCGCGCGACAGACGCCCATCGTCCGGCGCTCGACCTGGCGGATAAGTACCAGGTCGGCGGGAGGGGTGGGTGGGTGGGTGGAGGCGTGTGGGGTGGGCCACAGGGGGTGCCGGGCGCGGTGGGGGTGGAGTAGTGTCCCGCGCGGTGAGGTTAGGCTCCCCTCAGACGACGCGACGAAGGTGACCATGCTTGCGAACTTCCTGATCGGCCTGCGCGAGGGCCTCGAGGCCGCGCTCGTCGTCAGCATCCTGGTCGCGTACCTCGTCAGGACCGACCGGCGCGCTCTGCTGCCCGCGCTGTGGGCGGGTGTCGGCGTCGCGGTCGGGGTCTCGCTGGGCTTCGGCGCGCTGCTGACGTTCGGGCCCAAGGGGCTCTCGTTCGAGGCGCAGGAGGCGATCGGGGGGTCGCTGTCGATCGTCGCGGTCGGCCTGATCACGTGGATGATCTTCTGGATGGCCAAGACCGCCCGGCACCTCAAGGCGGACCTGCAGCACAAGCTGGACGACGCGATCGCGGCGGGCAAGGGCGCGGTCCTCGTGATGGCGCTGCTGGCCGTCGGGCGCGAGGGGCTCGAGACCGCGCTGTTCCTGTGGGCGGGTGCGAAGGCCACGTCGACGGGTGTGGCCGCCCCGCTGGTCGGGGCCGCGCTCGGAATCTCGGCGGCCGTGGTGGTCGCGTGGCTCATGTACCGCGGCGCGGTGCGCCTGGACCTGCGGCGGTTCTTCGCGTGGACGGGCGTGTTCCTGATCCTGGTCGCGGCCGGCGTGCTGGCCTACGGCATCCACGACCTGCAGGAGGCCGAGATCCTCCCGGGCCTGCACCACCTGGCGTTCGACGTCTCGGCGACGATCCCGCCGTCGTCCTGGTACGCCACGCTCCTCAAGGGCGTCTTCAACTTCACGCCCGCGACGACGTGGCTGCAGCTGATCGGCTGGGTCGCGTACGTCGCGGTGGTCCTCACGCTGTTCGTCCGCACCACCTGGGGCCGTCGCCCCGCCGCGCCGACCCCGGCCGCGGCCGCACCGTCCGGTCAGACGTCCGCACCCGCGGCAGCCCACGTGGCGCCCGCGGCCTCCTGACGCCCGACCCCGCACCCGCACCCGAGGAGACCCATGTCCCGCTCTGCCGTCGGCGCGCTCGCGCTCGCCGCCCTGGTCCTGCCGCTCGCGGCGTGCGTCGACAACGAGCCCGCGCCCGGCGCGAGCGAGGCCGGCGCGCTCACGGTGAGCAGCACCGCCGATGCGTGCACGGTCTCGTCGGCGACCGCGCAGTCCGGCACCCTGACGTTCGCCGTGACCAACGACGGCACCGACGTGACCGAGTTCTACCTGCTGGGCGAGGACGGGCTGCGCGTGGTCTCCGAGGTGGAGAACATCGGCCCGGGCATCACGCGCGACCTGGTGGTGCAGGTCCGGCCGGGCACGTACTACACCGCGTGCAAGCCGGGGATGGTGGGCGACGGCATCCGCTCGGAGTTCACGGTCACCGACTCGGGCGAGACCGTGGGCCCCACGGGCGACGTCGCCGAGCAGCTCGCCACCGCCGAGGCGCAGTACGTGTCCTACGTCAAGGACCAGGTGGGTGCGCTCATCGCGGGGACGCAGGAGTTCGCCGACGCGTACGCGTCCGGGGACGACGAGACCGCGCGCGAGCTGTACGCGGCCACACGCGTGCACTGGGAGCGGGTCGAGCCCGTCGCCGAGTCGTTCGGCGACCTGGACCCGCTGACCGACGCGCGCGAGGCCGACCTCGAGGACGGCCAGACGTGGAGCGGCTGGCACTACATCGAGAAGGACCTGTGGCAGCCCGAGCCCGCGGACAACGGCGGCGAGGAGTACGTGCCGCTCACGTCCGCCGAGCGGACCAAGGCCGCCGACGACCTGGTGGGCTGGACGCAGCAGCTCGTCGACCAGGTCAACGACCCGGCGTTCACGTTCGAGGCGTTCCAGATCTCCAACGGGGCCAAGGAGCTGCTCGACGAGGTGGCCACGGGCAAGGTCACGGGCGAGGAGGAGATCTGGTCGCACACCGACCTGTGGGACTTCCAGGCCAACGTGGACGGTGCGCGCGTCGCGTACGAGGTGCTCGCGGACGTGGTCGAGGAGGCCGACCCGGACCTGTCGGCGACGCTGCTCGAGCGCTTCACCGCCCTCGAGGCGCTGCTCGCGGCGCAGGGCTCGGTCGAGACGGGCTTCACGCCGTACGACGAGCTGACCGAGCAGGAGGTCAAGGAGCTCTCGACCGCGGTGGACGCGCTGTCCGAGCCGCTCTCGCAGCTGACCGCCGTCGTGACGGGCGCCTGACGTGACGGCCGCCGAGCAGGGACCGACCGCCGGCCGCACGGGCCTGTCGCGCCGCGCGCTGCTCGGCGGCGGCCTGCTCGGCGCCGCGGCCGTGGGCGCCGCGGTGGGCGCGGGCGTGACCCGCGCGACCGCCGACGAGCCCGCGGCACCGCCCGCGCCCGGGACGTACCCGTTCACGGGTGAGCACCAGGCGGGCATCGTCACACCCGCGCAGGACCGCCTGTACCTGGCGGCGTTCGACGTCACGACGAAGGACCGCGAGGACCTGGTCGCGCTGCTGCAGCGGTGGACGACCATCGCGGCCCGCCTCACGCAGGGGCAGGGGGCGGGTCCGTTCGGGCCGGCGTCGGGGCCGTACGACGCCCCGCCGGACGACACGGGCGAGGCGCTCGACCTGCCGCCGGCCGGTCTGACGATCACGTTCGGGTTCGGCCGCTCGCTGTTCGTGACCGCGGACGGCACGGACCGGTTCGGGCTCGCCGACCGGCTGCCGGACGCGCTCGTCGAGCTGCCGCACTTCCCGGCCGACAACCTGGACCCCGCGCGTTCGGACGGCGACCTGGTGGTGCAGGCGTGCGCCGACGACCCGCAGGTCGCGGTGCACGCGATCCGCAACCTGTCCCGCGCGGCGTTCGGAGCCGCGACGATCCGCTGGACGCAGCTCGGCTACGGCCGCACGTCCTCGACGTCCACCGCGCAGCGCACGCCGCGCAACCTGTTCGGCTTCAAGGACGGCACCGCCAACCTCAAGGTCGAGGAGCGCTCCGCGGTCGACGAGCACGTGTGGGTGCCCGCCGCGGCCGCACAGGCCGACTCGCACGACTCGGCGTGGCTCACGGGCGGGACGTACCTGGTGGCCCGGCGGATCCGCATGACGATCGAGACGTGGGACCGCACGTCGCTGCGCGAGCAGGAGGCGCTGGTCGGGCGGACCAAGGGTGAGGGTGCCCCGCTGTCCGGCGGGACCGAGTTCACCGAGCCCGACTTCGCGGTCACGGGCCGCGACGACCAGCCGCTGGTCGCGCTCAACAGCCACGTGCGCCTCGCGCACCCCACGCAGAACGACGGCGTGCGCATGCTGCGCCGCGGCTACAACTTCACCGACGGCAACGACGCGCTGGGCCGGCTCGACGCGGGGCTGTTCTTCCTGGCGTTCGTGACCGACCCGCGCACGCACTACATCCCCATGCAGAACCGGCTGTCGCGTGACGACGGGCTCATGGAGTACCTGCAGCACACGGGCTCGGGGCTGTTCGCGGTGCCGCCCGGTGTGCCCGACGGCTCGCTGGTGCTGGGCTCGGACGGCACGCCGATCACCACGGCGCACAGCCCGTTCGTCGGCGAGGCGCTTCTCGCCTGACGCGGACGCGGGACGCGGGACCCGTCAGGCGATCGAGACGAGCGTGCGCACGTCGTCGGCGGGCAGCTCGTCGACGACCGCGCTCACCGTCATCTCCCGCAGCGTGGCCGCGCCGTGGTGCACCGAGAGGAACGCGGTGTCGGACGCGTCGCGGCCGGTCGCGATGCGCAGCAGGCTCGAGCGCGGCGCGAGCGTGGTCGCGTCCACGACGCGCCACGCACCCCCGACCCACGCCTCGGCGACCGCGTGGAAGTCCATCGGGTCCAGCCCGGGCGCGTACACCGCGGCCAGACGCGCGGGCACGTCGAGCGCGCGCAGCAGCGCGACCACGAGGTGCGCGTAGTCGCGGCACACGCCCCGGCGGGCGAGCAGCGTCCGGACGGCACCGTCGGTCGGCAGGCTCGAGCCCGGCACGTACGCCAGGTGCGTGCCGACCCACGACGAGACCGCGGCGAGCAGGTCCGCGTCGGCGAGCCCGGCGAACTCGGCGCGTGCGGTGGGGCCGAGCGTGTCGGACTCGCAGTAGCGGCTCGGTCGCAGGTGCCGCAGCAGCTCCGCCTCGGTCGGCGGCACGGGTTCGGCCGCGCTCCCGGCCACCCGCGCGACGTAGTCCACGACGAGCGCACCGGGGCCGGCGTCGAGCACGTGCAGGCGCGTCCCGTGCTCGTCAGCCAGCTCCCGCACGGGCACTGGACGGCCGTCGAGCGTGACGGTGAGCCGCTCGTCGGCGTCATGGCCCGCGGCGACGGCCACCGCGAGCGCGAGCGTCGCGGGCGTCGTGACATCGAGCGTGAGGTGGGCCGAGACGTCGCGCTGCATGGTGCCGAGTGTGCGGTCCACGGGCGGCGGCCGCACCCGCGACGCGCGTAGCCTTCGGCGCGTGAGCACCGGGACGACGAGCAGCGGCACGCCGGGCACCGGGACGGGCTCGCCCGCGCCGACGACGCGACCGCCCGACGACGGCACCCCGACCCGCGTCTGGCTGGTGGCCGCGCTCACGGTTGCGACGCTCGCGCTGGTGCGCGCGAGCGGACCGCTGCTCGACCACGCGTTCGACGCGGGTGTGGTGACCGCGAGCGTCACGGCCGTGGTCACCTATGCCGGCGCGGGCGTGGTCGCGGCCCTGCTGCTGGTCGCCACACGGGTCCGCGACGGCGTGCCCTCGGGCCGGACGGTGGTGCTGGGCGCGGCCGTCCTGGGCGCGCTGCGGCTGGTCCTGCAGGGCACGGACGGTGCCGTCCGCTACGGGCTCGGCCTCGCGTCGGTGGCCTGGGCGTGCGGTGTCCTGATGCTCGCGGTCGCGTTCGTCGCGGGGCGGCCGTCCGGTCCGCGCCAGGCGGCGCTGGGGCTGCTGCTGGGCAGCGCGCTGTCCGTCGGGCTGCAGGTGATGCTGGGGACCTGGGACGCGCTGTGGCGGTCGTCGCCGCTGGGCTGGCTGGTGGCGGGCGTGGTCGCGGTCGCGCCGCTCGCGGCGTTCCGCGTGGCGCAGGACCGCGGGGACGACGCCGCGGGCACGGGCGGCGCCCGTGAGCCCGCGACGGTGCGGCCGCGCCGCCTGTGGGCCGTGGGTCCGTTCCTCGCGATCGCCGCCATGATCACCGCCAACCCGGCGTTCGTGGCGTCGCAGACCTCGGTCGCGCTGGGGTGGGCAGGTCTCGTGCTCGTGGGCGCGCACGTCGTCGGCGGGTGGCTGCTGCTGCGGCCCGACCGGTGGCCGAGCGCGGTGCGCGTGGGTGGGGCCGGGCTCGTCGTGGTCGCCGTGGCGCTCGTGCTGCTGCTCCCCGCGCGTGCCGTGCGCATCCCCGCATGGTCCTCGGCCGCGGTGCTGGTCGCGGTCGTCGGGCTGGTGCTCGGGCTCGCCGTGGTGCTCGTCGGGACGCTGAGCGTGCGCAGGCCCGCGCCGCCGGGCACGTGGCGCACCGCGGGTGCGGCCGCCCTGGCCGGGCTGGGTGCGATCGGCCCGCTGCTGCTGTACATGGTCGACTACGACGTGCCGCTGCCTGTCGACAACGCCGCCGTCCCGGTCCTGGCGGCCGCGGTCCTCGCGCTCACCGGCCTGCACCACCGACTCCCCGCGGGCGTCGCCGACGTCGACGCGGACCGGGCCGACGACGCACCGGGCGGCGACGGCCGCCAGCCCGCGCGCGTGCGGGCCATCCGGCTGCTGCTGGTCCCCGCGGCGGCGCTCGCGCTGCTGGGGCTCACCCCCTCGACCACGTGGACCCACGGCGCGGACGTCCCGCCGCGTGCGGCCGGCGACCAGCTCACGGTGCTGTCCTGGAACCTGCACCACGGCGTCGCCCCCGCGGTCGGCGTGGACCTCGAGGAGATCGCGACGACGATCGTGGCGGCGGATCCGGACGTGGTCCTGCTGCAGGAGGTCCAACGGGGCTGGGTGCTGGGCGGCGGCACGGACATGGCGACGTGGCTCGCACGCCGGCTCGGCATGACGGTCGAGGTCGCGCCCGCAGCCGACCGGCAGCTGGGCAACGCGATCCTGTCCCGGTCGGCGCTCACCGGCGTCGTCGCGCACGCGCTGCCGTACGGCGCGGGTCCGCAGGAGCGTTCGGCGCTGTCCGCCACGGTGCGCACGTCCGACGGCACCGCGCTGCGGGTCACGTCCGTGCACCTGCAGCACCGCGCGGAGAACACCCCCACCCGGCTGGACCAGCTCGCGGCGCTGCTCACGGCCGAGCCCGTCACGGGGCCGTCCCTGCTGGGCGGCGACCTCAACGCCGCGCCCGGGCAGCCGGAGCCCTCGCTGCTGACGGACGCGGGCTGGACCGACGCGCTCGCGGGCGATCCCGGCGCGCTCACGTCACCGGCTGCCGACCCGCGCACCCGGATCGACTGGGTGCTCGGCCGGCAGGTGACGTTCGCGCACGCGGACGTGCTCACATCGTCGCAGGCGTCCGACCACCTGCCCGTGCTGGTGCGGCTGACCGTGCCCTGAGCCTCAGTCCGAGCGGTGGTGCAGCATGCGCGCGACCTCAGCGATCGTGCCGGACATCGACGGGTAGACGGTGATGACCTCGGCCACCTGGTCCGCGGACAGGCGGTGCGTGATCGCCAGCGCGACCGGGAACACCGACTCGCTCGCGCGCGGACCCACCAGCACGGCACCCAGCACGGTCCCCGAGCCGGGGCTCGCGAAGATCTTGACGAACCCCTCGCGCACGCCGAGCATCTTCGCGCGCGGGTTGCGCGTGATCGGCAGCATCGAGACCTCGTACGGCGTGCCCTCGTCGGCCAGCCGCTGCTCGGAGTAGCCCACGGTGGCGATCTCCGGAGCGGTGAAGATGTTCGCGGCCACGGCGCGCAGCGACAGCGGCGTGACGCTGTCGCCGAGCGCGTGCGACATCGCGATGCGTCCCTGCGTCGCCGCGACGGACGCGAGCGGCAGCACACCCGTGACGTCGCCGGCCGCGTACACGCCGCGCACGCTCGTGCGGGACACCTTGTCCACCTCGATGTGCCCCGAGGCGGTCAGGCGCACGCCCGCCTCCTCGAGCCCGAGCCCGTCGGTGGTCGGGATCGAGCCGACCGCGAACAGCACGTGGCTGCCCTCGATCTCGCGTCCGTCGGCGAGCGTCACGACGACGCCGTCGGCCGTCCGGCGCGCACCCGCGGCCCGCGATCGGGACAGCACGGTCATCCCGCGCCGCTTGAACACGTCCTCGATGAGCTCGGCGGCGTCGGTGTCCTCCCCCGGCAGCACGCGCTCGCGCGAGGACACGAGCGTGACCTGCGAGCCGAGCGACGTGTACGCACCCGCGAACTCCGCACCCGTGACCCCCGAGCCGACCACCACGAGCCGCTCGGGCAGCGCGGGCAGGTCGTACAGCTGCGTCCACGTCAGGATGCGCTCGCCGTCGGGCCGCGCCTCGGGCAGCTCACGCGGGCGCGCACCCGTCGCGACGAGCACCACGTCGGCGTCCAGCGTCTCGTCGGCCACACCGTCACGTGTGCGCACCACGACGCGCTGCGGCCCGTCGAGCCGGCCGTGGCCCAGCAGCACCCGCACGCCCTCGCGCTCGAGGCGCGCCCGGATGTCCGCCGACTGCGCGGACGCGAGCGCGCGCACGCGCGTGTTCACCGCCGCGAGGTCGATGTGGTGCCGGTGGTCCGCGCCGACCGCGGAGCGGATCCCCAGCTCGGGTGCGCGGTCCGCGATCGTCATCCACTCGGCTGTCGCGATGAGCGTCTTCGAGGGCACCACGTCCGTCAGCACGGCCGAGCCGCCGAGCCCCGCCGCCTCGACGACCGTCACGTCGGCGCCCAGCCGCCGGGCCACGAGCGCGGCCTCGTAGCCGCCGGGTCCCCCGCCGACGACGACGACGCGGGTGTCGGGCAGGGCGGGCGTCCCGGGAGGTGTGCTCACGGGTGCATTGTGCCGTGACCGAGGCGTGCGCTCTCGTCGCGCGGGCCCGGCCGCCGGGGCCGCGCGAGGACTAGCCTGCGGGCATGACCGACGTGATCGACATCGACGACCCGACGACCGACCCCTTCGACGTGGCGCGCGCGGCCGCGCACGCGCTCGCGGAGGCCACCGGCGTGGCCCGCCACGACGTGGCGCTCGTGCTCGGCTCCGGCTGGGGCGGCGCCGCGGACCTGCTGGGCGAGACCGTCGCCGAGGTGCCCAGCACCGAGCTGCCCGGGTTCTCGGCCGCGGCAGTGCACGGGCACGTCGGCACCATCCGCTCGGTGCGCATCGGCGACGGCGACCGGCACGCGCTGGTCCTGGGCTCGCGCACGCACCTGTACGAGGGCAAGGGCGTGCGGCGCGTGGTGCACGGCATGCGCACCGCGGCGGCCGCGGGCGCCTCGACCGTGGTGCTCACCAACGGGTGCGGCGGCCTGAACCCCGCGTGGGCGCCCGGCACGCCCGTGCTCATCAGCGACCACATCAACCTGACCGCGACGTCCCCGGTCGAGGGCGCGACGTTCGTCGACCTCACCGACCTGTACTCGGCCCGCCTGCGCGCCGTCGCGCGCGAGGTGGACGCGACGCTCGACGAGGGCGTGTACGTCCAGTTCCGTGGCCCGCACTACGAGACCCCGGCCGAGGTGCGCATGGCCGGTCGCCTCGGCGGCGACCTCGTCGGGATGTCCACGACGCTCGAGGCGATCGCCGCGCGCCAGGCGGGCATGGAGGTCCTCGGCATCTCGCTGGTCACCAACCTGGCCGCGGGCATCAGCGAGCAGCCGCTGTCCCACGGCGAGGTCCTCGAGGCCGGCCAGGCCGCAGGCCCGCGCATCAGCGCGCTCCTCGCCGAGGTGATCCGCCGCCTGTGACGTACGTCCGACCCGCGCGTGCGCGCGCTGCGTTCGTCCAGACCCCTACCGGTCAGTACGTTGGGGGGATGAGCCGCGACGAGGCGTGGGACCACCTGCGCGCGCAGGTCGAGACCTGGATCGACGACGACCCCGATCCCCAGACGGCCGACGAGCTGCGCGACCTGCTGCGCACCGCCGACAGCCTGCCGGAGCACGAGGGCACCACACCCGCCGAGCAGTACACGTGGCGCACCGCCGCGGCCGCGCGGGCCGAGCTGGCGGACCGGTTCACCGGTCTGCTCCAGTTCGGCACCGCGGGCCTGCGCGGCGCGATCGCGGGCGGGCCGCACCGGATGAACCGCGCGGTGGTGATCCGCGCGGCCTCGGGTCTCGCGGAGCACCTCCTGGGCGAGCTCGACGGCCTGGCACCCCCGCGCGTGGTCGTGGGCTACGACGCGCGGCACAAGTCGCACGACTTCGCGACCGACACCGCCGCGGTGCTCACCGCGGTCGGCATCGAGGTCCTGCTCCTGCCCGGGCCGCTGCCCACACCCGTGCTGGCGTTCGCCGTGCGCCGGCTCGAGGCCGACGCGGGCGTCATGGTCACGGCGTCGCACAACCCGCCGCAGGACAACGGCTACAAGGTCTACCTCGGTGGCCGCGTCGTGACGGACGCGGGTCAGGGCGCGCAGATCGTCCCGCCCGCGGATGCGGCGATCGCCGCCGAGATCGCGCGCGTGCCCTCGGTCGCGTCCGTGCCGCGGGCCGCGTCGGGGTGGACCGTGCTGGGGCCCGAGATCGTCGACGAGTACGTGGCCGCCACGCTCGCCCTCGCGGGGCCCGAGCAGCGCGCGCTCGCCGCCGACCTGCGCATCGTCCTGACGCCGCTGCACGGCGTGGGTGGCGCGGTCGCGCAGCGCGTCCTGCGCGAGGCCGGCTACACCGACGTGCTGGTGGTGCCCGAGCAGGAGCACCCCGACCCGGACTTCCCGACCGTCGCGTTCCCCAACCCCGAGGAGCCGGGGGCGATCGACCTCGCGCTCGGCCTCGCGTCCGACGAGGGTGCCGACCTGGTCATCGCGCTCGACCCGGATGCGGACCGGTGCGCGGTCGCCGTGCGCGACCCCCGGTCCCGCGCGTACCGGGGACCCGACACCGCCGCGGCCGAGGGCTGGCGCATGCTGCACGGCGACGAGACCGGCGGGCTGCTGGGCCAGGTCATGGCCGAGCGCCTCGCCGCGGACGCCGAGCCGCTCGACCCCGACGCCGCGTTCGCGAGCTCGATCGTGTCCTCGCGGCTGCTCGCGCGCATCGCCGCGACGGCGGGCGTGCGACACGTGCAGACGCTCACCGGGTTCAAGTGGCTCTCGCGCGTCGACGGGCTCGCGTTCGGGTACGAGGAGGCGCTCGGCTACTGCGTCGCGCCGCTCAACGTGCGGGACAAGGACGGCATCTCCGCCGCGCTGCTCATGGCGGGCCTCGCCGCACGGCTCAAGGCGTCCGGGCGCACGCTCGTGGACGCGCTCGACGACCTCGCGCGGGCGCACGGCCTCCACCTGACCGGTCAGGTCTCGGCCCGGTACGACGACCTCGCACAGATCCCGGCCACGGTGCAGCGGCTTCGGGAGAACCCGCCGGCCACCGTCGGCGGCTCCCACGTGGAGCGCATCGTCGACCTCGCGCGCGGCACCGAGGAGGAGCGCGGCGGCCTGCCGCCCACCGAGGGGCTGCGGCTCGACGTCGCGGACGGCACGCGCGTCGTCGTGCGGCCGTCGGGCACCGAGCCCAAGGTCAAGTGCTACCTCGAGGTCATCGAGCCCGTCGCGGCGGACGCGGACGCCGACGCGGTGGGTGCGGCGCGTGCGCGCGCCAAGGAGCGCCTCGACGCCGTCGCCGCCGACATGCGGCGCGCGCTCGGCATCGCCTGACACGGGTCCGGGCCCGACCACCGCACGCGGTCGGGCCCGGGCCGGCAGGGTCAGTAGCCGGCGTCCGCCTCGAGACCCGCGAGCACCGCAGCCGTCCCGGACAGGCCCAGGCGCGTCGCGCCCGCCGCGATCATCGCGAGCGCGTCCGCCGACGTGCGGATGCCGCCCGACGCCTTGACGCCGAGCCGGCCCCCGACCGTGTCGGCCATGATCCGCACGGCGTGCACCGTCGCGCCGCCCGCCGGGTGGAAGCCCGTGGACGTCTTGACGAAGTCCGCCCCGGCCGCGGCCGCCGCCCGGCACACCTCGACGATCTCGTGGTCGCTGAGCGCCGCGGACTCGATGATGACCTTGAGGACGGTCGGCGCGGGCACGGCCGCGCGCACCGCGGCGATGTCCGCCTGCACGTCGGCGAACCGGCCCTCCTTGGCGGCGCCCACGTCGATCACCATGTCGACCTCGGTCGCGCCGTCGGCCACGGAGCGCGCGGCCTCGGCGGCCTTGACGTCGCTGTGGTGCTTGCCCGACGGGAACCCGCACACGGTCGCCACCTCGAGGCCCGCGGGGACCTCGACGGGCAGGAACGACGGCGAGATGCAGATCGAGTACGTGCCCAGCTCGGCCGCCTCCGCGACCAGCGCCTCGACGTCGGCCCGCGTCGCCTCGGGCTTGAGCAGGGTGTGGTCGACGAACTTGGCGAGCGCTGCGGCGTCCAGCGGGTCGTGGGTCATGCGCGGTGCCTTCCTCCCCGGGCCGCGGCGTACGCCGGCCGGATCACGGTGTCGATCAGTGCGGCGCGCTCGTCCTGGTGGACGAACGCGTGGGCGGCCGCGGTCGCGGCCACGTGCTCGAGGTCGGCGAGCGTCCAGCCCGCCTCGTCGACCAGCAGGGTCAGCTCACGGCCCAGCGACGTGCCGGACTGCAGGCGGTTGTCGGTGTTGACCGTGACCGCGAACCCCAGGCGCAGCAGCCGCGTCACGGGGTGCTCGGCGATCGACGCGGCACCGCCGGTCTGCACGTTCGAGGACGGACAGACCTCGAGCGCCAGGCGGCGGTCCCGCACCCAGTGCGCGAGCAGGCCCAAGCGGTCACCCAGGTCGTCGGCGCCCACGTCGTCCGCGAGCCGCACGCCGTGCCCCAGCCGCAGCGCACCCTCGGCCACCGCGTCGGCGATCGAGTCGAGGCCTGCGGCCTCACCCGCGTGCAGCGTGCACGGGAAGTGGGCGCGACGCAGCGTGCCGAACACCTCGGACAGGCGCGACGGCGGGAACCCGTCCTCGGGGCCGGCCAGGTCGAACGCGACGACGCCGGCGTCACGGTTGGCGATCGCGAGCTCGGCGACCTCCTGCCAGCGGTCCAGGTGGCGCATCGCGCACAGGATCGCGAGCACCCGGATCGGCCGGCCGTCGGCCCGCGCCTGCGCCATGCCCTCGTCGAACCCCGTGCGGACGGCGTCCACCACGTCCTGCAGGCTCAGGCCCTGCTCGACGTGCTGCTCGGGCGCGAACCGCACCTCGGCGTAGACCACGCCGTCGGCGGCCAGGTCCAGCGCGCACTCGCGCGCCACGCGACGCAGCGCGTCGGCGGTCTGGAGCACCGCGACGGTGTGCGCGAACGTCTCGAGGTACAGCTCGAGCGAACCCGCCGACGCCGACTCGACGAACCAGCGCCCCAGCTCGTCGGGATCGGTCGTCGGCAGCTCGTGGCCCACCTGCTCGGCGAGCTCGACGATCGTCGCGGGCCGCAGGCCGCCGTCGAGGTGGTCGTGCAGCAGCACCTTGGGCAGGCTCGCGACGAGCGCAGCGGTGCCGTCCGACGCGACGTCGTCGGACGGGGTCAGGGTCACGCTCACGTGAGGTCGTCCTCCTGCGCGGGGATCTCGGTGTCCTGCTCCACGACGTCGGCCTCGTCGGCCTGACCCTCGAGGTCGGCGCGCGCGAAGTCGGGGACGTACTCCTCGGGGTCCGCGACTGGCGCGTCGCCGTCGGCGAGCCGTGCGGGGACGTCGGGTTCGGCGGGGACCAGGCCGGCGTCGCGCCAGCTGTCGTCACCGGGGACGGTGCTCATGGCTCCTCCAGGAGGTCGGGGGGACGTCCCCATCCTGGTCCGCCCCGCGCGACGGCGCAGGGCGGACCCGGGTGGTCAGGACGCCGTGATGCGGTCCAGCAGCAGCGGACCGGCGCCGGGCGCGGCCGTCGGGTCCACCACGATCGCACCGGCGAGCGCCTCCTTGGCGCGCGCGAACCGCTCCGGGGTGTCGGTGTGCAGCGTGAGCACGGGCTGACCGGCGCGGACGGGCTCACCCGGGCGCACGTGGATCTCCACGCCCGCACCGGCCTGCACCGGGTCCTCCTTGCGCGCACGGCCCGCACCGAGCCGCCACGCCGCCACGCCGACGCCGAACGCGTCGAGCGTCGTCAGCACGCCGTCGGACTCCGCGAGCACCTGCTCGGTCTCGCGCGCCACCGGCAGCTCCGCGTCGGGGTCGCCGTCCTGCGCCGCGATCATGCGCCGCCACACGTCCATCGCCCGGCCGTCGGCCAGCGCGGCGGCGGGGTCCGCGTCGGGCTGCCCCGCGGCCGCGAGCATCTCGCGCGCGAGCGCGACCGTGAGCTCCACGACGTCCGCGGGCCCACCGCCGGCGAGCACCTCGACCGACTCCCGGACCTCGAGCGCGTTGCCCGCGGTCAGGCCCAGCGGCGTGGACATGTCGGTCAGCAGCGCGACCGTCGTGACGCCCGCGTCGGTGCCGAGCTCGACCATGGTGCGGGCGAGCTCACGCGCGCGCTCCAGGTCCTTCATGAACGCACCCGAACCGACCTTGACGTCGAGCACGAGCGAGCCGGTGCCCTCCGCGATCTTCTTGCTCATGATCGAGCTCGCGATCAGCGGGATGGCCTCGACGGTCCCGGTCACGTCCCGCAGCGCGTAGAGCTTGCGGTCCGCGGGCGCGAGCCCCGACCCGGCCTGGCAGATCACCGCACCGACGTCCGCGAGCTGACGCATCATCTCGTCGTTGGTCAGCGCCGCGCGCCACCCGGGGATCGACTCGAGCTTGTCGAGCGTGCCGCCCGTGTGGCCCAGGCCGCGCCCGGACAGCTGCGGCACCGCGACGCCGAACACCGCGACGAGCGGCGCGAGCGGGAGCGTGATCTTGTCCCCCACGCCGCCCGTCGAGTGCTTGTCGGACGTCGGCCGGCCCAGGTCCGCGAAGGACATGCGCTCACCCGACGCGATCATCGCCGCGGTCCACCGCGCGATCTCCGCGCGGTCCATGCCGTTGAGCAGGATCGCCATGTTGAGCGCGGACATCTGCTCGTCGGCGACCACGCCGCGCGTGTACGCGTCGATCACCCAGTCGATCTGCGCGTCGGTCAGGCGCTTGCCGTCCCGCTTGGCGACGATGACGTCGACCGCGTCGAACGTCTCGCTCATGCTCGTTCCTCCAGGTCGTCCGGCCCGAACGCATCGGGCAGGACCTCGGTCATCGGCTTGACGCCGCTCACGGTCTCGACGATCAGCCGCGCACCGCCGTGCTCCCACAGCAGCTGGCGGCAGCGCCCGCAGGGCATGAGCACGTTGCCGTGCCCGTCCACGCACGTAAATGCCACGAGCCGCCCGCCGCCCGACATCGTCAGCGCGGACACGAGCGAGCACTCGGCGCACAGCGTCACGCCGTAGCTCGCGTTCTCGACGTTGCACCCGGACACCACGCGACCGTCGTCGACGATCGCGGCCGCGCCCACCGGGAACTTCGAGTACGGCACGTACGCCTTGCGCATCGCCTCGGTGGCGACCGTCCGCAGCGCGTCCCAGTCCACCTCGGTCATGCGCTCACTCCTTCACGTAGGGCTCACCGGCGGCGGCGGGGCCGCGCGAGCGCCCGACCAGACCGGCGACGGCGAGGATGGTCACCACGTACGGCAGCATCAGCATGAACTGGCTGGGCACGGGCGCCCCGACGAGCGACAGCGCGTTCTGGAGGTTCGACGCGAAGCCGAACAGCAACGCGGCGAGCGCGGCCCGCACGGGGTCCCACTTGCCGAAGATCACCGCGGCGAGCGCGATGAAGCCCGCACCCGCGGTCATCTCCTTGCCGAAGCTCGAGACCGAGACCACGGTGTAGAACGCGCCACCCACGCCCGCGATCGCACCGGCGATCATGATCGCGCGGTAGCGCGTGCGCTCGACCTTGATGCCCACGGTGTCTGCGGCGGTCGGGTGCTCGCCCACGGCACGCACGCGCAGGCCCCAGCGCGTGCGCATGAGCGCGAACCAGACCGCGGGCACGGTCACGTACATGAGGTAGACGACGAACGTCTGGTTGAACAGCGCCGGGCCGATCACCGGGATCTTGGACAGCACGGGGATCGCGATGGGGTCGAAGCGCTCGGTGTCGTTGAGCGTCGCACCGTCCGGCACCAGCACCTTGGAGTACAGGAAGCTCGTGACGCCGATGACGAGCACGTTGAGCACCACGCCGACGATCACCTGGTTGACGCGGTACGTGATCGTGAACAGGCCGAGCACGAGCGCGACGAGCACGCCCGCGACGACCGCCGCCAGCAGACCGGCCCACGGGCTGTCCGTGACCGAGCCGACGAACGCCGCGGTGAAGGCGCCCGCGAGCAGCTGACCCTCGATCGCGATGTTGACCACGCCCGCGCGCTCGCCGATCACGCCGCCGAGCGAGCCGAAGACGATCGGCACCGCGAGCAGCACCGAGCCGCCCACGAGCCGGAACACGGGCAGGTCGGCCGAGCTGCCCGCAGCCGCCCACGCGAGGAAGCCGACCAGGAACACGAACGCGAACAGGAACGACAGCCACACGGGGACCCGCCGCCGTGCAGCGACCAGCGCGACGGCCGCGAGCGTGAGCAGCGTCATGACGCCGACGCAGACCCAGGCGAACGTCGTGCCCGGGACCACCAGGTCGGGGATCGCGAAGAAGTCGGTCTGCGTGGCGAACCGGAAGCTCGCATCGCCCTCACGCGAACCGAGCGCCAGGACCAGGGCGAACAGCGCGGTCACGATCGCGAGCGCGATCGGGGCCTTCCTGCCCACCACCTCGACGCGGCGGTGCTCTCCCGCGGCCGGGACCACGGCCGGGGTCGGTGCCAGGGCGGTCATCGTGCAGCTCCGTCGGCCGTCGGGGCGGCGGGCGTCGCCGCCGGGGGTGTGGCGCGGCGGGCGGAGACCCGCCGCTTCGGCTGCGGCAGCCGGAAGATCGCGCGCACCAGCGGGGGTGCGGCGATGAACAGGACGATCAGCGACTGGACGACGAGGACGATCTCGATCGGGATGCCCTCGGACGCCTGCATCGTGGTGCCGCCGGCCTTGAACGCACCGAACAGCAGGCTCGCGAACAGCACGCCGACCGGCTGCGAGCTGCCGAGCAGCGCGACCGTGATCGCGTCGAAGCCGACGCCCGCGTCGATGCTCGAGCCGAAGCCGGTCGTCGACAGGCCGAGCACCTGCGTGGCTCCTGCCACGCCGATCAGCGCACCGCCGACCAGCATCGAGACGACGATCGTGCGGGGCACGTTGACCCCCGCGACGCGCCCGGCGTACGGGTTCTCGCCGATGATCCGGAACCGGAAGCCGACGCTGGACCGGTTCAGCAGCCACCAGACGACCCCGACCGCGACGAGCGCCAGGACGAAGCCCAGGTGCACCGGGAACTGCTTGCCGAACAGGCGCGGCAGGATCGCGGTGGCCTCCATGGGCGGCGTCTTGGGGTTCGCGGAGCCGGGGGCCTGCAGCAGGCCGGGCGTCGCGAGCATGTAGGAGATCAGGTAGAACGCGATGTAGTTGAGCATGATCGTGACGATCACCTCGTGCGCGCCCGTGGTCGCCTTGAGCAGACCCGCGATCCCCGCCCACAGCGCGCCGGCGACGACACCAGCGATGAGCGCGACCAGCAGGTGCAGCCCCGCGGGCAGGTCGAGCCCGAAGCCCACCCAGCCCGCGGCGGCGGCCGAGACCAGCATCTGCCCCTGGCCACCGATGTTGAACATGCCCGACCGGAAGCCGATCGCGACGCCGAGACCCGCCAGGATCAGCGGCGTCGAGTACGTGAGCGACTGCGTCAACGGCCGGATGGCCTGCTCGAACGTGTCGGCGTTGTAGTTGTAGATCGCGCCGCGGAACAGCGCCGTGTACGCACCACCGACCGCGCTGCCGATCGCCTGCAGCATGTCGCCCGGACGCGAGAAGAAGTACTTCGACGTGTCCTGCACGTCGGGGTCCGTCGCGGCGATCATCACCGATCCCGCGAGCACGGCCAGGACGACGGCACCCAGGGCCACCGTCCAGCCGCCGGACGTCACGCGGGCGATCGCGTCGCGCCAGCGGCGGTCGTCGCCGTCGTCGGTCCGGGGCGCGGTCGCGGGTGCGGCCTTGGCCACCGGCGTGGTCGCTGCGCTGTCTGGCGCGCTCATGCGGCCTCTCCTGCGTCATCGGGCGCGATGCCGGCCATCATCAGGCCGATCACGTCGCGCGGAGTCGTCGCGGGCACGATGCCGACCACGCGACCGCGGTACATCACCAGGATCCGGTCCCCGAGCGCGACAGCCTCGTCGAGCTCGGTCGCCAGCACGATCACGGGGATGCCCGCGTCGCGCGTCTCGACGATGCGCTTGTGGATGAACTCGATCGAACCGACGTCGACGCCGCGCGTGGGCTGAGCGGCGATGAACACCTTCAGCTCACGCGACAGCTCACGCGCCAGCACGACCTTCTGCTGGTTCCCGCCGGACAGGCGGCCCGCGGGCACGTCGATGCCCTGCGTCCGGATGTCGAACTCGTCGACCTTGTCCACCGCGAACTTGTCGCGCGCCTTGAGCTGGAGCATCCCGTGGCGCGCGAACGGCAGCTCGTCGGCCCGGTTGAGCATGAGGTTCTCGGCGACCGTGAACGTGCCGACGAGCCCGTCGACCCCGCGGTCCTCGGGCACGAACCCGACACCCGCGTCGATCAGCTGGCGCACGGACTTGCCCACGAGCTCCTGGCCGTCGAGCCGGATGCTGCCCGTGACGTGCGGCTGCAGGCCGGCGAGCGCCTCGGCGAGCTCGGTCTGGCCGTTGCCCTGGACACCGGCCACGACCAGCACCTCGCCGCCGCGCACCGTGAACGTGACGTCGTCGACCAGCACGGTGCCGCGCGGGTCGATCACGTCGAGCTGCTCGACCTCGAGCACGGACCCGCCGTACTGCGGGGCGTCCTTGTGCACGGTGAGCTCGACGGCGCGCCCGACCATGAGCGCGGCCAGCTCCGCGTCGGTCGCGCCGGGGGCGGCCTCACCCACGATCGCGCCGCGTCGCACGACCGTGATGCGGTCCGCCACCGCGCGGACCTCGCGCAGCTTGTGGGTGATGAACACGATCGCGACGCCCTCGGACTTGAGCTGGCGCATGATCGCCATCAGCTCGTCGGTCTCCTGCGGCGTCAGGACGGCGGTCGGCTCGTCGAACACGAGGACCTTGGCGTCCCGGGACAGCGCCTTGATGATCTCGACGCGCTGCTGCACGCCGACGGGCAGCTCCTCGACGAGCGCGTCCGGGTCGACGTGGAAGCCGAACCGGTCGGCGATCTCCTTGACCTTGGCGCGGCCGGCCTCGAGGTCGAGGCGGCCACCGCCGCGCGTCTGCTCGTTGCCGAGCAGCACGTTCTCGGCGACCGTGAAGACGGGGATGAGCATGAAGTGCTGGTGCACCATGCCGATGCCGGCCGCCATCGCGTCACCCGGGCCGGAGAAGTGCTGGACGACGTCGTCCAGGACGATCTCGCCCTCGTCCGCGGTGTACAGGCCGTACAGGACGTTCATCAGCGTCGACTTGCCGGCGCCGTTCTCGCCGAGCAGGCAGTGGATCTCGCCTGGTTCGACGACGAGGTCGATGTGGTCGTTGGCGACCAGCGACCCGAACCGCTTGGTGATGCCTCGAAGCTCCAGCCTCATGGGGGTGATCCTCGTTCCGGGCGGCGACGGCCGCACGACGACACGCGGCGGGGAGGCCGGAGCCCCCCCGCCGCGTGATGGTTCAGCGGGTCGTCACTCGGCGAGGTACGAGGTGACCTCGACCTTGCCCGAGACGATGTCGAGCTGGAGCTGCTCCACCTCGGCCCACAGCGCCGGGTCGACCTTGCTCTCGAAGTTGTGCAGCGGGGCCAGGCCCACGCCGCCGTTCTCGAGCGTGCCGACGTACGCCTCGGGGTCCCACGCGCCGCTGCCGGCAGCGGTGACCGCGTCGAACGTCGAGACGTCCATCTTCTTGAGGATCGAGGTCAGGATCATGTCCTGCGTGCTCGGGTCCGTGTTGAAGACGTCGGCGTCCACGCCGATCAGCGCGACGTCGTTGCCGGAGTCCGCGATCGCGTCCATGGCCGACTGGTAGATGGGGCCACCGACGGGCAGGATCACGTCGACGCCCTGGTCGATGATGCCGGCCGCGATCTCCTTGGCCTTGTCGTTGGCGGCGAAGCCACCCGTGAACGAGCCCTGGTCGCCACCCTCGTAGCCGACGACCTTGACGTCCTTCTTCTTGACCTCGTTGTAGTGCTCGACGCCCTGCTTGAAGCCGTCCATGAAGATCGTCACGGTCGGGTAGGGCTGGCCGCCGAACGTGCCGACCTTGCCCGTCTTGGAGTAGCCGGCCGACAGGTAGCCCGCGAGGAACGCGGCCTGCGACGTGTCGTAGAGCAGCGGCTTGATGTTCTCGGCGTCCTTCGTGCCGTCGAAGTCGTTGTCCGCCGCGTCGTCCACCAGGATGTAGTGGACGTCGGGGTTCTCGGTCGCCGACGTGACGGTGTCGGCCGAGAGCGCGAAGCCGACCGAGACGATCGCGTCGCAGCCCTCCGAGACCAGGCTCTGCAGGTTGCCCGCGAACTCCGTCGCCGCGTCCGACTGCACCTCGGCGAACTCCGCGCCCAGGTCGTCCGCAGCCTTCTTGGCGCCTTCGTAGCTGAGCTGGTTGAAGCTCTTGTCGTCGAAGCCGCCCTCGTCGGAGACGATGCAGGCCTTGAAGTCCGACGTCGGGGTGGTCGGCTCGGACGACTCGTTCGTCGCCGCCGCGCCCGGCGTCGTCGGGGTCTCGTCGGGGGCGTCGCCACACGCCGCGAGCGCGAGGGCGACCGCCCCGCTGAGGGCGGCCACACGGATGAGCTTCTTCACGCGTCTCTCCTGGATCTCGTCAGTACGCCGCCGCTGCGCGCACGCGGTGGACGCGGCGCGCGGTCCCGTCCGTGGGTCGAACGGGGCGGCATCGATGGTGGGACTGTAGTGAGCCCGCGATGACCAGCACGTTACCGGCCGGTATCTGCGCAGGTTCCGTTACTGAGTTGGAACATCCGCCCAGGTGACGGACGCCTTGACCGCGATGCGAGACGTCTTCACCCGCGTGCGCCGGCGACGAGCGCGGCGCGCGCGAGCAGCAGCGCACCCGCCTCGACCGCGCGCTCGTCGACCACCAGGTCGCCCTGGTGGATGTCGTACGTGCGCCCGCCCGGCGTCCGGGTGCCCAGGCGCGCCATCGCGCCCGGGACGCGCGTCAGGTACCACGCGAAGTCCTCCCCGCCGAGCGACTGCTCGGTGAGCGTGACGGCGTGCTCGCCCAGCACGTCACGTGCCGCGGCCTCGAGCACGCCCGTCGCACGCTCGTCGTTCTCGACGGGCGGGACGCCGCGCTGGTGCCGGATCTCGACCTCGACGCCGAACGGCGCCACCACCTGCTCGACCGCGTCGTGGAACACCTGCGACGCCTTCTCCCACGCGCGCACGTCCAGGCAGCGCAGCGTCCCCCGCACGTGACCTGTGCCCGGGATGACGTTGTGCGCCGTGCCCGCCTGGATCGCGCCCCACGTGAGGTTGACGCCCGAGCGCGGGTCCAGCCGCCGGCCCAGGATGGCCGGCACCTGCGTCACCACCTGCGCCATCGCGAACACCAGGTCGCCCGTGAGGTGCGGGCGCGACGTGTGCCCGCCCGGGCCTGTGAACGTGACCGTGACCTCGTCGCTGGCCGACGTGATGGGGCCGATGCGTGTGCCCACCTGGCCCACGTCGAGCTTGGGGTCGCAGTGCACCGCGAAGATGGTCGCGACGCCGTCGATGCCGCCCGCGCGGATCACGTCGAGCGAGCCTCCGGGCTGCACCTCCTCGGCCGGCTGGAACACCAGCCGGACCCCCGTGGTCAGCTCACCCGCCGCCGCGAGCTCCGCGAGCGCGAGGCCCGCGCCCAGCACCGCGGTGGTGTGCACGTCGTGCCCGCACGCGTGCGCGACGCCGCGGTGCCCGGACGTCCACGGCAGCCCGCACTCGTCGAGGACCGGCAGCGCGTCGAGGTCGGCGCGCAGGCCCACACGGCCGCGCCCCGACACGGCGTGCGACGGGCCGATGTCGCACACCAGTCCGCTGCCCGGCAGCAGCTCGGGCGCCAGGCCCGCCGCGCGCAGGCGCTCGGCGACCACGCGCGTCGTGCGCTCCTCGGTGCGCGCCAGCTCGGGGTGGGCGTGCAGGTCGCGCCGGATCGCGACGAGCTCGTCCCGCAGGTCCGCGACCAGCTCGGCGAGGCGCCGCACCGCGGGCGCAGCGGGCGCGGGCCGCAGCGAGTCGAGCGGCAGGACGTCGGCGGAGGGCTGCACAGGCACGACGCGAGGTTATCCCCGGGCGCTCACAGCAGGTCCTCGCGTCCCACCGTGCGCCAGCCGTCCACCGCCGCCTTGACGTCCTGCGCGCGCGCCCGCGTCGTCACCAGGAGCGCATCCGGCGTGTCGACGACGACCGCGTCGGGCACGCCCACGACGGCCACCGTGCGTCCGGCGGCGGGCACGACGAACGCGCCGTCGGCCGCGACGCGCAGCACCGCGGCGGGCTCGCCCAGCGTGTCGCTGCCGAGCAGGCCCGCGAGCGACGCGAAGTCGCCCACGTCGTCCCAGCCGAACGCGCCGGGCACCACCGCGACGCCACCCGCCGCGGCGACGGGCTCGGCGATCGCGTGGTCGATCGCGATCTTGGTCAGGCCCGGCCAGACGCGCGCCAGCACCTCGTCGCGCGCGGGCGAGTCCCACGCGGCCGCGATCTCGCGCAGCCCCGCCGCGAGCGCGGGCAGCTCACGTGCCAGGTGGTCGAGCAGCACGGCGGCGCGCACCACGAACATGCCCGCGTTCCACCGGTACTCACCCGTGGCGAGGTACTCCGCGGCGGTCTGTGCGTCCGGCTTCTCGGTGAAGCCCGCGACGTGCCGCGCGCTCGGCGCCGCCGGCACGCCGAGCGGCCCCGCCTGACGGACGTACCCGAACGCGGTCGACGGACCCGTCGCGGCGATCCCGATGGTCACGACGAAGCCCTCACGCGCGGCGGCCACGGCCTCCCGCACCGCGGCGTGGAACTCGTGCGTCCGGTCGATCACGTGGTCGGCCGCGAACGAGCCGAGCACCACGTCCGGTCCGTGGCGCTCGAGCAGCACGGCCGCGGCGAGGCCGATCGCCGCCATCGAGTCGCGCGGCGAGGGCTCGACCAGGAGGCGCGCGTGGTCCTCCCCCACCCCGAGCGACGGGACCTGCTCGGCCACCGCGGCCGCGTGGCGCACGCCCGTGACCACCACGACGCCCGCGGGCCCGGTGAGCGGCTCGAGCCGGTCGACCGTCGCCTGCAGCAGCGTCCGGCCCGTGCCCGTCAGGTCCAGCAGGAACTTGGGGTGGCCCGCCCGGGACAGCGGCCACAGCCGCGTGCCCGCACCGCCGGCGGGCACCACCGCGTGGAACCCGGGGATGGGCGCGGACGTCACGGGCTCGTCTGACATGCGGGTCAGGCTAGCCGTCGGGGGTGCGCGCGGACCGGGTCCGCACCCGCCCGAGCCGCCCGCGCTGTGGACTTGCTCACACGCAGGGACCTTGGACCTAGGTCCGTGCAGCGGGGCCCGCGGGGGTCTATACAGTGAGCAAGCCCACGGGACGACGTCGTCCCACCCCTGACTCGCCAGGAGGCACCCCCCGTGTCCGCAGCGCCAACCGCGCCCTCCTCGCCACCCGCGAGGAAGAAGGCGCCCGTCGGCACGCTCTACCGAGGGCGTGAAGGCATGTGGTCCTGGGTCGCGCACCGCGTGACCGGCGTCGCGATCTTCTTCTTCCTGCTGGTGCACGTGCTCGACACGTCGCTGGTGCGCGTCTCCCCCGAGGCCTACAACGACGTGATCGGGACGTACAAGAACCCGATCATGGGCCTGGGCGAGGCGGGCCTCGTCGCCGCGATCGTCTTCCACGCGTTCAACGGGATCCGGATCATCCTGGTCGACTTCTGGGCCAAGGGCCCGAAGTACCAGCGCGTGATGCTGTGGATCGTCCTGGGCCTGTTCGTCGTGACCATGGCGGGCTTCCTGCCGCGGCACCTGATGCACGTGTTCGGGGGCGAGTGATGACCACGATCGCGGATCCCAAGGCGCCGCGTCCCCCGCGCGCCCGTCCGGCACGGCTGACCACGCGCGGCAACACCGAGCTCTACGGCTGGATCTTCATGCGCGCGTCGGGCGCGCTGCTGCTCGTCCTGATCTTCGGCCACCTGTTCGTCAACCTCGTCGCCGGTGACGGCGTCAAGGCCATCGACTTCGGGTTCGTCGCCGGCAAGTGGGCCTCGCCGCTGTGGCAGGTCTGGGACCTGCTGATGCTGTGGCTCGCGATGATCCACGGCACCAACGGCATGCGCACGATCGTCAACGACTACGCCGAGAAGGACAGCACGCGCCTGGTGCTCAAGGGCCTGCTGTACCTCGCGTTCGTCGTGACCGTGGTCCTGGGGACGCTCGTGATCTTCACGTTCGACCCGTGCCCCACCGACGCGCCGCTGGACCTGCTGCCGTCGTTCTGCACCGCCTGACGCCCGAAGGAACCGAGACATGCAGACCCATCAGTACGACGTCGTCATCGTCGGCGCGGGTGGTGCGGGCATGCGCGCGGCCCTCGAGGCCTCCACGCGCGTGCGCACCGCCGTCATCACCAAGCTCTACCCCACGCGTTCGCACACCGGCGCGGCGCAGGGCGGCATGTGCGCCGCGCTCGCCAACGTCGAGGAGGACAACTGGGAGTGGCACACGTTCGACACCGTCAAGGGCGGCGACTACCTGGTGGACCAGGACGCCGCCGAGGTCATGGCCAAGGAGGCCATCGACGCGGTGCTCGACCTGGAGAAGATGGGCCTGCCGTTCAACCGCACGCCCGAGGGGCGCATCGACCAGCGCCGGTTCGGCGGGCACACGCGCAACCACGGCGAGGCCGCCGTCCGCCGGTCCTGCTACGCCGCGGACCGCACCGGCCACATGATCCTGCAGACGCTGTACCAGCAGTGCGTCAAGAACGACGTCGAGTTCTTCAACGAGTTCTACGTGCTCGACCTGCTCGTCGACCACGACCTCGCGGCTGGTGACGTCGCCGACGGCGAGGAGGTCAACGTCTCGGGCGTCGTCGCGTACGAGCTCGCGACCGGCCAGATCCACGTGTTCCAGGCCAAGGCGGTCGTGTTCGCCACCGGCGGCGCGGGCAAGATCTACAAGACGACGTCCAACGCGCACACGCTCACCGGTGACGGCATGGCCCTGGCGTACCGCCGCGGCATCCCGCTCGAGGACATGGAGTTCTTCCAGTTCCACCCGACGGGCCTCGCGGGCCTGGGCATCCTGCTCTCGGAGGCCGCGCGCGGCGAGGGCGGCATCCTGCGGAACGCCGACGGCGAGCGGTTCATGGAGCGCTACGCGCCGACGATCAAGGACCTGGCCCCGCGTGACATCGTCGCCCGGTCCATGGCCAACGAGGTGCGGGAGGGCCGCGGCGCGGGCCCGAACAAGGACTACGTGCTGCTGGACCTGACTCACCTCGAGCCCGCGCACATCGACGCCAAGCTCCCGGACATCACCGAGTTCGCGCGCACGTACCTGGGCATCGAGCCCTACACCGAGCCCGTGCCGGTGTACCCGACCGCGCACTACGCCATGGGCGGCATCCCCACGAACATCGAGGGTGAGGTCCTGCGCAACGAGACCGACGTGATCCGTGGCCTGTACGCCGCGGGCGAGGTCGCGTGCGTCTCCGTGCACGGCTCCAACCGGCTGGGCACCAACTCGCTGCTGGACATCAACGTGTTCGGCAAGCGCGCGGGCCGGTCCGCGGCGGCGTACGCCGCGACCGCACCGTTCGTCGAGCTGCCGGACGCGCCCGCCACGACCGTGGAGGCCGAGCTCGAGACCATCCGCACGCGTGGCGACGGGGAGCGCGTGGCGGACATCCGCCGTGCGCTGCAGGAGACCATGGACGCCAACGCCCAGGTGTTCCGCACGCAGGAGTCGCTCACGCAGGCGCTCGCGGACCTGAAGTCGCTGCGCAAGCGCTACCAGGCGGTCTCCGTGCAGGACAAGTCCCGCACGTTCAACACCGACCTGCTCGAGGCCGTCGAGCTCGGCTTCCTGCTCGACATCGCCGAGACCGTCGTCGTCGGGGCCCTCAACCGTGCCGAGTCGCGCGGTGGGCACTTCCGCGAGGACTACCCGAACCGCGACGACGAGCGGTTCATGCGCCACACCATGGCCTACCGTCGCCCGCTCGCGTCCGCCGACAAGCCGGCCGGCGACGGCGCGTTCGACCACACCGAGGTGTTCGACGACTACCAGCTGGTGCTCGGCTCCAAGTCCGTCACCGTGACCCGCTACCAGCCGATGGAGCGCAAGTACTGATGACTGCCACGATCGAGGCGCCCGCGCAGGCCGGTGCCGTGCCGTCGTTCACCGTCACGCTGCGGGTCCTGCGCCACCTGCCCGCCGACGACGGCACCGCCACCACGCGCTGGGACGAGTTCCAGGTCCAGGTGCACGGCACCGACCGCGTGCTCGACGCGCTGCACAAGGTCAAGTGGGAGGAGGACGGCTCGCTGACGTTCCGCCGCTCGTGCGCGCACGGCATCTGCGGCTCGGACGCGATGCGCATCAACGGCCGCAACCGCCTGGCGTGCAAGACGCTGCTCAAGGACCTCGACCCGAGCAAGCCGATCACGGTCGAGCCCATCAAGGGCCTGCCCGTGGTCAAGGACCTCGTGGTCGACATGGAGCCGTTCTTCGCGTCCTACCGCGAGATCATGCCGTTCCTCATCACGTCCGGGAACGAGCCCACCAAGGAGCGTCTGCAGTCCGCCGCGCAGCGCGAGCGGTTCGACGACACGACCAAGTGCATCCTGTGCGCGGCCTGCACGTCGTCGTGCCCGGTGTTCTGGACCGACGGGCAGTACTTCGGCCCGGCCGCGATCGTCAACGCGCACCGGTTCATCTTCGACAGCCGCGACGAGGGTGGCGCGCAGCGCCTCGAGATCCTCAACGACAAGGAGGGCGTGTGGCGCTGCCGCACGACCTTCAACTGCACCGAGGCGTGCCCGCGCGGCATCGAGGTCACCAAGGCGATCCAGGAGGTCAAGCGCGCGATGATCACGCGCGCCTTCTGACCGTCGCCGCCGCACATCAGGACGTCGGGCCCGCGCGGCCGGCGCCGCACAGTGATGCGGTGGGGGCGATGAACCGTGAGTGGCACGCCGAGCACGCGCTCGGCAGCAAGGCACCCCTGGACGCACGCGTGGCGTGGCACCGGGAGCACGCGCAGGTCTGCGCGTGCCGCCCGGTCCCCGCCTCCCTGCGCCCCCTCCTGTCCACCCCCACCCCCACCCCCACTCCCGTCGCCCCACCCACCCCGGCCTGACCTCCCACCACCCCCCCGAACTGGTACCTATCCGCCAGGTCGCGCACCGGGAAGCCCGCCGAACTGGTACCTATCCGCCAGGTCGCGTGCGGGAAGGCCGCCGAACTGGTACCTATCCGCCAGGTCGCGCGCCCGGACCCGCCGAGCCGGCGGTTGAGTACCAGGTCGGGGGTGGCGTGGTTGGGTGGGGGGATGCAGGACGAGGTGGCGCTGCCGGGTGGGAACGTGGGCGGGGCCGTGCGGGTCGGGGACACCGTCCGGCGGCCGACGGGGCCCTGGACGCCCGCCGTGCACGAGCTGCTGGGGTTCCTGGCCGACGAAGGGCTGCCGTGCGTCCCGCGCGTGCACGGCGTCGACGAGCGGGGCCGCGAGATCCTCGACTACCTGCCGGGGCACGTGGTGCCCGTGGGCGAGGAGGAGCTGACCGACGCGCAGCTCACGTCGGCCGCGCAGTGGTTGCGCGAGTACCACCGCGTGGTCGCGGGGTTCCCGCGCACGGCGCGCCGGTGGCGGTTCGTCGAGCGGGCCCTGGCGCCCGGGGAGATCGTGTGCCACCACGACACCGCGATGTACAACATGGCGTTCGACGGCGACGACCTGGTGGGCGTGTTCGACTGGGACGTCGCCGGACCGGGTGTCCCGCTGGACGATCTCGCGATGCTCGCGTGGGTCTCCCCGCTGCTGTTCCCGGACGACGACGCGGCGCGCATGGCGCACGGCCTGCACGTGATCGCGCGCGCCTACGGCGGGACGGACCCCGCGGTGCTGCTGCGCCACGTCGAGCGGCGCATGACCGACGCGTCGGACCGCATCGAGGCGGGTCAGCGCGCGGGCGACCCGGGCATGCTGCGGCTCGGTGAGGTGGGCGAGCCCGCATCGACCCGCGCGCGGCTCGCGGCGCTCGTCGCGCGCACGGCCGAGCTCGAGGCCGCGCTCGGCACCCGCTGATCAGGCGCCCGCACGGGGCGCGTCAGTCGCAGGGATCGGGGGCCGGCCGCGGGTCCGCGGTCCACGCGGCCGAGAGCAGCACGATCCGGGCCATCAGGTTGACCCAGACCAGCAACGTCACGATCACCGCGAACGACGCGAGCACCGGGTTCTTGGTGGCGCTGCCCGCGACCACCGACGTGCCCAGGAACCGCACGACGCCCACGCCGAGCGCGCAGATCGCGGCGCCCCGGAGCAGGTCCCGCCGCGGCGGGTGCTGGTTGGCCAGGACCCGGACGACGAGCACGAACACCGCCGCATCGAGCACGAACGTCACGAGCAGGCCGCAGACGCGCAGCACGACCGTGGTGGCGCCGGCCCAGCCCAGCTCGCCGAGCAGCCACTGCGCGCCCGCCGTGACGGCGGTGGTCAGGACCGCGGACAGCAGCACCGCGAACGCGAGGCCCGCGAGCCCGCCGAGCTCGCGGAGCTTGCCCAGCACGACGTTCTCGCCGCCGGTGCCGCTCGCGCCGTCGGCCGCGAACATCGCGCGCACACCCGTGCGCAGCGCCGCGGCGGCCGACAGCGCCGACATGAGCAGCACGACGAGCGCCACGGCCCCGGCCACGGTCAGGCCCGCGGACATGCGCAGGGTGTCCGGGTCGATCAGGCCCGAGCCCGCGTCGTCGGTCTGCACGAGTCCCGGCAGCGCCTCGTCGATCGCCGTCAGGACGCGCCCCCGCAGGTCCGCGTCGCCGCCGAGCAGCGCCATGAAGACGGTCCAGCCCAGCGTGAGGGCCGCGAAGACCGAGAACAGCGCCGCGTACGCGATCCCGCCCGTGAGCACGCCACCGCCGCGCGCACCGAACCGTGCGTTGGCGCGCGCGGGGCGGGTCGCCTGCCACCACGCGAGGGCGGCCTTCGCGCGCGCGACGAGCCGGGCCGGCAGCCCGGTGCGGGGGGCGGCGACCGGCTCGCCCACGGCCGCCGCGGCGTGCACGTGCGCCGCGCCGGACCCCGCGGCCGGCTCGATCACCTCATGCTTCGTGCTCACGCGTCGAGGCTAGGTGCGCTCGCGCGCGACGGCACGCGCAGCGGGCCGGGCCGGTGCCTGGCGGGGCTCAGCCCGTGGCGGTCAGGGGGTACTCGGCGCGGGGGCGCCACACCTCGTCGTCGCCGCGCACGTAGCAGTGGAAGCCCGTCACGACGAAGCCCGCGTCGTAGTCCGCGAGCTCGTCCATGGCCGCGTCGAGCTGCTCGTCGGACAGCTCGTGCGCCACGGTCACGTGCGGGTGGTAGTGGAAGCGCAGGTCCTGCGCGAGCGGGCCCTGCCGCACCGCGGACTCGAGCTGCTCGCATCCCGCGATCCCGTCGGCGACCTGCACGAACGCGACCGGCGAGACGGGCCGGAACGTGCCGGTCCCGCGCAGCCGCACCGTGAACGGCGCATGCCGACGTGCGACGTCCTCGAGGTGCGCGTGCACCTCGGACGCGCCGGCGCCGTCGACCGCGGTCGGGCCCAGGAGCGTGATGTGCGGCGGGATGAAGCGGGCCCACGGGTCGCCCAGGCGGGCGCGCGCCGCATGCAGCTGCGCGGCGAACGGCTCGGGCACCGTGATCGCGACGCCGACCATGGTCTGGTCGCCCGCGAGCTCCGGGAGCCTCACGCCCGGACCCGTGACCGCCGTGCGAGCAACCCGGTGCGCTCGTACACGCGCTCGAGCGTGACGGCGGCGATCTCGCGCGCCTTGCCCGCGCCCACCTCGAGCACGTCGTCGAGCTGCGCGGGGTCGTCGAGGTACTCGTGCACGCGCGCCTGGAACGGCGTCACCCAGTCGACGACGACACCGGCCAGGTCCACCTTGAGGTGCCCGTACCCCTTGCCCTCGTAGTCGGCCTCGAGCTCGGGGATCGAGCGCCCGGTGAGCGCCGCGAAGATCGTCAGGAGGTTGGAGATCCCGGGCTTGCCCTCGGGGTCGAACCGGATCTCGTGGCCTGTGTCCGTCACGGCCGAGCGGATGCGCTTGGCGATGCGCCTGGGGTCGTCCAGCAGCTCGATCAGGCCGTTGGGGGATGCGGCGGACTTGCTCATCTTCGCCGTGGGGTCCTGCAGGTCGTAGATCTTGGCCGTCGACTTCACGATGTGCGGCTCGGGCACCACCACCGTGTCCGCGCCGAACCGCGCGTTGAGGCGCTGCGCCAGGTCACGCGTGAGCTCGAGGTGCTGACGCTGGTCCTCGCCGACCGGCACGCGGTTCGTGTCGTACAGCAGGATGTCGGCAGCCATGAGCACGGGGTACGTGAACAGCCCGACCGTGGTGCCCTCGGTCCCCTGCTTGGCGGACTTGTCCTTGAACTGCGTCATGCGCGCGGCCTCGCCGTACCCCGTCAGGCAGGACAACGTCCAGGCGAGCTCGGCGTGCTCGGCCACGTGCGACTGCACGAACAGCGTCGACCGCTCGGGGTCGACGCCCGCGGCCAGGTACTGCGCGGCCGTGCGACGCGTGCGCTCGCGCAGCACCGACGGGTCCGGCGCGACCGTGAGCGCGTGCAGGTCGACCACGCAGTAGATCGCCTCGTTGCCGTCCTGCAGCGCGACCCACTGCGTCAGCGCACCCAGGTAGTTGCCGAGCTGGAGCGAGTCCGACGTGGGCTGCATCCCGGAGAAGATGCGCAGCGGCTGGGGCACGAAGACGACCAATCTGTGCGAGGGGTGGTGTGCTGGCGGCGAGCGTAGCGACTCAGGTCGCCTCGTCGTCGAACGGGGCAGGTCCGGACAGCGCCACGGCACCCGCGCGCGCCGCGACGGGAACCACGGCGGCGCCCGCGGGCCGGGGTGCGGACGGCGCGGTCTCGGGCTCGAGCAGCGCATCGCGCACGATCCGGCGCGGGTCGTACCGGCGCGGGTCGAGGGCCTCCCAGTCCACGCCGAGGTCGCCGGTCTCGTCGTCGATCCGGGTGCGCGCCTGAGCGATCCAGGCGCGGCCGCGCTTGACCAACGAGCCGAGCTGCTCGGCGTACTCGGGCAAGCGCTGAGGCCCGATCACCAGGGCGGCGATCACCAGGATCACCAGGAACTCACCGCCGTTGATGTCGAACACCGGCCCAGGCTACCCCGCAGGCGGGGGCCACCCGGACGCCCGGTTCAGGACGACTCGTCGAGCTCCACGCGGACCTTCCGGGACGAGTCGCCGTCCTGCACGGCGAGCACGACGACGTCGCCGGGCTCGTGCGCGCGGATCGCCACGATGAGCTCGTCGGGCATCGTCACGGGCCGGTCGTCGATGGACAGGATCACGTCGCCCGGGCGGATGCCGGCGCGGTCGGCGGGGCCGTCGGGCGAGACGGGCGGCTGCCCGTCGACGTCCTCGGTGGAGACCTTGACGCCCTCGCCGGTGTACCTCGAGTCGAGCAGCACCCCGATGATCGGGTACGTCGCGCTGCCCGTCTCGATGAGCTGCGTCGCGGTGCGGCGGGCCTGCTCGGACGGGATCGCGAAGCCCAGGCCGATGCTGCCGCCCGCCGCGCCGTCCTGGCTCGGCGGCTGCGCGATCGCGGAGTTGATGCCGATGACCTGGCCCGATGCGTCCACCAGCGGACCACCCGAGTTGCCGGGGTTGATCGCCGCATCGGTCTGGATCGCGTTGATGAACGCGGTGTCGGTCTCGTCACCCGCCGCGACGGGTCGGTTCAGCGCGGACACGATCCCGGTGGTCACGGTGCCCGCGAGCCCGAGAGGAGCCCCGATCGCGACGACCGGGTCACCCACGCGCACCGCGTCCGAGTCGCCCAGCGCGAGCGGGACCAGGCCGGTGGCCTTGACCTTGATGACCGCGAGGTCGTACTCGGCGGTCCGTCCGACGATCGTCGCGGGCAGCTCGCGCCCGTCGGAGAACGTCACGACGAGCGAGCCCCCCGGGGCGTCGGCGGACGCGACCACGTGCGAGTTGGTGAGCAGGTAGCCGTCCTGCCGGAGCACGAAGCCGCTGCCGGTCGCGACGCCCGCCGCGTCGGTGGCCTCGATCGAGACCACGCTCGGCAGCACGTCAGCCGCGATCGCGGTCACGCCCGTCGCGGCCGGGGCGGTGCCGCCGCCGGCCGGTGCCGCGGGGAGACCTGCGTCCGCCAGGCGGTCGTCCTGGCCGAGGCGGGCGCCGATCACGCCACCGGCTCCGCCCGCCACGAGCGCGAGCAGGAGCAGCGGCACCACCCAGACCGCGGACAGCGCGCGCCGGCGCCGGCCCGAACCCGCGGACGTCCCGTCCGGGAGCCCGGGGGCGTGCGGCGTGCCGGGCTGGACACCCTCGTGAGGCGGCCGCGCGTGCTGCACCGGTGGCGCGAACGGCGCGGTGGCCGGGTGCGCCGCCGCGACACCCGGGTGCGTCGCGTACGGGGACGCGGGTGCGCCGTACGGCGCGTAGGGCGAGGCGGGTGCGGCGTACGAGGGCGGTGGGGCGTACGGGGGCGCGGGTGCGGTGTACGGCGACGCGGGTGCCGCGTCCGGCGACGCGGGCCCGGCAGACGAGGGGGCGGCGAACGGCGACGAGGGCTCAGGAGCAGCGGGCACCGACCTGCGGGGGTCGGCACCCGGCGGCGCGAACAGCGGGACGTCGGGACCCTGCTCGGGCGTCGTCATGGGGCTGCGAAGGCTCCTGTCACGGTGGACCAGCCGCGCGAGATGCGCGCCGGCACGCCGTCGTCGTACGCGCCGCCAGGGAATGCTGCCACGAGTGACGACGCGTCGTCGCCCGCCACCACCTGCACGACCGTGTCGTCGCACTGCCACACGGCGTGCCACGGCGCGTAGGACAGCACGTAGGCCTCGCGTCCCGCGATCTCGACCCGGTCGGCCCCGGCCAGCGCGTTCGTGTCGAGGCGCCCCGCCTGCTCGGTCACGACGAGCACGCCGTCCGGGCCGACGAGGTCGACCTCGACCGTGGAGTCGTCGGTCCACCGCACGTCGGCCACGGACCAGCCCGCCGGCAGCTCGGCGGGGAACGTCCAGCCGTCGTCACGGAGCGCGGCGGCCACGGTGGTCGCGTCGGCCGCGGACGTCACCTGGCCGACCCGCGCGGGTGTGGCCGCGCTGCCGAGCAGGCCCAGGTCGGTCCCGGGGTGGCCGACGGGTGTCACGGTCGGCTGCTCCCCCATCACGAACAGCATCGCGGCGAGCGCCCCGACGCCGGCCAGCGACCCGGCCGCGAGGCGCGTGCCGGACCGGCGCTGCTCGACCTCGCCGCGCAGCGCACGCGCCCGCCTGCCGTGCACGGCGGGCACCGTGAGCCCGGGCGGGGCGAACGGGTCGCGCCGCACCGGGGGCACCGGGCACGCCGCACCCTGCGGCTCGCCCAACGTGGCGCCGAGCGAGAGCAGGCGCGCGGTGAAGTCGGGTGCGGGCGGCACGTCGTCGACCGCGCACGCCAGGGCCTGCCGCGCGGCGCGCGCCGCGGCCAGCGCCTCCGCGCACAGCGCGCACGCCGCGACGTGCGCGAGCGCACGTTCGGTCGCGGCCACCGAGAGCTGGCCGTCGACGAGGGCGCTGATCCGCGAGCCGAGGTGCGTCATGCGTCGTGCGCACCTGCGGTCGTGAGCAGGACGTCGTCCGGGTCGAGCGGTCCGGAGCCCCGCAGCGCCTCGGGTGCGCGGTGCTCGAGCGACTCGCGCAGGCGGGCGCGCGCCCGGTGGATGCGCGAGCGCACCGTCCCGAGCTTGACGCCCAGCGTCACCGCGATCTCCTCGTAGGACAGCCCTTCGATGTCGCACAGCACGACGGCCGCGCGGTACTCGGGCCGCAGCTCGTCGAGCGCGCGCTGCACGTCGTGGTCCAGGTTGCCGTGCTCGAACGCACGCTCGGGCGCCGCGAGCTGGTCCCCGCTGACGTAGCGGTCGGAGTCCTCACCCATCGCGTCCATGCGGATGCGCTGCTTGCGCCGCGCCTGGTCCAGGAACAGGTTCGTCGTGATGCGGTGCAGCCAGCCCTCGAACGTCCCGGGCGCGTACGTGTGCAGCGAGCGGAACACGCGCACGAACGTCTCCTGCGTCAGGTCCTCCGCGTCGTGCCGGTTCCCCGTCAGGCGGTAGGCCAGGCGGTAGACGCGCGCGGAGTGGTCGCGCACGATCTCCTCCCACGTCGGGGGCTGCCACCCGGCGGGCACCTCGGTGCTGGGCACTGCTCTCCATTCGTCTGCGGTCGGCGTTCGCCGTCGACCATCGTCCCAGCATCTGCAACGCACCGCCGCCCCGGAACGTTCCACGCCCGGTGGCGGGCGGGTGCGGGACTAGGCTGTGCCGAGCCCGCGACCGCGGCCGTTCGCACCGATCCGACGCATCGCCTGACGCCGTCGCAGCACCTGGGAGGCCATCGTGTCCGCCGACAAGGCCACCAGCTGGGTGTTCGCCGAGGAGCTCGTGGGCGAGGACGACGTGCTGCTCGCGGCACGTGAGCGCGCCGCTCAGCTGGGCGCTGGGGCCGTCCTGCCCGGCACGGGCCGCGCGCTGAGCGTGCTGGCCGCGGCCGCGGGGGCGCGCACCGTCGTCGAGATCGGCACCGGCACCGGCGTCGCGTCGCTCTACCTGCTGCGCGGCATGCCCGAGGACGGCGTGCTCACCACGATCGACCCGGAGGTCGAGCACCACCGCGCGGCCAAGGAGGCGTTCGCGGAGGCGGGCCTGCGCTCGACGCGCACGCGCACCATCTCCGGCCGCGCGCTGGACGTGCTCCCGCGCCTGACCGACGGCGCGTACGACCTGGTCCTGCTCACGCTCACCACCGCGGGCGGCATGCTCGAGCAGGCGCCCGAGTACCTGGCGCAGGCGGTCCGGCTGCTGCGCGCGGGCGGGGTGCTCGCCGTCGACCACGCGCTCTGGTACGACCGCGTCGCGGACCCTGCACGGCGCGACGAGGCGACGACCGCGGTGCGTGAGCTCGTCCGCTCGGTGCGCTCGGACGAGCGGCTGCTGCCCGCGCTGCTGCCTGTGGGCAACGGGCTTCTGGTCGCCGTCCGCCGCTGACCGCCCCGGCGCCCCGCAGGGGCGGCGACTGTCAGTCGACGTCGACCAGGTACCGCAGCAGCAGACGCACGCCCCAGCCCGTGGCGCCCTCGGTGATCTCGTGCCTGTCCGCGGCGGCCCGGGCCGGACCCGCGATGTCCAGGTGCGCCCACGCGCGCTCGCCCACGAACCGCCGCAGGAACAGCGCCGCGGTCACGGAGCCCGCGCCGATGTGCCTGTCCGACGGCACGTGCCGCAGGTCGGCGACCTGGCTGTGCACCGCCTCGTCGTACTCCTCGACCAGGGGCATGGGCCACGCGAGCTCACCCGACTCGTCGCCCGCGCGCCGCAGCGCGGCCACGAGCGCGGGGTCCGTGCCGTACAGCGCGGCGTGCTGCTTGCCGAGCCCGAGGGTCGCGGCACCCGTCAGGGTCGCGACGTCGACGAGCACGTCGGGTGCGAGCGTCGCATCGGCCCATGCGAGCGCGTCCGCGAGCACCAGACGCCCCTCGGCGTCCGTGTTCGCGATCTCCACGGTGGTGCCGCCGAACATCTGCAGCACGTCGCCCGGCCGGTAGGACGCGGCCCCGACGTGGTTCTCCGCGAGCGGGAGGACCGCGGTGATCTTGTCGAGCGCACCCGACTGCGCCGCGCCCACGACCGCCGCGAGCACCACGGCGGCGCCGGTCATGTCCGTCTTCATCGGCACCATGGACTCACGCGGCTTGATGGACAGGCCGCCCGTGTCGTACGTGATGCCCTTGCCGACGAGCACGACGTGCCGGGCGCTGCCCGGCCGGTACGTCGGGGGCGTGTACGTCACCGTGACCAGGCGCGGCGGCGAGGCGGAGCCCGCCCCCACGGCCAGGATGCCGCCGAACCCCTGCGCCGCGAGCTCGGCCGGGCCGAGCACGGTGACCTCGAGGCCGTGCGCGCCAGCGACCTCACGCGCGCGCTCCGCGAGCCACTGCGGGTTCTTGGTGCTCGCGGGCGTGGCCGCGAGCTCGCGCGCGAGCCACGTGCCCGCGGCGGCGATGCGGGCGGCGTCCACCGCGGCCGCCACGCGCGTGCCGTCGCGGCCGAGCAGCACCAGGTCGGCGGCCGGCTTCACGGTGGGCCGCGCGGCGGCGGTCGGCGTCGTGTACGCCGCGAGCAGGAACCCCTCGGTGAGGGCCCGTGCGGTCCGGGCCGCCTGCGACGGCGACTGACCGGCGTCGTCGCCGATGGTCGTCACCACGCGCCGCAGGCCGCGCGTCGCGCGCGCGAGCGCGGCACCGGCACGGCGCAGGTCGGTGTCGGAGCTCTGCCCGACGCCCACCAGCACGATGCGGGGCGGCAGGCCCGCCCAGGGCAGCACGATGCCCGAGCCCGCGGGCCGGGGCAGGTGCGCGACGTGCGCCTCGCCCGCCGCGCCGGTCAGGCCGGCCCGTTCCGCGAGCTCGGCCAGGTCGATCCCGTAGCGTGCCGCGGTCGAGGCCGCACCACGCCGTGGCTGCGGACCCTCGTCGCCGTCGCCCGCGGGAGCGAGCGGGACGGCGACCGCGTCGACGTCCGGCTCGAGCAGGAGGTCGCTGTCCGCGACGACCCCGCCGGTGAGCGTGACGAGCGGCAGGGCCCGGGTCACCCCGCTGGGGCGGCCGGCGGCAGGAGCACCGGCCACCGTCAGCCTGCGACGGAGGTGAGCGCCTCGCCGAGCTCGGCGGCCTCGGTCGCGTTGAGCTCGACCACCAGACGACCGCCTCCCTCGAGGGGCACGCGCATGACGATGCCGCGACCTTCCTTGGTGACCTCGAGCGGTCCGTCTCCGGTCCTCGGCTTCATCGCGGCCATGCGGGCCTCTCCTTCGCCTCGTATCGTCCGGCAGCGAGATGCCCGTGACCTGCGCACGGGCCGGGGCCCCTGAGCGTCACCGGGCGGTCGAGCCTGCCGGTTGTCCGCCGACCATCCTAGTTCACCCGCCGGACGTCACGGCGGCCAGCCGCTCGTCAGACGCCAGAACCGCCACACCCAGACGGCCTGCAGCACCAGCATGAGCACCACCACACCCGTGAACCACGCGCGCCGCGCGCCTGCCGGGCGGGTCACGACGCCCGCGGTCACGGCACCCAGCGGGTACGCGAGCACCAGGAACCGCGCCAGGCTGCTGCCCGGCTCGATCGCCGCGGCGAGGTAGAGCAGGTAGGCGGCGGGCCACGCGTGCAGCTCGGGTCGCAGCCGCCACGCGGCGGGCACGACGAGCACGGCGACGACGAGCGCGACCGCAGCACCCAGCACGAGCCAGCCGTGGTCGCCGAACCAGAAGTCGAGCACGTAGTCCCATCCGCCGAACGGCGTGACCTCACGCCGCCCGCGCCATGCCTCCTGCGTGCGCAGGTACGCCTCGGGGACGCCCGTGACCCACTGGCAGATCCCGGGCCACAGGAAGCCCGACGCGACCGCGACGCCACCGAGCCCGCCCAGCCGCGCCCAGTCGAGCGGCGTCAGCCGGTCCTCGCCGCGGCGCGCGGCGCGCCACCGGGCCAGGACGTGCACCGCCACGACGACCGCCATGGGCAGCGCGACCGCGCGCGTGAGCCCCAGCAGCAGCAGCACCCCGGCGGTGGCCAGGTACTGCCGCCGCACCAGGAGCAGGAGCGTCGCGGCGACCAGCAGGAGCGCGAGCGCCTCGGTGTACGCGACCTGGAGCACCACGGCGGTCGGGAACACGCTGACGAGCGTCACCGTGGCGAGCGGGAGACCGGGCCGGGCCGCCACCGCCCGCGGAGCGCCGTCGACCACCGAGCGGTGCACCAGCAGCATCGCGGCCGCACCCAGCAGCAGCGACGTCGTCGGGGCGACGACCTCCCACGGCAGCGTGGTCGCCACCATGAGGCCGCGCACGAGCATCGGGTACAGCGGGAAGAACGCCCACGCGTTCTGCTGGACCAGCCCGTCCGCACCGCGCGGCAGCTCGGACGGGTAGCCCTCGTCGGCGATCCGGTGGTACCACCCCGCATCCCAGAACAGGCCCGTGGTCTGCGCGTACGACGGATGTGCGGGCGCCCAGGGCGTCACGCCCTGCGCGGCCGCGGCGACCAGCAGCAGCACCGCGCTCACGGCGCGGGCACCCGCGTAGACGGCCAGCACCTGGACCCACCACGGCCACGTGCGCGCGTCCCACCGGCTGCGCCGCCGAGGGGCGTCCGCGGCGAGGCCCGACTCGGTGCCGGGCGCCGTCACGGTGCCGTCGGACGTCACGCCAGCCCCCGCACGGCCGCCGCGGGCGGCCGGTCCGCGCGGATGGTCGCGACCATGTCGAGCGTGCGACGCGTCGCCCGCACGTCGTGCGTACGGAACACGCGCGCACCGAGCCACGCGGCCACCGCGGTCGCGGCCAGCGTGCCCTCGAGGCGCTCCTCGGGTGGCAGGTCCAGGCTCTCGCCCACGAAGTCCTTGCGGGACAGCGCCATGAGCACCGGGTGGCCGAGCGCGACGAGCGCCTGCGTCCGGCGCACCAGGTGGAGCGAGTGCCACGTCGTCTTGCCGAAGTCGTGCGTCGGGTCCACGAGCACGCTCGCGGGGTCGATCCCCAGGTCCACGGCCCGGCGTGCCGCGGCCGCGAGCGTCACGACGACGTCGTCGACCACGCCGTCGAGCGGGTCCGCCACGCGCTGCGGGTCCGCCGGGTACGTCACGCGGAACGGGTCCGTGCGGGGCCGGGCGCCGCCCGTGTGCGAGCAGACCACGCCGAGGCCGTGCTCGGCCGCGACCGCGACCAGCTCGGGGTCGTGCCCCGCCCACGTGTCGTTGACCAGGTCCGCACCCGCCTGCGCGGCGGCGCGCGCCACCGACGAGCGCCACGTGTCCACGCTGACCAGCAGCTCGGGGTGCCGCGCCCGCACGCGCTCGACCAGCGGGACCACGCGCGCGATCTCCTCCTGCGCCGCCACCCGGGGCCCGCGCCCCGCGCGCACGCCGCCGAGGTCCACCAGGTCCGCACCCTCCTCGGCGGCACGCGCGACCGCGGCGTCCGCGCCCGCCTCGTCGTACCGCGCGGCCGCGTAGAACGAGTCCGTGGTGCGGTTGACGACCGCCATGACCACCGGACGGTCGGGGCCCAGCTCTCGACCGCGCAGCCGGAGCACCGCACCGGCCGCGGGCACCCCCGCGACGGTCACGGCGCGACGTCGGCCGTGGACCCGTCCGCGGCGGCCTGGTCACGCGCGGCGGCGGCGGTCGCGGCGCGCTCCTGCTCGCGCAGCTGGACACCCCGTTCGACGACGGCCGCGACGGCCTCCTCCGCGGTGTCCACCACGCGCAGCAGCTCCAGGTCCGCACGGCCGATCAGCCCGCGCTCGAGCACCGAGCCGCCGATCCAGTCCAGCAGGCCCTGCCAGTACGCGCGGCCCACGAGCACGATCGGGAACTGGATGACCTTGTGCGTCTGGACGAGCGTGAGCGCCTCGAACAGCTCGTCGAGCGTGCCGAACCCGCCCGGCAGCACCACGAAGCCCTCGGAGTACTTGACGAACATCGTCTTGCGCGCGAAGAAGTACCGGAAGTTCACGCCCAGGTCGACGAAGTCGTTCATGCCCTGCTCGAACGGCAGCTCGATGCCCAGCCCCACCGAGACGCCGCCGGCCTGCTTGGCGCCCTTGTTCGCGGCTTCCATGATCCCGGGGCCGCCTCCCGTGATCACCGCGTAGCCGGCCTCGACCAGCCGGGCCGCGACGTCCACGGCGAGCGCGAACTCGGGCTCCGTGGCGGGCGTCCGCGCCGAGCCGAACACGCTCACCGCGGGCCCCACCTCGGCCAGCGCCCCGAAGCCCTCGACGAACTCGCTCTGGATGCGCATGACACGCCAGGGGTCGCCGTGCAGCCAGTCGGCGCCCTCGTTGCTGCTCAGCAGCCGCTGGTCGGACGTGGTCGCGGGGATCTGACCGCCGCGCAGCAGGACGGGGCCCTTGCGGTACCCCCGCCCCGGCGCGGAGACGCCGTCGTCGCTCATGCCCGCACTCTAGGCGGGCGTGCGCCCGATCCCCACCTCCGGGTCAGGACGTGAGCCACGTCCGCAGCGCCGCGTAGGAGGACGTGATCTGGTCCACCGGGCAGCGCTCGTCGTCCTTGTGCGCCAGCAGCGGGTCGCCCGGGCCGAAGTTGACCGCGGGGATGCCCAGCGCGGAGAACCGCGCGACGTCCGTCCACCCGTACTTGGGTGCGGGCGCACCGCCCGTGACCGCGAGCACCGCCCGGGCGAACTCCGCGGCCGCGGGGTGGTCCAGCCCGGGCCGGGCGCCGGGTGCCGCGTCGGTCACGACGAGCTCGAACCCGTCGAACAGCTCACGCAGGTGCTGCTCGGCGCCGGCGACGTCGGTCGAGGGCGCGAACCGGTAGTTGACCGTGACCACGCACCGGTCCGGGATCACGTTCGTCGCGGTGCCGCCGCTCACGAGCACCGCGTTGAGGCTCTCGCGGTACACCAGCCCGTCGACCTCGACGGATCGCGGCTCGTACGCCTCGAGCCGTCGCAGCACCTCGCCCGCGGCGTGGATCGCGTTGACCCCCACCCACGCGCGCGCCGAGTGCGCCGCGACGCCGTGCAGCCGGACCTCGGCGCGCATCGTGCCGTTGCAGCCGCCCTCGATCCCCCCGTTGGACGGCTCGCCCAGCACGGCGAAGTCGCAGGCGAGCCAGTCGGGGTGCGTGCGCACCAGGCGACCCAGGCCGTTCAGCTCGGCCTCGACCTCCTCGTGGTCGTAGAAGACCCACGTCACGTCGCGCGTGGGGTTCTCGAGCTGCACGGCGAGCGCGAGCGCGACCGCGACACCCCCGAGCATGTCCACGGTCCCGCGGCCCCACAGCCACCCGTCCTCGAGCCGCGTGGGCAGGTTGTCCGCGACGGGCACCGTGTCGAGGTGCCCCGCGACGACGACCCGGCTCGGCCGGCCCAGCTGCGTGCGGGCGACCACGGCGTCGCCGTCGCGCAGCACCTCGAGGTGATCGGCGGTGCGCAGCGCCGCCTCGACCAGGTCAGCGAGCGCGGTCTCGTCGCCGCTCACCGAGGGAATGTCGCACACGGCGCGCGTGAGCGCCACCAGGTCACCGCGGGGGTCGAGCGTCGTCATGCGCGCGAGCCTAGGCCGTCCCACCCGTCGCGTGCCGCGGGAGGCCGCGCGTCAGAACGCGTACGAGTGCAGGCCGTCCACCACGAGGTTGACCACGGTGAAGTTCGCGATGACCGCGGCGTACCCGACGAACACGAGGTACGCGGCACGCCGGCCGGTCCACCCGCGCGTGGTGCGCGCGTGCAGGTAGGCGGCGTACAGCACCCACGCGATGAACGTGCCCACCTCCTTGGGGTCCCAGTTCCAGTACCGGCCCCACGCGTCCTCGGCCCAGATCGCGCCGCCGATGAGCGTGAGCGTCCACAGCACGAACGCGACCGCGTTCAGACGGAAGGACAACGCCTCGAGCCGTCGCGAGCCGGGGACCTGCTCGAGCCAGCGGAAGCGCGGGCCGGTCACCGCGAGCCCCGCGAAGGCCTGCCGGACGCCGTCGGCGCGCGCCCACGGGCGGGCCAGGCGCGAGCGGCCCGTCTCCCGGCTCTCGCGCAGCACCTGCAGCGCCGCGGCCGCGAACGCGACCGTGAAGACACCCGTCGCGGTGATCGCGACGCCCACGTGCAGCACCAGCCAGTAGTTCTGCAGCGCGGGCCGCACCGCGTCGGCCTTGACGAAGAAGCTCTCGAGCGCGAGCACGAGCGCGCTCACGCCGATGCCCATGACGACCACGCCCAGGAACGCGATCACCCGGCGGCGCTGCACGACGGCCAGCACCGTGGTGGCGACGAGCACGCCGACGAGGGTGAACTCGTACATGTTGGCGGTGGGCCAGCGACCGGCGGCCACACCGCGCAGCACGATCGCCGCGGCGAGCAGCACGATGCCCAGGTAGGTGGTCGACCGCGCGATGCCCTCCGCGCGCGGCGAGCGCCCGGGCGCGACCTCGTCGGACGAGCCCGCGACGGCCGAGTCCGCGGCGCGCGGTCCGGACGCCTGCGCCACGGACGCCCCGACGGCCACGGGCTCACGCTCGGGAACCGCCTGCGGCAGCCGCTGCGCGTTGTCCGCCAGCCGTGCGAGGTCGACCGCGTACGCCACGAGCGCGAGGGTGAAGGCCGTCGCCGCGGCCCACACCAGCAGCGTGCTCAGGTCACCGGTGTTCATGGGGTCCTGCTCCCTCTCGTGGGCGTCAGCGTCTCCGCGAGCACGCGATCGAGCTCGGGCTGCAGGCCGACGTCGTCGCCGCGCGCGAGTCCCGCGGCGCTGACCACTGTAGAGCCTGTCCCGGGACCATGGTCCTGGGCGTCGTCGGCGGCGGGAGCCGCGCGCACCCACAGGCGCCGCCGCGGCGCGAACAGGGACGTGGCGAGCCCCGCGAACGCGAGCAGCGAGAACACGAGCACGGCCGTGAGCGCCGGGTCGTGCCGCAGGTCCAGCGCGACGTACCGGTCGAGCCGGTCGAACGTCACCGAGCCGAGCCCGTCGGGCAGGTCGACCGTCTCACCGGGCCGCAGGTACAGCGTGAGCGCGGTGCCGTCCTCCTCGAGCGCCTGCGTCATGCGTTCCTCGTCGAGCTCGTACACGTTCTGCGGCACGCCGGTGTCGAGGCCGAGGTTGCCGGACCACACCGACAGCACCAGGAGCGGGTCGGTGGGCTGCGGGTCCGCCGAGCGCCAGAGCCCGGGGGCCATCTCCTGCGCTGTCGGGAGCAGGTAGCCCACGAGGCCGATCTGGTCCTGCCCCGCGGCGACGTCCGGCACCTTGACCACACCGCGGGACGTGTAGACCTCGTCCTGCGGCAGGAACGGCACCGCACCCGCGAACGCGACGTCGCCCGTCCCGTCCCGCACGGTGACCGACGGCGCGTAGCCGTTGCCCTGCAGGTAGATCTTGGCGCCGTTGCGCTCGAGCGGGTGGTTGACCTTGAGCGTGTCCGCGACGCGCGTGCCGTCCGGATCGGTCACGGTCACGCCGGCGGTGAAGTCGCGCGGCTCGAGCGAGTCGGGGTCGAACACCGCGTCGAACGAGTCCAGCGTGAGCGTGAACGGCTCGAGCGACTCGGGGCGGAACGCGCTGCCCTTCTCGAACGTGTCGTACGCCTGCACCGAGTTCGCCATGCCACGGCCCTGCACGACGATCGCCTGGCCGCGGTAGTGCAGCATCTGGCCGGCCGCCACGGAGACCAGCAGCCCGACGAGCGCGAGGTGGAAGACGAGGTTGCCGGTCTCGCGCAGGTAGCCGCGCTCGCCCGCGGCCGACCACGTGCCGCCGCCCTCGTCGTGCACGTCCACGCGGTAGGCGCGGACGAACGGCAGCCCGTACCGACCGCGGCGCATCGCGGCCGCCGCCGCGCGCGCGACCTGCTCGGGCGTGTCGCTGGACGAACCCGCCGCCTGCGCCGGGAAGCGCGTGAGCCGGCGCGGCGTGCGCGGCGGCCGACCCCGCACGGCGGCCAGGTGCACGCGCGTGCGCGGCAGGATGCAGCCGACCAGCGAGACGAACAGCATCAGGTAGATCGCCGAGAACCAGACCGAGGAGTACACGTCGAAGAACCCGAGACGGTCCAGCCACGGACCGCTCGTCGGGTGGTCGGCGATGTACGTCGCGACCTCGGCGACGTCCTGCGCACGCTGCGGGTAGATGGTGCCGGGCACGGCCGCGACCGCCAGCAGCATGAGCAGCAGGAGCGCGACGCGCATGCTCGTGAGCTGGCGCCACGCCCAGCGCAGCCAGCCCACCGGGCCGAGCGACGGCAGCTGCGGCGGCGCGGCGGAGCCGGGCGCCTGCTCGTCGGCGGACGGTGCGGCGAACGAGTCCTCGAGGCCCGCGGGGCGGTAGCCGCTCATCAGATCACCGGCACGAAGTCGTCGGTCAGGGCGCCCTGCAACCACTGCGCCCACTGCCCCCACACGCCCGTGACCAGCGCGAGCCCCAGCACGACGAGCAGAGCGCCGCCCAGGCGCATGACCGCGACGCGGTGCCGGCGCAGGAATGCGAGCGCGCGCGTGGACCGCTCGACGCCGAGCGCCACCAGCACGAACGGCAGCCCGAGGCCGAGGCAGAACGCGACCGCGAGGAGCGCGCCGCGCCACGCGGAGGCCTGGTCGAGCGACAGCGCGTAGATCGCCGCGAGCGTCGGGCCCATGCACGGGGTCCAGCCGAGCCCGAACGTCATGCCGAGCAGCGGTGCGCCCCACAGCCCCGCGCGCGGCGCGAGGTGCAGCCGGCGTTCGACCTGCAGGAACGGGACAAGCCCCGTGAACGCGAGCCCCATCAGCACGACGACGACGCCGAGGACGCGCGTGAGCGTGTCCGACCACGGGAGCAGCGCGGCGCCCACGGTGCCCGCCAGGACCCCGAGCACGACGAACACGAGCGTGAAGCCCGCCACGAACAGCCCGACGCCCGCCAGCAGCCGGCGGCGGTCCGCCCGGTCGAGCGCGGGGCCGTCGGCCGCGGGGGCGACCGGCGCCGGCACGGGACCCGCGGGCAGCACTCCCGGTGCGGTGGGCACGGCCAGCACGCGCGGGGCACCCGACGCGCCGCCGGTCATGCCGCCCAGGAACCCGACGTAGCCGGGCACGAGCGGCAGCACGCACGGGGACGCGAACGACACGAGTCCCGCGAGCACCGCGACCGGGACCGCGAGCAGCAGCGAGCCGCTGAACGCGGTGGTCGCGAACGCGTCCCCCGCATCGGCCAGCACGGGCGCGAACGTGGCGCTCACGACGCGGCCGCGACCTGCTCGTCGAGCAGGTCGTCCACCACGGTGCGCAGCGTCGAGGCGTCGAGCAGCCCGAGCACGCGTGCGGCGACCTTGCCCTGACGGTCGAGCACGACCGTCGTCGGGACCGCGCTCACCGCGACGATGCCCTGCAACGACGCGACCGCGGCCCCGGACGTGTCCTCGAGGCTCGGGTACGGCACCGAGAACGTCTTCTGGAACGGCTGCGCGGCGCCCGCCGCGTCGACCGAGTTGATGCCCAGCACGTGCACGCCCCGGTCGGCGTAGTCCTGCGCGAACGCGACCAGGTCGGGCGCCTCGGCGCGGCACGGCGGGCACGCCGCGTACCAGGTGTTGAGCACGACGACGTCGCCACGCCAGTCCGCGACGTCACGCGCCTGGCCCTCGAAGTCCGTGCCCGCGAGCTCGACGGGACCCTGCCTGCTGCCCGCGGGCCACGTCGTGGTCGAGCCGTCACCCGACTGGTAGCCCTGGTCGACGCTCTGCTCGGTGGGGGGCGCCTGCCCACCCGCGCAGCCCGCGAGCGCGAGCGCACCCGCGAGCAGGAGCGCCGTGCCGGTGGTGCGTCGCCGCATGCTCACGCCCCCGCCACCGTGGCCGCACCCGGCAGGAGCGCCGCGGCCGGCTCGGCGTAGCCCACCGACACGAGGCGGTCGTCCTCGTAGCGCAGGCTGGTGAGCGACGCGAGCGCGCACTGCCGGCGCCGGGGGTCGTGCCACAGCCGGCGGTTCTCGAGCGCGAGCCGCGTGACCCAGACGGGCAGCTGGTGCGAGACCAGCACGACCTCGTGGCCCCGGGCCAGGTCCCGCGCGTCCGCGACGGCGGCCAGCATGCGGTCCACCTGACCGCGGTACGGCTCACCCCACGAGGGCCGGAACGGGTTGCGCAGGTGCGGCCAGTGCTCGGGGTGGCGCAGCGAGCCGTCGCCCACGCCGAACGTCTTGCCCTGGAAGTGGTTCTCGGCCTCGATCAGCCGGGGGTCCGTGCGGATCTCCAGCCCGAACGCGGCCGCGATCGGCGCGGCGGTCTCCTGCGCGCGCTCGAGCGGCGAGGCGATCACGGCCACGACGTCCCGGCGCGCCCCGGTCGGCATCGCCGCGGCGACCGCGGGCGTGACGACGTCATCGGCCTCGGCGTCCACGACACCCTGCGCGTCGAGCCACGCACCGTCGTAGGTGCGGCCCGCCAGGTGGGTGGCGACCAAGCGCGCCATCGCGCGCCCCCGCGCGGACAGGCGGTAGCCGGGCAGGCGTCCGTAGAGCACGCCGTCGGGGTTGTGCACCTCACCGTGGCGCATGAGGTGGACGGTGGTGGCGACCATGGGGCCCAGTGTCCCTCACCGGCCTGGGTGGTCGGGGCGGGTCAGCAGGTCACTCGGAGTGACACGCCCCACCCGTCAGGTGGGTGCGCACGGCCTCGAACGCCTCGCCGAGCGCGCGGAACTGCTCGGGCGTCAGGACGTCGACGAGGTGGTCGCGCACCGACTGCACGTGCCCGGGTGCTGCGGCCACGAGCCGCTGCCACCCCGCATCGGTCATGACGCACTCCACGCCCCGCGCGTCCGACGCGCACTGCCGCCGCTCCACGAGCCCCTGCTCCTGCATGCGGCGGATCGTGTGCGTCAGGCGGCTGCGCGAGTGCGCGATGCCCGTCGCGAGCCCGGACATGCGCAGCGTGCGGTCGGGCGCCTCGGACAGCCGCACGAGCACCTCGTACTCGTGGATGGACAGGCCCGACTGCGCCTCGAGCTCGTGCGCGAGCACGTCGTTGAGCATCGCGCTGCCCACGCGCAGCGAGCGCCAGGACTGCTGCTCGTCGTCGGTCAACCAGCGCACCTGCGTCACGGGCGCGTCCGGGGTCGTGGTCACGCCGCACCACCCTTCGTCCGGGGACGGCCGCACGGTCGGGCGGCCGTGACGCGAGGAGTCCTCCGCGGGCACGGTCCGGGTGAGGTGCACCACGCTGGGGTTGCGCGTCGGGTCCCACTGTAGTACAACTTTGAACTATCAAGTTGTTGACCGTTCAACCGAACCGGGAGTCACCATGACCGCGCTGCCCACCGAGCTCACCGCCGGCACCTGGACCATCGACCCGTCGCACTCCGAGGCCGCCTTCACGGTGCGCCACGCCGGCATCTCCAAGGTCCGCGGCACCATCGGGATCACGGGTGGCGAGATCACGGTCGCCGAGGACGGCGCCTCGGTCACCGCGACGCTCGACCCCTCGACCGTCTCCACGGGTGACGCCAACCGCGACGGCCACCTCAAGTCGGGCGACTTCTTCGACGTCGAGGCGTTCGGCGAGTGGTCCTTCACGTCGACCGACGTGCGCCAGGACGGCGGCGACTACGTGATCGTCGGCGACCTGACGATCCACGGCGTGACGCAGTCGGTCGAGCTGGCCACCGAGTTCAACGGCGTGGCCGTCGACCCGTTCGGCAACACGCGTGCGGGCTTCGAGGCGAGCACCACGATCTCGCGCAAGGACTTCGGCCTGACCTGGAACGCCGCGCTCGAGGCCGGCGGCGTGCTCGTCTCCGACAAGGTCACGATCACGCTCGACGCGTCGGCCATCAAGGCGGCCTGACCTCGTCAGCCCCCGGCAGCCCCCGGGTGCACCCGGTCCGAGGACGTCGACCCCGCGCGGGTCGGCGTCCTCGGTCGTGTCACGCGTGGCGCGAGGCGTGGAACGCGAGGATCTGCA